>CAVTEC010000032.1:0-227963 GCA_963733475.1 uncultured Alphaproteobacteria bacterium | reverse complement strand
AAAGATTGAGCTACTACAACGACAAGAAGCTGGTGCGGCCTTATCGGGTCGGAATGTCGTGCGGCTTCTGCCATGTCGGGCCAAGCCCGATCCACCCGCCGGCGGATCCCGCAAACCCGACCTTCGCGGACCTCAGTTCAACCGTTGGCGCGCAGTACATGTGGGTTGATCGGTTGTTTATCTATAAGGCCAATTCAGACAACTTCATGTATCAGCTCGTGCACACCTATCGGCCGGGCGCGATGGATACCTCGCTTATCTCGACTGACAACATCAACAATCCCCGGACGATGAACGCGATCTACAATCTCGGTGCCCGGCTGGATATTGCGCGGCGCTGGGGTCGCGAGACGCTGGCGGACGGAGAGCTGAACAACAAGCAGTTCAATGACTTTGTCAGCAGCGGGCCGCTGACGCAGTATTTCAGCAAGCCCAACACGGTGTGGACGCCGCACGTGTTGAAGGATGGTTCAGATTTGGTTGGCGCGCTGGGTGCACTCAACCGGGTCTATCTCAACATCGGCCTGTTCAGTGAGGAGTGGCTGCTCCATTTCAATGCGATTGTGGGCGGCAAGCCGATATCGCCAATCCCGATCGCCACGGCTGAGAAGAATTCCAGCTACTGGCAAGCCACTGAGGCGGGTACGCCCGCTACCGCACTGTTCTTTCTGAAGGCCGCGCGACCCGATCGGCTGCAGGCCGCGCCTGGTGGGCAGAAATATCTGACGACCGACCAGACGGTACTGAACCGAGGCAAGGTCGTGTTTGCCGAGAACTGCGCGCGCTGTCACTCCAGCAAGGCGCCGACGCCCGCAGCCGGACTTGATCCGGCAGGCTGCGCTGGCCCTGGATATCTGCAATGCTGGGACAAGTACTGGGCGTGGACCAAGACCGACGACTACAAACGGCAGATGCGCGATATCGTCAATGCGCCAGATTTCCTCGACAACAATTTCCTGTCGGCGGAATTCCGAGTGCCGGTGACGCTGCTGCAAACCAACGCATGCAGCCCGCTGGCCACCAACGCGCTCGCCAACAACATCTGGGACAACTTTTCTTCGCATTCCTACAAGAGCCTGCCGTCGGTCGGGACCATCAAGGTGAACGACCCATTCACCGGTGCTCAGGTGGACTACAAGATGCCGGCGGGCGGACGCGGCTATACGCGCCCTCCATCGCTGATCAGTGTGTGGTCGACGGCGCCGTTCCTGCTGAACAACACGGTTGGACCGTTCGAGCAGGATCCCTCCGTGGATGCGCGAATGCGGGTCTTCCAGGCGTCGATCGAGCAAATGCTGTGGCCCGAAAAGCGGACGAAGGATCCGATCCTGGGCGACAAGGTCCCCGGCCTGATCGACCGCACGACGGCACGCAGCTTCGTCCGCATTCCTCCAGGTTACCTGCCCGACATCCTGAGATCGGCGAAAGGGCCGCTGCACGCCATCATCCCGAAGCTGTTCGATGCTGATGGCGGAATCACCATTGGTCCAATACCGGCCGGCATTCCGGTCAACCTGCTTGCCGACCTCCAGTTGCTGCCGGAGAGCAACAACCTGGCCGCACAGCTCGAGCATCTTGCGAACATCGCCAATCTGCTGTTGCAACTCAAACTGGACCTCGCATCCATGCCTGCGACGGCAACGGATGAGCAACTGCAAGCGAAATTCGCCAATCTCGCTCCGACAATGCTGAAGCTGAGCAAGTGTCCGGACTTCGTCGTCAATCGGGGTCACTACTTCGGTACGAACCTGTCCCCCGATGGCAGCGGGCTTAGCGATGACGACAAGCGTGCCCTGATCGAGTTCCTGAAGACATTCTGAACCGAGCATATGCCGGACGCTGACTGCGATTACGTGATTGTCGGTTCGGGCGCGGGCGGCGGGACGCTTGCCGCCCGTCTCGCCGAAGCAGGCAAACGCGTCGTGGTACTGGAAGCAGGTGGGGACGCACTCGTGTCGCCGGCGCCGGGCCTGCCTGCCGACTATCAGGTGCCCGCATTCCACACTCTCGCGTCAGAAAACCCAGCCATGAGCTGGAATTTTTTCGTGCGACATTATGCCGATGAGGCGCAGCAGCGACGCGATCAGAAATACCTGCCGGAGAAAGGCGGCGTGCTCTATCCGCGCGCTGGTACGCTGGGCGGCTGCACGGCACATAACGCCATGATCCTGATGCGGCCGCAGGACGGCGATTGGGATGGCATCGCCGCGCTCACCAACGACCAGTCGTGGAGCGCCGCGTCGATGCAGCGATATTTTCAGCGCATCGAGGATTGCCGTTATCGGCCGGTGTGGCGCTCAACGCAGAAAGTGGGCCTCGATCCGACAGGTCATGGCTGGGGAGGATGGCTGCCGACGGAGCATCCCACACCGACAGCCGTGCTTCGCGACAAGGCGCTGTTGCGCACACTGGTTGAATCAGCCCTGACCTATGGTGGCCGGCCGAAGCACATCGCGAAGATACTGAATATCCCTCCGTGGATTGTGGCAGGGCTCAAGCTCGGCATTGAGTTGTCCCTGCCCGGCTTTGTCGTCGCGATCGTCAATTTCATTGCGGACAGTGGCCTGCTGTCGAAGTTGCGGGACAAGGCCGTGGACATTCAGTCGGTGCTGGACGATGAGCTCGACCCAAACGACCTGCGTTGGCCAGGGGAGGCGGGCGGGCTCTGCTATACGCCGCTTACCACCAGTCGGCACGCGAGGTTCGGCACGCGTGAACGTCTGCTGGAGGTCCAGGCTCGATATCCCGATCGGCTGAGGATCGAGACGCATGCTCTCGCGACCCGCGTCATCTTCGATGACAGCGATCGCGCATGTGGCGTCGAATATTTCAAGGGTGAACGCCTGTACAAAGCGCATGCGGCGCCAAGCCAGAGCCAGGGTGAACGGCGGGAGGTTCGCGCCTCGCAGGAGGTGATACTGGCGGGCGGTGCCTTCAACACGCCACAGCTTCTGATGCTTTCCGGTATTGGTCCACGCGATGCACTGTTGCCGCATGGCATAGCGGTTCGGCGCGAACTGAATGGCGTGGGCCGGAACCTGCAAGACCGCTACGAAGTCAGCGTGGTCAACCGGACGGCGAGTCCGTGGGCGGTGCTGGATGGAGGGCTGTTCAATGCGAGCGACCCACTCTACCGGGAATGGGCGCTGACCAAGGATAATATATACGCGTCGAACGGCGCCGCGCTGGCTCTGACGAAGGCGTCCGCGCCAGGCCGGGCGCCGGCGGATCTGTTCTGCATGGCGTTGTTGGCGAAGTTCTGGGGTTATTGGCCGGGATACTCGAAAGAGGTGGCGACGCTGCACAATTATCTAAGTTGGGCGGTGCTGAAGGCGCATACGGCCAACCGTAGCGGCGAGGTCAGGCTGGCATCCGGAGACCCGCGTGATCCTCCAGCGATCAACTTCCGCTACTTCAACGAGAGCATGGAGAATGCGCACGACGACATGGCGGCCGTGGTCTACGGGATACGGACGGTGCGGCGCCTGACTGCACCACTCAAGCGCGACGGTATCCTGGCGCAGGAGGAGCTGCCTGGCGAGCACCTCCAGTCAGACGATGAACTGGCACAGTTCGTACGCGACAACGCATGGGGGCATCATGCCTCGTGCAGTTGCGCGATCGGACCGGTCGAGCAGGATGGCGTGGTGGACAGCGAGTTCCGGGTGCACGGCACGAAGGGACTGCGCGTGGTTGATGCGTCGGTGTTTCCGCGGATCCCTGGCTTCTTCATCGTCTGCGCGATCTACATGATCGCCGAAAAGGCAGCCGAGGTGATCCTGCGGGATGCGGCGGTGTGACGGCCAGCGGCAGACCGAGCTCGATGTCATTGCGAGCGAAGCGAAGCAAACTCGACGGGATTGCTTCGCTTCGCTCGCAATGACACCGACTTAGCCGGCCATGAATCGCAGCGCGCGCAGTCCCGGCAGGAAGAAGTAGCCACCGCCGGCCACCGTCACGAATTGCGGCAGACCACAGATCCGGCGCGTCACGCCATTCGGCCGCGGCATTCCAAAGTTGTTTGTTGCGGTGCCGGCTGGATGCGGCTGGCGATTGCCGAGCAGCGGGTCACTTTCGTCACCCAGTCCGGCGAACTTGGCGCTCATCACCCAAGCGTTCTGCACGAACTCGAATTGCCGCGAGATGTTGCCGTTAAGGCAGATAAAATGTAGCCCGCTGGCAGGATCGGGAGCATCGGGAATCATCGCCTGATCGGGCGGCAGCAATGCACCGAACTCGCGGCCACGGCGGATGATGCGGTGAAAGCGGCTCGCCGCGATCAGATCCTCCTGTAGATCCGGATGGAACAATCCGAGCATCCGCGTAAGGCGCGAGATCAGGCCCTGCCTTCCGCCAGGCATATCGCCGGTACGTGGATTGGCGCGACGAACGTGCGCGCCGAACGGGCAGCGCAATCCGTACTTGTCATCGTCAAATGTGAAACCGTTCTGTGCGATGTCCTTGGCAGCGATGCCGCGGATCTGGCGCGTGCCAGGCACCAGCGGCCTGCCGGTCATGTGCCTTCCGACCATCGCCTCGGCCAGGCGTATGGCCACCGAGGCACCAGTCGCCTGACTTGCCACGAACTGCCAGAAGCCGCGCACGTCCTGACTTAGCTCGCGCATCACCAGATAGCTGCCGTTGCGACCGAGGTCGCGGCGTGATGCATCGTCTTCCGCCTGAGGCAATGCCGCCGCACCGGGCGCGGTCGGATCGAGCAGCGGACGATCGGTGTAGAGGCCATATTCGTTCTGATAGCCAAGCAGGAACTCGCCGGCGCTGACAAGGTTGCCGTAGTCGAGATCAGCGACGGTGCCTGGTTTGCGTCGTGCCTGCCAGTCGATCTGCGGCTGGCTGATGCCATCGGTAAAGCCGAATGGCTCGTGGCCATTCATGTCGGACGTAGGCAGGTCCTGCAAAATCTCGAAGCCCGCACCGAAGGCACTGGTGACGACACGCGTCCGCCAGGCAGCGAGATCAGCGGAAGGCTGCGCGTACAGCATCACCACCACGTCGGGCTCACGTTGTGATCCCCACCGCCACTGCGACGGCGCACTCGCAGCGATGTCGCCCAGGCGGCGCGAGCGGCCTTCGTCTCCGGCCATGCCCGAAATGAATTCCGCGGAGAAGCCACCGATGATCGACTCCGCCAAGCCAAGCGCGCGCATGCCGCTCGCACTGAATGCCACTTGCAGCACCGTCGATTTGTCGCGTTCGGCGGCGGTGGTCACCGGCGCATCGGCGAGCCAGGCGCGTGCTGCGGCGGCGTCGATGATACGCAGCAGGAGAAAACCCGCCTCGGTCAGGTTGGTGTAGCCCGAATGCACCAGGCCCTGAATATCGGCCAACTCGGTTGCGGGAACCGGCATCTCGGTGGCTCAGATCAGCGCCAGCCAGGCACGTGCCTGGCTATCGCTCATGTGTGGCCTGTGCAGGCCTTCGCGGATCTCCGTGTTGCACGCAAGGTCCGCTGTTGTGAGGCCAGGATAGGCCTTGTACCAGACCTGCGTGGGCACTTCGTGGCGCCGCAGATAGTATTTGAATTCCGTCTCGCGGCTTGCTCCACCGCTCAGCAGGAAAGCGGTACGCGGATAACCGATGCCATTGCTGAACACCAGGTTCAGGCCGTATGCGACCTTGTTGATGAAGTCGTCCATGTAGCTGTCGAGGCTGCCATCGTAGTTGCTGGCGAAGAACAGCCTGCGGCGATCATCGGTAAACACCCATCGCGCGAAGTGGATCGTGCCGACACGCGCCAACCGGCCGCGCGTGTAGATGTGCCGCGTGCCGTAATCGAGGAGCTGGAAGGCGAACAGCAATGTCCACAGGCGGAAGCGTCCGAGCTTGACACAGCCGAAGGCACTGAACTGGTTGGTGACGTCGTGGTCCTCGATGCGCGACAGAGTTGCGACATGGGCCGCGTCTGGCCGCGGGGCGATCACTGCATCGGTCGTTTCGCGCTGCCGAAGCTGCCACAGGAAGATGGGTGCGTAGATCAACAGAAACGGCGACAGCACCAGCAATGCCAGAGGAAACAGGATCAGGTTCGCGATGTCACTGATCAGCCAACCGGGCGGCGTCGGCGCTGGAGGCGTCAGGGCTGGTCCGTTCTTCTGCTGACACTCGATCAGCCGATCGCGGACTGCGCGCGGGGGAAGCTCCGCCAGCGCCACGGCCTGCTGCTGGAAGAAATCGCGCAATGCCGCATGGAGCGCCTGCTCCTCGCGGACCTGGGCGACGGTTCGCCCGACCCAGTTCACGTATTGTGCAGCGGGCGTCACGGAGTTGTCGCGCATCCATTGCAGCAAATCGGCGTCCGCCGAGAAATTGCTGCAGCAGCCGAATATCTGGCGAAGACCATCACCGGCGAGCGTCACGAATTCGGCAAGCTGTAGATCCGCCGAACCATCGCAGTCACCCAGAAACGCCAGATAGACCGGGGCATCGCGCAGCGGATCGTCCGGTGGCAGATCGGTCAGAGTCGTGTCGTCCAGGATGACGAAGCGCGCCACATGCAGGCGCGGAAAGCGGCCGAACGGAAACAATGCGTTCGCCGGTTCGGCCATGCCTGGCGGGCCAGTCATCGTACCGAGCATGGCCCGCAGGTCGCCCTCGCGCGCGATCAGGATTGGCGCAAGCACCATGAAATTGGACTGAGGCGTCATGCTGCGGTTGGGTGCTCAGAACTGCAGCGCGAAGTCGATCAGCCTGCGCTTGTCCCAGTACACCTTGCCTAGGTACAGTCCAGGCGGCTGGATCAACCGGATCTCGTCACGGAGCCAATGTGCGACCAGGGATGTCTCCGAGTAGTCGAGCACGATGCATTCCTTGCCGTCCAGCCAGCTTGGCGCCTTATAGACACGGGCGACGATCGCATTCAGCCCTAACGGTCCGACCCGATTTCTGAGTGTGCCCGAAGTCGGGTCGAACACCTTGCCCTGCCAGGCGAAGTAATTGATGAAGCTGGCGATGTCCGGGCTGAACACGGTTCCGGGTGCGATGATTGCCGTGCCGTCGGCCTGTCCTTCTTGAATGGGGCCTGCGTCGCTCGCGGTGAACAGTGCATCCAGTTCCGCCTGCGACATCTTCAAGAGCTGAGGTACATCATATGCCATGGTTTTCCCCCTGGATCAGACTTGGCTTGCGGTTTCCGCAGCCTTGAACAAGGCTTTCAGGTTCCTGTCAGGCTCGACGATCCGGTCGATCAGCCGATTCATTTCGTGCTCGCCAAGATGGCGATAACTCTCGAACTGACTCTCGGTGAACCACTGCTCCATGGTGCTTTCGTGTGGGAAGCTGCTGTGTTCAGCACCATAGGCGCGGACGTCCGCCGGGATATCGGGCAGAAAGCAGGGCTTCAAGTAGATCAGCCGCCCGCATGGTCCTTCTTCTGGATATACGATTGTGGCAACAGCAAAATCGACAGCGTCCTGCGTCAGTCCGTCGCGGCCGCGGATCCTGGTCAACCCTGAGAACGTCAGAACGATCTGTTGATCAATTGCCGCCTTCCGCAGCGAATCGCCCAGGTCGTAGAAGCTGCACTCTGGATCCTCGCCGGCATCGACCAGCAGGATCATGCGGCAGCGACGACGCAGCATCTCGTAGAGACCCAGGTTGTCGAAGTGGCCGCCATCGGACAGATAGATCGCGCGCATGGCGTCCGTGGTGGTCCCGAGCAGATCATGCAACATCGCCGCCAGACCGTCCGCGGGGTAACCTCGCTGGAGTTCGCTCTCGTTGGTCACCACCGCTGGATTCGGCAGCCATGCGCCAAGCCGCACGTTGAACAGTGTCATGAGAAAGGCGGTGGTGGGCGATGAATGATAGCCCCAATTGGGACTGAGTGCGGCACCCGATATCGTCATGGCAGTGGCAAGCGACATGCCGATCGGTTCGCGAGGGCGGCCGGTTTCGTGGTCCTCGCCACCATAGGAGCCAGTTGGCACATAGCAGCCGGTCCGCGACGGTGCGCTGCTGCCCGGCGGCGACAGCACAGGCGATCCGCACGCGAGCGGCGTAATGGTGAACGCCGCGGCCTTCCGCTGAATTCCAGGCTGTGCGACTGGACGATGTAAGGTTCAGGGTAACGTTAACCACATGGAACAGCTTGGCAAGGCCGTTCGTCGGCATGAGCTTTGTCATGCGTGGATTGTCGTTGGGATCGAAACCGGTGAACGGATCAGGCGCACGTGCTGTACGCGCCGCCCCAAGGAAGGTGCGCGTCAGGCGGTTCCGGTACACACCATGCATCGAGAACCGATTGACGTTGATCCGGTCCGAACTCGTGGCGGGTCAGCCAGATGAGCACGATGGCGAGGACCACCTGTACCAGCAGGAAAACGCCGCCGACCGGTGGGAAGGGCGCCTGCAGAACGCCCAATGCCTGGCTCATCAGATAGCCCAGCAGCATGAACAGTCCTGCCGCGAAGAGCACGCTGAGCAATGGCAGGCCCCAGGCGATCAATTTCGCGGTTCCGTCGGCCGAGCCTGCCATTGCATCCACTCGTGTAAATACCTGCTTGCCGAGCCAGGCAGCGGTTGGTCCTGATACAAAGGTGACGATCGGAACAGCCCAGAATGGCCACACGATATGGCCTCCCGCAAAGGCGAGGCGCTCCATTGAAAGGCAGAAGAATGCGAAGACGGCCCAGGTTGCGGCGACCTTCAGCTTGGTCGCGCTCAGCCGAGCGAGCCATTCGCGATCAAGGTCGGCGAGCCGTGCCTCTTTGCGCAGAGCAACATGCACAGTGGACTGCAGGACGTTGACGACGATCAGCCATAGCGGGCCAAGCACCGCGAGAATCTCAGCCTGATTATTGGTCGGATCGCCTGGCGTGAGACGCAGCCGATCGAATAGATCCAAGCCGATGGCCAACACCAGTCCGGACACAAGTGTGGCAATGAGCCAGGCGCCGAAATTACGCCAATAGAGTATACGGCACGATGCGCCGTGGCCGCGTACCAATAGCCGACGAGCATCGCCAGCACGTAGACCAGTGGCAGCCATATTCGGTCGATGAAGCTGGTGCCATCTGTTGCCGCCCTGAGCCAGCGCGCCAGTGTCATCGGCACGAAAAAGGCCCAGACCAACATTGGCAGGGCGATCCACCGCCATACCGATGCCGTCGGCAAATAGCGCACCGTATGATCCTGCTGTGTGGTTGGACGATGGCTGGGTAGGTCGCGGCACACGCGCCAGGTTGACAGCACAAGCGCGACTGCGCCGATAGCCAGCGCGATCAATCCCGCAGCATTATAGGCGCTGATGGTCCACAGCAGGGTACGATAGAAGATCGCCGTCAGCACCGCGAGGACGAACACCGGCAAGAACGCGAACCAGTTGATCAGTACGTTGCGCACATAGAGGACGATGCCGGCCCAGGTATCGTCGGACAGCACGCCGGCATGCGGGGTCAGATAATTAGTGTAATCGCGCAGTGCGGCAACGGCCGGTGCGGCGCCGCGGTCACGCAGCTCCTGCTCGGCGGCCGCTGCGCTGCCCTTTTGCGCAATCAACATCGACAACCAGGAACCGATAAAACCGCCGCCGGAGACGGTCGAGAGATAGTCGAACTGCTTGAGCAGACCAGCGCTCGCCAGTGCCTGGATCACACCTAATGAGAACGAAGCACTGCGAATGCCGCCGCCCGACAGGCATAGTGCGGACTGATCGGCTGCCGCGGCACACTTGTTATAGGCGTCGATGTCGCTGACGGATGGCTCTGCGCCGTGGATCGCCGCAAACTCCGCAGCCAAGGCACGACCAAGGTCGTGGGCACGCGACACCATGGCATGACCACAGCATAGAATTCGCGCGCCGCGCAACATATTTTGCTGCATCCTGGCAACGGCGGCGTATACATAGAATGACAGAAGCCTTGGGGGAGCATCGATCCAATGTTCTGGCAGAAGCTGCATGACGCCATTGTCGCGATGCTTCACGTCGAGCGACGGTTCGAGCCGTTCTTTCGTCCGGCGGTGGACGCGGTGCTGCGCGAACCGAGCGCCGCGCTGATCCAGTATCTGATCAATCGGCAGCGCCGGGACGAAGAACTCGGGATTGCCGAGGAGCGGGCGGAACCCGACGAGGAGCAACACCTCCAGTCGATCATCGACACGATGGCCGAGTATATGCGACAGCATTGGCAGCCAGGGAACTACCAGCGTGCGGGAAACACCAAGACCCACGGCATGGTGCGTGGTGAGGTGACGATACGCGACGACCTGCCGGCTCGCTTTTGTCGCGGTGTTTTTGCCGAACCGAAAACCTACCCCGCCTGGGTCCGTTTTTCCGGACCTGGTCCCGACTGGCCACGCGATATCGACGACGTGGGTTTCGTAAGCTGCGCCATCAAGCTTATGGGCGTGCCGGGACCGAAGTTGCTCGATGACGAACAATTCACCCAGGATTTCCTTTCAATTTGCACGCCGACGTTCGTCACTCCCGATACCCGCGCGAACGCGAAACTGCAGTCCTGGATCCTGAAGGGGCGGCCGCTCTTTTACTTCACAGACCCCAGTGATTCGCATTGGCTCGACGGCTTGATGCAGTCGTGGTGGAACAAGACACAGAGCAACCCACTCGGTGAACGCTACTGGAGCTGCGTGCCGTACCTGCTGGGAGACGGGCAGGCAATGATGTATTCGGTCTATCCCCGGTCGAAAGTGTATCGGCACATTCCGCGGCTGCCGTTTACGCCACCCGACAATTACCTGCGCGATAACATGGTGAAAACCCTGTCAGAGCAGGATGTGGACTTCGACATCATGCTGCAGATGCAGACTGATGCTTTTCGTATGCCCATCGAGAACGCCGCGGTCCGTTGGCCGGAACGGCTTTCTCCCTTCGTGCCGGCAGCGCGCCTGCATATCCATCGACAGAAATTCAACTCACCCGCGCAACTCGCGTTTGCGAATAACCTGTCGTACAACCCGTGGCACTGTCTTCCAGAACATCGACCTTTGGGCAACCAAAGCCGCGCTCGACATCGCATGTATTGGGAATTGTCCCAGTTTCGCCAGCGTATGAACGCAACGCCTCATATCGAACCCACTGGCGACGAAGTCTTTGAATAGGTCTTAGGTCTGCGTGGCAATGGAATGGCTGCAAGCGAAATCGCCGCACTCCATCCGCCGAGGATCGCGGTTGCAACGATTGGCGCAGACCAGAAGTCGATGGGTTTCGCTGCGCTCAACCGCATCCTACAGCGCCGCGCAGTCCGGCGTCATTCGTAGGCTGGGTTGAGCGGCAAGCGAAACCCATCAGGTTTTCCAGTCACGTCGAATATGCTCTGGACCCGGCTTTCCTGTGCTGTACAGGCACAGCGAGGTCGGCAATCCTATTGGCTTATTCGGCTGCGGCGATGAAAACCGACCCATGCAACACAAAGGAGCCTGCCATGATGACTGCCAATGAAACTGCCAATGCTAGCCGGGAGCCGACACCCATCGAGTTGACAGAAAAGGAGTTGGACAAGGTTGTCGGAGGTGTCGTTCTCGGTCTGCGTAAGAGCGCCGGCGGCACTACGACAGGAACTTTTTTCCTCTAATACCAATCCTCAGAATGCCTGACCGATGATGTTCCATTGTCGATGGGCGATGGACATGATCTTCCAAGGCTGATCCACGAGCCTGTTCCAGGCATCGCAGCAAATGTCGACGATGTTGTCGAAGCCTGTGAAGATACGGTTGGACAGCCAATTCTGCCGCATGAACTGCCAGACGTTCTCCAGCGCGTTGAGTTCCGGCGAGCGCGGCGGGAGCGGCAGCAGCGAGATGTTGCTGGGCATCTGCAAACACTTGGCCCCATGCCATCCCGCCTGGTCGAGGATAATGATGGCGTGCGCCCTGGAAGCGACGCAGGTGGCAATCGCGTCGAGGTGAAGTTGCATGGCCTCGCTGTTACAGCTCGGCACCACGATGGCGGCGCCCTTCCCCAGCGCCGGACATACCGCGCCGAACAGATAGGCTGATTGCGTTCGTTGATCATGTGTGGCCCGTGGGCGAGACCCCTTCCTGGCCCAGCGGTAGGTGAGCTTGTTCTTCTGGCCTACCCGCATCTCGTCCTGGAACCAGATCTCTATCGGTGTGCCAGGTACGAGCGTCCGGCGGATTTCCGCCACGCGGTCGGCGAAGTTTTTTTAAATGCTTCCATGGCTTCGGCGTCCTGCTTGTAGGCTCTCGGCCGAGCACTGAGGTGGGCAAAGCCCAACCGCTTCAGCGCGCGGTAGACCGTGTCGTCCGACACCTCGATGCCAAACTCCTCATGCAGCAGCGCGATCAGGTCGCAGGCCCGCCAGCGCACCACACCGTGCACTGCCGGGATCGGACCTTCCTCGACCACACGGACGAGAAATGCCCGATGCTCTTCGTCAAGCTTCGCCGGTGCGCCAGGCGAAGTCAGGTTGATCAGGCCATCCGGACCAAGCTCGTTGAACCGGATCACCCAGTCTCGCAACGTTTGACGGTCCATCCCGCCAATCCGTGCCGCTTCCGCTCGAGGCGCACCATCCAGGATCGCCGCTATCGCCAACAGCCGCCGGGCCTGGGCCACATCCTTCGTGCGTGTCGCAAGTCGCCGCAACTCCGCCGACGTGAAGTCCTGGCGCACTATAATCGCCTGGCTCATGGCAAACCTCCTCAGTTTGCCAGCTTAAATCACACCGATGCCGATTCGGGAATCCGCGAGCATTCGAGAGTCACCAACTCAGCGGATTGGTATAATTCAGTTTCAAACCCTAATAACAAAGCTCACTGACCCTGACTCTGTCATGGCCGGGCCGAAGTCCCCGGGCGTGTCCCGGGGATCAGACTCGGCCATCAGTGTACATTGGCTCCATTGTGCCGCTGAGGCTGATGGCCGGCGCCTCGCCGATCTCGTCCTTTCGCGCTTTGCCGGGCCAGGAAATGGGGCCATGCCCGAAGGCGCCCCGACAACCGGCCGTCCCCGCGCAGGTGTCGGTGCAGGGCCGGTCCAAGTTGCAGAGCAGTGCCGCATGACCAGGGACGAAATGGCAGAGGGATTGCTTCGCAATCGAACTCGGCAAGGGCGTCGTTGAGAGTGTCTACAGGGCCTTCACTGAGTTCAACGCGGTTCTGCCTGGTGCAAGTGGCGCGTTGATCCGCGGGACGCCGCTTCTGTGACCGCAGGCGAGGGTTTGACGATTTGTTTGGCATGTCGTCCTCCACTTTTGACAGACAGTGGGCAGTTATCGCCTAATCCGAAACATCGTCCGCCTGAGACCGAGAGGCTGTATAGCGAGGAACGATCTGCCGGCCTCCGGCCGCATGCCTATTCCGAAACTTGGTGATGCGCAGATTAGACATGACTTCAGGATTCCACCGCTGTGCTGCGGAACACTGAAGTTGGACACGGCTGATATTACGACAATCATGTTCAACCCAAATGGAGGTGGAGGATGACTACCGAAAAGAACAGCCCGGCCAACGACGAGAAGAACGCCACGGGCAAGCCGATCGAACTCAACGAGGGTGATCTCAAGGGAGTGACGGGAGGCACCGGAGCGCGTGTAACGGAGTCTGATCCCTGCGCCGGCGGCAAAAAGCGCGAGCAATAACGCGCGAAACCCACGACTTTTTGCACCAATTGTGATGGCCGGCCCATGTCCCAGGGGATATGGGCCGGTCACGACGAACGGGTCTTTTACCAAATCTCCGTTGGCATGACCTATTGAGCAGATGGGAGTCTGCCCTCAATTCATCATTCCCGCAAAAGCGGGAATCGTCTGAGTAATACCACTACTCAATGACCGCGACCCATTCGCTTTAACCGTCATGGCCGGCGGCCGAGCCGGCCATCAGTCTCAGCCGCACAACGGTGCCGATATACGCGGATGGCCGGGTCAAGATGCTATGGGGGTGGACGGTCGCAGCAGCATGTATCCTTGCGGTTGTCCAAACCTCATAAGGAACGATGCGATGCCAAAGCAATCGACTGCGACCGCCTTTGATCACGATAGCACGCTGGTGCTGGCCCTGGAATTGAGTGGCAAGGGCTGGGAAGTTGGAGCGGTGGTGCCTGGTGTGACGCGCCGGCCGCGTCGCAGTCTGGCGGCGCGCGACATGGCGGGGTTGCTGCAGCAGATTGAGCGATGGAAGGCGGAAGCCGGGCGGGCTGGCCGAACCGTGCGCCGGATCGTGCTGACCTACGAAGCAGGCCGTGACGGGTTCTGGATCGCGCGATACCTGCGGGCGCACGACATCGAGGTGCAGATCATGCACCCTGCCAGTATCCCGGTGGAGCGACGGGGGCGGCGCGCCAAGACCGACCGGATTGACCTCGACATGCTGCTGCGGACGCTGCTGGCCTGGTTGCGGGGTGAGCCACGCGTGTGCTCGATGGTGCGCATCCCGAGCGAAACCGAGGAGGACATGCGCCGCCCGGAGCGGGAACGCGAGCGGCTGGTGAGCGAGCGGATCGCATTGGAGAACCGCATTGAGAACCTGTTGTGCCTGCAAGGGATCACCGGCTTCAAGCCACGTCTGAAGAAGGCCGCGGAACAGCTCGATGAATTGCGCAGCTTCGCCGGCGCTCCACTGCCGCCACGGCTGCTGGAAGAGCTGAAGCGGCTGATGACGCGTCATCGCCTGTTGAGTGAGCAGCTCAGGGACATAGAGACGGCCCGCGAACAGACGGCGATGGCGGTGGAACCGGACCACGCGGTGGAGCAGATCCAGATGCTGGCACGCCTGGTGGGGCTTGGCCTTGCGACAGCGACGGGGCTGACGCGGGAGGTGTTCTGCCGCTCGTTCGCCGATCGCCGCGCGATTGCCGGATTTGTCGGGCTCACCGGCACACCGTTCAACAGCGGCGGCAGTGAACGCGAGCAGGGGATCAGTAAGAACGGCAATCCACGGGTGCGCCGTATCCTGTTGCAGTTGGCGTGGCGCTGGCTGCGCTTTCAGCCGGACAGCGCATTGAGTTGCTGGTTCGTCGAGCGCACCGGCGGCGCCAAGGGACGCATCCGCAAGATCATGGTGGTTGCACTCGCCCGCAAGCTGCTGGTGGCGCTGTGGCGCTACGTCGAGTGCGGCGAAGTGCCGCCCGGTGCGCGCCTCGTGGCCGCATGAGGGCCGACGGTGACAGCCATGGATGTGGACAGGCAGAAGATTGAACCCAGACCGAGCAGCAGGCAGACGGTGATCGGCACCTGACACCTGACAACCATCTGGGTGGGCGGTGCACCGTGCCGGGCTATGGCTGCAACATGCCGCCGTCAAGATTGGTCCCGCCCTCCAGACCCCTCCGGCCCCGCGAATGGGGCAACATGGTACGGAACAACGAGTTCCACCGGATACGAGCTTGCAGGCCGACAGGTCTGACCCAAGGGGTCGCCCAGGATGGTGAACGCAGCGACGAATGTGACAAACACTCAGATCAGGAAAGGAAACGCCATCACACATATGCCGCTTGACAAGAAAGCCCCCATACGAGCCCGGCCATGACGACAGGGCGACAGATGAGTCAAGATCAGTGAGTTATGGTATCAGAGCACTAGGCGCCGGTAACGCGCCAGATAACATTGCCAACATCATCCGCCATCAGCACGGAACCGTCGGGTCCAATCGTCACGCCGACCGGGCGCCCGTATGACACCTTCTCGTCCGATGCAAGAAAGCCCGACAGGATGTCGCGCGGTGGACCCGATGGACGACCATTCACGAACGGCACGAAGACGAGCTTGTAGCCGCTGAGCTTGCTGCGGTTCCACGAGCCATGCTGGCCGATCGCCATGCCGTCGGGAAAGCCGGGCAGTGTGCCGGCGGGTAGCCAGCACAGGCCAAGCGACGCCGTGTGACCGCCCAGCGCATAGTCCGGGGTGAGCGCCTTCGCCACCATTGCCGGATCCTGCGGCACCCTGTCATCGACCGTTTGGCCCCAGTAGCAATAGGGCCAACCGTAGAAGCCGCCTTCGCTCACCGAGGTCAGATAGTCCGGCGGCGTTTCGTCGCCCAATCCGTCGCGCTCGTTCACCACGGTCCACAGCACGCCGGTGTTTGGCTCCCACGCCATGCCCACCGCATTACGCAGGCCGGACGCAAAGATGCGATCCGCGCCACTGGCAATATCGAATTCATGGATCGCTGCGCGGCCTTCTTCTTGCTCCATGCCGTAGTCCGCGATATTCGTAAGCGATCCGACGCCAATGTAGATCTTCCGCTTGTCGGGACTCAGCAGCAGGTTGCGCGTCCAATGGCCGGCTGGCTTGAAGCTGGCGAGAAGCTGCCCAGGTGCGGTGATGCGCGTCGCGCCAGGCGTGTAGGGAAATGCCATCAGCCCGTCGGTGTTGCCGACGTAGAATGTGTCGTCGACGAGCGCCATTCCGAACGGCTGATTCAGGCCGTCGAGGAATACCTCGCGGATCTCCGCCACACCGTCGCCATCGGCATCACGTAGCAACTTGATGCGATTGGCGCTGACACCCATCGCGTCGGCGCGCCTCAGCGTGCTGACCATCGCATAGTCGAATAGCGACCGCGGCGGCCGGTCCATGCTCATCGCCTCGGCTACCAGCACATCACCGTTCGGCAGCACCTCGATCCAGCGCGGGTGATCGAGATCGGTCGCGAACGCATTGACCTTGAGGCCGGCTGCCGCGGTGGGCAACTGACCTGGCGGCCATCCGCGCGCGGTGGGCATCTTCAGTGTCGGGATCACTCCCTGAGGTCTTGCCTCGGGGATCGAGGGGCTGGCGCCCCAAGCCGGCGTATGATCGCCCTGCCGCATCCGCCGCAGCGTCAGTGCCGTACCGCCAACCAATGCCACCACACGTGAGAAAGCTGCCGAAAAGCTCACCCGATTATCCCCCTGATCATGCGATGCCGCTGCCAGCGCATACGACCTGTCTTGCCATACATCAACAGTGCTATGTCCAGCAGCGCATAACGATACCATGTTCGATGTGGTGGGCCGGCGATCAGCCATCAATCGATCGGTTTGCTGATCCCCGTTTCACGTTGGTGGAGATCGAGCCACCTGCCCTCGACGTCGCGACTCATCATATAGATCCGGCGGTTTTCTGGATCCCCATAACGCTCGCACAGTTCACCCAGTGCCGGGATCGTGCGATAGCTCTCTTGATACTCAAGCTCACGGCGAGCGAAGATTTCCTCGCAAGGCATGTTTTCGAGGTGATCGATATTGCTCTCGTCGACATCCAGCTTGAGCAGCAAGCGGCGCGGCTGGGTTGCGGTTTCCCGCATGATTGGAATCCACTCCCGCTCCGACAGCCATGTGCCAAATTTCCCTGACCGAAGTTCATTGATCCGTTCTGGCAAGTTGTCTCGATCGTCCTCCGTGAGGCGCTCGTCTTCGTAGCGGGTCGCCAGCCCGGCGTAGAAGAACGGGCTGGCGGAGCGACCGCGCAGCTCTCCAGGAATCGTGTCGAGGAGATCGAGCAGCCGGTCAAAGGTCGGCAGGGTGTTCCTTGTCAGGAACAGCTTCTCCTGGCGCATCATGCCGTGCTCGCCGCCGAGCCGGAGCACGGTAACCTGATAGTCGAAATCCCCGGCCCGGCCATTCCAGCGGTCGTGTACCGCACCAAAACCAGCAAGCGACGTGTGCAGGCCGACGATGCCGGCGGTCTGCCGTTCTTCGAGCCAGGAGGTCAGTTCGTCGCCACGGCGTATCCGTAGCCCACCGAGATTGAGGATGCGGAATTTGGCGCCGCGCCGCTCGCGCAGGCGCGCGACGCCCTTCAGCGTCTCCAGGTCATAGTCGAACGATGGTCCAACAAAGACCCCTATCTCCAGATCGGGGCGCTCGCTCTGCCGCCAGTCGTGGAATCGGTGCACAAGCCGCTCGAAGCGGAAGAACGGCAAAGCGCTTCGTTTGCGCGATTCCGAGATCAGGCAATAGCGGCAAATATGGGCGCACGGCGCGTGCCGCAGCGAAAACCGTAGCCCCTTTCCAACAATCTCTCTCGACATTTTCACCACGTGCTCGCCAGTTCTGACGCTGGCTCCGGATCGTATTATACTAAATCGCTTTGAGAAGTACTCGTCCGAGCACCGCCCCTAATCGTCATCCCCGCGCAAGCGGGAACCCAGGGTAAGCGGCAATCGGTGTGCACCCCTGGGTTCCCGCATGCGCGGGAATGGCAAGATGGCATGTGTCATACCGTCAGATAGCGACTGCGGATTTCCGCTTCCTCGGCGCGGAACTGTTCGGGTGACGCCGCGTACACGACCCGGCCTTTCACCATGATATGGATCTCATCCGCCACCGCTTCCGCCAGCCGCATGTTCTGCTCGATCAGCAGGATCGTCACGCCCTGGCTTGGCAAGCCGCGGATCACTTCGGCCAGCTCGCGCACCACCAGCGGTGCCAGGCCTTGGCTTGGTTCATCGAGCAGCATCACCTTGGGATCGCTGACCAGCGCGCGGGCGATCGCCAGCATCTGCTGCTCTCCGCCGGACAGATAGCCACCGCGGCTCGACGCACGCTCGCGGAGTGGGGGGAATAGTTCCATCAAGCGCGATAGCGGCCACGTACGCGAGGGTTTGCGTTCGGCGACGCGGATGTTCTCGACCACCGTCAGGTCGGGGAAGATCAGCCTTCCCTCGGGCACGTAAGCGACTCCGGCGCGTGCCACACGATGCGGCGGCCATCCGGTGATATCGGTGCCATCCAGTGTCACCGTGCCACCGCTGGATGGCACCAGGCCCATCACAGTCCGCAATGTGGTCGTCTTGCCGACGCCGTTGCGACCCAACACCGAACAGATGCTACCTTGTGGCACGGCAAGATCAACGCCTTGCAGCACATGGCTGGCGCCGTAATGCGTATTGAGGCCGGTGATCGTCAGCATCAGGCGAGGCCCCCGAGATAGGCGCGCTGCACTTCCTCGTTCGCGCGCACTTCGTCCGGGGTACCATCGGCAATTACAGCCCCTCGGTGCAGCACGGTGATCGCGTGTGAAAGGCGGAACACCACTTCCATGTCGTGCTCGACCAGCAACACAGTCATTGCGCCATCTGCCAGCAGCACGCTGAGCGTTGCCACCGCCTGCTCGGTTTCTTCCACCGACAGGCCTTGCGTTGGTTCATCGAGCAACAACAGGCGCGGCTGTTGCGCCAAAGCCATCGCTACTTCCAGAAGCCGCTGGTCGCCATGGGACAACAGCCCTGCGGGCCGCTGCGCCACATGCGTCAATCGAAGGCGCTCGAGGGCCACATCGGCGCGCGCTTCTGCATCGGCAAAGACAGTGGTGCCACCCCAAGGCTGCCAACGCCGCGCATGACGCGCCTGCACTGACAAACGGACGTTCTCCCGCGCGGTCATCTGGGGAAACAACGCGGTGATCTGGAACGTGCGCGAGACGCCGCGCTGGCACACGCTGTAGGCGGAAAGGCCGGTCAGCGTTTCGTCATCGAAGCGCACTGTGCCGGCGGTTGGCTTGATCACGCCGGTGATCAAGTTGAATAACGTCGACTTACCGGCGCCGTTGGGGCCGATGACCGCCCGCACATCGCCGGTTGCGACGCGCATCGTCACGCCGTCGACGGCGACGATGCCGCCGAAGCGGCGGGTCAGCCCGTCGAGCTCAAGGAGCGCCATCGCGTCGCAAGTCCCCAGATGCCCTGCGGCGCAAAAAGCACGAACAGGATGAATATGGCGCCAAAGAACAGCGCCCATGAGTTGGTCCACGAACTCAGCAGGTTCGAGACCAGCATGAAGAAAGCGGCGCCGATGATTGGACCGATCAGCGTGCCGGCGCCACCGACGATCACCATGATCAGCACCTGGCCGGAGAACAGCCAGAACAATAGCTCGGTGTTGGTGAAGCCGGCGAAGGGTGCGTACAGCGCGCCGGCCAAACCACCGAGGGTGAAGGAGATCGCCACGACGGCGATCTTGTAGCGGCGCGTGTTGTAGCCGAGGGACAGAGTCTTTGCCTCGTTCTCGCGAATGCCGCGTAGCACTGCGCCGAAGGGGGATTGAACCAAGGAGCGGCAGAAAAGGAATGCGGCCAGGAGGCAGGCGAGGACCAGGTAATAGAAGCCGGAGCGGGTTTCGAAGAAGGTGATGCCGAACGGGCCAGGACTGCGCGGGATGCCGGCAAGGCCATCCGATGCACCGGTGACCGCGGTCCATTTGAAGGCCACGGCGTAAAGAAGTTGCGCGAAGGCCAGAGTGAGCATGGAGAACGACACGCCGGATGCCAGCGTGCAGACCCACGCGACACCGATAGCCACAATGCCGCTGAACAGGCCGGCCAGAAGGACGGCGAAGACCAGAGGGATCGACGTGTGCAGCAGCAGGTTGCCGGCGGCATAGGCACCCAGGCCATAGGCCGCGGCATGACCAAACGATAGTAGCCGCGTGTAGCCGACCATCAGGTCGAGGCTCATGGCGAACAGGCCGAGGATCAGTGCCTCAGTCAGCAGTGTCATCGCGTAAGGCGGAAGACCTGCGGGCGCCAGTGCCAGGATGCAGACGGGAAGCAGGAGGAGCGAGTTGCGCTTGATGGTCATGCTTCCTTGCCCAGTAATCCGCCTGGGCGAATCACCAGCACCGTCAGCATCAGCAGGTACATCAGCGCCAGCGCCAGATCGGGGAAGTAGTAGGTACCGAACACCTGCACGAATGCGACCAGAAGCGCGCCGATCAGGGAGCCAGCGAAGCTGCCCATGCCGCCGATGATGACGATGACAAAGGTGTCGATCACTGCGTTCGGTGCCATGCCAAGCGAGGCTGTGACGAGTGGCGCGGCGAACACGCCACCGATGCCGGCCAGGCCGCAGCCAATGCCGAACACAGCGGAGCGCACCAGCCGCACGTCGGTGCCCAACGCGTGCACCATCTCGGCATTCTGCGATGTGGCGCGGATCAGCAGGCCGAGCCGCGTGCGTTCCAGGAATTGCCAGATGGCCAGCGCCACCACGATGCCGGCGGCGATCAGAAACAGGCGATAGATCGGGAAGGGTTCGTCGAGAATGAAGACGATGCCGGACAGCGACTTCGGCGTTGGCACATCCAGGGCTGCGACGCCCCATAGCAGGCGGATCGCCTCGCCCATGATCAGCGTCAGGCCAAACGTCACCATAAGGAAGGAGCTGTGGTCACGCTGGTATAGACGGCGCAGGATGCCGAGCTCGAATGCCGCGCCGAAGCCGCCGACCAGCAGCGGCGCTGCGATCAGCGCTGCCCAGAAGCTGCCGGTGAGGTAGACGGCGGAGTAGCCGACATAGGCGCCCAGCATGAAGAAGGCACCATGCGCGAAGTTCACGATGCGCATGATGCCGAAGATCAGTGTCAGGCCGACACCGAGGAAAAAGAGCAATGCGGCCTGTGAGAGCGCGTTCAGGCACTGGGTGACGAGGAAGCCGAGGAAGTCCATTCAGCGACGGTCGAGGATACGCGTGATTCTCCCCCTCCCCATGCGGGAGGGGGTTGGGGGGAGGGGGTTGCGCAACGTTGCAAGGCCCCCTCCCCCTAGCCCCCTCCCGCAAGGGGAGGGGGAAGTATGTGCGACTACTTCCATCAGTCCTCGAACGTCATCTGGCGGCAGGCTGGCGTTATCTCATCGCCCGCCAGCGTCGCGATGATCTGCGGTATTGGCGTCTTGTACTCCGCTACTTTCTCCACCTTCACGATGTAGCCGCCTTGCACCGCCTGGTGGTCGCAGGCGCGCATGGCGACATGGCCCTTGATCGAGTCGACCGCCGCCTTCTCCAGCGCCGGGCGGAGCTTGTCAGCGTCGATGCTTTTGGCCGCCTCGATGCCGGCCTGGAGCATTTGGCAGGCCTGATACTGCTCGCCCTCGAACACATCGGGCAGCGCGTTGTATTCCTTCTGCCATGCCTCGACGAACGCCTTGTTCTTCGGATTGTCGATGGTGAAGACGTAGCGGGTCGATCCTGCCAGGCCGATTGCCGCGTCGCCCACCGCATGGATGCTGTTCAGATCGACGATCGAGGTGATCAACTGCACCTTGTCGCCCAGACGGTATTCGTGGGCCTGCGACAGGAAGGCGTTGTTGTCGTCGCCTTGCAGCACCAGGAAGCAGGCATCCGCACCCGATTGCCGGATCTTGGTGATATAGGTGGAAAAATCTTTTGTGCCGATCGGCGAGAACACCGTTCCGACCAGATCCTTCTTTGCCTTTTTCACTTCATCCGAAAACACGTCAATGCTGTTGTGGCCCCACGCATAATCCATGCCGAGCGCGTAGAACTTTTTGTACTCCGCCTTGCGCAGCCAGAGCGAGATCGCGCGTGTCTCCATCGGCCCGGAGATGTTGGCCCGGAAGAAGTTGGGCACGAAGGACGAACCGGTCAGCCGGCCGTCGCCGTTGTCCGACGACATGAAGATCGCGTTCCATTCGGCGAGCTTCGGCACGACGGCCAGCGCTTCCGACGACAGGACCATGCCGAACAGCAGGTGGCAGTTGTCGCGCTCGACGACGAGCTGCGCCTTGCGGACACAGGTTGCCGGATCGCCAGCGGTGTCCTCGACATGCAGTTCGATTGGGCGGCCGATCAGCCCCCCATTGGCGTTGAGCTGTTTGGCCCAGAACTCGGCGCCATGGCGCATCTGCAAGCCGATCTCACCGGCCGGGCCGGTGAGGGCCAGCGGCATGCCGATGCGGATCGGTTCATCACCGAGCGCATGGCTCAGTACCACTGGAGCAGCGACGGCGGCGAGCCCCACGCGCATCGCCGCGCGGCGTGTTACGGATGTTGGCATGATATCCTCCCTGTTCGCGCGCGGCTATTTCGTCAGTTCCACCGTCTTGAAATCGGCCGGCACGATGATTTCCAGCACCTCGCAGTCGTCCGAATAGTCGAGCACCGTGTGCTTGATCTTCGGCGGCTGGAGCCAGCAGCTCCCGGCTTCCATGAGCTGCTCGCCGTGGCCTTCGAACTCGTTCTTCATCCAGCCTTTCAGCACATAGATGAGCTGGAGGTCGGTATTGTGGTAGTGCCGCTTGCGGACCTCGTCCGTGCAGGGGCCGATCAGGCGGATGACGTGCGCCTGGCAGAGCCCGCTGCTGGCTGCGGCGATACCCAGGTCGCGGTACCGCGCATAGGGGCGAAGGCCGTCGGTCTTGAATTCGCCGTCGCGCGCGTGGGCGACGGTGAAGCGCTGCGGCTTCTTGCGGGCGGCGACCCGTGGCTTGGGTGCGGGCGCCGCGCGGCGCTTCGCCGGCGCTTTGGCACGCGCGGTGCTGCGGCTGGCGGTCTTCGACTTCGATTTGGCGGCGGCCTTGGCCATATTTCCCTCCCTGCCCGATGGCGGTTCTTGAGCACAGTATCGTCACGATGTGCGCCGCGCTTCAACTCCCCTATGGGGCGTTGGCCTTGGCAGCCTCGTGGAATTGGCCAAAGCTTCACGTGAACACCAAGGAATAGCGAAGGGGCGCATGGTTTCAAGCATTCTCGGCACCGATGTCGGCGGGACTTTCACCGACCTGGCCTTCATCACGGAAGCGGGCGAACTGCATTGCTTCAAGGTACCAAGCACGCCCTCGCGACCAGGCGCCAGCATTCTCAGTGGTGTGGATGAGATCCAGGAAACGTTGCGGCTTGGTGGGCCAGCCTGGCACCGCACGGTGCACACACATAGCAGCACGGTCGCGACCAATGCGCTCATCGAGCGCAAAGGGTCGCGCGTCGGCTTGCTGGTGTCGTCTGGCTTCCGCGATCTGTTCGAGCTTCAGCGGCTGGCAGTGCCGCATCCGATGCGCTTCGACTCTCGGCGGCCGCAACCCCTGATTCCACGCGCATTGGTGCGCGAGGTTGCGGGGCGGCTCGATGCAGATGGCGAGGAAGTAGAACCGCTCGATGGGGCCGCAGTGGTGCAGGCGGCGCAGGAGTTGGAGCAGGCTGGCGCGGAGATCGCCATCGTTGTGTTGCTGCACAGCTATCGCAATCCGATGCATGAGCGGGCCGCGCGCGACGCTATAGCGCAGGCCGGCGTGAAGTTACGCGTGGAACTGTCCAGCGACGTCTGGCCGCAGGCGCGTGAGTACGAACGCGGCGTGCTAACCGCGATCAACGCCAGCATTCGTCCGCTGGTGGAGGGCTATGTCGATCGGCTGGTGGCCGGGCTGGAGGGCCACCGCATCGAAACGCCGGCGCGGATTGCGCGCTCCAACGGCGGCGCGGAGCTTGCGGGCAGTCTGCTTGGTAGGCCAGTCGTCGCGCTGCTGTCCGGGCCTGCTGCGGGGGTCAGCGGAGCGGCGGAGGTGGCGCGAGATGCCGGGTGGGATGCGGCTGATCTGATGACGCTGGATATCGGCGGCACCAGCGCGGATATCGGCATCGTGCGCGGCGGACGAGCGGTGCTGAGTTCGGAAGAGCACGTTGCCGACTTTCCGGTGCTGATCCCGACGGTCGCGGTGTCCAGTATCGGTGCCGGTGGCGGATCGATTATCTGGCTCGATCCAACTGGGTCGCTGAAAGTGGGGCCGCGCAGCGTGGGCGCCGATCCGGGACCGGCGTGCTACGGCACCGGCTCGCTGATTCCGGCGCTGACCGACGCGTTCCTGATGGCGGGGCTGCTGGAGCCGGGGCAAAGGCTGGGTGGGAAGTTGCCACTGCAACTTTCGCCGGCACGCGATGCGCTTGGCACGATCGCGACGCAGCTCGCTACGTCGGTCGAGGAGGTTGCCGACGGCGCGATCCGCATTGCGATCGCGATGATGACAGCCGAGGCATCCAACGTGCTGGCTCGCCGGGGCGTGGATGCGCCGCGGTTTCGCATGGTGGCGTTCGGTGGCGCCGGGCCGCTGCTGGGCGCTTTGCTGGCTGAAGAGCTGGCGATCGACACCATCCTGATCCCGTCGCATCCGGGCGCGCTGAGTGCATTGGGCGCGGCGCGCGCCGATCTGGAAGGCGATTTGGTGCAGCCAGTCTACGCGATGCTGGGAAGGGTCGCGCCGGCGCGGCTAACTGAGTTGCTGCAATCGCTAGAGTCCACGGCGCAGCAATGGATCGCGATGCAGACCGAGCGCATTCCTTGTTCCGCCACGCGCACCGAGATCGCCGCCGAGATGCGCTACGACGGCCAGGGTTACGATGTCAGTGTACCGCTCGACCGAGCGTGGCTGCTCGATGGCGACGTTGCCAGCATCAGGGCGGCCTTTCATGAAGCGCATCGCGCCACCTACGGCCACGCCAATAAGGACGCGCAGATCTGGCTGAAGGAGCTGCGTGTGCATATCGTGGGCGAGATGCCGAAGGCACGGCTCGCGCCGCTGCAAGCGGGCACTGCTGCAACGTCTCGCGCCACGCGACCGCTGCGTCTGCTCGGCCAGAGTTTCACTGCATCGGTGATCGATCGTACGGCACTGGAAGGCACCATCGCCGGGCCAGCGATCATCAATCAGATGGATACAACGACACTTGTCCCGCCCGGCTGGCAGGCGCGCCGCATCGGCGCCGGCGCGCTTGTGTTGGAACGCGTGGCAGAAGAAGGGGCCGCAGCATGATGGATGCCACCGTCCGGCAGGACGCAATCAGCGTCGAAATCTTCGCCAATCTCTTCAAGGCCGTTGTCGATGAGATGGCATGGATCGTGCTTGCGTTCCTCGCACACGACATTCGTGAAGGAGACACAGGATTTTGCCGTCTCGCTGGTGACCAATGAGGGCGAGATCTTCGCCTATCCCTATGGCAGTGGCGCCACGCCGATCATGGGCGTGCCGATGCATGCCGGCACCAAGGCGTTCGACGACTGGCAGCCGGGCGATATCATGATGACCAACGACCCGTACAGCACGGGCGGCATGGTGATGCACCTGAACGACATCTACCTGTTCAAGCCGATCTTCGTGGACGGTCGGTTGCTTTGCTTTGCGTGGACCTTCATCCATTGCACCGATGTCGGCGGCTACGCGCCTGGCAGCATCGACATGCGCAACAACGAGGTGTTCCAGGAAGGGTTGCGCCTTCGCCCGGTTAAGCTGATGCGGCAGGGCGCGCTGAACCAGGAGCTGTGGAACATCTTCGCCGACAATTGCCGCATCCCTGCGCTGAATTGGGGCGACATCACCGCTTGCATTGCAGCACTGGATAAAGTCCGAGCGGCGGCATGGCTCGGCTGGTCGAACGCTACAGCTACGCGGCCGTGCAGCAGGCAATCTGTGCCACGCTCGACCGCACGGAACAGCTCGCCCGCCAGGTGCTGGCGCGCATCCCGCAGGGCGAATACCGCTTCGACGAGTATTTCGAGGACGACTACGTCAGTGACCTTCCGGTTCGCATCACCGCGAAGCTGATCTCGCGTGGCGACGGGACGGTCGTGCTGGACTTCACCGGGTCCGACCCGCAGGTGCGCGCGGCGCTGAATCTGCCGACTGGATCGATGCGGCACCATCCGTTCCTGTGCATGGCGCTGACCAATCTGGTGGTCACACAGTCTGAAGTCGATCCACATCAACGCCGGCATCATTCGCTGCATCGATCTGGTGCTGCCGGAGGCCTCGGTGGTGAATGCGCGTTTTCCTGCCGCCTGCGGCATGCGCTTCACCACGGCGATGCGCATCCACGACCTGGTGCTTGGGCTGCTGTCGAAGGCGGTGGAGGGGCTGGCGCCGGTGGGTGGCATCAGGCGCGGTCGTCATTACGTATATATCGACGTCCGAACTTGGCGAAACCGGCCGTGTCGTGGTCGCCAATCCAGTGTCGGGCGGTTCGGGCGGCAGCGCGCATCTCGATGGCATTTCCGGCTCGGATCTCTCGGTGGCGTTCCTGCGCAATGTGCCGGTCGAGGTGCTGGAATCCGAGGCACCCGGTGCTGGTGCGTCGCTTCGGCTTGCGGCCGGATACCGAAGGCGCCGGCAAGCATCGCGGCGGCTTTGGCACGGAATACGATCTGCAGATCCGCCATCCCAGCGCTGTCGTGGTGATGCGCGGCAAGGATCGGCACCGCTTCTGTGCCTGGGGGGCTGCGGGTGGTATGCGCCGACGCCCAGCGGCAACACGGCTGTACGTCCTGGCCAACCACCGCACGACATCGGCAAGCAGACCGTCTATCGCCCGGCGATGAACGAGGTGATCCGATCTGGAGCGGCGGCGGCGGTGGCTGGGGCGATCCGTTGGAACGCGATCCCGTGCTGGTGGTGCAGGATGTGGCGGCGGGACTGTGTCGCCGTGGATCGCGCACGCTCGTCTATGGCGTGGCGATGGCCGACGGCGCCGTGCAGGCAAAAGAAACGCGGGCACTCCGATCGGAACCATGACGGCGCAGCGCACCGCGCCGGCCAGCGTTCGATTTTGGTCCGGGACGCAGCGAATGGGAAGTCCACATACGGCATCGCCGCGGAGCAGATCGCCACTTGGCTGCCAACGCTGGCCGAAGGCGTGCGCCGCCATGCCCAGGCGGAGGTCTATCATCAACTACGGAGACAGGACCCGGGTCCGTACGATGCGGCGGCCACACAACAAGCCATGCAGATCGTCGAAACGAAGCTGCCAAAAGCGGGGAGACTGCATCATGAGTGAATCGTCCGAAGCGCTCGAATGGCAAGCATCCGATGGAAGGCTGATCGGCAGCACCGTCGCCGGCGGCATGATCGGCAATATCATTGAGTGGTACGACTGGACGATCTACGGCCTGCTCTCCAGCGTCTTTGCCGGACAGTTCTTCCCGTCGGGCAATGCGATCACCTCGCTTGCTCGCGACGCTGGCGACGTTCGCATTGGGCTTCTCGATGCGTCCGGTCGGCTCGATCGTGCTGTCACCTTTGGCCGATCGTTATGGGCGACGGCGAATGCTTTCGCTGACTGTACTGATGATGGGCACCGGCAGCCTGATCGTGGCACTCTGTCCATCTTATGCGTCCATCGGCATCGCGGCACCGCTGATCCTGCTGCTCGCGCGCCTGCTGCAAGGCTTTTCGGCTGGAGGTGAATTCCAGGGTGCTGCGGCGTTCCTGGTGGAGCACGCGCCACCCAATCGGCGCGGCTTCATCGGCTCACTGCACATCGGCAGCATTGGCTTTTCGATCCTGATCGCGACTGGTGTCTCCGCGCTGACCAGCAATTTCATCCCACAGCCCGTGCTTGGTGAATGGGGTTGGCGCATACCGTTCCTGATCGGCGCGGCACTTTCGTTGTACGGGCTATACATACGGACAGGGCTACCCGAGACACCACACTTCGTCGCCGTCGAGCAGCGTCGTGAATTGGAAAGCCGTCCAATCCTGCGTGCCTTGCGCGATCATCCGTGGGAATCGTTCGTCGTGTTCGCGATGCAGATGGGCACAGTGCAGTTTTACATCTGGACGGTGTTCCTGCCGACCTATGCGCATCTCGCTGGTGGTCTGCCGCTCAATCAGGGCTTCATCGGCGGGGTAATCTCGCTCGCCGTGTTCTGTGTAGCGACGCCGGCGGCCGGCGCGCTATCGGATAAAATAGGCAGACGGCCCGTGCTGATCACCTACGCCATCGGCTTCTTCGTGCTCGCATGGCCACTGCTGGACCTACTGCAGAATGGCGACTTTCTGACCTTCCTGGTGGTGGACATCGTCGGCTGCATCTTGCTCGGCATGGTGGACGGGGTGATGTCGGCGACATTCTGTGAGCTGTTCCCAACGCAGGTGCGGACGTCGGGCATCGGCCTGCCCTACGCAATCTGCGCTGCGATCTTCAGCGGCACAGCACCGCTGATCGCTACGTGGTTACTGAGCAAGCAAGCGTCGTGGCTGCTCGCCGTCTACATCATGGTGATTTCCGCCATTGGTTTCGTCACCTTCCTGAAGATGCGGGAGACGCGGGGACTGCCCCTGGGCTGAATGTCGCGGCCGGGTGCTTTGAAAAAGTTGTCGTTCGTTCACTTGACAAGCTTTGATTGTGTAATCAAACATATCGCTAAATAATTGCCAAAAGACAGAAATTGTCGAGGCGAAAACAGGGAGGCTGTTCATGCGCAGTTGGATCAAACTGGCGCCGATACTCATTGTACCTTCGCTCTGGCCGCTGACGGCGGGAGCGGCAGACCCCATTCTGATCGGGTTCCCGATTCCACTGTCGGGTCCCACCGCCGTCTACGGCGAGCCGGTGCTGAAAGGCGCCGAAATGGCGGTGGCCGAGATCAATGCCAAAGGCGGCGTGCTCGGCCGCAAGCTGCAACTCCTGTCACGCGACAGCAAGGCAAGCGCCGACGAGGCTGTGCGGCTGTCCCGTGAACTTATCATCAAGGACAACGTTGATTTTCTGGTTGGCACATTGACCTCGGCCGAGGCGCCCGCGGTATCGACGGTCGCCAAGGAAAACAAGATCGTCTTCATCGCGCCAACGTCGAAGAGCACCTTGCTGACCGATCCACAGCATATCCATCCGTATATATTCCGCGTCTCCTCCAACACCGATGTCGAGGGGCTCGCTGGCGCAACGGAGATGGCCAAGTTCAAGGACGTGAAGACCGTCGCCACGATCGCGCCGGACTATGCCTATGGTCGTGACTTCGATCGCCGCCTTTGTCAAAGCGTTGAAGAAGCTGCGCCCCGACATCACAATCGTCGACGAGCAATGGCCAAAACTTGGCGAGCCTGACTTTACCGCGTTCATCACCGCGCAGATGAGCAAGAAGCCGGATGCGGTCTATTGCTCGTTGTTCGCCGGCGACTTCGTCACCTTCTCCAAACAGGCCACGCCGCGCGGCTACTTCAAGGCGATCAACAATCGCCTGATAGACGGCGGCGAGGTCGGCACGACGGACGAAGCGCAGGCATTAGGCGCCGACTATCCCTATGGCATCATCGCCGACGCCTACGATCCAGTGATCTGGGGCGCCAACGAGCCGCCGGAGCATAAGAAGTTCATCGCCGACCTGGATGCCTTCGCCAAAACGAAATATGCGTCGGGCTGGTCTGTCGTTGGCTACCAGTCGATCTACGCGCTGGTGGCGGGCATCACGAAGGCCGGCAGTACCAAGAGCGACGCGGTTTCCAAGGCACTGGAAGGCCTGACCTTCGACACGCCCGTCGGCCAGCGTACCTTCAGCGTGAAGTCGCACGAAACCTTTGCGCCGGAATACTGGGGCTTGATGGTCAAGGATCCGAACTACCCGTTCGCCATCATCAAGGATCCGCAGATGCTGCCCGTATCCTTTCCGATGAACTGACCGCTGCTACAACACAAAATGCGCCGCCCAACCCGGGCGGCGCGATCCTTGGGGAAATGACCGGCGGTGGCGGGATCGCTTCTGTTCAGCCAATTCATGGGCGGCTTCACCACCGCGATGTTCCTGTTCCTGATCGCCTCAGGACTGTCGTTGGTGTTCGGCGTCATGCGCGTGATCAACTTCGCGCACGGGTCGTTCTACATGCTCGGCGCCTACCTGGCCTGGCAAGGCGTAACGTGGTTCGAGCCTTTGGTTGGCAGCTTCTGGCTTGCGGCGTTGTTTGCCGCGGGCGGTGTCGCGCTACTCGGCGCAGTCGTGGAGCGGCTGTTCTTTCGTTCATTGTACGGAAGGGAGGAACTTTACCAGCTTCTGTTCACCTACGCACTGGTGCTGATCCTGGGTGATGCCGCCAAGTTCGTGTGGGGAACCAATCAGCTTACAGTATCCACTCCACCCTCATTGAGCGGCGGGATCGAGATCTTCGGGACCACGCAGCCGCTTTACAACCTGTTCGTCATGGCGGTCGGCCCGGCGATCGCGTTCTTCGGCTGGCTGGTGCTGAACCGCACCGGCGTGGGCCGCATGATCCGCGCGGCGCAAATGGATCGCGAGATGCTCGATGCGCTCGGCGCCAACGTAGGCACGATCTACACCGGCATGTTCGTGTTCAGCGCGTTCCTCGCCGGGCTGTCCGGAGCGCTGGTTACCCCGATACAGAGCATCGTTCCAGGCATGGACGTGCTGATCATCGTCCAGGCGTTCATCGTAGTGGTGATCGGCGGAATGGGCTCGTTCTGGGGCACGTTCTGGGGCTCAGTCATCTACGGTCAGGTGCTCTCGTTCGGCATCCTGATCTTCCCAAGCTTCTCACTATTCTCGGTGTTCGCCCTGATGGCGGTGATCCTGATCGTGCGCCCCTGGGGCTTGTTCGGGCGCCCACTGCTATGATCGCCCGACGCATTCCATGGACACTGATCGTGTTCCTCGTTGCGGCGACAGTGCCGTGGCTCGGTTCGCGCTACAACGTGTTCCTGGCCGAGCAGATTGCCATCGATGCGCTATTCGCGGTCAGCCTCAATCTGCTGCTCGGTACCACCGGCCTCGTCTCGTTCGGGCACGTCGCGTATTTCGGCGTCGGCGCGTATGTCTGCGGCATCCTGATGAAGACCTACGATCTGCCGTTCGTGATCGCCTTTCCGGCGGCAGGCCTTGGTACGGCGGCGTTCGCACTGGTATCCGGCTATTTCTGCGTTCGCCTGATCAGACTGTACTTCGCCATGTTGACGCTGGCGTTCTCGCAGATCGTCTGGGCCATCGCTTACAAATGGAACGACGTGACCGGTGGCGATCAGGGCCTGCCGGAAATCCCGTTCCCCAATCTTGACTGGATGTCGTCGATCCCTGGCCTCGGCGACCTGCGCACCAGCGACCAGTTCTACCTGTTCGCACTGGCAATCATCGCGGTTTGTATTGCCGCACTGCATCGCATCGTGCGGTCACCATTCGGCCGGGTGCTGACGACGATACGCGACAACCCCGAAAGAGCCGCGTTCATCGGCATCAATGTGCGCGCCTATCAGCTTGCCGCCTTCGTGGTCGCTGGCACCTTTGCCGGCTTTGCTGGCGCGCTCTACGGCATTTTCAGCCGCGGCGTATTCGCCGACTACGTGTTCTGGTCGAAGTCAGCCGAGGTGATCATCATGGCGATTCTCGGCGGCATGGATTTCTTCTGGGGTCCTCCTGTCGGGGCGCTGGCCCTGGTCTGGCTCAACCAGCAGGTGACCGACCTGACGCAGTACTGGCCGTTCGTGCTCGGCACGATCCTCCTGGTGCTGCTGTTCGTCTTCCCAGGCGGAATTGTCGGTGGCCTGCATGCATTGTGGATGAAGATGCGAGGCGCCGCGCGTGCTTGAAATCTCCGGCCTGAGTAAATCATTTGGCGGGTTTCGCGCTGTCACCAACGTCAGCCTGACGGTCGAAACCCGGCAGATCGCCGCCGTCATCGGCCCGAACGGCGCGGGGAAATCCACGCTGTTCAACCTCATCACCGGCCATTTGCGGTTGGATAGCGGAACCGTGCGGCTCGACGGACGCGACATCACCGGGGCACCGCCGCATCGCATCTGCCGCATGGGGGTCGGTCGCTCGTTCCAGAGAACCAACATCTTCACCAAGCTGACCGTGTTCGAGAACCTGCAGGCCGCTTATCTCGTCCATCATCGCCGTGGCACGAATTTTTGGGGGCGTTCCGAAGCCTTCTACCGGGATGAAACACACAGCCTGCTTAGCTCGATTGGGCTCGCCGGTCAGGAAAACACAATCGCCGGCACGCTCAGCTACGGCAACCAGAAACAGCTCGAGCTTGGCCTCGCGCTGGCGAGCGATCCGCGGCTGCTGCTGCTGGATGAACCCACGGCAGGCATGTCGGCAACCGAAACGCACGAAACGATCCGCCTGCTGGAACGCATCGCCGCGGAACGCGAGCTGACTCTGCTGTTCACCGAACATGATATGGAGGTGGTGTTCTCCATCGCACAGAAGATCGCTGTGCTGCATCAGGGCCAGATCATCGCCGAAGGCACGCCCGACGCTGTGCGCGGCGACACGGAAGTGCGTCGCGTGTATCTCGGGAATGGGCTGGTGCACGCATAATGTCTGCTCTGCTCAGCGTTGAGGACCTGCACTCCGCCTACGGCCTGAGCCGGGTGCTGTTCGGCATCTCGGTTGAAGTCGAGCCCGGCGAGTGCGTCTGCCTGCTTGGCCGCAATGGCGTTGGCAAGACGACGACGATGCGTTCTGTGATGGGACTGCTGCGTCCGACGAGTGGCCGGGTGCTGTGGAAGGGAACCAACATCGCGGGCTGGATGCCGCACCGCATCGCCCGCGCCGGCATTGGCTATGTGCCCGAGGATCGCCGCGTCTTCGCTGAACTGACGGTATGGGAGAACCTGGACATCGCGGCGCGCGCGGCCCGCCGTCCTGGTCATTGGACCATTGACGCAGTCTACCAGCTTTTCCCGGCGCTGAGCGAACTGCGTAACCGCTCCGGTGGCCATCTCTCCGGCGGCGAGCAGCAAATGCTGACCATTGCCCGCACCTTGATGGGCAATCCCGAATTGCTACTGTTGGATGAACCCTCCGAGGGTCTTGCGCCGCTGGTGGTTCAGACGCTGCTGGAGAAAACCCGCGAATTGAAGGCGCAAGGTCTCACCATCCTGCTGGCCGAACAGGGCGTGGAATTTTCCCTGGCGCTTGCCGATCGCGTGTATGTGCTGGAGAAAGGCAGCATCCGCCATAATGGCCCGGCCGAAGAGTTGCGCGACGATGTCGCGCTGCGCGATCGGCTGCTGGCGCTGTAGGAGACACGAATGCGGTTCGGCCTCTGCTACATCCCCGACTACCACCCGGAACAGTCAGGATCCTGGCAGGACTGGTATGACAACATGATCGCCGAGGTGAAGCTCGCCGAAGCACTTGGCTTCGATGGTGCGTGGTTTGCCGAGCATCGTGTTGCCGGCTTTGCGTTCGGTTCGCCGGCGCTGTTCATCGCTGCCTGTGCCAGAGAGACCGAGCGCATCCGGCTCGGCTGCTCCGTGAGTCTGCTGCCGCTGAACAATCCGGTGCGCACCGCCGAGGATTATGCCATGGCCGACGTGCTATCGCACGGCAGACTGGACTTTGGCGTTGGGCGCGGTCTCTACAAATATGACTACGATGTCGCCAACGTGCCGATGAGCGAAAGCCGCGAACGGTTCGATGAGAACCTGGCGATCATCCGCGCGCTGTGGGCGCAGGAGAGCGTAACGCACCATGGGCGCTGGACCACGCTGGAAAACCACGCGCTCGGGCCGCGACCGGTGCAGCAGCCGACGCTGCCCATCTGGGTCGCAGCGGTGCGGACCGCGGCGACCTATCGCTGGGCGGGTGAGAACGGCTTCAATCTGCTGACCGCACCATTCTTCTTCACCGACCATCGGGAACAGCAGGCCCTGCTCGAGGTCTATCGCGCCAGCCTGCGCGCGCATGGCCATGATCCGGCGACGAAGCAGGTGATGGCGGCGTATCACATGTACTGCGCGGAGAGCGATGCCGACATCGCCACATTCGCCGATCCGGCGTTGCAGCGTTATCAGGCGTTCACCAAGGCAACCGACCTGTCCCGGCAGGCATACCGCGATCCGGTCGCATACAAGGACTGGAAGGGCTTTTTCGAGAACCGTGAGACAATAACCCTGGATAGCATGAAGGCCGAGCGCGCGGTGATCGGACGGCCGGACGACTGCATCGATAAGCTTCGATTGCTCTCGGAACGCTTCGGCATCACGTATTTCAGCTTCGAGGTCAATTTCGGTGCCCTGCCGCACGACGAGGCGATGCGATCCATGCGGCGCTTCGCCGATAGGGTGATGCCGCAACTATGGTGACAGGCAGTCATCAATTGACCTGCCTCAATGCGCTGTCAAAATCGTGCGCTACAAGCCGGCGACGCCCAGACAGGGAGAAGTACAATGCATGCCGCTGATGTGATGACGCCCCACGTTATCTGCGCCGTACCGGACACGTCACTGGCTGAGCTCGTGCGTCTGATGCTGGACAATCATATCAGCGCTGTGCCGATCGTGGACAATGGCGATCTTGTCGGCATCGTCACCGAAGGTGATCTACTGCTGCGGGTAGAACTCGGCACCGATCAGCGTCCGTCACGCTGGCTGGAACTGTTCACCTCAATCGACAAACTTGCCACCGATTATGCCCGGACCCATGGCCGGAAGGCGTCCGAGATCATGACACACGACGTGGTCACGGTGCCGGAAACGATGCCCCTGTCCGAACTGGCTCATCTGATGGAGGCGCGGCGGATCAAGCGTGTGCCGGTAGTGCGCGATGGCAAACTGGTCGGCATCGTCAGCCGCCGTAACCTGCTGCAGGCGCTCGCCACCAGGCTGTCGGCACCGCCGGTCACCCCTGATGACAAGACGATACGCGATGCGTTCTATGCCGAACTGCGCCGTCACCCCTGGGCGGCAGGAGCGGTCAACGCCGTCGTGGCGGACGGCGTGATGCATTTATGGGGCATCGCTCCCGATGCAGCGCAGCGCCAGGCGATCGTGGTGGCGGCGGAAAGCATTCCGGGGGTCAAGGCGGTGGAGGACCACATGGACCATCCGCGCACGATGGACCCACTGGATCGGCCGAACTGGCCAAGTCCTGCCCGGCCGTAGGATAGGATTGACTGCCGAGTGGGCCAAAGGGGACCCTTGGTGTACCTGCTTGTCATCAACCTTCATCGCCACGGGCATGCGGTCATACGCATCTCCGATATCCCGGCCTTGATCAGATCACCGACGAAGCGTTCCCAAGCTCACTGACCGTGACTCATCTGTCGCCCAGTTGTCATGGCCGGGCCGAAGTCCCCGGGCTTGTCCCGGGGATCAGACCCGGCCATCAGTATACATTGGCACCATCGTGCCGCTGAGAGTGGTGGCCGGCTCGGCGGCCGGCCATGACGGTTAAAGCGAATGGGTCGCAGTCATTGAGTAGTGGTATGAGCCTTGTGAACTGATCCGTGCAGCATTGTTGGGAGCACGTTCAGGCAGACCAGAATCGATGGGTTTCGCTGCGCGTCTTGCACGAAAATACCAAGGCGCCCGATGTTTAGCAGGATCCGGAGGATGCCGATGAAGATCAGGGTGATTGCGCAGATGTTGACGGACCATTCCGCGCGGCGTTCACCGGACCCGCCTTGAGCCGAGATCGCGACGGTGAGTTGTCAACCGGACGAATCTGTTGAGCGCGATGCCGGGCGAGATGAACACGCCAACGGTCCTGGTTCTCGTCTCGGCGAGCCAGCACATAACCGACAGAACGTTTGGCGTGGAGCGCGTCAGTATTTTATCAGGCCTGAGAACGTTATATCGCTCCTCACACTTGCCACGGTCGTTGTATATACTTCACTCACGTACTGCCTGCTCAATACGGAACGGGAGTCCTATACAAGGGTCCAGAGGGCGTTCGTATTCCCAGCCGAATATGTATTCAGAATGGAAAGAGCCGACCGAAGGGTCAGCATCAATGCCGTCTGGAAGAACGGTGGCGATACCCCGACGCGCAACCTCCACATCAGCATAACGGAGGCGCTCCGTAGAGCACCTCTGCCCGCCGATTTCGATTTTTCCTCCGATGACCGAAACGCTTACGGTGGACGTCCTCTCCCAATCCTGGTCTTGGGTCCGCACGCGTCCGTATCCGGAATCAGAAGCGCGGAGATTCCGCTTAGCGCAGTTTCCGACATCAACAACGGCAGGGCGTCGGTCTTCTTGTGGGGCTATGCCAGCTATGATGACGTTTTCGGGTCGCCTCATGTCACCAGGTACTGCGTGCAGATCACTTCGATTGAGGCTGATCCTTCCGGAAGCACTTCTGACGTCACTGGAACCTACATCCCTTGTGACCGCGGGAACTGTGCAGACGAGGAATGCACGACGGAGAAGATTCCGTTGCCTGACCATCAAGAGACGCGCACGGCCGGCGCGACACCATGATCGTGCAGGTTATACCAAAGCTCACTGACCCTGACTCATCTGTCGCCCTGCCGTCATGGCCGGGTCAGGCCCGGCCATCAATCTCAGCGGCACATCAGTGCCAATGTACGCTGATGGCCGGGTCAGGCCCGGCCATGACGGTTAGAGCAAATGGGGGCCCTCCAGTCATGTCGAAGACGATCTAGTACCCGAAATCATTGATGGACGATACGTCGAAGACTGTGGCGTCAGGGTGACTCACGCTCCTCCGATCGCGAGTACTAGCGAAGAGGCACTGGGCGTCTTTCTGGTAAGCGGCTTGCAACATGCTGCCGCGCCACATCCACCGCCGCTCGCGTCAGGTCTTGCTTGAGCAGATAAAATGACGTGATGAGGAACAGGACGTCCTTCACCAGGAAACCGACGGGCAAGGTCATGATCGGGAATCCGCCCGCCTCCTGGGCCCAGGCACCAGGCAGGAAGGGGATAATGCTCGTGGTTCCGATGAAGGTCACGATCGACCCAAGCGCGCCCAGGATGCCAAGCCTCGGGCGCCAATAGCCGAGGAAAATGAGGGTGCCGAAGATCATTTCGCTCGTCCCGAGGAAGTAGCCAGCGCCCCGAACACCGAACGCCGGAAGCAACCAGAAGACGACCGGGCTATGGCTGATCAAGGGGGCCAGCATCTCGCTGGTGTATGGGTTCCACTTCTGGATGCTGAAGGCGAAGAACGTGAAGACCATGGCAGCACGAAGCAAATGCCGGTCAAGACCGCTCCGGAACGGTACGGAACCAGAAAAATAAACAATAAGCCGATTCACTTGATCCACGAAGTCACTCCTTCCCATTCCCATCTCCGCCGTCACGCGCTGACCAGCTTGTGGCGGATCCGGGCTCTCGTCGTCGTGGAAGACTTCACGGCTGCACGGCGAAAGCTTGAACGAGACGTTCATCACAATCCTGCCGCGGGGAGCTACCTTGATCAAAGAGTATTGCCGGGACCGGCAGGGTGCTGCCGGACATGTCCGGCAATGGCGGAGGCCATCGGCGCGGCCTACCCCTCGTGCAATAGCCGTCGCGCCTTCGCCTTGGTCAGCGGCGCCGGCAGTCGGTCGCCCTGGTCGGAACGTCCGGGGAATTCGCCGAGGTTCTCAAGAAGTTCGGCTTCCTCCGCGGGCTCGACGGGCGTCGGATGCGCCAACATCGGATTTGGCAGCAATCCGGCACCGGGATGCTCCACGATCGCCTGCAATTCGCGCGCGCGTTCCAGGTATTCGGCCTCGCGACCCTTGGGACTGCCGGCCTCCTGCCACATGCGGCGGGCACGAGTGCGGATCTCCCTATCGTGCTGTTTTCCGTTCTTGGCCATGGCGGCCTCCTATGCCTGACACGAAAGATTAGCCGCGCTTTTGGGTCCGCCGCTTTGACCCAAATCAATGCCGACCGCCGTTAACCATCCGATAACCATTGCCACTTCACCACGGAGTGCGATCAATGCGCCTGGTTGATGACGTCGCGGTAGCGACCCCCACGCGATTCGATGCAGACAGTGCCGGCAAGCTTGTGCGCTGGTTCGATAGCCTGCGCTTGAACGACGTGCCGCTGGTCGGCGGCAAGAATGCTTCGCTCGGCGAAATGTATGCCAATCTGGCTGGCGCAGGCGTTTGTGTGCCGAACGGCTTCGCGCTAACCGCCGAAGCCTATCGCGACGCGCTGACGACGGCGGATGCCTGGCCGCGGCTGCATGCATTGCTGGACGGGCTGGATGTCACCGACGTCGCCCTGCTTGCCGAGCGGGCGCGCGTGGCACGTCAGATCGTATACGACGCAACGGGTACTGATCGGCTACGGGGAATAATCGCCCAGGCCTATCGGAAGCTGGAAGCCGACTACGGCGCCGATGTTGCGGTCGCCGTGCGCAGTTCGGCGACCGCCGAGGACCTGCCGACAGCCAGCTTCGCCGGTCAGCACGAAAGCTTCCTGAACATCAGCGGCGCCGACGACGTGTTCGAAGCCTGCCGCCGCTGCTTCGCCTCACTGTTCACCGACCGCGCGATTGTCTATCGCGTCAACAACGGCTTCGACCACTTCAAGGTCTATTTATCCGTCGGCGTGATGAAGATGGTGCGCTCCGATATGGCGGCGAGCGGCGTCATCTTCACGCTGGATACGGAGTCCGGTTTCCGCGACGTGGTGTTCATCACCGGCGCCTACGGGCTTGGCGAGAACGTCGTGCAGGGCAAGGTCGATCCCGACGAGTTCTATGTCCATAAGCCGACATTCCTCGCCGGCCATCGCACCGTGCTGCGCCGCTCGGTTGGTCAGAAGCAGTTCGCCATGCGCCTCGCCAAAGGTCACGTGGGTTCCACCACGACCGATCAGGTCATGACCGAGGCGATGCGTTCGCGCTTCTGCATCGACGACAGCGAGGTGCTGACGCTGGCCGGTTACGCGATCCGTATCGAGCAGCATTATTCGGCGGAAGCCGGCCATCCGTGCCCGATGGACATCGAGTGGGCGAAAGATTCCGAAGACGGCAAGCTCTACATTGTACAGGCACGGCCGGAGACGGTGGCCTCGCGCCAGACCGGCGAAACGTTCGAGAACTACACGCTTACCGGCACCGGCAAAGTCCTGATCAGCGGCAAGGCGGTCGGCGAGAAGATCGGCCAAGGGACCGTGCGCGTCATCGTCAGTGCCGAGGAGCTGAAGACATTCCAGCCTGGCGAGGTGCTGGTGGCGAGCTTCACCAGCCCCGATTGGGAGCCGGTGATGAAGACCGCCGGCGCGATCATCACCGACCGTGGCGGCCGCACCTGCCACGCCGCGATCGTGGCGCGCGAATTGGGCGTCCCAGCCGTGGTTGGCAGCGAATTCGCCACCACCACGCTGAAGACCGGCCAGCGCGTCACGGTATCCTGCGCGGGCGGCGAGATCGGCCAGGTATACGAAGGAGACGTGCCGTTCGAGGTCACCAGCGTGCCTGTCAGCACGATGAAGATGCCACGCACGCATATCATGGTGAACCTCGGCAATCCCGATCTGGCGTTCCGCACGGCGATGATGCCGAACGAGGGCGTCGGCCTGGCGCGTATGGAGTTCATCATCAACGAACATATCGGCGTGCATCCGATGGCCCTGATGCACCCGGACAAGCTCACCGCCGAGGAACGTTGTCGCATTGCCGCGCTGTCGCGCAATGACAGCTCGCCGCGCGAGTTCTTCGTGCGCACGTTGGCAGAAGGCGTTGGCACTATTGCCGCCGCCTTCTGGCCCAAGCCGGTGATCATCCGGCTGTCGGACTTCAAGACCAACGAGTATGCGCAGCTTCTCGGCGGTGCCCCGTTCGAGCCGGTGGAGGCCAACCCGATGCTCGGGTTCCGCGGTGCGTCACGCTACGCGCATCCGGCCTATGCGGACGGGTTTGCGCTGGAATGCGAAGCGCTGCGGCGCGTGCGCGGGGACATGGGCCTGACCAATCTGCGGGTCATGGTGCCCTTCTGCCGCCGCGTCGAGGAGGCCGAGCGGGTTATCGAGGCGATGGCGAACCACGGGCTGCACCGCGGCGTGGATGGGCTGGAGATCTATGTGATGTGCGAGATCCCCAACAACGTCATTCAGGTCGATGCGTTCGCTCAGGTGTTCAACGGGTTCTCCATCGGCTCCAACGACCTGACGCAGTTGACGCTCGGCGTGGACCGCGATTCCGAGATCGTCGCGTTCGACTTCGACGAGCGCGATCCGGGAATGCTGGAGATGCTGCGGCTGGCGGTCGAGGGAGCGCATCGCAACCACCGGCATGTCGGCATTTGCGGTGAGGCGCCGGCCAACTATCCGGAAATCGCGCAGTTCCTGGCGCGGCTGGGGATCGAACTCGATCAGCGTCAATCCGTCCAGTCTGCCGCGCACCATCGCGGTGGTGCGGGAGGCCGAGGAGAAGGCGGCGGGGTCGGCGCGAACCTGACTGCGAATTGTCCCTCTCCGCCCTCGGGGGCGGAGAGGTTAGGAGAGGTGGGGGCCGAAGACCTTTGATTTGGAGCGCGAGCTCCTATATTCGGCGATCAGGGCCGTGTGGCCCTGCGTCCAGGGAATTTGGCCTGATGGAAATGGAAGCGGAGGGGCAAGAAAAACGGGCCCGTGGCCGGCCCAAAATGTTCGATCGCGCGGTTGCGCTGCACCAGGCAATGAAATTGTTCTGGGAACGGGGCTACATCGGTACATCGTTTGACGACCTGATCGGTGCCATGGGCATCAGCCCATCGAGCTTTTACAATACGTTCGGCAGCAAGGAGCACCTATATCAGGAGGCCACGGCCGCCTATGCGGCGCAATCCCGCGAGTGGTTCGCTGCCGAACTCGAGGCCGCCACCGATACCAGGACTGCCTTCCATAGAATGCTGAAAAAGGGCGCGGAAGAGATCACCCGCGATGACCAGCCGACGGGATGCATGATCTCGCTGGCGTGCACACAGGTACCCCCGGCGCTGGAATCCGTGCGCCAGATGATGGCGGGATATCGTTGCGGCGGAGAAGCGGCGATGGCCGCAAGGATCCAGCGAGGCATCGACGAAGGCGACGTACCAAAGAGCGTAAATGTGCAAGCCCTGGCCGCGTTCTACAGTGCATTGTCACGGGGTATGGCGGTCCTCGCCCGCGACGGGGCAACCCGGGACCGTCTGCTGGAGATCGTCGAAATCGGGATGCATGCTTGGCCAGTTGCATCACCTGAGTCTCCGTGATTCGTGGCCAAGGGCGCCAAACGGCTCCTCCAGTGTGGGTGCGCTTCACTAATTGGGACCACCGCTCCAGCGACCCTTGACTGTCGGTTGTCCAGTTCTTAACTCCGCGTTTAGGAGCGATCGCTCCAATAACCCAATCGAGGAGGACTGCGGTGGCATGCCCGAGGGCTAGCCGGCCGGTCCGAAGGCACTGTCATGAACGAAGTCACGCAGACCGCGCTGGGTGTTGGCGAAATCCCCCGCACCATAGGTGGTGAGCCACGTCCTCGCACCAGAAGGCGGATTGCTCTTCTGGTCTCGGTGGGGGCTATTGCCCTTGCGACGATCGGTGGCGTCCTCGTGTGGAACGGGCATAGCGCGCCTGCGGCCCAATCGATGCCGCCACTGCTGCCGCAGGTCACGGTCAGTCTACCCTTGGAACGGACGGTGCAGACCACGGCCCGGTTCCTGGGTCAGTTCTCGGCGGTGGACACCGTCGAGCTGCGAGCACAGGTCGGCGGCACTCTCACCGATATCGGCTTCAAGGATGGGCAGATCGTCCACAAGGGCGACCTGCTCTTCGTCATCGACCCGCGCCCCTTCCAAATCAAACTGGAGCAGGCCGTCGCGCAGTTGAACACGGCGGAAGCGAAAGAAACTCTCAGCCAGGCGGAGCTGTGGCGCGCGCAGCAGCTCAAGCAGACGAGCTTCGGCACGGCCGAAACGGTTGACCAGCGCGCAGCCGATGTCCGCAGCGACCAGGCAGCCATCGACGCTGCCAAGGCGGCGATCAGTGACGCCTCGCTTGACCTGGAATTTTCACGTGTCACCGCGCCGTTCACCGGGCGCATCGGGCGGCATCTTGAGTCAGTGGGAAACCTGGTGAGCGGCAGCCGAGGCGGCGCCGGCCCAACCACGCTGCTTGCGACCATCGTTTCTCTCGATCCCATCTATCTCGACTTCGACATGAGCGAGTCCGACTATCTCGCCTGGCAGCGAGCCAATCACGGCGCGACACCGCATGCCGACGTTGCGATCAGCCTTGACGGCGATGGGAATTTTGATCGCCACGGCACACTCGACTTCATCGACAACGCGGTGAACCGCAGCAGCGGAACGATCCGTGCCCGCGCAACCGTTCCGAATCCCGACCTGCGGATCACGCCGGGGCAGTTCGCCCGGCTTATCGTGGACCTCGGACGACCGGCGCCGGTCCTGCTGGTGCCAGCAGCGTCCGTCGTGCCCGATCAATCGCAGCACATGGTGATGACGGTTGCGGCCGATGGATCGGTCGTTCCCAAGGTCGTTGACCTCGGCGAGCTCGACCATGGGCTCCGCGTTGTTCGCGGCGGCCTTGCGCCGAACGACCGCGTCATCATCAACGGTCTGGTGCGCGCACGACCCGGAATGAAAGTGACGCCGGTCGCCGGCACGGTCACGCCGGCTCCCGCTGGCGACGCAAGCTAGTGGTCAAAATCCGGCAGATATTGCGCCCGACCGTTATTGCGACGCCCGCGGAGGCGGGGGGAAGCAATCCAGTGGTTGGTGGGCTGAGACAACTAGATTGCCGCGTCGCCTCGCTCCTCGCAATGACGGTGAAGGGCGGCCCTACGCTGGGTTCTATCCGTTAGATTCCATCTACCAGGACAACCGCAATGCGTTTCACGCACCGCTTCATCGACCGCCCCATCCTGGCGACGGTGATCAGCATCTTCCTCGTGCTGATCGGTCTCGGAGCACTGGTGATCCTGCCGGTTGCGCAATATCCGGAGATCGTCCCGCCCACAGTGCAGATCACGACAGTCTATCCCGGCGCATCCGCGGATGTGGTCAGCCAGACGGTCGCCACGCCACTGGAGCAGGAGATCAACGGCGTCGAAGACATGATCTACATGAGCAGCCAGTCCACAGGCGACGGCAAGCTCACCATCACGGTCACTTTCCGTATCGGCACCGACCTCAACGTGGCGCAGATGCTCACACAGAACCGCGTGGAAGATGCGCTGCCGCGGTTGCCGGAGGACGTCCAGCGCCTCGGCGTTCAGGTGCGCAAGGCGACACCAAACATCCTGCTCGCCGTGCACCTGTATTCGCCCGATGGGTCGCGCGACAATCTCTATCTGTCGAACTACGCAACACTGCATGTGAAGGATGCGCTGGCGCGGCTTCCTGGTGTGGGCGACGTGCAGCTCTTCGGCGCGCGCGACTATGCGATGCGCATCTGGCTCGATCCCGACAGGGTGGCCGCCTATAAGCTGAATGCCGACGAGGTGCTCGCGGCGTTGCGCGCGCAGAATGTGCAGGTGTCCGCCGGTATCCTCAATCAGCCGCCGGTGTCGGGGAACCCGGCGTATCAGCTCAATGTGCAGACGCTTGGCCGTCTCACCGCGCCCGATCAGTTCGCCGATATCGTTCTGAAGAACGACGGGCAGGGACGCGTGACCCGCCTGCGCGATGTCGGCCGCGTGGAGGTCGGCGCGGCGGATTACGGGTCCACCGCCTACATGGACCGCTCCGAGGGTCTGCCGCTGCTGATCTTCGCGCAGCCCGGTGCGAACTCGCTGGAGGTCGAGCACGAAGTCCTTTCGACGATGCAGGACCTGAAGAAGGATTTCCCGCCCGGCGTCAGCGATATCATCATCTACGACCCGACGATCTTCGTGGGCAAGTCCGTCCATGAGGTGGTGACGACGATATTCGTCGCGATCCTGCTCGTCGTCGGCGTGGTGTTCCTGTTCCTGCAGACCTGGCGTGCCTCGCTCATTCCGGTGATCGCCATTCCAGTTTCGCTCGTCGGCAGCTTCACGATCCTCTACGCGCTCGGCATATCGCTGAACAATCTATCGCTGTTCGGATTGGTGCTGGCAGTCGGCATCGTCGTCGATGACGCGATCGTCGTGGTCGAGAACGTCGAACGCAACATCGCCGCCGGCATGACGCCGAAAGAAGCCGCGCATCGCACGATGGACGAAGTGGGCGGCGCGCTTGTCTCGATCGCGTTGGTGCTGTGCGCGGTGTTCGTTCCGTCCGCCTTCCTCTCTGGCATCTCCGGACAGTTCTTCCGTCAATTTGCCGTCACCATTGCTGCTTCGACGGTGATCTCCTGCTTCGTCTCGCTCACATTGAGCCCGGCGCTCTGCTCGCTGCTGCTGCTCCCGCATGACCCGCACGAGGGCAAGCAACGCACACTGGCGGGACGGATGCTGCATGGCGCCTTCGGGTATTTCAACCGCGGCTTCGAACGCATGTCGGATGGCTACGGTGCGTTGACCCGCCGCCTGGTGCGCGCGCTTGCGGTCGTCGTGGTGGTCTATGTCGGCCTGATTGGCACCGCGGGTGTTGAATTCGCGCATGAACCAACCGGCTTCATTCCCGAGCAGGATCAGGGCTACCTCATCACTGTCCTGCAACTTCCGCCGGGCTCGAGTTTGCAACGCACGGAAGAAGTGGTGAAGCGCGCGGTCGACATCATCCTGAAGACGCCGGGCGTGGAGCATGTTGCCCCCTTTGCGGGGTTGGATGCGACCACGTTCACCGTTGCGTCCAATGCGGGGACGATCTTCTCCGGCTTGCCGTCGCTGTATAACCACAACATCCGAGGGATCACGGCGAACTCGGTGCTGGCCGATCTGCGCAAGCGGCTTTCGGTGATCCAGGACGCCTACGTGCTGACGATCCCGCCGCCGCCAGTGCAGGGCATCGGCAATTCCGGCGGTTTCAAGATGATGCTGGAAGACCGCGGGGGCCTCGGCACCGAGGCGCTCGTCAAGGCCGCCAATACACTGGTGGCGGCGGCGAACAAGGATCCCAGTTTTGCTGGTGTATTTACATTGATCAATGCGGGGTCGCCGTCGGTTTATGCCGATATCGATCGGCTGAAGGCCGAGAAGGTTGGGCTGACACCGACCGATGTGTTCAACGCGCTGCAGGTCTATCTCGGCTCGCAGTACGTCAACGACTTCAATTTCCTTGGGCGCACCTATGAGGTGATCGCTCAGGCTGATGCGCGATTCCGTCGCGACAGTCAGGATCTGACCGGGATGAAGGCGCGTAATGCGGCCGGCGAGATGGTGCCGATCGGGTCGGTCGCGCAACTGAAGGATGCGACGATCCCGTATCGCGTGCCACGCTACAATCTGTATCCGGCGGCCGAGGTGCAGGGTGTCGCCGCGCCAGGCGTTGCCACGGGCACCGCGCTGCACAGGATGGAGGCGTTGGCGGCAACGGTGCTGCCACCTGGTATCGGCTACGAGTGGACCGAGATCGCGTTCCAGCAGGAGCAGAAGGGCACGCCGACGATGCTGGTATTCGGCGCCGCTGCATTGTTCGTGTTCCTGGTGCTGGCTGCGAATTACGAAAGCTGGAGGCTGCCGCTGGCGGTCGTATTGATCGTGCCGATGTGCCTGCTCGCGTCCGTCACCGGGCTGATGTTCCGCGGCATGCCGATCGACATCCTGGCGCAGATCGGCTTCGTGGTGCTGGTCGGGCTGGCGGCGAAGAATGCCATCCTGATCGTCGAATTCGCGCACCAGGCGCAGGAGGCCGGCAGCACCGCGGCCGAGGCAGCGGTCAGCGCCGCGCGTCGCCGGTTGCGGCCGATTCTGATGACGTCGCTCGCGTTTATTCTCGGCGTCGCGCCACTGGTGGTGGCGACCGGCGCGGGGGCTGAGATGCGCCAGTCGCTCGGCACCGCGGTGTTCGGCGGCATGCTCGGCGTGACCGGATTCGGGCTGCTGTTTACGCCGGCCTTCTATACGCTGGTGCAGCGGGTGGGACGCGTTCGCGGTCGAGCTTCGGCCACGGGGGGTTGGACGCAACAGCATGGCGGGGGGCATGGTGCGGACGCGGCGCCGTCGTCGGCGGGGGATTGAGAGAGGTCGCGCTGGTTCTGTCCCGCCGGGGGCGGCAGAGCGGTGCGGCATCGGCTTCTCAACAGGAAGGAAAATGGAACCGCGGAATACGCGGAACACGCTGACGGCGGCGGTGCGTTGCGGGGGTGGGACGGTGCGGTTGGTCTCGCCAGGCGGGGCTTGCCGACATTGAGCAGCGGGCAGGGATGCGAGCCCGTGGCTTTCAGATCATTCAGGCGCTGCGCGCGATTTTTCGATGGGGGTTAACCCCGATCTCGCCGGTATCTGTCTGCGTGTTCGGCGTGTTCCGCGGTTCCATTTTCCCTGCTTACTGTCGCATGGTCAGGGCGGGGCGGTGGCGATGGCGGCGGCGGGGTCGAGCGGGTTGACCGGCAGCTCGCCGATGAAGAAGCCGAGGGCCTGGTGGAGCGCGTCTCTTGTCGGATTGATCCAGTCCCAGTTGGCGTTGCGATTGCTGTCCTGCTCTTTGTCATATGCCGCTCGGCGGCGGGTCTTCTGCTGCATCAGTTTGGCGACGCTGCCGCTGCCGCCGAAATAGTTCATGACGTCGAAAAGTTCATTCCAGAAGGCGCCGTGGCAGAAGCCTGGGACGACGGCCAGATCCAGACAGATGTCGAGGATGGTGCGGCCGATCGGACGACGGCGCGCCTGGCGCTCCAGATCCTCCGGCGTGGGCATGAAGAACTCGGGATTGTCCCAGCCGGCGGGGTGGGAGTGGCGTGGCGCACGCTTGCTTGTGGGGAGGGGCGCGGCGGTTTGGTCGGGCTGGGTGTCGGCCGGGGTAGGCTCTTCCTGCGGCGTGGGGGTTCGGCGCACGACGACGTCGATGTCTTTGCCGGTGGCGGCGCGGGCGAGCAGGACACGCTGCAGTGCCTCGGCGCGCAGGAGGCCGCGGTTGAGGTGGGCGAGGATGGTCGCGAGGTTGGCGGTGCCGAAGTTGGCCGCGATGGCACTGAAATTGGGAGCGGTGGCGCGTTGGCGGACGGTGTCGATCAGGTGACGGCCGTAGCCGAGCAGGATACCGACGGCGTGGAGGAGGAACTGGATGTTGTTGGGGAGAGCGTGGCCGCAATTGTCCTGTGGGGGATCGGGAGGGGAGGCGACAGGTGTCTCGTGCGCGGCTTCGTTCATGTTCGTAGGAATAACACGATATGTTATGGGCGAGGCAAGAGTTATTTTCGGAGGGGCTGTTGGGGCAGAGGAAGGCGCGTGGTCCGGCGGGCCGCGATCGGTTAGTTGAGTGCGGCAGCACGGGCCATGGGGCTTGGCTCCGACCGGTCACGCGGGGGCATCAGTCCGGTCGTGTTTCGGTTGGAATTTCCCCAATGTGTGGGCAACTGGCAATACGGCTCTTGAACGGAACGTTCTGAGATCGGAGGTTTTCACCGGTGGCGAGGCCGGCACGGAGTTTGGGGGAATACAACTGCGGTATCGGATAAAATCACTTTATGGCACAGGGGATGAGGTCTGCGTATTCGGGACCGCAACGCGCTCGAAAACCCTCAACCTCACGGTCTTCCTGTTCTTGAACAGTTTTCAGCGGACTTGATCGCGCGTTCTGTCGATACCGCTCGCGTTAATGTCGAGTGGTCATTTGCTTTCATAGAGCGTGAGTTGGATGCCTGGGATGGGCGATGCTGAATCCACCGAAGGGTTTTGGTGCAGTATCCGTCATGGTCGCTGTCGGCCTGTGTTGAGAGGAAACAAGCGATATATCGCTCGAACCCTTTCGCGCTATGGATTCAGAACGGGGAAGTCAGGGGCACTAAGCGGTTTATCACCACGCCTTTTGTATTCAAGGAAGCGATTCATCAGGCTCCAGGTTCTACTCAGTGCTTCTGTCGTGTTCGCGCCTGTGATGTGGGATCGGTCTGCATGTCTGGGGTTGGCCGACAAGCTCGTCACCCATTGTTGATAAGGACGGGAAATGTTGAGCGCGGCTTGCATGATTGTCCATGCTTTGGGTTGATCCTGTTCTTGTTGCGTAATCCTTGACTTTCGCACCATTGTTCAACCCTGGGCACGGTCAATCGCGTTGGGGCCGGGTATAGACGGATCGGCGGGATTGGTGCTTTGTCAGTTTCGTCGGCTCTACGCACGCATCTTCAGAGCCTGACCAGGAGCATCTAGCTAGGAGCGCGCCATGGCGGATGAACTCAGCACTACTCAGCGTATCGAGCGTGTCATAAGGGCTTATGTCAAAGCCCTCAATTCTGCTGACGCTGACAAAATTGCAGCGTGCTTCCGCCAAGAAGCCGATCACTATTTCCCTGCGCAACCTAAAAGGACAGGGGCAGCCGCGCTTGGCGCGCACTTTGCGAACATCGTTCGTCAGCGGCAAGTCTCTTGGACGGTTGATCAGATCCTCGTTGATGTTGACCGTTGTGCCGCAGCTCTTGAATGGACCCTGTTTGAGCCAAAAGCCACACGGTATCTTATCCGCGGAGTAGATTGGTTTGTCTTCGATCCGGGGACAATCCAATTCCGCGAAGTTCGCACTTATGTGGCCACACCAGACAATCAGGATAGACCACGCCAAGAACTGCGGGATTTTGACTATGTGGGGCGAGGATACCCAACACGGCCTCCCAGTTAGTAGACCCCGGTATCTATGACCGACGCATCGAACGCCGTTGTGCGGCGGGCGATACCTTCGTTTGCGGCTCGTGTCGCGAAAGTCTTGAGATATGCATGCGGGCTCATTACGAGTGCATGCTTGCCCTCCCGGCCGGAAATGGGACCATCATCCATCGCCACGAAGGGGGACGGCATCGAGCATTGAGGTACCGACAGACCTCCGCCATCAGAAGGTCAAAAAAATTCCGTCAGATTCGAATCCATTCGGATGTTCTGACCGTTCGTCAAATACAGTGAGGCCCGTGCTTCCCTCCGAGATCGTCCCCGCGAGCAGTACGCCGCAAGAGTTTTTTCATGTGGGCCTTTCGAACACGCCGTCAGACTCGGGATCATCGCGCATCCGAAAGATCCCGGAAGTCGCCTCTTTGATCTGTACCGCAGCAACTACTGTGCGCCGAGACCCTCTTCGCCGCTTACTCCCCGTTCGTGGCGGCGTGCTGAAGGCAAGGCATTAACCGCAGATCAGAAGCAGATGCGCGCCAAACACGCAGATGCAGACGAGAGAAATGATCCGTCCGTGCCAATGCTCGGTCGCGCGCGCATAACAGAACCATCCGCGTGTTCTGCGTGCATCTGCGGTTAATTTGCGTGAGATTCCTTCCTTCTTGCCCTACTCCCCCTACCCCCGCATCAGCACGATTCGGAAAACTCCTGCGGTGCCCGCGGCTCCTTCCCCTCGGCTGGCACTGGATCGACAACGATCACCACATCCTTTTACCAGGCGTTGCGATACGGCGCATTGATGAGTGTGCGCCGGACAGCCCGCTTGCCGTCCTCGCCATCACCATCGAAGCCGACCCGTTCAACTGAACACCGGCTTTCTCAACGGCCTGTTAATGGCCGACGCATTAGGTGGTTGCTCGCCAGGGATTTGAGGGATCCACATGAGCGACAGCGAAGTGACGTCGCACCGGCAACAAGACCTCTACCTGACCGAAGTGTACCAATTGTTGGTCGCGTTAGACTATATGCGTCGCTATCGGATTTTCCTGGCTCGCCGCGTAACATGGTTCGGGACATTGCGTGCTGTTGCGTCAAGCACCGCGATCGGCGCATGGGCAGTGTGGCAGTCGTATCCGATGATCTGGGGCGGGATCATTGCAACGGCACAGGTCGCTGACGCACTGAAGGACGTGTTCCCTTTCACGGCCCGGCACAGGGCGGCGAACGATCTTGTCGTGACCCTCGAAGCTCTCCGGATCGAAGGGCTGTATGAGGCGGAACGTGTTTACGCTGGGCAATTCACCGATGACGAGATCACCGAACTGCGGCGGAAGCTGATGCGGCTCAGGCACGAGGCCGAGGTCAAATACTTCCCGCTGGGGAATTTGCCTGAGCGGAAGGACTTGGTGGCACTGGCGGACGAGGCTGCGACCTCCCACTTGATTTTCTCGTTGGGCCGAGGACCAACGCATGACCAAGAATTGAGAGGAAGTCCTGCCCCGTACGAAGACAAGTGTCCGAATACCCCCTGGTTCGCCAACACCGCGCTCGAGTACCTGGGAGCAGGTCGGCCCACGAGGCGACAAGCTGAGCGAACCGGTTGAAACCTTACGGGGAAAGGCTCTGCCGCCTACCCGTGGCCCAAGCCAAGGTTGGGTCCGGGTGCGCCCGCCACACGACGAGCAGTAGCTTACCCCCGCATCAGCACGATATCGAACGTGACCTGCTGCGCACCCAACTCCTTGCCCTCTGCCGGCGCCGGATCGACGATCAGCGCATCCTTCCGCCGAGCGCTGTTCAGCCAGGTGTCCTTCTCGTTCCACGGATCGCCGGCGAAGTACATCTGCGTCACCAACTGCTCGTTCACGCCAGTCACGCTGAAATGGATATGCGCCGGGCGCATCCGATCAGGCCCGGTCGGATACGCCGCCGGACGTATCGTCTTGAACGCATAGTGCCCGCCCTCGTCCGTCGTGGTCACCGCGAACCCGGCGAAGTTGGGATCGATCGGCGCGGTGTTGGTGTCGTGCGGATGGTCGTAGCGACCCTTGCCGTTAGCCTGCCAGATCTCCACCCGAGCCCCAGCCACCGGCGCCCCTGCCGTGGTCAGCACCCGGCCGCTGAGATACAGCACGGTCCCCACAGCCCGGCCGCCCATCGTCAGGTCGCCGGTCTCGACCGGCGTGCGGCGCACCGGGTAGAACGGCCCGAGAATCTGGTCGGGCGTGCGGATCAGCAACTCAGAGTCTGACATCGTGGGTTCCTCCTTGCCCGCCATGATCGCGCTGCCGAACCAGAACGCGCAAGCCGCCTACTCGACGCCCACGTCGTTCGGCTGGCGGATTTCGCTGCGCGCCATGATCTCCTGCCAGAGCCGATGGACACTATGCATCGTGGACTCGGCGACAAGGCAGTGGCCCTGGTCATCCACCGCATAGAACGCGGCGGCCACGTCCCCGCGCACCCGGCGCAATGCGGCGGTCAACACGTCCAGGCACTCGACCACCTGATTGGGCGCCTCCAGGCCCGCGTGCAGTTGGATGTCGGTCACGCGGAAGGCTCGCATGCCGTGCACCGCGACGCTGGCGCTCTCGCGTGCCAGTTCCCAGAACACCCGTACCACCGGCAGCATGTTGGTCACCAGCGCCAGCATGTCGCGCGCTTCCTCGATGTTGCAGCCCACCACGTGGGTTGGCGCGACGGGCGCGGCTGCCTGTATCCCGAGGGAATGCAGGACCTCGCGCTCCAGCCATCGGCGCACCTCGGGCGGCGCGGCCTTGATTTCGTCCACCGACAGCGTGATACCGGCCATGTCTGCCCACCCTCACGTTCAATCTGAAGGCCAGCGTCATGGCGGTTTTGCCGCTTCGCCGCATTGATCCCGATCAACCATGAGCCTCGCCCTGAAGCGGCGCCTGGTCGCGGCATGGCTGCACGACCGCAGCCAGTTCTCCCGTCCGTGGCTGGCGCGCACCTGCCCAATCTGCGGCTACTCCGGCATGTTCATCAGCGTCGGCCATCCGCCGCGCTGGGATGCGCGCTGCCCGCAATGCGGCAGTCGCGAGCGCCATCGCCTGATGCACCTGTGGGTGCATGAAGGCGGCGGCGATCGGCTGGCCGGCAAGCGCATCCTGCATTTCGCGCCGGAGAAGGCGATGGTGCAGCGGATGCGCGGCAATCCGCTGTACGAGACGGCCGATCTGCTCCAGCCTGGCCTGACGCATCAGGTGGACATCACGCGGACAGGGTTGCCGGATGCCAGCTATGACGTGGCGATTGCCAACCACGTGCTGGAGCACATTCCAGACGACAGCGCAGCGATGCGTGAGTTGTTCCGGCTGCTGAAGCCGGGTGGGATCGCCGTGCTGAGCGTGCCGATCAATGCGACGCGGCAGCAGACTTATGAGAATGCGGCGATCAGCGACCCCGCGCGGCGCTTCGCGCATTTCAGCGCCGAGGATCACCTGCGTTATTATGGTCTCGACTTCGCCGATCGGCTGGCGGCGGCCGGATTTCGCACAGAGATCTTCCGCATGTCGCCAGAGGATGAGGTTCAATACGGGTTGCAGCGCGACGAGTGGCTTACGATAGGACGAAAGCCGGACTGATTCCCCCGCGGTCTGATTTGATGGCATCCAGGACGGCCGCGGTCGTAATGCGTGCCATGCCAGTCGGGATATCCGGGCGTCCGTCGGGCGGCAAAACCGGGAGAATCGCGCGGCTGTGGTGGAAGGGCGGGACAGCGCCGAACAACCCATAGGTCCTGATCCCAACTGCCGCTGCCAGGTTCATCACCCCGGTGTCGTTGCCCACGTAGAACGCCGCTTCGGCCAACAATGCAGCCAGGTCGCCCAGCTTCCAGCCGATCGCCAGATCGATGCGATCGCCAACGCGCTCGCGGATCGCGTTGGCCAGTTCGGCTTCGGCGGGTCCAGCGGCAAGTACCAACCGCGCCCAGCCTGCTTCGAGCAGCGCATGCGACAGCTCGACGAACCGCTCCAGTCCCCACTGCTTGTATGATTCGGATGTGCCGATGCCGATGGCAACAAATGATCCAGTCGTCACTCCGAGCTTTTGCCGCGCAGCCGATCGACGCGCACCACTGACGCTCAGCGACGGCTCATCTTCTCGTATCGGGATCGACGCCGCTTTCAGCCACGCGGTTGCTTGTTCGTATGGGTGCTGTGCCAGGGTTGCCGGTGGCAGAAATGGCGGCCGGTTCAAGAACCACCGCTGCATCCCGTAGCCATAGCCATAACGCTGCGGAATGCGCGCCGCGAAAGCAGCAGCGGCGAGCATCCGGCTGTGATGCATTACCACCACTGCATCGAATGACCGTGCGCGCAACGCTGCAATCAGACTGAAGAAGCCTCCGATGCCGTCGTGTCGGCCGCGGCGCCGCTCCGGATTGCGATCCAGCCACAGCACGTCCTCAATCGTCTGTTCATCGGCGAACAGCTCGTTGGCGGCCGATCGAGGCTTCGCAACCAGCGTTACCGGATGGCCAACCCAATGTGCGACAGCGCGAATATGCGGCAGATGCCAGATCATGTCGCCAATCCCAGGGAGCGGCTGGATGACGGCGACGCGGCGCAGATCAGGCATTGCGCCGGTTCGGCAGCACCTCCGGGTTCACCACGTAGCCCGGGTCGAGCACGCCATCGAACAGCTCCAGCATGTTCTTCGCCGCGCGGATCGACATCTTCTCGTTGCACTCCAGCGGCGCCGCCGCGTTGTGCGGGCTCAGCACCACATTGGGCAGCTTGAGCAACGCGTTGGCGGGATCGGGTGGTTCATGCATTTGGACATCCAATCCGGCCGCCTCCAGCTTGCCGCTGGACAGCGCCTCGACCAGTGCTGCTTCATCCACCAGCGGTCCGCGCGCCGCATTGATCACCCAGGCACTTGGCTTCATCAGCTCCAACATCTCGCGGTTGATCATGTGGTGCGTGTCCTCGCCGAGCGGGCAATGCAGCGTCACCACATCGACCTCCGGCAGCGCGGCGGCGACATCGGTCACGGGCGTGAAGCCATCAGCGGCAATGCGCGGCACCGGGAAGTAGGGGTCGCACACCATCACCTTCATGCCGAACGCCGCACACAGCCGCGCCACGCGCGTGCCTATGCGGCCATAGCCGATGACCAGAATAGTGCGGCCGGAGAGTTCGCCCATCGGCCGGCCGTCTCGGATCATCCATTTGCCTGTACGGACGGAGGCGTCCATCTCAATCGTCCGCCGTGCCACAGCGAGCAGCAGCATCAGCGTGTGCTCGGCCACCGACAGGTCATTGGCGCCGTTCGTCACCCCGACGACCACGCCGCGACGTGTGCAGGCCGGAATATCGACGGTGTCGTAGCCAACGCCGAAGCGCGAGACGATCCGGAGTTCAGGGGCGAGGGTTAGCAGCGCCTCGTCGACCTTCTCCAATCCGACCAGGACCGCATGCGCGCCGGGAATGGCGTCGGCCAGCTCCTTGGCGGAGGGACGGGTCAGCGTCCGAATGGTGACGTCATGGCGGGCTTCCAGCAGAGCCATGCCACTGGCGTGCAGCGGCCGGCAGAGAACAACGGTGGGCATGGTGGCGTTTCACTCCCAAGGCACAGGAACATCCCAGCCACCATACCCGGCCGTCTTCCAGAATCGCTAGGACTTGCCGGGCCTTTCCTCATGCTCCCACTGATAGGCCGTTTCGGTCGCATGCCTGTCGTGATTTGGTGTCCCCTTCGGTCGGGCCTCGTCACCCCGCTTGTGGGATGCCGGCCGAGGCCGCGCGGCACGCGGACCCGTGATGCCGCTGTTCGCCGGCGGATCACTGGCGGGGAAGCTGTCCTCCACCGCCCGATCGTGTTTGTCCTGGCTCATGAGCCCACAACCTCCACATCAGTCGCTCCTGAGGAGCTGAGAATTGCTGCGGCCTCGCCACGCTTTTCCGCTGTCGGTGCGCGGACCGACAGGATCAGCGCACCCATCGCCGCCTTTTGCTCCCGGTCTGCCTGCTCGCCGGCGTTCGACACACGGCTGAGGCCATGCACCGCCGCCCCGGCCAGCCCGCCACCCACGATGGCGGCGGCCACGGCCGGCGCAGCGGCTCCGCCCGTGGCTATGACAGCTCCCGCCGCGGCCATGCCGGCCACGGCCGCGGCGCCGCTTGTGTGCAAAGTGCGCGCCTGTCGCGCGTCGGCTTCATCCTCCACCGGTTTCGCGCCTGATTCGGGCGTCGCGCGCTCACGTGGCGGGTTCGCCTCCGGTAAGCTCAGATCGGCCCGATCAAACCCGGATGTTTCCAACCGTTCGACCGCATGCTGCATCGCGTCGGGATCACTGAATGTCCCCCGTACTTCATGCAGCACACCGATCACCGGCCCTTCATGACCAAAGGTCGCTTGTGACATCGTCCGCTCCTTCGCTCCGCGGTGGTCTGGAACGCGTCAGCGCGACATCGCGTTCCATTGCCGCTGCGGTGCGAAGGTGGCGCGCTCGCTATCCCTTGATGCGCGCCATCGCCGCGGCGTAGGCGGTGTGCAGTACCTCGCTGTCGCTGGAGTACGCCAGCAACAGCGCACCTGCCGCCTTCCATTGCTGCGCCTGCTCGTAGCTCGAGCACAGCATGGCGCACACTTTCCCGTGCTTGCGCGCTGCGGCCAGCACGAGGTCGCGCTTCTCGTCCAACACACGCGCCTGATCCGGCGTCCCAAACACGCCGAGGTCCTGCGCCAGGTCGGCCGGTCCGATCGTCAGCGCATCGATCCCATCCATTGCCGCGATGGCATCCAGGTCCTTGAATGCCGCCGCGGTCTCGAACATCACCGTGACGAACACCTGCTTGTTGGCGAAAGCACGCCGGTCCGCCGCGCTGCCCGTCAGGTCGAAGTCGGTGCCCGGGCTGTGGCCCGCATTGCCGCGTAACCCACGCGGAGCATAGCGAGATGCCGCGACGATCTCTGCGGCATGCGCTGCATTCTCCACCTGCGGGCAGTGCAGGTTCCAGACGCCCGCATCCAGCAGCCGGGTGATCCATTCGCGGTTGGCCTCGGGCGGCCGGACGGCAATGGGGAAATTCAGTGCGCGCGACAGCAGTGCGAGTTGCGCGATCTCGCCCATGTCCGCGCCGGTGTGCTCCATGTCCACGCGTGCGAAGTCCAGGCCGGCGGCTTTCAGCAGCGGCAGGATGGCCGGGTTGCGCACCATGTTCACCCAGGTGCCGATCTGCAATTCGCCGCGCTCCAGCGCGGCACGCATTGGATTCTCTTGCACAGATTGTCCTCCCGATGAATGCGAAAGTGTTCTCCGCCGGTATTACGCCAGTCAACTGGCGACGGCAGAATCATCGTACTTATCGCCGAGCGAGACGTGCTATCCCAGTCGCGTTGCCGAGGGGGCTGCCATGGACTTTCGCGTTTGGGCGTCGTTGGGCCTGGCTCTGCTACTGCCGGGCGTGGCACGCGCCCAGGATAAACCCGTGTTTCTGCCCTCGAAGGCCGTGGCCGTGGTTTATCGGGTGGCGGGCGGCGACATGGGCCAGGGCGCGCAGAAAGTCCAGATGACTTACGCCGCCGGTGGCCAGCGCATGCGGATGGACTATTTCCGCTGGGTCGAGGCGAAGTACCCGTTTGCCGCACTGATCGTCGATCGTGCTGCTGACAAGGTGCTCGCGATCAACGGCGAAGCGAGAAGCTATATCGAGCGTTCCGCCGCGGGTCTGAAAACTCCGGACATGTGGTTCTCCGGACCCCAGATGCACTACACGCGCGGAGGCATAGCAACGATCGCCGGCAAATCATGCAGCGATTGGACGATAAAATCTGAAGAGAAGAATGACCCCAGCGGTACCGTATGCATCACGGCTGATGGCATTATTTTGCGCATACTGCGTGCCGGCGCGTCGACACCTGCGATGATCGCGCTCGCGGTTGTCTACGGCACTCCGCCAGACGACATATTTTCGGCGCCCGCTGATTTCACCCGGCGGGACGTGCCCTCGAATTGATCGCCGCGGCGCGCGCCAGCACATTCTTCGCGCGTTGCACGACGGGCACGTCGATCATCGCGCCTTCGAACTGCACGGCACCCAGCCCTTGTGCGAACGCCGCGTCGTAGGCGTCGATCATACGCCGCGCTCGTTCCACTTCCGCCTCGGTAGGTGAAAACTCCTCATTCAGCACTGGCACCTGCAGTGGATGGATCGCACTGGCGCCGACGAAGCCAAAGCGCTTCGACCGGCGCACGATCGCGCGAAATGCCTCCTGGTCGCGGAAATCGGCAATCGAGCCGATGAAGCCAAACGGCAATATGCCAGCGGCACGGGCGGCGAACAGCGTGTGCTGCTTCGGATACAGCAGGCCCTCCGGGTCCGGCAACATGTCGACATCGGCGGTGAAGTCCTCGGTGCCGAGGCTCAGTGCGACGACACGTGGATGCGACCTGGCGATCGCCTCGATGCGGAAGAATCCCGCCGCGGTCTCCACCAGCACGACGAACTGGACCTTTCCTGGCGGCAAGCCGCGTTCGGCTTCCAGTTCCTCCACGATATCGGCGACCGCCTGCACATGTTCGGGGCTGTCCACCTTGGTCAGCATCAGCGCGGCGATGCCCGGAATGACCGCGGCTTCCAGATCGCGCACCAGCAGCCGCCACGGGCGGTTCACCCGCACCAGCACATCGCCACCCGTGCGCGAGACCTGCGGGATGGCGTCCGCGATCAGCGTCCGCGCCCGCTCCTTCTCGGACGGGGCTACCGCATCCTCGAGGTCCAGGATGATACCGTCAGCGCCGCGATCGGCTCCGGTGCGTACGAACTTATCCGCTGTGACAGGCACGAACAGCAGGGAACGCCAGGCGGGGAGATCGTTACGCATGGTTCAAAGCCCTTTCGACGCGGATGTCGCGCGACTATAGAAGCTGCGCACTCGAATCGCGATGGACCAGCCGTATGCGTCTTTCATTGTATCTCTGCCTCGCTGCCTTGCTGCTATGCGGTGCCGCGCCAGAAGAGCATGCGGTGCTGGCCGCCGCACCGATATCTCGCATGCAGCTTCACTGGTGGCAGGAGCGCTTCGAGACCAAGCAGGAGGAGCTGCACGATGCGCATCCCAACCTGGTCTTCTATGGCGACTCGATCACGCAGGATTATGAGGTCGGCGGCCCTCCGGAATGGCGGGATTTCACGCCTGTATGGCAACATTTCTATGGCGATCGTCATGCCGTGAATTTGGGCTTCAACGGCGATGCAACCTCGCATCTGCTTTGGCGCATCGAGAACGGCGAGGCCAGCGGTATCGCGCCAAAAGTCGCGATCATCCTGATCGGGGCGAATAATCTCGGCCGGCTGCATTGGCCGGCCGAGGACAGCGTCACTGGCATTGCGGCGATCGTCGCCCAATTGCGTCAGCGACTGCCCCACACGAAACTGTTGCTGCTGGGCGTGCTGCCATCCGACCGATCTGCCTGGGCGACGGAGACCACACTGGCGATCAATCATATGCTGGCGGCGCGGTACGGGCGTGGCGGCGACGTGACTTACTTGGATGTCAGCCCCGTATTCATGAAGAATGGCAAGCTGGATCGCGATCTTTTCCTCGATCCCCGGCTGACCCCGCCCAGTGCACCACTGCACCCAACGGCAGAAGGCCAAAGGCTGATGGCAGAAGCGATCGAGCCGACCCTTGCCTCGCTGCTGGGAGATCGGCGGCATTAGATGCATTGGAAAGAAAGGAAGTAATCGGACACAAAATTTCACAAAGTGCACACAGAGTTTCTCGGAGAAGGTTTTGGACTGAGCTGCGCGAAGCGCTATTCTACTTATTCTCTGTGGAACTCTGTGTGCATTTTGTGAAATTCTGTGTCCGATTACTTTATCCACAGCCAGTCAGCCGAGAGCTTCCCCCAGCAGATCCAGCGCGCGCCGAGCGAAGGCGCGCATATTGGCAACACGATCCGCGCTACCCGTCTCCAGCGTGATGGCGCGCGAGAAGCCAGGTCCCTCCAAGGCAATGCAGGTGTGTCCCGCCGCGTCACCATAACGATTGCCGGTAGGTCCCGTCGCTCCCGTCTCACTCAGCGCCCATGTCGAGCCGAGCTTGCTTCGCACGGTCGCCGCCAGCAGCGCCGCATATGGCTCCGACGAGGCACGCATGCCGTCCGGCAGCGGATTGGGGATCTCGAGGAATGCCGACCGTGCGTAATGCGTGTAGATCACACTGCCGCCTCGGAAATAGGCCGACGCACCGGCGACCGACAGCAGCGCCGCCGAGATCAGTCCACCCGTTGAGGATTCGGCGATCGCGATCGTATCCCCTCGCGCCTTCAGCCGCGCGCCAAGCTGTTCCGCCAATGGCAGTAAATCCTGCATCGTTCGTACTCCCCTATTCCTCGTGCGGCTTAACGCTGCCGCAATCGCTTCCAAGCCACTTGCCCTGCATCGTCCGCTTCATCGTCATTGTATTCGTGCCGTCCGTCGTGACCACGTCGAACGTGCCGCTGAACGTCTCAGTATTGATCGCGTCGATGTGCAACGTGCCGTTGGCCCTCTGCTGCCCCGTGCATTCCACATGCATATCGAGCGATTGCGACGTGCTGCTGATCACATTCTGCTTGCAATTCTCGTTACCCTGACGCTGGAGGTCGAGGCCACGGTCGAGTATCTTCTGCGTGATACAGGAGCGGGTGACATTGGGTTGATTTATGCGTGACATGGCGCCCTGCATCGCCGCCATCACTTGCGCGCGCTGCTCCGGCGACATTTGCGCCAATGCCTGCGGCGGGATCGGTGGCATGCCGGATGCCTCACCCTGTGATGTGACCTCCCAAAGACCAGGCTTCACATCGAGGGTCGCCGCTACCGCTGCGGTGATCACCACAGCGCCAAGGCCGAGTCCTAGCAGGATCGTTCTCTTCATTGTACCTTTCCGGTCCCCAGGATTGCATCAATCACGCGCTGTGTCGCCAGCGCTTCCTCTCCGGGAATTGCCGGGTCACGATCTTGCTCGATGGCGTCGAGAAAATCGCTCAGCACCGCACGATGCGCGTCATGCGAGAACGCCATGACGCTGGCGCCGCTGCCAGTGCCGGAGCTGTCCGTCAGCACCTCCTCCCGACCATCGAGGAAACCCAGCCGCAGATTGCCGCCATCCAGCCGCGCGGTGCCTTTCGAGCCGATGATGTGCATGAACTCCGGACTTCCTGGATAGGCAGCGACAGTGGCGATGATCGTGCCAGGGGCACCATTCCCAAGGCGGACCAGTGCCGAGGCATAATCCTCGGTCTCCATGCGATGCACCGCCGTTGTGCGCACCTGCGCCGCTTGCACGCGCTCGATGCCGACCAGCCAACGGAACAGATCGAGCGAGTGAATTGCCTGGGTGATCAGCACGCCGCCGCCGTCGCGCGCCAGCACGCCGCGGCCTGGTTCGTCGTAATACGACTGAGGCCGCCACCATGGCACCATCAGCGTCGCCGCCTGCACCTCGCCGAGTGCGCCCGATTGCAGCACGGCGTGCAGACGTTGGCCGGCCGGACGGAAGCGATGTTGCAGGCAAATACCAAGCCGCCGGTGCGCCCGGCGCCCCGCCGCGATGAGCTGCTCGCCACGAGTTCACTGTGACCTCCAGCGGCTTCTCGCAAATCACGTGCTTGCCCGCAGCGAATGCCGCCGCGGCGACAGGTAGATGCGCATTCGCGGGGGTCAGCACCATGACCGCATCCACCGCCGGATCCGCCACCGCGCGGGCCACATCGGTGGTCGTCGGAAAGCCATAGCGCTGCTCGACATCGTTCAGCCGCGACACGCTGCTTGCCGCGGCCCAGATCACGCGCACACGATCCTTCAGATCGATAAGGGCACGTGCGTGCGGTTGCAGCGCATTGCCAAGTCCAATGACCGAAATGCCGATCATGACCGGCGCGCCGTGTAGCGCGTGGCCCGGGCCTGCGCCTGCAACGCAAGTCGGCACACGGTAAATGTCATGCGCTGTGGCATCGCGGTTTCCGTGCGCTCCATGATGTCGCGTAGGAAGTGTCGGTAGTACGTCACTGGCAGCCTGCTGCAATCGACATGGCGTGTGCCGGCGCGGTTGGCGACGAACATATGATCGGTGCCTTCGCGTCCCTCGATGTCAAGATTCTTGCGCAGCTCCAGCGTTCCCTCGGTGCCGACGACAAAGAAACGGCCGTCTCCCCATGTCGGCAGTCCATCCGGCGTGAACCAATCCAGACGCACATAGCCGCGCACCGATGGCGTGGTCAGCACGAGCTCGGCGAAATCCTCGAACCCTTCCGGCTCGGTGCCGAATGCGCTGATGCTGGCGTGCTCGATCGTCGCATCGTCCGCGTTGGCGAACGCCATGAACTGGTCGATCGAATGAACGCCAATATCATTGATGATGCCGCCGTGGGCTGGCCTGTCGAAGAACCACGCCGGCCGCAGCGCGCGATTCAGCCGGTGTGGCGCGAGCGATGTCGTATGTACCAGCTCTCCCAGTTCGCCGGAACGCACAATCCGCAACGCCTCCTGAACGGCGGGAGATGCGAGGCGCCCTATGCAGACGGACCATATGCGCCCCGTCTCCTCCACCGCGCGTTCCACCGCGGCAAGCTGCTCGGGCGTGGTGATGCCGGGCTTGTCCACCATGACATCCTTGCCGCGCCGCATCGCCGCGATCGCCAGCTCGGCGCGATCGCACGGCCGAGCGGCGATCACCACGAAGTCGATCGACGCATCGTCCAGCAGACGTGCCGTCTCAGCCGAAGGCAGGTGCGGAAAGCGCTTGCGAAATCCGGCCAGCACGCGTGGATCGGTGGTATCAGGGTTGTAGCCAACGCATTCGGCGCCCTCGTCGAGCAGGTCCTGTGTCAGGTCGTAGATGTGCCGATGATCAAGTCCGATCGCGGCGAAACGTGGCATGGCGGCCCTCCCCGGCAACGCTCGCACCATCTTCCCCGTTCGGCAACCAAGGTCCACAATGCGCCATCAGGACGAACCTTGAGGGGAGAAACACCATGGCGGACCGTTTCGCGGTCATCACAGGCTCCGGCACCGGTATCGGCCGCGCTTCCGCGCTGGCGCTGATGAACGACGGTTGGTCGGTCGCGCTATGCGGACGGCGCAAGGAGATGCTGGAGGAGACCGCCGGCATGAAAAAGTCCGGCCGGGCGCTGGTGATCCCAACGGACGTAACCGATATCGGGCAGGTGGAGGCATTGTTCGCCAAGGTGAAGTCCGAGTTCGGGCGCATCGATATGCTGTTCAACAATGCAGGTGGCGGCACGCCCACCACCAATTTCGGCGACTTCACCTATGAGATGTGGCAGCGCGTGGTGCAGGTGAATCTGAACGCGTGCTTCCTCTGTGCCAACCACGCGTTCCGCATCATGCGCGATCAGTCACCGCGCGGCGGGCGCATCATCAACAATGGCTCGATTTCAGCGCATGTGCCGCGCGTGGGTTCGGCTGCATATACCGCGACCAAGCATGCGATCACCGGCCTGACCAAATCGATTGCGCTCGATGGCCGTGAATACGATATCTGCTCGTGCCAGATCGACATCGGCAACGCCGCGACGCCACTGACAGCGCGCTCGGTCAACGGCCAGATGCAGCCGTACGGTCAGATGGCGGTCGAGCCGCGGATGGACGTGGACCATGTCGGCCAGCAAGTGCTGTTCATGTCCAACCTTCCGCTGGAATCGAATGTTCAGTTCGTCACCATCATGGCGACCAAGATGCCGTTCATCGGACGGGGCTGATGCCTGCCGTCATTGCGAGCGCAGCGAAGCAATCCCGTGATTGCTTCGCTTCGCTCGCTATGACACGCGCTATCGGCCTAGCATCGACCGCCAGCCTCGCTCCTCAACAGCATCAAGCAGCGCATCCATCACCCCGGGTACCCATCGTCCTAGTCCGCGCTTCTTCGGCCTGAACACCTGCGACCTCGCCTTCTCTCCCCCGATCGCGTGCACGACGCTGTCGATATCCCCAAACCCATCGATCAGCCCGCGCTCCAGTGCGCGCTCGCCCAGCATGAAGCTGCCGTCGAACAGTGCTGCTTCGTCTGCCTTCAGCTTGCCGCCACGCCTCGTTCGCACCCATGCCTTGAACCGCTCGTGCAGCGCATCCAGAAGCTCCTGCACGAAAGCCACATCTTCCGGCTTCTCCGGACTGAACGGGTCCAGCCGCGCCTTGTTGGCGCCCGCGGTGTAAAGGCGCCGCTCGACACCGAAGCGGGCCAGCATGTCGGGAAAGCCGAAGCCGCCGCCGCGCACGCCGATGGAACCGACGATGCTCATTGGGTTGGCGTGGATCTCATCAGCCGCGCAGGCGAGCCAGTAGCCACCGGACGCGCCAACCTCGCGAATGATCGCGTGCACGTGCACTTTATGTTCCTCGGCGCGGCGCCGGATCAATGAGGCGATCAGGTCCGATTGGACTGGCGAACCACCCGGGCTTTCGATGTCCAGGATGACGGAGCGGCCGCGCGCCGCCCGGAAAGCGCGGTTGATCAGTGGTGCCATGGTCGCCATGTTCACCGTGCCAGGGCGGGCCGAAATCAAGCCATGCAGCTCGATCACGCCAATGCGAGGCTTGCGCCAGAACAGCAGCCGGAATGCCATGCCCCACCATCGCAAGTCCGGCTGGGTTATGCCAGATGCGCGAGTCCTCGCCGGGTGTTTACTCGCGCGGTATGTTTTTCTATGTTGCTAATTGACAGAATTGAAAATCAAGGGCTATGCGTCTCGTAATATTAGACGACGATCTGGCAACGACGGAGTTCATGGCCTCGGTCGCGCGCCATCGCGGCTGGGACGCTGCGACGGCAACGCATCAGGCCAGGTTTCGCGAATTGGTGAGCGCGTGCCCGGCAGATGCCATCCTGCTGGACCTCCAGCTTGGCGAAAGCGACGGCATCGAAGAACTGCGTTATCTGAGCGGCCTGAATTATCCGGGCGCGGTGGTGCTCATAAGCGGCTTTGAGGCGCGCGTGCTTGCTTCCGCCCAGCAGATTGGCGACTCACTGGGCCTGCGTATCATCGCCTCGCTGCAGAAACCGGTACGGGCGGCAAGCATCGGCGAAGTCCTGGCGATGGCCGCATGCGAACCAGCGAATGCGTCGGCGACGACCGAGCTGCAGCAATCTGACGCCGTGCCGGTTCTACCGCGCGACATCGTGGAGGCGCTTGATCAGCGCAGAATGCAGCTACACCTGCAGCCAATCGTTGCGGCGAACGGTTTTGGCGTGCTCCGCGCCGAGGCATTGATCCGTTGGCACGATCCGCAGCGCGGTGCGATTCCGCCCGACAGCTTCATACCGATTGCCGAAAGCGATGAAACGGTGATCGATCGCCTGACGATGTGGGTTGCCGAGACTGGCGCCTCGCACTATCAGCGGCTCGCCCAGATTGGCTGTCCGCTGCAGATTTGCATCAACATTTCTGGCTGCAACCTGCAATCTTTCGATTTCCCGGATCGCATCGCGGCATTGCGCGAGCGCATGGCCGTACCGCCTGAAGCGCTGGGTCTCGAGATGACCGAGACGGCCGCCATGCACGACCTCAGCACCACCGCCACGGTGCTGACGCGCCTGCGCATCAAGGGATTTTCCGTCGCGATCGATGATTTTGGCACCGGCCATTCATCGCTGACAGCGTTACGGCGGATGCCGTTCTCGGCGATCAAGATCGACAAGTCCTTCGTGCAGGATCTGTTGATCGCGAGCGATTCGATGATGATCGTCCGGTCGGTCATCCAACTTGCGCACGACATGAGACTGTTGAGCGTGGCCGAAGGGGTGGAGAGTGCGGCGGTCGCGCAGCGCTTGATTGAGCTGGGGATCGACGCGCTACAGGGCTATCACTTCAGCAGGCCGCTGCCGTTCGATGATTTCGTCGATTGGATGAAGACGCCCCGCGGCATCCCACAGTAATAGTGCTCAGACGCTATCGGATCATTCGCTGACACTATCCCCATGTCGTTCCTGCGAAAGCAGGAACATCGCGAAGCACAGCGTCGATGGATGCGGGACGCTTACCGGCGTCACGAAACGCCGTGATGTTACAGCTCCGCTCGATGATCGACCGTCACGCTGGTTTCCGTCACCGCCCACTCATTGATAAGCGTATATGCGATCCCGAGGAGCACTGGCCCCAGGAATATTCCCAACAAACCGAATGCCAGCGCGCCGCCAAGTACGCCCAGGACGGTCAGCAGGAAGGGAAGCTGTGCGCCACGCGCGATGAACCATGGGCGGATCACCGAGTCCGCGCCGGACACGGCGACCACGCCGTAGATGCCCAGGAATATGCCCCACCCGAGATGGCCGCTGCCCATGAGCCACAAGGCAGCCGGAATCCACACCACCGGTGCGCCAATCGGCAACACGGCCAGAAACCCGGCGACCGCTCCCAGCAACACCGGTCGAGGCACGCCCGACAGCCACAACCCAAATGCGGTGAGAATGCCTTGCACGACCGCGGTAAGCAGGATTCCGTAGACCACACCGCGCACCGTCGCGCCGGTGATCGCGATCAGCCGCTCCGCCCGCGCACCGGCGATCCGCTGCAAGATCAACCGCAAACGCGCGGAAATCGGCTCGCCATAAAGATAGAAGAAAAACGCTATGAACAGCGCAAGGACGAACAGCAGGATCCCGTTCGCCAGCCCAAGCAACAGTCCGAGCCCGCCCTCCAGCAAGATGCCAAAATAGGGCCGCAGCGCTTCGACCATCACCGTGATATCGGCGGCCCAGCGGTTCCACAGATCGCCCAGCATCGGACCGACCAGGGGGATCTCGAACAGCCACATCGGCGATCCGGGCAAGCCCGCGCGCAGCGCGTCCTCTACCACCGCGCGCAAATGGTTGACGTCATTGGCACCGCCGGGCTCCGCCAGCGCGAGGGGCAGCACGATCACCACCGCGATCAGCGCCACCATCACACTGGCCGCAGCACCTCGCCGCAGCCGCAGGCGAACGTGCAGCCACTCGCAGGCTGGCCATGTGGTAAACACCAGGATCGCCGCCCACAGCACGGCAGAGAAGAACGGATACAGCACAAGCACGCAGCCGACGCCGATACCGCCGAGCAGCAGCGCCAGCAGCAATCGTTCTGTTGTCATGCGCTGGTCATTCCCCCCGCACGCTTGTAGCTTGCCGCCGCATTTTCGGGGAGGTCCGCTATGCCACGCCTGGCCGCCAACCTATCCATGATGTTCAACGAGGTGCCATTCCTCGACCGCTTCGCTGCCGCCCGCAAGGCGGACTTCAGCGGGGTAGAGTTCCTGTTCCCTTACGAGCATCCCGCCGCCGAACTGCGCAAGCGCCTCGATGGCGCAGGCCTCACCCAGGCGCTGTTCAACATGCCGCCCGGCGATTGGAGCAAGGGTGAGCGTGGCCTTGCCAGCCTGCCAGGCCGCCAGAAAGAGTTCCGCGACGGCGTCAAGCTGGCGCTCGACTATGCAGAAGCGCTCGGCTGCAAGCTGGTGCACGCGATGGCGGGCATCGTTCCCGCCGGCGTGTCGCAGGTCACCGTGGCGAGCGTCTACGCCGCCAACCTGGCCTGGGCCTGCGAGCAGGCGCAGCCGCGCGGGGTCAAGGTCATCATCGAGCCGATCAACCACCGCGACATGCCCGGCTATTTCCTGAACACCGAAGCCCAGGGCGCCGCGGTAGTGGAAGCCATCGGCCGCGACCGACTTGCGTTGCAGTTCGATGTTTACCACTGCCAGACCACCGAAGGTGACATCACCAAGCGCATGGAGCAGTTCATGCCGGTGATCGCCCACATGCAGATTGCCGACGTACCCGCCCGCAACGAGCCGGGCACAGGCGAGATCGGCTGGAAGTTCGTGTTCCGCCGCATGGACGAGCTTGGCTACACCGGCTGGGTCGGCTGCGAGTACCGCCCGGCCGGCGACACGGTTGCCGGGCTGAAGTGGCGGCAGGAATTCGGCGTTTAAGGTTCCACACGAAGAACACTGAGGTCCACCGAGTACCACGGAGAAGATTGAATCCGCTTCGCGCGAAGCGCGTAAACCAATTCCTCAGTGGCTCTCCGTGGTTCTCGGTGTTCTCCGTGTGAACCTCTTCACCACCCCTAGACAGGAGACCCGACACATGAAAATCGGCTTTATCGGCCTCGGCATCATGGGCCGTCCCATGGCGATGAACCTGCACAACGGCCAGCATTCCCTCGTGGTCTACGACCGTGCCCCGCCGTCCGAGGAAATCCGCGCGGTCGCGGAGGTCGAACCGGACAGCAAGACCGTCGCCCAGCGCTCAGAAGTCGTGATCGTCATGGTGCCCGACACGCCCGACGTGGAGAACGTGCTGTTCGCCCCCGGCGGTGTCGCCGAAGGCCTGAAGCCCGGCACCCTGGTGATCGACATGTCCTCGATCAGTCCGATCGCCACCAAGGAATTCGCCAAGAAGATCAACGCGCTCGGCTGCGACTACCTCGACGCCCCGGTATCCGGCGGCGAAGTTGGCGCCAAGCAAGCCATTCTCACCATCATGGTTGGCGGCCCCGAGAAGGCGTTCGCCCGCGCCAAGCCGCTGTTCGACCTGATGGGCAAGAACATCACCCATGTCGGCAACGAGAACGGCGACGGCCAGACCTGCAAGGTCGCCAACCAGATCATCGTCGCTCTCAACATCCAGGCGTGCGCCGAAGCGCTGGTATTCGCCGCCAAGGCTGGCGCTGATCCCGCCAAGGTCCGCCAGGCCCTGATGGGCGGCTTCGCCTCCTCCCGCATCCTGGAAGTGCATGCCGAGCGTATGCTGAACGGCAACTTCAACCCTGGTTTCCGCATCCGGCTGCACCAGAAGGACCTGAATCTGGCGCTCTCGGCGGCCAAGGAGCTCAACCTGACCCTGCCCAACACGGCGATCGCGCAGCAGATGTTCTCCTCCTGTGCCGCGCACGGCGGCGCGGACCTGGACCATTCCGCTTTGATCCTGGCCATCGAAGGCATGGCGGATTTCTCCGTTCGGCCGAAGAAATAATCAAGTGCGGCCAGCCCAGTTTCGTGTGTCCCACCCCATGAACAGGGTTGAAATTACGAGCGGATTGGTCATAAGGTTGTCCTCGCGCCGATTCTGAGACTCTCGGATGCACGCGCGACTTTTCGAGATTGGGCCGAGGGGAAGGTCCTTATGTCCATGCGATTTACCGAGATAGGCCAGCAATTGCGGGCTTATCGCCTGGAGTCTGGCCTGCGCGCCGAAGAAATCGCGGCGCGCCTTGGAGTATCGCGCGCAGCCCTTTACCGCTATGAGAAGGGCGAGGTGATCAAGCTCGACACCATCAAGCGGCTGGCGGAGTTGCTAAAAATCTCGCCTTTGTCGCTGCTGGGGATCGGCGTCGAGTACTACAATCGACCCATTGGCTATTTCGAACGAGTCCGGCAGACCGAGGAAACCGCCGACCAGATCCTGCAGCTTTTCGGGCCGGTCTGCTATCTGACCACCTCAGACGCCTACGATAACGCGCTTGCCGAGGCATTCGACGAAGCCGCCGACGCCGCGACCTCCGAACGCACCGCGATGCGGTCGATGGCAGAGCAGGTGCTGGGCATCCTGACCGCACGCAAGCGCATGTACGCGATGCGGCGCCCGGGCATCATCGCCATGGTCTCGCTGCCGTCGGTGCAGCGGCTGCTGGAGACCGGCGTAGCAGGTGGCATCGAGCTTTCCGATCGCGTCCGCCGGATCTGCCGCGACGTGGCCGTCACCGAGGTGGACAACATGGCCGCGCTGATGGAAACCGAGCCTATGGGCCTGCAGTTCGGTCTGCTGGCTGGCGCCGAACCGACCTCGGCGTTCAAGATTTTCCGTGCCCGCGACCGGGTCAGTCTGGCGATCAACTCCTTCCGGCCTGACCAGCATCCCTCTGCCCATACCGGCGTCGCCATGATCACTGGCGCCGATGAAGCGATTGCCGCCCACCAGCGTGTCGCCGAGGCCACCTGGCGCGACGCTCTCAAGGGTCCTGCGGGCGCCAACCGCCTGCGCCAACTGATCGCCGCCACCGTCGCCGCCTGAATCCCCCTCTCCGCCCCTCGGGGCGGAGAGGGCAGGGTGAGGTGGGGGAACATAAATGCTATCCTGCCCCCATGCCCTACCGCACTTACCCGCCTCTGCGCCCTCACCCTGACCTCACCGTTCTCTCCGAGGACCGCGTCTGGAACGGCCGGTTCCCCCTGGACGTAATCCGCTTCCGCCATCGCCGCTTCGATGGCACCCAATCCGGCGAGAAGACCTGGGAGGTGTGGCGCCGTGGCCGCGCCGCCGCCGTTCTGCCCTACGATCCAGTCGCCGACGCCGTGGTACTGATCGAGCAGTTCCGCCTACCAGCGCTCGTCGCCAGCCTGGATCCGGTGCTGGTCGAGCTTCCCGCCGGCCTTTGCGATGACGGCGAAGCCCCCGAAGCAACCGCCCGCCGTGAAGCTGCCGAGGAAATGGGACTGGAAGTTGGTACCCTGAAACGCATCGGCAGTTTCCTGCTGACGCCCGGCGGCGCCGACGAATGCTGCGACTTGTATGTCGCTCGCGTGATAGCGCCTGCGGCCGATGCTGAAGGGATTGCCGGGCACGCCGGCATGGTGGAAGAGCAGGAAGATATCCGCGTCCGCGTCTGGCCCGCGCAGCGCGCGATTGACGCGGCGCTCGCAGGTGCGTTCACCAACGCCGTGACGACGATGGGGCTGTTCTGGCTCGCCAGCCAGCGTGCCTCCCTGCAAAAGGAATGGACATGACGGAAAAGCTCTTTCTCGACGAACCTCGTCTGCATTCTGCCTCGGCCACAGTGCTGGCCAGCAGGCCAGAGGGAATCGTGCTCGATCGCACCGTGTTCTATGCACGCTCTGGTGGGCAGCCCGGCGACATCGGCGTGCTGCGCTGGGATGACAACGAGACAACCATCACCGATACAGTGAAAGGCGAAGGCGAGACCCTGCTGCACCTTCCTGCCGCCGACGTGAAGCTGCCGCCCGTAGGCGCCATTGTTGAAGGCGAGATCGACTGGGATCGCCGCTACAAGCTGATGCGCATGCACACGGCGATGCATCTCCTGTGCAGCCTGATCAAAGGCGCCGCGGTCACTGGCGGCTCGGTTGGCGCGGACCGTTCGCGGCTTGATTTCGATCTGCCCAATCCGCCACCCAAGGAGCAGATCGAAGCCGGTCTCAATGCGCTTGTCGCGGCCGATCATCCAGTGCGTATCGAATGGGTGGACGAGTCAGTCCTGGATACCAACCCGGACCTCGTTCGCACCATGTCGGTAACGCCGCCGCGCGGCACCGGACGGCTTCGCCTGATGCGGATTGGCAGTGACGATGCGCTGGTGGACCTTCAGCCCTGCGGCGGCACGCATGTCTCCCGCACAAGTGAGATCGGCCCACTAACGGTCGTGAAAATCGAGAACAAAGGGAAACAGAACCGTCGGATCATCATCGCCCCTGCCTAATACGCCTCGCCCGCCTGCGAGAGAGGCCGCCGTGCCGTGGCACGGCGGGTGAGGGTGCTGATCACCCCTGGAATCGTGCGGCGACTCGCATGATAGTGACCCCTCGCCCTTCATACATGCTCTAATGGGAGCGTTAGCGTACGGCGAGCCTACGCGCGGGAACCTATTTGACCATTAGCACTGACCTTTATGAGCTGCTGATTGGCAGCGTCGTGGACTACGCCATCTACATGCTGGATCCCACCGGGCATGTCGTAAGTTGGAATCCGGGCGCGGAGCGCATCAAGGGTTATAGCGAAAGCGAAATCATCGGCCAGCACTTCTCGCGCTTCTACACCGAGGAGGACCGCGCCCAGGGAATTCCGCAGCAAGCACTGAAGATCGCCGCCGAAACCGGTCGCTTCATGGCGGAAGCCTGGCGCGTTCGCAAAGACGGGAGCCGTTTTTGGGCCGCTGTCGTCATCGATCCCATCTTCCGCGACGGCAACCTCATCGGCTTCGCCAAAATCACCCGCGACATGACCGAGCAACGTGCCGCGCTGGAGACCGAGCGCCGCTTCCGGCTGCTTGTCCAAAGCGTCACGGACTATGCGATCTTCATGCTGGATCCCGACGGACACGTCGCCAACTGGAACGCCGGTGCCGCGCGCATCAAGGGCTACACCTCCAACGAGATCGTCGGTGAGCACTTTTCCCGCTTTTACACACCCGAAGACATTGAGGCTCGTCTGCCCTGGATATCCTTGGAGAAGGCTCACCGCGAGGGGCGCTACGAGGCGGAAGGTTGGCGTGTGCGCAAGGACGGCACCCGTTTCTGGGCCAGCGTCGTCGTGGATGCGATCAAGGACGATGACGGTACGCTCATCGGCTTCGCCAAGATCACGCGCGATCTGACCGAACGCCGCGAAGCCCAGCTCGAACTCGAGGAGTCGCGCGAGCAGTTCTTCCAGGCCCAGAAGATGGAAGCTGTCGGCCATCTGACCGGCGGCCTCGCTCACGACTTCAACAATCTGCTGACAGGCATTTCCGGCAGCCTGGAATTGTTACGAACTCGCATCGCACAAGGACGCCTGTCTGATCTCGATCGTTACATTACCAGCGCCCAAGGCGCGACATCGCGCGCGGCGGCACTGACCCATCGCCTGCTGGCCTTCGCGCGCCGGCAAACTCTAGATCCCAAACCCACTGATGCGAACCGCCTGATCGCCACGATGGAGGATCTGGCGCGGCGCACGATCGGACCGCAGGTCAGGCTGGAGACTGTACTCGCCGTCGGTCTGTGGCCGACATTATGCGATCCGAACCAGCTTGAAAGCGCGCTGCTGAACCTCTGCATCAATGCGCGCGACGCCATGCCGGATGGCGGCCAGCTTACCATCGAGACAGCCAATGTGTGGCTGGACGAACGTGGCTCGCGCGAGCGCGACATGGACCCCGGCCAGTACGTCGCGATCTGCGTGACCGACACCGGTACGGGCATGACGCCCGATGTTCTCGCGCGGGCCTTCGATCCCTTCTACACGACCAAGCCGATAGGACAGGGCACCGGTCTTGGTCTCTCCATGGTGTATGGCTTTGCCAAACAATCGCGCGGCCAGGTGCGGCTCTATTCCGAAGTCGGCGATGGCACGACCGTGAAGCTGTACCTGCCGCGTCACCGTGGTCCGTCCGAAGTCGAGGAGGAAGAGCCGCGTCTGGAACTGGCCCCACACGCCGTCGCTGGCGAGACCGTTCTGATCGTCGATGATGAACCAAGCATTCGGATGCTGGTGACCGATGTCCTGGAGGAGCTCGGCTACGCGGCCATCGAAGCAGCGGACACCACATCAGGCATGAAGGTGCTGCAATCGGATGTCCGCATCGATCTGTTGATCACAGATGTGGGTCTGCCCGGTGGCATGAACGGCCGGCAGATGGCTGACGCCGCACGCGAGACCCGGCCGAAGCTGAAGGTGCTGTTCATCACCGGCTATGCCGAGAATGCCGCCATCAACAACGGTCGCCTGGAACCCGGTATGCATGTGCTGACCAAGCCCTTCGCGATGGACAGGCTGGCGGCGAGGATCAAGGCGATTATTGGCGAGGGGTAAGTGGGCGGATAGTCGGCAGCCACGCCATCTCGCCCTCATGATCAGTCAGCAGGAGAAATTCCTGCTAATACCGCTACTCGCTGACCGCGACCCATTCGCTCCAACCGTCATGGCCCGCCTCCGAGCCGGCCATGACGACAGTGCGACAGATGGCTGAGCCCCGCGCTGTGAGCCCGATTGATTCCCCGCCTCCCGTCCCGACACTTCCCGCCACGCAACCGGGGACACCACCATGGGACCGCTCGTCACCACCGACTGGCTCGCCGCCGAACTCGGCGCACCCGACCTCGTGGTCTTCGACGCCACGAAATACCTCCCCAACGAACCCAAGGACGGCCACGCCGAATTCGTCCAGGCCCACATCCCGGGCGCGCGCTACTTCGATATCGACGTCATCGCCGACCCCGACACTGACCTGCCGCACATGGTCCCCACCCCCGGCCGCTTCGCCAAGCTGATCGGCGCGCTCGGCGTCTCCAACGCCTCCCGCATCGTGTTCTATGACCAGAAGGGTCTGGCATCCGCCGCCCGAGGCTGGTGGCTGATGGGCCTGTTCGGCCACGACAACGCCGCGGTCCTCGATGGCGGCCTGCCGAAATGGCAGCGCGAACACCGCCCCATCGAAAGCGGCGAACCGCCTGCGCCGCAGCCCGCCACATTCCGCCCCGACTATCGTGCGTCACGGCTCCGCGGCGTCGGCGACGTGCTGGCCAACGCGGCATCGCGGCAAGAGCTGGTGCTGGATGCGCGCGCCGCCGGCCGCTTCACCGGCGAGATCCCCGAACCACGCGCCGGCATGCGCAGCGGCCACATCCCCGGCTCGGCCAGCCTGCCCTACACCGACCTGCTGAACGCCGACGGCACCTTCCGCCCCGTCAGCGCCATCCGGGCACGTCTCGCGCAAGCCGGCGTCGATGGCACGCATCCCGTGGTGACAAGCTGCGGGTCCGGCGTCACCGCCTGCATCCTGACGCTTGGCTTGCGCCTCGCCGGACTGCCCGAGGGTGCGGTCTACGACGGTTCCTGGACCGAATGGGGCGGCCGTTCCGACACCCCGGTGGACACCGGCCGCGCATGACCGACACCTCGAAGCGCGGCTTCCGCACGAAGCTGTCGCACACCGGCCGCGCCGGCAAACGCGTCGCCGGCTTCGTCAACCCGCCGCTGCTGCGCGGTTCCACGGTGCTGGCGCCGACGATGAAGGACCGCCTCGCGCTGCAAGCGAAGCGTAGCGAACGCGCGCTGACCTATGGCCTCGGTGGTTCGCAGACGCATTGGGCGCTGGAGGATGTCATCGCCGAGGTCGAAGGCGGCACGCGCTGCGCCATCGTCTGTTCCGGCCTCGCCGCGGTGACCACGCCGCTGTTGGCATTCCTGAAAGCCGGCGATCACTGCCTGATCCCCGACAGCGTCTACGGCCCTACGCGCTCCTTCGCCAGCACCATGCTGCGACGCTACGGCGTGGAGACCACATTCTACGATCCTGTCGTCGATGCGACCGGCCTGGAATCGCTGATGCGCCCCAACACTACGGTTGTATTAACCGAAAGCCCAGGCAGCCACACCTTCGAGGTGCAGGATGTCCCCGCACTCGCCCGCGTCGCGCATGCGCGAGGCGCCAAGGTGCTGATGGATAACACCTGGGGCATCCATCACTTCCAGCCGTTCAAGCACGGCGTCGATGTATCGATCCAGGCGGCGACGAAATATCCAGCCGGCCACTCCGACATCCTGATCGGCGCGGTCACGGTGAATACCACCGAGGACTGGAGCACGCTGCACGCCACGGTGCGAGCGCTTGGACAATACGCCAGTCCAGACGATTGCTGGCTGACACTGCGCGGCTTGCGCACGATGGGCGTGCGGCTCGCACATCAGATGGATGCGGGCATCGAGATCGCGCACTGGCTCCGCAAGCGCCCCGAGGTGAAGCAGGTGCTGCATCCCGCCCTGCCCGGCGCGCCAGGCCACGAGATCTGGAAGCGCGACTTCACTGGCGCATGCAGCCTGTTCGGCATCGAGATGCAGCCGCAATATTCAGTGGAAAGCGTGCATGCTTTCGTCGATACGCTGGAACTGTTCGGTATCGGCGCCTCCTGGGGCGGCTTCGAGAGCCTGGCGTTGAGCAGCACGGAAGCCATCACTCGCACTGCCTCGAAGAAGTTCGAGGGCCCGTTGGCGCGTCTGCATATCGGCCTGGAGGATGTGAACGACCTGATCGCCGATCTGGAACAAGGGCTGAAGGCGATGCGGGAGTTCAATAGTTGACTGCGCCGCCGTTTACCGAATATTGACCCAACTGCTGTGACCATTGCGCATGCCGAAAGGTATGCGCATCACCTGGGACGCCGAAAAGGAACGGCGTAGTATCGGAAGCATGGCCTGGATTTTTCCTTCACCATCCCAATATTCGCTGATCCATGGGCAATGACCGTATTCGATCGCGTTGCAGACGGCGAAGAGCGGTGGCATACCATCGGTGCGGTTGCTACTGGCTCCATCTTCAAGGTCCTCTTGGTCGTGCATACATATCCGGACGCTAATGACGAGGACTGGATCAGAGTTATCAGTTTGCGTGAAACCGATCCGCGAGAGCGTAGGCGGTATGAAGACCAGCAGCACTAAACGAGCCAGGCCCGATTACAATCTGACCCAATCGCAGGTCAAACAACTGAAGGGACTGGAGGGGCGAGCGCCCGACCTGAACGACGTGCCTCCTGCACCGGACGAGAATTGGGCGACCGCAGTGCGCGGCAAGCATTTTGCCACGGTGCAGGATGCGGTCGCGGTGCGCCTCGATGCCGACGTGCTCGGCTGGTTGAGCCTGACGTCGCCCGATTACGAGACGGAGATCAACCGCATCCTGCGTGAGCGAATGGACGCCGAGTTGGCTCACCCACGTTCCACATAACCATCCCGCGTCTGTGGCAGCTTCCACCCCAATACCCTCCCCGCAACAAAGTTCCGCAGCACCTGCGCCGTCCCGCCGCCAATGGTGAACATCCGCGCATCGCGTGCCATCCGCTCCATCGGATAATCGCGCGAATAGCCGCGCGCTCCGAACATCTGCAGCGCGTCGTTGGTGACCTTGATCGCCATCTCGGAGGCGAACACCTTTGCCTGAGCCGCCAGCAGCGGATCGGGAAACGGATCGGCACTCGCCGCCGCGTGATACACGCCCAACCGCGCCGCATTGAGCTGGATCGCCATATCCGCGAGCATCCACTGCAATCCCTGGAACTCGCCGATCGGCCGCCCGAACTGGTGCCGCTCCTTGGCAAACGCGGTCGCTGCCTCGAACGCGCCTTGCGCCAAACCAAGCGCCACCGTCGCCGCCCCTACGCGCTGGCTGTTATATGCGTTCATCAGATCGGCGAACCCATGCAGGCGACTTTCGTGCTGCAGCACCATCTCGTCATCTCGTCCGGCACTTCCAGGTTCTCGAACCTGATCTCGGTCTCCGGAATGCCGCGCAAGCCCATGGTCGGTTCGCGCTTGCCGATCACCAGTCCCTTCGTCTGATCGCGCACCGCAAGAAACCCGCCGATGCCACGTGCGCGTCCTGTTTCATCGAACACGCGGGCGAAGATCAGGTGCAGCTTGGAGACGCCGCCACCGGTGATCCAGTGCTTGCGGCCGTTCAGCAGCCAGTAGCCGTTGCGCCGATCGGCACGCGTGGTCATGTCCGTCGCGGCGGAGCCGGCGTCCGGCTCGGTAATGCAGATCGCCGGCTTGTCGCCATCCAGGACCAGCCGCGCCGCAAGCTGCTTCTGCGGCTCGCTGCCATACTGCATCACCGCTGAGATCGCGCCCATATTGGTCTCGACCGCGATGCGTCCCGTCACGCCGCAAACGCGCGCCAGCTCCTCGATGATCACCACCGCATCAAGAAAGCTGCCGCCGGCACCGCCGTATTCGCGCGGGATGGTGTAGCCGAGCAGTCCCGCCTCGCGCAGCGCCGCAACGTTGTCCCACGGATAGGCCTCCGCGCGATCCACCTCCGCGGCACGCGAGGCGATCGCCTCATTGGCGATGCGACGCGTCAGCGTTTGCAGATCCCGTGTGGCGGGCGGCAGTTCGAACAGCATCGGTCCATCCCACTCAAGTGCGAGCGCACAGCCTGCGTTGGCGCAGTCGCCATAGGCAAGCGTGAGCATCTTATACCAAAGCTCACTGATCCAAACTCATCTGTCGCCCTGTCGTCATGACCGGGCCGAAGTCCCCGGGCTTGTCCCGGGGATCGGACCCGGCCATCAGCGTATATCGGCACCGTTGTGCCGCGGAGACTGATGGCCGGCTCGGCGGCCGGCCATGACGGTTAAAGCGAATGGGTCGCGGTCATTGAGCAGTGGTATTAGCGAAGCTCTAACCGCTGCGGACGCAGAATTGCGCCATGCCATATTTCTTCGGTGGCAAACCGCCCGAAGCGATCCTGGCCCACCTGATCGAGGCACTGGACCTGGTGAACCTCGGCATCGTCCTGCTGGACCGCGACATGCGGGTGTGTTTCGTCAATCAGCGCTTCGCCGAACAGTGGCCCGGGCCAAGGGAGATGCTGACGGCGGGTCCGGGTTTCCGCACCATACTCGAGTTTGGTGCGGCAAATGTCGTCTACGACATCCCGGACGATGCGCTGCCGGCCTATCTCGAAGAGCGTGAAGCCGCGGTGCGAGCAGGCACGGCCTCACCGGTCGAGGTCAACCTGCGCGATGGCCGGCGACTCCTGTTCCGCTGCATGCTGTGCCCCGCCGGCGGCCGCTTGATCACCTACGCTGACATCACCCCATTGAAGGATAAGGAGGACGCCTACCGCCAGGCGCGCAGCGAAGCCGAGTTGACGAGTGCCGAGCAACGCTTCATCGCCGAAACCCTCGAGGAACAGGCTGCACAGCTCGCGACGTTGGCGGAATCGGCGGATGAGAACGCCCATCGCGTCGAACGGATGAACCGGGTGCTGAAGCACGAAGTTGCCGAGCGCCGGCAATTGGAAGCGCGTCTGCGCCATATGGCGAGCATCGATGGCCTGACCGGCATCCTGAACCGCGCTCGGTTTCTGACACTGGCTCAGCGTGCATTGGTGAGAGCACGCCAAGATGGGCGCGGTCTTGTGCTGTTGATGCTGGATATCGACCACTTCAAGCAGATCAACGATCGCTACGGGCATTCCGCCGGCGATGCGGCACTGAAGCATTTCGTAGGCCGACTGCGCGCCGGCATACGGGAGCATGATCTGCTTGGCCGGTTGGGTGGCGAGGAGTTTGCAATTGTCCTGCTGTATGTCGATGCCAGGCAGGCCCGTGAGGTGGCGGAGCGTCTGCGAACTGAGATTGCGGGCGCTCCGCTACACCATGGTGGGCATCGGATCGATATCACGGTCAGCATTGGTGTCGCATCGCCACGCGATACCGACGAGTTCGATCGCACGAATTCTGGCACGCGCCGATGCCCGGCTGTATGCGGCGAAGAACGCTGGGCGGAACCAGGTGTGGGCAACCGATGTGCCGGTCGCGACCGAACCGGCGGCGGTCGACTGACGGCGTGTGAGCTAACTCACTGCCGCGTGGCGATACCTGTGCTTGTCTCGTCGAGTGCAACAGCATCTGCGTCGCCAAGCGAGGACGCATAGCAAAGCCCTCCCGCGAGAAAGCGAGCAGCCTGAATAATCTAAGGAGGACACAGAAATGGCACGGTTTGCCACGCTCAAGACGACACGCAGTGACGAAGGACCGGTTCTCGCCGCGCAGGTCCCGCAGGAAATGTCTCGCGAGGAATTCCTGCAGGTCGCCGGTTCCGCCTATGACGCAATCGCCCGGATGACCCATTGCAACTGCATGTCGGGCCGCATCAGCTTCGTAGTCGAAGACGTTTACGCCGACGTCGCGCGGGTGGAATTCGCCGGATAAGGAGCCGCCAGCGATGCGAGCGACCAGCGCCGCCTGTTCCGTAATTCGTCCCGCCGTTGGCTTGCTCTACAACCCGGCCACGCCCGCGTTGCTTGCGCGTGCACCTGAGTTGGTGGAGTACCTGGCGGTGATGCCCGATCGCCTGTTGTTCGACTTCGGGCCGGATACGGTGGGGCGCCGCTTTCATCGCGTGCTGGGGGCAGTCGAGATCGCCGAACGCCATGCCCAGGGACGTCTCGTCTCTGGCCATGGGCTCGGGCTCTCGCTGCCCTCAGCCATCCCGCTCGATGACGATTTCGTCACCGCCATCGCGACGATATCGGAAGGCTTCGGCGGATTTGCCTGGTTCAGCGAGCATCTCAGCGTCTTCATCACACCGAAGGGCAGTGTTCCGAATGCGCAAGCCGGGCTCGGCCTGCCGCTTGCCTACGACGATGAAAGCTTCGCCATCGTCCGCGCCAAGCTGCGCCGGCTGCGCCAGGTGCTCGACTGTCCGTTGCTGTTGGAGAACGGCGCGTTCTTCACACCAGTGCCCGACAGCGACATGACGGAGCCGGAGTTTCTCAATCGGCTCTATGCGGAAGAAGGCTGCGGCACACTGCTCGACCTGCACAATCTGTACGTGAACATGCGCAATGACGGCATGTCGCCAGACGAGTATATCGCGATGCTGGATCCCGAATCGGTGGGCGAAATCCATCTTGGCGGCGGCGATGAATTTGCGGGATTCTACATGGACAGCCATTCCAGCCTGACGCCGGACGAGGTCTGGCGTATCGCGTTCGACCACGCGCCGCGCTTCCGCAATCTGCGCGCGATTACCTACGAGTTCCAGGAAACCTACTACAACCAGATCGGCGCCGACGCTCTGGTCGAGGAACTCGGCAGGATGCATGAGCTGGCCGCGGCCTGCACCATGGTGCCCGATCATGTTGGCTGACTTTCAACAGGCGCTGGCCGATATGACGGCATCGCCCGAACTCTGCTTGCGCGTGCGCGCGGACGCCGATGTCCTCAATGAACGATACGAGCTTTCGCAACGCGAACGCGAGCGGCTGCTGGGCATCGCCCGTCATCCCGGCATGGCGTGTGCCTGCACGCTGTATCGCGCCAATCGCCTGGCGCCATTGGCGATGTATGTGCCGCGGACGTGCCACGCGCTTGGCCCATCGCTGCGCGAGGTCGCCGAGGCATTCTGGGCGGATTACGCGGAGACCGATGTGCACATGTTCATCGAGGTCGATCGCTTTTGCGGGTTCCTGCGGGCTCGGATCGAGGCGGGGCATAAGTATCCTCCCGACGTTCAAAGGGCATTGGCCGCGGAGGGCGCCGCGGTCGCGGTCGCCTTGCGGGACAGCTACGTCGAGGACAATCTGGCGTGAACCGGCAAAGCAAGAAATAACACGGATTACACAGATAAAAGATTAAGCCACGGATTACACGGAAATAGTTATTGATTGCTTCGCAAAATAGCAACGGGTATTTGTGCGTATCGCCATCGTATATCTCCGTGTAATCCGTGGCTTAATCTTTTATCTGTGTAATCCGTGTTTATGCTTTCCTGGTTCCCCCGCCCCGCCCGAAGCAGCCGGTTGACTTGGCGCGGCGCGCGGAGGAATCTGACCACGCCCTAAGTGAGATCGAATCATGGACGCGCCCGCATTGAAGGTGTTCTGGCAGCCTGGATGAACGAGCTGCCTGAAACTCAAAGAGTTTCTCTCGGTCCGTGCGATCGAGTTCGAGTCGATCAATGTGCTGGAAGACCCCGCCGGGCTCGATGAACTGAGGCGATTGGGAGCTCGCTCTGTCCCTGTGCTGTCGCGCGGCGACGACTACGTGTTCGCGCAGAACATCGGCCATGTGGTGAAGTTCCTGGGCCTGAACGAGGCGACGGGTCCCGTGCTGACGCCCGAGCAGTTGATGGCGCGGCTCGACACCTTCCTTGCTGCCGCGCAGCGCATGATCCCGCAGATGCCGAACGACAAGCTTGCGACGGAGGTGCCGAACCGCCCGCGCAGCTATCGTGTGCTCGGTCACCACATATTCCGCATCGCCGAGACCTTCCTGGAAGTCGCGAATGGCGACACGCTGGAATACGGCAAGCTGACCGCGGCGCCGCCCGACGTGATGCATACCACCGCCGCTATCGCTGCCTACGGCGCCGATGTGCGCCAGCGGCTCGCAGCGTGGTGGACCCCCAAGCCCGACAAGTCGGCACGCGAGACGGTGCAGACCTATTACGGCCCGCAGCTCTTGCATGAGTACATGGAACGCAGCACGTGGCATGTCGGCCAGCATGTGCGGCAATGGAACATGCTGCTCGGCATGGCCGGGATCGAGGCGGACCATCCGCCCGGTCCTGCTGACTTCGCCAACCTGCCGATGCCAAGCCAGGTGTGGGACGGCTAGACGCGGCTGAAATTGACTCCCTGATCTGGTTCGGCGGATGGTGTGTCCAACGCAATGAACCGGTTGGGGGGAAACCAAATGCGTCGCTGGACGATTGCAGCGATTCTCATCTTCTGTCTGGCCAATCTGGCGGCGGCACAGCCGCGTCCGCCCGGTGTGCCCGAGGCCGGCAAGAGCGAACGCATCGATGCGATCCTGAAGCGCGGCACGCTGAGAGTTGGGGTCACGCCGACCTTCCCTTGGGTTTATCGCAACAAGACCGGCGTCGGCGACGAGTGGCGCGGTTCGTCGTGGGTGTTCGCCAAGGCGACCGCCGAGGCACTCGGGGTCAAGCTGGAAGTGGTACCGGTTTCAAATGAAACCAAAATCCCGATTGTTATATCTGGCGGCGTTGACATCACCATCTCCGCCCTCGCCGAAACCGACGCGCGCAAGCAGGTCGTCGATTTCGTCACCTACTCGCGCGGCACCTTCTGCATCTTCGGCCTGAAAACTGACCCGAAGGCCGCCGCAATGAAATCTGTCGAACAGCTCAACGATCCGTCCCTGACGTTCGCGGCCTATGTCGGCACCAACCAGGCGGCCTGGATCCCACAGACCTTCCCGAAAGCGAAGATGCGCGCAGTGACCGGCAGTGGCCAGGCTCCTGTCGATGAACTGCTGTCAGGCCGTTCCGACTTCGTCGTCGGCGATTCGCCGCTCGAGCCGATCTTCAAGAACGCCTATAAGGACATCTTCTCGATCCCGAGCGACTGCACGAAGTCCGAGCTCAATCCAGTGCCCGATGGGCAGGCGATCGCCAAGAACCAGCCGGTCTTCCTGGAATTCCTCAATGAGGTGGAACGGAAGAATGATACGAAGATCAAGCAGGAAGAGCTCGACAGCATCAAGTTCGCCTTCGAGCATCCTGACCTGATTTGATCCTGTGGAGTTGACGCTCCCTGTCATTGCAATGACAATCGTGTAGACACCCGATGCTCGCTGCCTGGCATATCGTAAGCGGCAACCTGTCGCTCCTTGCCCAAGCACTGATAGTCACCGTCGAGCTCAACCTCGCATCGATCGCGCTCGCCCTGCTGCTTGGAACCTTGATGGGCCTCGGCCGCGTCTATGGCGGCCGATGGCTCGACCACGGCATCGGCTTCATCATCGACGTCGTCCGCTCGATTCCGATCCTGGTCATCATGGTCTGGGTGTTCTTCGGCCTCCCCCTGCTGCTGGGCCTACAGAACTTCCCGGCTTTCCTCGCCGGCGTTCTCGCGCTCGGCATCCACTCCGGCGCCTACATCGCGGAGATCGTCCGCGGCGGCCTCGGCTCGGTGCGGCGCGGGCAGATGCAGGCGGCCCTCGCACTCGGCATGAGCTGGCCGCAAGCCATCGGCCGCATCATCCTGCCGCAGGCAGCAATCCGCATGATGCCGCCACTGAGCACGCGCATTGTCCGCAATATCAAGGATTCGGTGCTGGCGAGCACGATCGCGGTGCAGGAGCTGTTCTGGGCGGCAAACCTGCTGGAAGGCGAAACCGCCAAACCCTTCCCGATCTACACCACGCTGATGATCTTCTACTTCATCGTCATCGTTACAATCGCCCGCATGCTCGACCGTGCCTACGCGCGTGTAGCCGTGCGAGGAGCCGCCGTAGTGTTCTACTGGCCCGCCTTCTTCGACGCATTCCCATCACTGCTCCCCGGCCTCGCGGTCACGCTGGAGCTGACCGTGCTGGTCATGCCATGCGCGCTTGTTATGGCATTGGCGCTCGCGCTGGCACGCCTCTATGCACCGGGCCCGATTGCCAAAGCCGCGATGGGATGGGTCGAATTCTGGCGCGCCACGCCGCTGCTGCTGCAACTCTACTGGCTTTACTACGTGCTGCCGTCAGAAACCTCAATCCAGCTTCCAGCCTTCGCGACCGTCGCATTCGGCCTGGTCTGCAACGTCTCGGCGTTCCTGTCGGAGAACTTCCGCGCCGGCATCGCCTCGATCCGTCCGGGTCAATGGCACGCCGGCCTGGCACTCGGCATGTCGGAGACCCAGGCCTTCTTCCGCATCATCGTCCCGCAAGCCTGGTCGCGCGTGCTGCCGGAAACCGCCAGTATGTGGGTCGAGCTGTTCAAGGAAACCTCGCTGGTCTCGACGCTGGCCGTGACCGACCTCACCTTCCAGGCGCTGGCGCTGCGCGAGACCAACTACCGCACGCTCGAAGTTCTCTCCGCACTCGCACTGTCCTATCTCGTGCTCGCCTACCCGCAGGCGAAATTCTGCGATTGGCTGTATCGCCGCCAGCGGATCAGGGAATGATCGACCACCGCCACCACGCCGGCGACGTACCAGCGCTGATCCAGATCGAGGACGTGCATCGCCGCTATCCGAACGGTGTCGAGGCGCTGCGTGGCGTATCGCTGACCGCGCATGAAGGCGAAGTGGTGTGCATCATTGGGCCGAGCGGTTCGGGCAAATCCACGCTGCTTCGCTGCGTCAACGGGCTGGAGCCGATCGACCGCGGCCGCATCCTGTTCCAGGGCCGCGAGGTCCGCGTGAAAGGACGCGAGGCACGCGAGATCCGGCGTCACATCGGCATGGTGTTCCAGAACTTTGAGCTGTTCCCGCACATGACCGCGCTCTCCAATGTCGGCGAGGGTCCACGCACGGTGCTGCGTATGCCGCGCGCCGAGGTTGAGACACGGGCACGCGAGTTCCTCGCCAAGGTGGGGCTGGCCGACAAGGCGAGCTCCCTCCCGGCGCAGCTGTCAGGCGGGCAGCAGCAGCGTGTGGCAATCGCGCGGGCGCTCGCGATGCAGCCAAGTGCCATGCTGTTCGACGAGGCGACCTCCGCGCTGGATCCCGAGACAGTCGGCGAGGTGCTCAGCGTCATGCAGCAGCTTGCCACTGAAGGGATGACAATGCTCGTGGTAACGCACGAAATGGCCTTCGCGCGCAGCGTCGCGAACTGGGTGGTGGTGATGGAGAATGGCCAGGTGCTGGAAGAAGGCACTCCCGATCGCATCTTCGGCGCGCCACATGTCGCACGCACGCGCGAGTTCCTCCAGCGTGTCGAGCACGCCCCTACCGCACAACCAGCGCCGTCGGGGTAAGCCGAGAGAAGCTGACCAACGCCGCCGCCCCAGCGACACATGCGGCGAACACCAGCGATTCACGCGTGCCGCTCAGCGGAAACACGCCGAACATAAACGCTACCATCGCCGCACCCATGCTCTGGCCAAGCAATCGCGACGTTGCCTGCATGCCGCTCGCCGCCCCGGCGCGATTTGCTGGCGCTGAAGTCAGGATCGCGCGGTTGTTCGGCGTGTTGAAGAACCCGAACCCGATGCCGCAGATCAGCATGCGCCACACGATGTCGAATGTGGTTGGCTGTGCCGGCAGCAAGCTCGTCAACGCAAGTCCGCCCGCCATTACCGCCAGCCCAAAGCCGCCCAGCAGTCCCGCCGGATAGCGATCCGACATCCTGCCGGTCAGCGGCGCGATGACTGCGACAGCCAGCGGCCACGGTGTCAGCAACAGTCCTGTCTGCACCTGATCTCGCCCGAGCGTGTTCTCGAACAGGAATGGCAGCGACACCAGTGCCATGCTCTGCGCCAGAAAACCAGTGATCGATGTTGCCACGGACAACGCAAACAGCCTGATACGCAACAGGTCGATCGGCAGCATCGGCGAACTCAGCGACAATTGCCGCGTCACCAGCACGAAGCCGAACACCAGCGCGAAGCACAGTTCAGCGCCAGACAGGCTGACGCTCTCGCCATGCCCCAATCCACTGATCGCGCTGATCAGAATGCCGAAGGTGAGTGCGCTCCAGATCGCACTCTGCGCATCGAACCGCACGCCGGAGCTGCGCGTCTGCGGCAGCGCGCGGAACGCCATCGGAATCGCCACCAGCCCGATCGGCACGTTCACCGCGAACAGCCAAGGCCAGGCGGCAACAGACAGAATGCCGGATGCAACCGTCGGTCCCACTGCCGATGCGATCGAGCCAATCGTCGCATTCAGTCCCACACCGCTACCGATCATTCGGCGGGGATAGATGAACCGCACCAGCGCGCCGTTGACGCTCATGATGCCGGCCGCGCCGAAGCCCTGGACGATACGCGCCGCAGTCAATGTGATGAGTGAATCAGACATCGCACATGCCAACGAAGCGCACGTGAACACGATCATCCCGTACTGATAGACACGCCGGTAGCCGTAGATGTCGCCCAGCGATGCCAGCGGCAGCAGCGAAATCGTCACTGCAAGCTGATACGCGTTCACCACCCAGATCGAGGACGCCGGACTGGCGTCCAGATCGCGCGCAATCGTCGGCAGCGCGACATTGGCGATCGCACCATCCAGCACCGCCAGCGTCAGCCCGAGCGCGATTGTCAGGATGGCCCAGTAGCGTTGTGGCAGTGGAACGCCGTCCGGGACGGTAGTGTGCGGTGGGCGCTCTGGCTGATCCGCCATCAGCCGGCGACCAGCGCGCCGGCTGCGGCAGGCACGATGGCGGCGACAGCTTCCATGACAGTCGCCGGGTCCAGTTCTTTCAGATCATGACGGCGCAGCGTGGTTACGCTCGTCCCACGCGGCGCACACAACGCCGGATCGGAGTCACGCGAGAACAGCACGACCGATGGACAGCCGGCATTGGCAATCAGATGCATCGGCCCGGTGTCGTTGCCGACCGCGACGGTCGCCAAACGCGCCAGGCTGGTGAGCTGATCGAGGTCAGTGCGGCCGGTCAGATCGATCGCGCCATCGATCGCCTGTGCCAGAGGGCGCTCTGGAGCCGTGCCGACAACAACTGGCGTGACCCCACGCGCCGCCAGCATTGCGGCCACCGCACGAAAACCTTCGATCTGCCAGCGTTTGAGCAGCCGATGCGGCGCGCTCCCAGGCGCGAGCAGGGCGAAGCGTTCCGGCAGATCGAAGCGGCTTATGTCGGCGCTGCTCCAGGACAGATCGACCGGCTCGCGCTCGAGCACGCCCGCCTGACGAAGCTGGCCAAACTGACGGTCAGCGTCGTGCAGCCGATCGCGATTTGGATCACGGTCCGGCAGGGAACAGCCGCGCGCGATGCCAGACCATTCCGGGCGATGGCGGCGCGGCAGCAGGTGGAAGTAACGGCTGGAATGGCCCGAGGTCTGCAGATCATAGACGCGATCAAACCGCCCCTCGATCAGCCGCCGCTTCAACCGGAGCCAGCCTGGCAGGTCCCACCATTCCAACCGCTGCTCCGTCCACACGTCATCGAACCACGGCGAGTGCGCCAGCCAACCGGCAAACGGTGCGGTGGTCAGCAGCGTGACATGGGCACCAGCATGGTGACGCCGGATCGATGCGAACGGGCCGAGCGAGAGGACCACATTCCCCAGCGCACCCAGCTTGACGACCAGGATCCGTGCAGGGGCAGCCTCTTCCCCCTCCCCTTGCGGGAGGGGGTTGGGGGGAGGGGGCTCAGAGTCCATGCCAGGCCCCCTCCCCCCAACCCCCCCCTTCCGCAAGGGGAGGGGGCACGGTGTACTCATGCCCAAGTCTCCATCAAGCGGCGGGATGCGTGGCAGCCCAGTGCCGGGCGATCTCGATCCGGCGCGTGATCCATACGCCAGGCACCCGGCTCACGTGATCCAGTAGCCGCTCCAGCCCACCTGCCCGCGCCGGATGACCGATGATCCGCATATGCAACCCAATCGACAGCATCCTGCCGCCTTCACGATACAGGAAGTCGAACGCATCACGGCAGTAGGTGAAGAAGTCCTCGCCGGTTGCGAACGTGCCACGGCCGAACTTCGAGTCATTGGTGGACAGGCTGTACGGCACCACCAGATGGCGTTTGCCCTGAACGGTGGTCCAGTACCGGCAGCTCATCATCGTATGCATCCGAGTCGTAAAGAAAGCCCCCCTCCTCCACCAACAGCCTGCGCGTATTCAGGCTCGGCCCATAGCGGCAATACCATCCGAGCGGCCGCTCCCCCATGGTCTGTTGCAGCGAAGTCACCGCTCGCCGGATGCGCTCCCGTTCCTCCGCCTCCGACAGCTCCCAATGCTTCTCCCACCGCCAGCCATGGCAGCACACATCGAACCCCGCAGCCCGAATGGCCGCCACGGCCGGAGGGTGCCGCTCCAGTGCCAGCGCACAGCCGAACACGGTCAGCGGCAGGTTACGCTCGCCGAACAGCCGCATGATCCGCCAGAACGCCACTCGGCTGCCATAGGCGAACATGCCCTCGGCCGCCAGATCCCGCCCCTTCACGCCTGGGTTCAGCATGCCATTCTCGGTCAGGCCCCATTCCGAGGCTGGATCGCCATCCGGCACCGAAGGTTCCGAGCCTTCCTCGTAGTTCAGCACGAAGTTGACGGCGAGCCGCGCCCCACCCGGCCATTTGGGGTCGGGCGGATTGCCGCCATAGCCGATGAGGTCTCTGTCCATTACGGCACAGAATGCCCCACTCCCTCTCTCCCGCAAAGCGGGGGAGGGCCAGGGAGAGGGGGCCGCCGCCCGTTGACTGCCCCATGATACACGCCGAAAAGCCCCCCATGTCGGCCGCGGCCACATCTTGGATTCTCAGCGAGGGCTACGCCGGCTTGCAGGCCCAGGCGCTCGGCTTGGCCGAGGCCGCCGGCCTCCAGCCAGACCTCCGCGTGCTCGCGCCGCGCGCTCCCTGGAAGTGGCTCGCCGCCTCGCTATGGCCAGCCCCGCTGGCAGCGGTCCCCGACGCCATCCGCGCCCCGTTGCCAGAGCTTGTCATCGGCTGTGGCGGCGTGGCTGCTGCGGTCGGTGCGGCGTTGCGCCGGGGCGGCAGTCCTGTGGTGCAGGTCCAGCATCCTCGCATGGACCCGCGCCGCTTCGACGTTGTGGTGGTCAACAAGCACGACGAACTGACCGGCCCCAACATCGTGGTGACGCGCACTGCGCTGCACCGCGCGACACCGGCCAGGCTGGCCGAGGCAGCACGCCAATGGGCACCGCACTTCGAGCACCTGAAGCGCCCGCTGGTCGCTGTGCTGATAGGCGGCAGCAATGGCCGCTTCCGGCTGGATGCATCCGTGGCAGGCGAATTGGCGTCGCAACTGGCAGCGATGGTGCAGCGGGATGGTGTGGGCGTGGCCGTCACGCCATCGCGGCGCACCGATCCCGCCGCAACACGCTTACTGTGCGAGGCACTGGCACCGCTCGGCGGGTATGTCTGGGACGGCACTGGCGACAATCCCTATTTCGGCATGCTGGCACTGGCGGATGCCATCGTCGTCACCATCGACAGCGTCTCCATGATCTCGGAAGCTGCCGCCACCTCGGCACCTGTATTGCTGGCCAAACTGCCCGGCCGCTCCCGCCGCAACAGCCTGTTCATCGAGTGCATGCTCGCTGAGGGCCGCGTCCGCGAATTCACGGGCCGGATGGAGCAGTGGCCCGTGACGCCGCTCGATGACACACCGGAAGCCGCCGCCGAGATGTGCCGCCGCCTGGGCCTGTCATGCTGAACATCCAGACATTCGACAATCGCGTCGGCGGCAACGTCCCGTACAAGGCGCTGACACATCCACTCGCGGCAGAGGCCATCGCTCAGCTCTATGGACGGCTGCAAGGCCCGATCGCGTTGTATGATCCAGAGGGCATCGCCGCGGCGTTGCTGGCACTATATCCCAACGGCCAGATCGCCGCGCGCTACGTGCATGATGTGACCGCGATCGGCGACAGCGCGCGAGCCTTGACCGATCTGCCGGACAGCAATGCGCGCACCGTGCTGATCGCGGCTTTCGATGCCGAACGCATCGCAGACCGCATCGCCCACTTGTTGCCGCGCGGCGCCGACGTGGCCACGCTGGACGCCGCCAAGTTGCCCGAAGCGCTGCTGACCAATCGCGCGCGCTATCTCGACAAGCTGAACTTCGCCACGAACTTCGTGTTCTTCCGCGACGACGACAGGCTTTCGACGCGCCTCGTCTCCGCCAATTACTGGTCGCGCTACGGCGGCGGCGCCATCCGTCTGTGGCTGCGCCTGTTCGATGCGAACGGCACGGCGCTGGCGACCTGGGAACAGGAAATCCCAGCCGGCCTCAGCGGCTTTTCCATCGACAGCCAAACGGTGCGCGAGCGCTTCAACCTGTCGCCCTTCACCGGTCAGTTGTTCGTGCATGCGATCGGCGCCACCGGCCACGACGTGGTTAAATATGCGCTGGACACTTATGCGAGCGACAACGGCGCCAGCCTGTCCTGCACACACGACGCCAATGCATGGCCCTCCGATCGCTATGCCGGTCTGCCGGCGCCGCGCGACGATGAACGCGTCGTGCTTTGGCTACAGAACAGCCACGCGACGCCGATACCGGCCGGTGCGGTGTCGCTCGATCGCATGGGTGCCGAACGGCCGGTGTCACTGATGCAGGAAGTCGGCCCGTTCGCCACCGTCGCGATCGATGTGGCGCGGCTGCTGCCTGGCGTGCACTGGCCGGCGCAGGTCGAATTGCGTGCCGGCCGCCATGTGGTGCGGCCCCGCTACGAGGTGACGCGCTGCGATCGTACGCGCATCGCGCATGTCAACGTCGAACGCGCCGACTTGCAGCCGGATCCGTTGATACCGCGCTTGCCGCAGCAACTTGGCCGCTCGTATCTACTGCCCTTCCCCATCCTGCCGCGCGAAAAGTTCCGCAGCATCGTGCAGCCGACGCCGATGGCAGTGTCACAGCGAACACTGCCAGTGCGGCTCGACGTGTTCGATGCCGATGGGCGGAAGGTGGCGGAGCGTTTCCTCGGTTGCCTTCCGCGCAATCACGACCTGGCGCTGGAGGTCGACGACGTGCCGGTCGGGCACGCCGAGCTGGTCTACGACTTCCGCGATGGCGGCGAGGCGGATGGTTGGCTGCATGCGCTGTTCCGCTACGAGCATCGGCACTCCGGCCACGTCGCGGAGTCCAGCTTCGGCGCGCACATCTTCAACACCGTGATGACCTATCGCGATGAACCGCAGGCCTATACTGGCCCGCCGCCAGGTCTGCGCACGACGCTGTTCCTGAAGCTGGGCGATGCGCGACGGCATAGTTTCGCAGTGCTGATCTATCCGGCATCCGCGCCGTGGCATCCACGCTCTGACACGTCGCTGCTACTGTACGATACGGCTGGGAAGGTCATTGCCGAACAGCATGTGGCCATCGCCTGCTCCGGCTCCGCGACCATCTGGCCGCATGAGGTGTTTGGCGATGCGGCCGTGCGCCAGGCTGGCGGCGATGGCTTCGTGCTGGTGCGCGATACGACCTGCCGGCTATTCGGCTACCATGGCCTGATGGATGACGCCGGCGGATTCTCCCTGGACCACATGTTTGGGTTTTGAACGTTGTGTTGCCAGTGTCGGCCCGTGCACCCTACTAAAAATCCGTTTCAGTCGCCGGACTTACTGATGGACAAAACAGTCGAGGGCAAGGCTGCAGCCGTTGTCCAGGAACCGGAAGCCCGCCAACGGTTGCTCGACATGGCCGCCCATGCCGCTGCGGGCGAGGGTATCCGCCAGGGACTGAAAGAACTCGCGCTCCTCCGCGGGGTTCCGGCACGGCAGGTCTTTGCCGCGCTGCGCGCCGAGTATGGCATACCGCGTTGAGATATCGCCGCAGGTTTATCCTCTCCACCCACACAATGCTCGGCATGGGAACAAGGGCCTATTCACCTGACCACGGATAGAAGGTGAAGCCACGCCAGCGGCGCCGTCGCGCCACGTTGACTTTCGCATTTCGAGAACCTGTGTAGGCGGCGCATCGATGTCAGGCGGTAGCAAGCTTTCGCGAAGCTCGCCAACAGCATTGGCGATTGCTGCATTGCCGCCCTCCGCCTCGGATGACGCCCGCACCCTTCGTGTTCGGCACGGGGACTACACACCTATTTACACAACTCTATGCGTCAATATATAATCCGATCTCCGTGAACAGCCGCGACGTTATCCGGTTGATCGAGCAGGCGGGTTGGCGGCACGTGGCAGTCACAGGCAATTCACTCACCCGGAGCGCCGTGGTCGCGTGACGGTGCCACATCCCAAGCGAGATATCCCAATTGGAACGCTGCGGAACATCGAACGGCAGTCCGGCCTGAAGCTGAGGTAAGTAGATGACAGCTTACATTGCATTGCTGCGAAAGGATCCGCGCAGCGACTACGGCGTCGACTTCCCCGACTTTCCGGGCTGCATTACGGCGGGTCGCACGCTTGAAGAAGCGCGTCGCATGGCGGAGGAGGCTCTGGCCTTTCACGTCGACGGGATGCGCCAGGACGGCGAGCCGATCCCGCCACCTTCCCCGATGGACGCCATCATGACCGATCGGCACAACCGCAACGCCGTCGCGTTTCTGGTGGACCTGCCAGCCCAATCGCGCCGAGCCATCCGCATCAACGTCAGCCTGCCCGAGGATGTGGTCCAGTCCATCGACCGCGTTTCGGCCAACCGGTCGCGCTTCCTCGCCGAGGCAGCGCGCGAGCGCCTCAAGCGGCAGCGCAAATCGGCGTAACGTCCGCGCCAGCCGCCCCCTTGTAGCCATTCCGGCCAAATCGCGACATAACGGCGCCGGAGGAGACCCGTCATGCCAGATACCATGCCGCCCCGCACCTGGACGCCGGATTCCTGGCGCGATTGCCCGATCCGTCAGGTGCCGACATATCCCGACCTCGCCAAGCTCGAGGCGATGGAGGCGCGGCTTGGCAAATACCCCCCGCTGGTGTTCGCCGGCGAGGCGCGCCGCCTGAAGGCGCATCTCGCGTCGGCCGCCGAGGGCAAGGCGTTCGTCCTGCAAGGCGGCGACTGCGCAGAAAGCTTTTCGGATTTCACCGCCAACATCATCCGCGACACCTTCCGCGTGCTCCTCCAGATGGCCGTGGTGCTGACCTTCGGCGCCTCACTGCCCGTGGTGAAGATGGGCCGCATGGCAGGTCAGTTCGCCAAGCCGCGTTCCTCGGACACCGAGACGCAGGGCGACGTCACCCTCCCCTCCTATCGCGGCGACATCATCAACGGTCCTGAATTCTCCTCCGAAGCGCGCATCCCCGATCCGGCGCGGATGGAGTTCGGCTACTTCCAGTCGGCCAGCACGCTGAACCTGCTGCGTGCCTTCGCCTCCGGTGGCTATGCCGACCTGCACGAGGTGCATCGCTGGAACCTGGACTTCGCCGCGCGCTCGCCGTTGGCGGAACGCTATCAGGACCTCGCGCATCGCATCGACGAGACGCTGTCGTTCATGGCGGCCTGCGGCATGACCAGCACCACTACACGCGATATGCGCGAGACTGACTTCTACATCAGCCACGAAGCACTGCTGATCCCCTACGAGCAGGCGCTGACCCGCATCGATTCGACCACCGGCGATTGGTACGGCTGTTCCGCCCACTTCCTGTGGATCGGCGATCGCACGCGCCAGCTCGACGGCGCACACGTCGAGTTCCTGCGTGGCGTGAAGAACCCGCTCGGCATGAAGGTTGGGCCGACACAGGAACCAGACGATCTGCTGCGTATTCTGGAGCGGCTGAACCCGACCAACGAAGCAGGCCGCATCACGCTGATCGCCCGCATGGGCCATGACAAGGTCGCAGCGCGGCTGCCACCGCTGTTACGTGCGGTGGAGCGTGAAGGCGCCAAAGTCGTCTGGCTGTGCGATGCGATGCATGGCAACACCATCTCCACCGTTTCCAAGATGAAGACGCGCAACTTCGATTCCATCCTGTCTGAAGTGCGCAGCTTCTTCGACATCCATCATGCGGAAGGCACCTGGGCCGGTGGCGTGCATGTCGAGATGACGGGACAGGACGTCACCGAATGCACCGGTGGCGCGCATCGGCTGACCGAAGCCGACCTGACCGAACGCTATGAAACGTTCTGCGATCCGCGGCTGAACGCGGAGCAGTCGCTGGAACTGGCGTTCCTGGTGGCGGAGGAACTGAAGCGTCGGCGCACGGTGCTGTAGGTGTGGGACGTGAGCAGGTTCTTCCCCCTCCCCTTGCGGGAGGGGGTTAGGGGGCGGGGGTTTTGTGCGCTTCCCAGCGCCCCCTCCCCCCAACCCCCTCCCGCAAGGGGAGGGGGAGTTTTGGGGCAGCGCCGATGACATTGGAACAGGACATCGCGGCGCGCACCGACAGCTATTTCAACCGCACGCGCCGCATCGTCGCGAAGTTTGGCGACAAGCGTGTGACTTACGCGGTTTTCATGCGCCGCCCAGTGATTTCGGCGCCGCGCCTGATGCTTGAGTGGCTACAGACCACCGCTACTGCACGCCGCACGACGTTCGATATCGATGTCATGTATCCGGAAGGCGCGTGGGTCGGTGCCGGCGAGCCGCTTGCCTACATCACCGGCAGCCTGGTCGAACTCTCCGACCTGGAAACCATCCTGTTGCAGAAGCTTGGCCCCGCTTCGGTCGCCGCACACAACGCCTACCAGATGTGCCTGGCACTGCCTGACACCGCGTTCCTTGCCATGGAAGCGCGCCACTGCGCCGGCGCCGAGATGCAAGACATGATGGCCTACGCCGCATCCGTCGGCAGCGAGGCAGCAAAACACGAAGGCGCCAAAGGTTTCATCGGCAATGCCAACGACGGCACCGCGCATTGGTTCGGCAATCCACGCGGTCTCGGCACGATGCCGCATTCGCTGATTGGCTACGCGGGTTCGACGTTGCGCGCTGCCGAGATGTTCCACGAGACGTTTCCCAATGAACCGATGACTGTGCTGGTCGATTACTTCGGTCGCGAGGTCACCGATGCGCTCGCCGTGTGTGCGCGGTTCTCCGAACTTGCCGATGCCGGGCAGCTCTCGTTCCGCCTGGACACGCATGGTGGCCGCTTCATGGAAGGGCTTGATCCCGCGGAGAGCTACGCCGTGCTGGAGCGTCACGTGCCGGGCGCAATCCGCCGTTATCGTAGCGAGACGGAGCTGCGCTTCCTTGTCGGCACGGGGGTTTCCGCCGCTGCCATCTGGCGGATGCGCGAAGTGCTGGATGCGGCCAGCTACCGAGGTGTGCGTATCGTCGCGTCATCGGGGTTCGGCGTCGACAAATGCCGCGTCATGGCCGATGCCAAGGCGCCGATCGACGTTCTTGGGACCGGCAGCTTCCTTCCGGATGCCTGGCATGAGACCTACGCCACCGCGGATATCGTTGAGTACGACGGAATACCGTTGGTCAAGGTTGGTCGCGAGTTCCTGTTGCGCAGGAATGGCGCGCGCAAAAAGCACGGCGGCTGATCCTTCCCGTTGACTTCGCCGGTTCGCGTCACATACCGTTACACAAGCTGGACGCCTTCATAAGAATAGCCGGCACCTCACAGGGATGGAACGAATGACCAATAAAATCCAGTCGGCATCACGCCGTGACATGCTGAAACTCGCGGGAATTGCCGGAGCGGGCGCGATGTTTGGCGCGTCGCAGAGCCGCGCCGCAACGAAGTCGCTGACGCTGGTGCACGAGAACTCGTTCATCCCGCCGTACGACGCATATTTCAAGAACACCTTGGCTCCCGCCTACGAAAAGGCGACCGGCATCAAGGTCAATTACGAGCTGATCAGCGTCGGATCACTGCAAACGCGCGTCACGTCGATCGCCGAGACCGGTTCCGGCCCCGATCTCACGCTGATGGAATTCAATTGGCCGTATCTGTTCGACGAGAAGCTGGTCGATGTGTCGGACATTGCCGAAAAGATCGGCCAGATGTCGGGCGGCTGGCAGGACCCGATCAAGGAAGCGGTCATCGTCAATGGCAAGTGGAAGGCGATCCCGTTCGGCAATATCGGCCAGCTTATGGTGTGGCGCACCGATTGGTTTGCGGAAGCGGGCTTCAAGCAGTTTCCGGATACCTGGGACGAACTGCTGGAAGCCGGCACCAAGCTGAAGAAGGCCGGCCATCCGTTCGGCTTCGAGCTTGGCCACGGGTTCGGCGACAATCACGGCTGGCTGTATCCACTGTTGTGGTCATATGGGGCTCGCGAGGTGGAGCCGGACGGCAAGACCGTCGTCATTGATTCAGATGAAACCGCGAAAGCCGTCGATTTCTGCCGCAAATTCTTCCAGGACACGATGTTCGAGGACGTGCTTGGCTGGACCGATCCATCCAACAACAAGGCGTTCCTCGCCGAGCAGATCTCGTGCACGAACAATGCCGAGAGCATCCTCTATGTCGCCGTCAAGGATTTTCCGGATATCGGCAAGGTGACGGATCAGTCGCTCAACCCGAAAGGACCCAAGGGACGCTTCCACATCCTGAATCCATGGAGCCATTCGATCTTCACCAGCAGCCCTGACGTGCAGGCGGCGAAGGATTTTTTGCTCTGGCTGATGGACCCGAAGCAGGCGGCGGGCTGGTACGACATCGCGGTCAGCTACTACGCGCCGTACCTGCATGCCTATGACGACGCGCCGTTCTGGCACAAGGAACCACGCAACCTGCCCTATCGCAACTCGCTGTCCACATCGCATCTGCCCGGCTGGCCGGCGCCAATCAGCCGCCAGCAATCAGAGAGCGTCGCGAAATACGTTGTGGTGGACATGTTCGCCAAGGCGTGCGCTGGCAAGTCCACCAAGGAGGTCATCGCCGACGCCAACGCGCAGCTCAAGCAGATCTACAAGCCCTGAGCGTGTCCTCTCATAGCCAGACGATCGCGCCGCTGGCGATCCGCCTCCGCCCGAGGCCGAATCTCCGGCGCTGGCTGGAACGCGAGGCGGTGTTCAGTTGGCTGATGGTGACGCCGCCGATTCTCTACCTGATCGCGCTCGTCGGCTATCCGTTCTGCTGGGGCATCTTCCTGTCGCTGGAGGACCGGCCGGTGGCGCGTGCGGGCCACTTCGTCGGGTTCGCCAACTTCGTCGCCGACTGGCACGACCCGGTGTTCTGGCAGGTGGTGCAGAACACGTTCGTCTATACGTTCGCCGCCACCATCCTGAAGATGATTGGCGGCCTCGGACTGGCGCTGGTGATGAACCAGGACTTCAGGTTCAAGAACCTGACCCGCGCCGTCGTGCTGTTGCCGTTCATCGTGCCGACGGTGCTGAGCACGATCTCGTGGATGTGGATCCTCGATCCGGCATTCAGCGTGATCAACTGGTTCCTGATTCACCTGGATATCGCCAATCCAGGGCCATCGTGGCTCGGTGATCCGCGGCTCGCGATGGGGTCGCTGATCGTCGTGAACACCTGGCGCGGCCTGCCGTTCTACGCCATCACGCTGCTGGCCGGGCTGCAGACCATTTCCCCGGAACTCTACGAGGCCGCGACAATCGACGGTGCCGGTGCATGGTCGCGCTTCCGCTACGTCACGCTGCCATTGCTGAAGCCGGTGATATTCATCGTGACGATGTTCTCGGTCATCTTCACGTTTGCCGATTTCCAGCTTGTCTATGTGCTGACCCGCGGCGGCCCGGCGAATGCGACGCATCTGTTCGCGACCTATGCCTTCGATGTCGCGATGGGCGGCGGACAGCTTGGCATGGGTGCTTCGATCGCGCTCGCCATGGTGCCGCCGCTGGCGCTGATCATCATCGCGATGGCGATCTACATGCGTCCGGCCCGATCATGATGGTCGAGCGTCGCGGCTGGATGGTTCGCGCAGTCAAGCTGTGGCTGCCGCTCGGCTTTTTCCTGATCTTCACGCTGTTCCCGTTCTACTGGATGGCAGTCACCTCGCTCAAGCCAAACCAGGAGTTGTACAATCGACATATCATGCCGCTGATCGTCTATCACCCGACGTTGAAGCACTACGTTGACCTGTTGACCGAGACCAATTTCCTCACCTGGACATGGAACACCTTGGTGGTCGCCGTAATATCCACAGCGATCTCATTGGTATTCGGCGTGATGCTGGCCTATCCGCTCGCGCGCATGCGGTTTGCCGGCGCCGCCCTTGTCTCGTTCGCGGTCGCCGCGACCTATCTCGTGCCGCAGCCGCTGCTGTTCATCCCGCTGGCAGACATTATCAACCGGCTGGGTCTTGGCGATACGCTGACTTCGGTGATCTTGACCTATCCGACGCTGTTGATCCCGTTCTGCGCCTGGTTGCTGATGGGCTATTTCCGTACCGTGCCGCAAGAACTCGAGGACGCTGCACGTATCGACGGCGCGACGCGGCTCCAGACCATGTTCCGGGTGTTCCTGCCGCTATGCATTCCCGGCTTCATCTCTGCCGGCATCTTCGCCTTCACGCTATCGCAGAACGAGTTCCTTTATGCGTTGATCTTCCTCACCCAGACGGACGTCCGCACGGTACCCGTCGGGGCCATTGCCGAACTGGTCAAGGGTGACGTGTTCTATTGGGGCCAGCTCATGGCCGCGGCGCTGCTTGGTTCCATCCCGGTCGCGATCATCTATTCATTCTTCGTCGAACACTATGTGGCGGGACTGACGTCGGGTAGCGTAAAAGCGTAACCCCGTCGCGCATTGATTCTCCCGGTTCACGCTTCTAGCTTCCCGGCATGAGCGATCTCTTCGCCCCGGAAGGCGGCTGGCGTGTGCGCATCCTGGACCTCTCGGGAGGTGCGCAGGACAACATCGTCGAGGAGATCGACGGGTTTGAGACATTGATGCAAGCGAATGCCTTCGCGCGCCGCTATGTGCGCGATTCGGTGGAGCGATGCCGCGTGCCCGGCATGACCACAAAGGAAGTGCTGGAAGCCTGGTTCGCGTTTGGTGAGGACGCGGAAATCGTCGACGCCGGCGAGTTTGGCTGGCGCAGCGCCACCGAACTGGGCGATTTTGTGGACCATCCCGCCGGCGCCGAGGACCGCGACTGGCGCTCGCTGGACCCGCGCCGTATCGAGGAAACAGACGAGGACGAATGAACTCATGGCCGTCTATGAATTTGTCACTGTCGATGTATTTACTGATCAGCGTTTCGGCGGCAATCCACTGGCGGTGTTTCCCGACGCGCGAGGCCTGAGCACGGAGCAGATGCAGGCGCTGGCGATGGAGTTCAACCTGTCGGAGACCACGTTCGTCCTGCCGCCCGACAATCCGCAGCATCACGCAAAGGTGCGGATATTCACTCCGCGCTTCGAGCTGCCGTTCGCCGGCCATCCCAATGTCGGCACCGGATACGTGCTGGCAAGGCGCGACGCCAAGCCGCCGGAACATTATGTGTTCGAGGAGCTGGCGGGGCTGGTGCGTGTGCATCTTCTGCCGAATGGAGCACGCATTTCGGCGCCACGCGCGCTGTCGATCGATATCGCCATACCCACCGATTTGGTTGCCCGTTGCGCAAGCCTTGCCGCGGAGGACATCGTCACGACCGCCCACCAACCACTGGTTGCCTCGGTCGGTACGCCGTTCGTCATTGCCGAAGTGGCCGGGGTCGCAGCTCTGTCGCGTTCGAGTCCCGACATCGGCGCGTTCCGCTCAGCGGCTGCACGGTTTCCGGATATGGCGTCACGGTTTGCGCTGCTGCTCTACACGCGCCGCGACGATGATGCGACGAAGCTGGCCGCGCGCATGTTTGCGCCGCTGGGCGGCGTGATAGAAGACCCCGCCACTGGCAGCGCCAACGCAGCGCTTGCCGCACTGCTGACTTCGCTGGCGCCTGGCGAGAATGCTGATCTGTCCTATGAGATCTTGCAGGGCGTGGAGATGGGACGGCCGAGCCAGATCATCGCGTCAGCCCGAAAGACCGGGGAAGGGCCAGTGCTGGCGACAGTCGAGGGGAACTGCGTGCCCGTGTTCAAAGGGACGGTGGAACTGTAGCCCCCTCCCCCTAACCCCCTCCCGCAAGGGGAGGGGGGAGGGGGTCACTCCACCGTCACCGACTTCGCGAGATTGCGCGGCTGATCCACATCGGTACCCTTCAGCACCGCGACATGATACGCCAGCAACTGCACGGGGATCGCGTACAGGATCGGTGCGACGAACGGATCCACCGCCGGCAGCACGATCGTCTCAGCGGCAATGCCCTTCAGCTTCGCCGCCCCGGCCGCATCGCTGAACACCATTATCTGTCCGCCACGTGCCGCCGCCTCTTGCAGGTTCGACGCGCTCTTCTCGAACAGCGGCCCCGACGGGATGATCGCGATCACCGGCACATCCTGGTCGATCAGCGCGATCGGCCCATGCTTCATCTCGCCGGCCGCGTATCCCTCGGCGTGTATATAGCTGATCTCCTTGAGCTTCAGCGCGCCCTCCATCGCGATTGGGAAGCAGTTGCCGCGACCCAGGTAAAGCACGTCGCGCGCCTGGGCGATGCGATGCGCCAGCGCCTTGATCTCGTCGTGCTTATCGAGCATTTCGGCTGCGCGGCCTGGCACTTCCAGCAATGCGCCGGTCATCGCTGCCTCGTCCGCCGCGCTGATCGTCCCGCGTGCACGTCCGGCACCGAGCGCCAGACAAGCCATGGCTACAAGCTGCGCCGTAAACGCCTTGGTGCTGGCAACGCCGATCTCGGGGCCGGCGACCGTCTCCAACACCGCGTCGCTCTCACGCGCCATGCTGCTTTCCGGTACATTGAGTACCGACAGCACGTGCTGCTTCTGCTCGCGCATGTAGCGGAGCGCGGCCAGCGTGTCGGCAGTCTCGCCCGATTGCGATACCAGCAGGCCCAAACCGCCTTTCTCCAATGGCGGCGTGCGGTAGCGGAATTCGCTTGCAACATCGGCGTCCGTTGGAATGCGGGCGATCGCCTCGAACCACCACCGCGCGACCAGGCCCGCATAATAGGCGCTGCCGCACGCGCTGATGGTAATGCGCGGCAATGTCGCGAAGTCGAACGGCAGTGCGGGCAACGCGACTGCACGCGTCGCCGGGTTCACCATGCGGTGCAGCGTGTCGCCGATGACCGCGGGATGCTCGTGCAGTTCCTTTTCCATGAAGTGGCGGTAATTGCCCTTGCCGATGGCGGCACCGGTAAGGCGGGTCAGCTTCACTTCGCGCTGCACCTCGGCGCCGCTCATATCGAAGAAGCGCGCGCCTTTGCGATCCACCACCGTCCAGTCGCCGTCGTTCAGGTAAGCGATGCGCTGGGTCAGCGGCGCAAGCGCCATCCCATCGGAACCAACGAACATCTCGTCCTCGCCAAAACCGACCGCAAGCGGCGCACCGTGTTGTGCGCCCACGATCAGCTCGGGATGGCCAGAGAAGATCATCGCCAGCGCATAGGCGCCTTCCAGGCGGCGGAACGCGGCGCCTGCCGCTTCGATCGGCGCCATGCCGCGTTGCAGATTCAGATCGACGAGCTGCGCCACGGTCTCAGTATCGGTTTCAGTCGAAAACTCCTGGCCCGCGGCTTCCAGTTCCGCGCGCAGCTCAGCGTGGTTCTCGATGATACCGTTGTGTACGATAGACACGCGCGACGTACCGTGCGGGTGCGCATTGTTCTCCGTCGGGGCGCCATGCGTGGCCCAACGTGTATGGCCGATGCCGGTCGTGCCGCTGAGCGGCGAGCGATCCAGCACGGCCGCCAGATTGCCAAGCTTGCCCTCCGCGCGCCGCCGCTCGACGTGGCCGTTCACCAGCGTGGCGATGCCAGCACTGTCATAGCCGCGGTATTCCAGCCGCCGCAGCGACTCCAGGATCAGCGGTGCCGCCTGACGCGAACCGATAACGCCAACAATGCCACACATTCAGCGCTTACCCTTTCTCGCGGGCGGCATGGTCGCCGCACGCCCCGGTTTGTTGATCTGCCTCTGCCGCGCGATGGCGAACGCCTCCGGCGGCACGCCCCGGTGATGACGCTGCCGGTTGCGACGAATGCGCCGTCGCCGATCGTGACAGGCGCCACCAGCGAACCATCCGAACCGATGTACGCGGGCGCTCCGATGATCGTGCGCTGCTTGGCAGCTTCATCGTCGTTACAGGTGGTCGTGCCGGCGCCGATATTCGTTTCCGCGTGCCGAAGCCGGCGGCCAGGATCACGTCGGTGCTGTCCATCGCGGTCCCTCGTTGCACTGACGTTCTTGTGGCGGCGGAGGCTACGCCGTGTCAAAGCCTGTCGCTATGCTGCTGGTTCAATTTGCGTGTCGGAGTGCAACATCTTGGCCCGGACATTGTTGCTCGATCTGGACGGAACGCTGGTGAACTCGGTGCCGGACCTGGCCGGCGCGTTGAACCGGCTGATGGCGTCACGTGGCCTGGCGACGTTCAAGGAACCGGAGGTCGCGCTGATGGTGGGCGATGGCGTGGCCAAGCTGATCGAGCGCGCCTTCGCTGCCCGTGATCGCACGCCAGACGAGCGCGCCGTCGCCGACTATTCCGCCGACTATGCCGAGCACGCTGCCGTGGAGACGGTGCCCTATCCGGGTGTGCCGGAAACGCTTCGGGCGCTGGAGGAGGAAGGCTGGAAGCTCGCGGTGTGCACCAACAAGCCGGAGGCGGCGGCGCGGCTGCTGCTGCGCGCGCTCGGGCTGGCGGAGTGTTTCGCGGCGATTGGCGGGGGGGACAGCTTTCCGGTGCGGAAGCCGGACCCGGCGCACCTGCTGGCTACTTTGCGTGCGGCCGGAGGCGTCCCCCAGCACGCAGTAATGGCGGGCGACCACGCCAACGACGTGGCCGCCGCGCACGGTGCTGGGGTGAAGTGCATCTTCGCCGCCTGGGGTTATGGGCCGATGGCGATGGCGGCGGGTGCCGAGGCGGTGGCGCAGGACTTTCCGGAAATGGCGGTCATCGCACGGCGGCTGCTCGACCACGGGTAACGGGCGCGCTGCCAGGTGCGGCTAAAGCTGGTCGCTCTTCAGGAACTCGATGACCTCGCCGTTCGGGCCGGTGACGAAGGCGATGTGAACTTCGGCCGGTGGTTTCCCGCCTAGTTGCCTTTTGGCGGGCGCAATGCGAGACACGGCGCCGGCCGCGAGCGCACGGGAGTGGGCCGCTTCGACGTCAGCGACCCGGAAACAGAAGTGCAGCAGGGCGCCTTCCGTCGGTTCTTCGTCCGGACGGCGGCGGCGGCCTTCAGACTGGACCGCGGAGCCTTGGCCGAACACCTCGATGTAGCGGCCATCACCCGTGTCGAGGAACGCCGCCCGGTCGATGCGGCCAGGCACGGAAAACTGGTAGCGCACTGAGCAGCCGAGGCCTTCAGTGTAGAACCTGATGGTGGCATCGAAATCGACAGCGCGGATCGCGACGTGATGGAAACCACTCATTGCCTGTCCTCCTTATACCAAAACTCTCTGATCCTGACTCATCTGTCGCCCTGTCGTCATGGCCGGGCCGAAGTCCCCGGGCTTGTCCCGGGGATCGGACCCGGCCATCAGCGCATATCGGCACCCTTGTGCCGCTCAGACTGATGGCCGGCTCGGCGGCCGGCCATGACGCTTAAAGCGAATGGGTCGCGGTCATTGAGTAGTGGTATTACTCCTGCGCAAAAGGATCTCGCGTCGCGACGCCAAGCGGAACAAAGTGCCTGAGGTTCCGCGTCAGTATTGTGAGCCCATAAACCTGAGCCGTGGCGGCAATTGCGATGTCAGTAAAGCAGGGAGCGTGGCCGACGCCGCGTGCCATGTCAGACAGTCGCCCCGTAGCGCGTGCCACGGCGATATCCAGCGGTATCACCCTGTCACCGTAAAGGTGCAACACCGCGGCGAGCCAGTCGGCTAGCATTGATGCCTTACCCCGGGCCTTCTCTCGGTGCAGCTTGGCAATCCCGGCCTCGATTTCGGCGACCGTAATGACAGAGAGATGCAAAGTAGGCGAATGCTGTTCCATCCACTGCACGACAGCCACCGTGTGCCCCTCGCGCCCTGGCGCGGCGATCGATACAATGTTCGTATCGACGAGATAGCCGGTCACACGGCGGCGTCACGCAATGGGGTTGTGTCCCTCTCGGGCAAATCCCCTGCTTCCCGCGGAGCTGATACGAGCAGGCGGGCAAATGATGGGACGCGGGAGAGGCGTTGCCACTCATCAAAGCCGAGGACCACTGCGGCTGGCTTGCCATGCCGCGTGATAATTGACGCGTTCCCATGCTGGGCATCATCAACAACGGCGGACAGTGCCGCCTTGGCGTGACGCAACTGGACTGTCTTCATTGGGTCAGCTTCTGACTACTGTAGTCACATGTAGTGGCATGACTGCCAAATGAAAAGGCCGGTAGCGCTCCTTATCTCCCCGATGGCCTGCTGCGCTTGAAGCGGCACTGCCCCATCTGCTCCGCTACAAGTACGCGCACGAACTCCAGTTCGGGCCCAGTCACAACCAGAGGCGCACATCCGCTTGCCTCCCATCGCAAGCTGGAGAAGTCCGGGTGTATCGCGATGGGTCCGGTGTGGTTTTCGAAGTGCGTGCGGTCGCCAACGTCGAGGTAGCTCTCTACCGGCAATCCTTCGGCCAACAAAACGTTGTGCCGCGGCAGCTCAACGTGGAAATAGCGGACGGTCTTGCACTTCACCTGTTCGATGGTTCTGCCGTTGATCAGGTACCTCACCGGGATCAGCACGTTCTGGACATACACCGCATGGTCGGGCGACAGATACAGGGCGCGCGATGGGCAGCCAGGAGAGAGCGCACCTCGTGCGATGCGTACTGGCCAGACCTTCTCCGGTTTAGGATGACGCGAGCAATCAACCAGGCGACGGCCGATCCACGCGATCGGCTCGAATTCATTGGACAGCAGAGCCCGAACGCGATCGCCGACACGCAGCAGGTCTACGGCAACGTCGCCTGTATCGGTAGCGAGCCGCGTTCCCCCGGCGAAGCATGCAACCTCGATGTAGGCAAGTCCCGTGGCGCTATCGGTGCCGGTGGTGAAGCCCTGTGGCGCACCGGGGGCGAACGCCACGCTGTCGAAAGCAATCGTACCGGCGCTTGTCGTCACCATGACGGTCCCTGGTGAGGTGACGGTAGCTCCCGACACGTTGAAGCTGTTGGGCGTCACACCGAATACCCCAAATTCGACGCGATCGTTTGCATCGAGGCCAAGTATCGGGCCGCTATTGAGCAGGCTGGGAGAGTTGAAAATCAGCTCGCCGACCAGCCCAGGTGTGAAGGCAATGCTGCCAGTATCCGCGAGGGATCCGGCGAATTCGATCGTGCCGTTACCGATGGCAAGAATACCCGTGTTGCTGAAGCCGGGCGCGACGGGGGATGTCGCATCGTAATATCCCTGATTGTCGATAAGGAGCCGCTCGCCCCCATCGACGCGGAACAGACCTTCGTTGATCAGCGTTGCCTGTGGCTCAATTGTGAATGTCGCGCCAGCGCCGGCAGTCGCGACGATCGTCCCTTGATTGTCGAATTGGGAGGGCTCAAACGGAATCAACGGCGGACCGTACGGATTAAGATACAAGAGTCCCGGATCGTCGGGTGGCGGCAATCCGACTTGCATGTCGCCGCTTTGGTTGTCGATCGAGCCTTGATTGACGATGTTTCCCAGCAACTGGCCGGCACCGGATCCAGAAGCCGCAATATCAAGAGTCGTGCCGGTGCCAAATGTCAGAGAGCCGGTGACATTCAAGGTGACGGTCCCGCCAACGGCCCCCATCTGAAAGCTCGTGTTCGTCAAAGTCGCGGTGTCGAAGGTGAGGATATCGCCAGAGCCGGTCACCGCGATCGTCTGGGACGCGTCAGTCAACGTGGAACCATCGACGAGAGCGACCGAGGCAGTTGGCGTATTGACGATCAGAGGACCGGTCCAGGCGACACCGTCCAATGTCACGTCGGCGAGGACTGCGGTCGCACCGGTCTCGATGACGGCTCCGCCGTGAACGAGAAGCGGTGCATCCTGCTCCTCCGACGGGAGCTGCCAGTATATTGGTGTATCGGCTGCGTTCGGCCACCCAAGAGTCGCTCTGCCGAATTCGCCGCCCGAGGCAACGTTCAATGTATTCCCGATATTGACCAGCGTACCAGTGAGCAGCACCGAACTGCCACTCGTGGGAACCGATGCAAACGATTGCTCGGTATAAGTACCGGCCATCGCCAACGTAGAAGACGCGTCAATTGCGATATCGCCGGTATTATTGACTGACGGTACGTCGAAAACGCCTCCCGTTGGCGAATAAAACCAAAGCGCAGCACCGTCGGTGATCTGAATAGTGCCTGTGTTGATGATGCTGCCGGGACTGACAACAAGCGCATCGCCGCTACCAGACACGCGTATCATCCCAGAATTGTAGACTGATTCTGGCAGGTACACGTCGCAACCTGACTGGCTCGTATCGTCGATCAGCCCCTCGTTGACGACCGAACTGGCGTAAATGGGCAGATCAGCAGGCAAATTATACAGCATTTCCTCTGCAAAGGCAGAGGCTGCCAAAGATATAGTGCTTGCGACAGCTATTGTTGCCGCAGGACCCAGGACTAGAGTGCCATCGACACTGATGGCGGCGGTGGCCGCGGCGTCTGTGATATTGTAATTATTCAGAGCGATGGTCTGGGACGGTGAACCGGAGCCGATGTCCATCTCGCCACCCCAACCCGAGAACCGCAAGTCCTGTGAACCGCCGTCAGGTGACGACTGCAATTCATTCACGTTCAACAGTTCGATTCTGGTGTCGAACACAGAATTGTCGCTGCCAATGACGAGGGGACCTTGCCAGTTAACGCTGTCCAATGTCCCGCGGCCGGCCAGCCAGCCCGTGCCGTCGTTCACTAACGTGCCGCCGTACAAAGTGCCGCCGTCGAAGGTCAATGCGCCAAACCCGTCCGGCGACCCGATCTCAATCGTTTGGCCCGTGTTGTCGAGCGTTCCGCCGGTCCCCAGGATACCGCCAGCCGAGTGAATGACCCCAAGATTGCTGGTGAGCAGCGACCCACTCAGTTGCAGTTCACTGGTCGGGTCAGCAAGTGTGATCGTGCCGCTGTTGGCATATTGAGCGCCGTTGACCACCAGCGTTGCGCCCGTGGACACTGTGATTTGCCCCACATTCTCGAATTCGTTGCTGAGGGGCGACTCTGGGTTTTGCGGTGACGCCTCCAACTGAAAAAGCGCGCCGTCAGACACCGCGATCTCGCCATAATTCGCAAGTGTGTTGGCATGAGCGACGACGGCGGCGTTGGCACCATTAGTGGTGTTGGTGCCGCTGACAACGATGGTGCCATTGTTGATGAACTGGTATCCAATGGCGCTGAGTGTTGCGCCGGGGTCGATCACGTTGACCGTTCCCCGCACCCCTATCGTGAATTTGGGATCTGGACCTTCGAGAGCAGCAAGGGATCCGACGACCCGCAGGGTCAAGGCATCGAGAGTGTCACCTGTGATCGCCAGCGTGGCGTTGCCTAGCTCGATAGTACCTTGGCTGCCATCCAGCGCCTGCACGGTCACGCCGTCTGTGAGGAGGCTTCCGATATTTGCGGACAGCGAGCCCTGCCACAGCAGGTCCTGCAGCGTCGCGCCGCTGAAATCCAGTGTGGGGTACGCGTTGACGACGATGCCGCCGATAATCGTTCCGTTGAAATCGACTTCGCCGAGCAAACCGCCGGAGGGGACGGCCAGCGTCGACCCCGTGTTATTGATGACTGTCACCGGCGAACTTTCCTGAGTGCGCTCGCCGACAGGATCGTCCATCCCGTCAGGAGCGGCGACATTACCGAAATTGCATCAGCGCCGTACCGCCTTCGCAATCGAAATAACCCGACTACAATTGGGATTAAAACGGACCCATTCAAAGAAAAGACCGGCGGCACCTAAGTGCCGCCGGCCCTTAATTACGACAACAGCTCTGGCTATTCTGCCGCCTTTACCTCCTCGGTGATCTGCGGCGTCGTGCCCATGCTCAACGTCCGCTGATCGCGACCCGCGGCAATCGCACGCAGCCGGTTCATCACCGAGCCCGTGCCCGCCGGGATCAGCCGCCCGACAATCACGTTCTCCTTCAACCCGGTCAGGTTGTCGGTCTTGCCGGCCGTCGCAGCCTCGGTCAGCACGCGCGTGGTCTCCTGGAAGGACGCCGCGCTGATGAAGCTGTTGGTCTGCAACGACGCCTTGGTGATGCCTTGCAGCACCGGCATCGCCTGCGCCGGACGCTCTTCCTTGCCAAGCTTCGAGTTCAACTGATCGAACTCGGTGCGGTCCACCTGTTCGCCAGCCAGGAACGTCGTGTCGCCCGGCTCGAGAATCTCAACCTTCTGCAGCATCTGGCGAACAATCACCTCGATGTGCTTGTCGTTGATCTTCACCCCCTGCAGGCGATAGACGTCCTGGATCTCGTTGACCAGGTAGTCGGACAGTGCCTCGACACCCATCACCTTCAGGATGTCGTGCGGCACCCGAGGCCCATCGACCAGCGGATCGCCCCGGCGCACGAAGTCGCCCTCCTGCACCGAGATGTGCTTGCCCTTCGGGATCAGGTACTCGGTCTCCTCGGTCGTCTCATCGTTCTTCACGATGATGCGGCGCTTGTTCTTGTAGTCCTTGCCGAACTCCACGCGGCCATCGTTTTCGGCGATGACAGCGTGATCCTTCGGCCGGCGTGCCTCGAACAACTCCGCCACACGCGGCAGGCCGCCCGTGATGTCGCGCGTCTTGCTGCCTTCACGCGGGATACGCGCCAGCACATCGCCCGCTGCGACCACAACGCCCGCATCCACCGACAGGATGGAGTCGGGTGCCAGGAAGTAACGCGCCTCGGAGCCGTTCGGCAGCTTCACGACGTCACCGCTCTCGTCCTTCAACTGAAGGCGTGGCCGCAGATCGACGCTCTTCGCGCCCTGCTTGTAGTCCACCACCACCTTCGAGGTGAGGCCGGTGACCTCGTCCATCCGCTCGACCAGCGTGATACCTTCGATCAGGTCGATGTACTCAACCTTACCGTTGCGCTCGGTGATGATCGGCAGCGTGTACGGATCCCACTCCGCCAGCTTCTGCGCGCGCGCCACCTGCTGGCCTTCATCTACCAACAGACGCGCACCATAGGGCACGCGGAAGCGGGCACGCTCGCGCTGCTTGTCGTCCGTCAGGACGATTTCGCAATTGCGCGACATGACCACCGGCACACCCTGGCTGTTCATCACCACGTTGCGGTTCTTCACCGTGACGACGCCTTCGTGGCTTGCCTCCACGTTCGACTGCTCGGCACCACGCTGTGCCGCGCCGCCGATGTGGAACGTGCGCATCGTCAACTGCGTGCCAGGCTCACCGATGGACTGAGCGGCGATCACGCCGACAGCCTCGCCGATATTCACCGGCGTGCCGCGGGCGAGGTCGCGTCCGTAGCAATGCGCGCAGACGCCGACGTGCGAGTCGCAGGTCAGCACGGAGCGGATCTTCACCGCCTCGACGCCAGCCTTCTCGATCGCATCGGCCGCATCTTCCTCGATCAGAGTATTGCCCGGCACGATCACCTCGTTGGTGACCGGGTCGGTGATGTCCTCTGCCGCGGTGCGCCCAAGGATACGTTCAGACAACGCCGAGACGACCTCGCCGCCATCCATCACCGCGCGCACGGTCAGGCCGCGCTCGGTGCCGCAATCCTCTTCGACAATGATGCAGTCCTGTGCCACGTCCACCAAACGACGCGTGAGATAGCCCGAGTTCGCCGTCTTCAACGCGGTATCAGCCAGGCCCTTGCGAGCACCGTGCGTGGAGTTGAAATACTCCAACACCGACAGGCCTTCCTTGAAGTTGGCGATGATCGGCTGCTCGATGATCTCGCCGGACGGCTTCGCCATCAGCCCGCGCATACCGGCAAGCTGACGCATCTGCGCCGGCGAACCACGCGCACCGGAGTGGCTCATCATCCAGACCGAGTTGGTCTGCTTGCCGACCTCCTGCTTGGAAATCTCCTTCATCATCGCGGTGGCGACTTCGTCGGTGCAGCGCGACCAGGCATCGACCACCTTGTTGTAGCGTTCGCCGGCGGTGATCAGACCGTCCTGGTACTGCTGCTCGAACTCCTTCACCTCGGCCTGCGTCTTGTGGATCATCTCCTCCTTCTCGACGGGGATGATCAGATCATCCTTGCCGAACGAGATGCCAGCCTTGGCGGCCTGGCCGAAGCCCACCCCCATCAGCCGATCGGCGAAGATCACGCACTCCTTCTGGCCGCAATGGCGATACACCATGTCGATCACGTCGGAGACGCTCTTCTTGGTGAGCTGACGGTTGATCAGATCGAACGGCACCATCGGATGCTTCGGCAGGATCTGCGCGATCATCATCCGGCCTGGCGTTGTCACCACGATCTGGCGGATCGGATTGCCGCCCGCGTCGATCGTCTCGTAGCGTGCCTTGATCTTGCTGTGCAGGGTGATGGCCTTGGCGTGCAGCGCGAACTCGATCTCACCGATCGTGCCGAAGGCGGGCGCGTCCTTGTCCTCAACCGTGCGGAACTCCGGCGTATCAAGCGACAAGTAGTACAGCCCAAGCACGATGTCCTGCGACGGCACGATGATCGGCTTGCCGTTCGCCGGGCTGAGGATGTTGTTGGTCGACATCATCAGCACGCGCGCTTCGAGCTGTGCTTCCAAGGACAGCGGCACGTGCACCGCCATCTGGTCGCCGTCGAAGTCGGCGTTGAACGCGGTGCAGACCAGCGGGTGAAGCTGGATCGCCTTGCCCTCGATCAGCACCGGCTCGAACGCCTGGATGCCCAGACGGTGCAGCGTAGGCGCGCGGTTCAGCATCACCGGATGCTCGCGGATGACTTCCTCGAGGATGTCCCACACTTCGGGACGCTCCTTCTCCACCATGCGCTTCGCAGCCTTGATCGTGGTGGCGTGACCGTATTTTTCGAGCTTCGAGTAGATGAACGGCTTGAACAGCTCAAGCGCCATCTTCTTCGGCAGGCCGCACTGGTGTAGCTTCAGCTCGGGGCCGACCACGATCACCGAACGGCCCGAGTAATCGACGCGCTTGCCCAGCAGGTTCTGCCGGAAGCGGCCCTGCTTGCCCTTCAGCATGTCGGACAGCGACTTCAGCGGGCGCTTGTTGGCACCCGTGATGGCGCGGCCGCGACGGCCGTTGTCGAACAGCGCGTCAACCGACTCCTGAAGCATGCGCTTTTCGTTGCGCACGATGATGTCGGGCGCGCGCAACTCGATCAGCCGCTTCAGGCGGTTGTTGCGGTTGATGACGCGACGATACAGGTCGTTCAGGTCGGACGTCGCGAAGCGGCCGCCATCGAGCGGCACCAGCGGACGCAGTTCCGGCGGGATCACCGGCACCACGTCGAGGATCATCCACTCGGGGCGCGCGCCGGACTCGCCGAAGGCCTCGACCAGCTTCAGTCGCTTCACCAGCTTCTTGCGCTTGGCTTCCGAGGAGGTCTCCTTCAGATCGCCGCGCAGCTTCACCTTCTCTTCGTCGAGGTTGATCTTGTGCAGGACCTTCTTGATCGCCTCGGCACCGATGCCGACTTCGAACTGGTCCTCGCCGAACTCATCCTGCTTGGCGAGAAGTTGGTCCTCGGTCAGAAGCTGATGCAGCTTCATGTCGGTCGTACCGGGTTCCAGCACAACGTAGCTCTCGAAGTAGAGGATCTTCTCCAGCTCCTTCAGCGTCAGATCGACCATCAGGCCGATACGGCTGGGCAGCGACTTCAGGAACCAGATGTGCGCGACCGGCGAGGCAAGCTCGATGTGGCCCATGCGCTCGCGGCGCACCTTGGCCAGCGTGACTTCGACGCCGCACTTCTCGCAGATGATGCCGCGGAACTTCATCCGCTTGTACTTGCCGCACAGGCACTCGTAGTCCTTGATCGGGCCAAAGATGCGCGCGCAGAACAGGCCGTCGCGCTCCGGCTTGAACGTGCGGTAGTTGATGGTCTCCGGCTTCTTGATCTCGCCGTACGACCACGAGCGGATTTGCTCCGGGCTCGCCATCTGGATCTTGATCTGATCGAAAGTCATTGCCTGGCCGGTCTGGCCGAGGATCTTCATCAGTTCGTTCATGCGATTCTTACCCCTCTACGGGTTAAGGCAAATCCAACCGTCATGGCCGGGCTTGACCCGGCCATCCGCCCCCAGGCGGCAGTGCGTGGATGGCCGGGTCATGCCCGGCCATGACGACGGGACGTCACGCAGCCCGGCTGTCCAGGTCGACATTCAGCCCCAACGACTTCAGTTCCTTCACCAGCACGTTGAAGCTCTCCGGCACGCCGGCCTCGAAGTTGTCCTGCTCGCGCACGATCGCTTCGTAGACCTTGGTGCGGCCCGACACGTCGTCCGACTTCACCGTCAGCATCTCCTGCAGTGTATACGCGGCGCCATACGCCTCCAGCGCCCACACCTCCATTTCGCCGAAGCGCTGACCGCCGAACTGCGCCTTGCCGCCCAGCGGCTGCTGGGTAACCAGCGAGTAAGGCCCGATCGACCGCGCGTGGATCTTGTCGTCCACCAGGTGATGCAGCTTCAGCATGTAGATGTAGCCAACGGTCACCTTGCGCTCGAATGGCTCGCCAGTGCGGCCATCGACCAGCACGACCTGACCGGACGTGTTCAGGCCCGCCTTCACCAGCATGCCCTCGATGTCGGACATCCGCGCGCCATCGAACACCGGTGTGGCGATCGGAATGCCCTTCTTCAGGTTGTCGCACATCTCCATCAACTGCTCGGTGTCGAGGTTGGCGATCTGGTCGCGGTATTCCTCCTCGCTGTACACGTCACGCAGCCGCTCCAGCAGTTCCTCGCGCATCGCGCCGGTTCGGCGATATGTCTCCACCAGTTCGCCGATCTGCGCACCGAGCGTGTGGCAGGCCCAGCCAAGATGCGTCTCGAGGATCTGGCCGACATTCATGCGCGACGGCACACCCAACGGGTTCAGCACGAGATCGACCGGCGTGCCGTCCTCCAGGAACGGCATGTCCTCCACCGGCACGACGCGTGACACGACACCCTTATTGCCGTGACGGCCGGCCATCTTGTCGCCGGGCTGCAGCTTACGCTTCACCGCGATGAAGACTTTCACCATTTTCATCACGCCGGGCGGCAGCTCATCGCCACGCTGCAGTTTCTCGACCTTGCTGTCGAAGCGCGCTTGCAGGCGGCCGACAGCCGCGTCGAACTCGCGCCGCAGCGTCTCAATCTCGGCCATCACAGCGTCGTCCTGCACGCCGATATGGCGCCAGGCGCCACGCGGATGCTCGGCCAGCACCTCCTCGGTGATGTCCTGGCCGGCCCTGATGCCCTTGAACCCGCCAGACGCCTTGCGGCCCAGAAGTTTTTCCCGGAGTCGGTTCAGGAAGCTCCGCTCCTGGATCGCCTTCTCATCGTCGCGGTCCTTGGCCAGACGCTCGATTTCGGCGCGCTCGATCGCCATGGCGCGCTCGTCCTTGTCGACGCCGCGGCGGCTGAACACGCGCACATCCACCACCGTGCCGGTGACACCAGGCGGCAGCTTCAGTGACGTATCGCGCACGTCGGACGCCTTCTCTCCGAAGATCGCGCGCAGCAGTTTTTCCTCGGGCGTCATCGGGCTTTCGCCCTTGGGCGTGACCTTGCCCACCAGGATGTCGCCCGGATTCACTTCGGCGCCGATATAGACGATGCCGGCTTCGTCGAGGTTCTTCAGCGCTTCCTCACCCACGTTGGGGATGTCGCGCGTGATTTCCTCCTGGCCCAGTTTGGTGTCGCGCGCCATCACCTCGAATTCCTCGATGTGGATGGAGGTGAACACGTCGTCGCGCGCGATGCGCTCGCTGATCAGGATCGAGTCCTCGAAGTTGTAGCCGTTCCACGGCATGAACGCGCACAGCACGTTACGCCCCAGCGCCAGTTCGCCCAGCTCAGTCGACGGCCCGTCCGCGATGATCTCACCGTCCTGCACAGTGTCACCCACCTTCACCAGCGGACGCTGGTTGATGCAGGTCGACTGGTTGGAGCGCATGAACTTGCGCAGCCGATAGATATCGACGCCCTTCGTGGTGCTGTCCTCATTGGTTGCACGCACCACAATGCGCGCGCCATCAATCTGGTCCACCACGCCGGGACGACGGGCAACGATCGTGGCGCCGCTGTCACGGGCCACTGCCGCTTCCATGCCGGTGCCAACGAGCGGCGCATCGGCCTGGATCAGTGGCACCGCCTGACGCTGCATGTTGGAGCCCATCAGCGCGCGGTTCGCGTCGTCGTTCTCCAGGAACGGGATCAGCGCCGCGGCCACCGACACCAACTGCTTCGGCGACACGTCGATCGCGGTCACATCCTCCGGCCGCACCAGGCGGAAGTCGCCCTGGCGACGGACCGACACCAGGTCCTCGGTGAACTTGCCATTGCTGTCCATCGGCGCGTCGGCCTGTGCGACGACCAGCTTCTCCTCCTCCATGGCGGAGAGGTAACGCGGCTCCTTCTGCACCACGCCGTCCTTGACCAGCATGTACGGCGTCTCGATGAAGCCGTACTTGTTGACCTTGGCGTAGGTGGCCAGCGAGTTGATCAGACCGATGTTCGGGCCTTCCGGCGTCTCGATCGGGCAGATGCGGCCATAGTGCGTCGGATGCACGTCGCGCACCTCGAAGCCGGCACGCTCGCGCGTCAGACCGCCCGGACCCAGCGCCGAAAGACGACGCTTATGTGTCACTTCGGACAGCGGGTTGGTCTGGTCCATGAACTGCGAGAGCTGCGAGGACCCGAAGAACTCGCGCACGGCCGCCGCCGCAGGCTTCGCGTTTATCAGGTCGTGCGGCATGACCGTGTCGATATCGACCGAGCCCATGCGCTCGCGGATCGCGCGCTCCATGCGCAGCAGGCCGATGCGGTACTGGTTCTCCATCAGTTCGCCGACAGAACGCACACGGCGGTTGCCGAGGTTGTCGATGTCGTCGATCTGCCCGCGCCCGTCCTTCAGTTCGTTGAGGATCTTCACCGTGCGCAGCAAGTCCTCCTTGCGCAGCACACGGATCGAATCCGGCACGTTTTCGAAGCCGAGCCGCATGTTCATTTTCACGCGGCCGACGGCGGACAGGTCGTAGCGGTCGGAGTCGAAGAACAATCCGCGGAACAGCCCTTCGGCCGTTTCCGGCGTTGGCGGCTCGCCAGGGCGCATCACGCGATAGATGTCGATCAGGGCGTCATCACGGTTGTTGTTCTTGTCCACCGCGAGCGTGTTGCGCATCCACGGACCGGTCGCCTGGTCCACGGCGAGCGTCGGCAGCTTGGTGATGCCGGCCTCTTCCAGCGCTGTCAGCTTGGCTTCGGTCAGCTCCTCGCCGGCCTCGGCGAAGATCTCGCCAGTCTCGTAATTGACCAGGTCCTCGCCGACGAAGCGGCCGAGCAGGTCGGTGCGGCCAACCAGCACTTCCTTGGTCTTTTCCGCGATGCGCCGGGCCTGACGCGCGGTCAGTTTCGCTTCGGCATCCGCCACCACCTCGCCCGTCTCCGCATCGATGATCGGCTCCAGCAGCTTGATGCCGCGAAACGCGTCGGGATCGAACGGCCGCGCCCAGCCCTTCGGCGTGTGGTCGAACACCACCTGGCCATAGAAGTAGTTGAGGATCTCTTCCTGATCCATGCCGCGGATTTCGCCCGGCTCGAGCTGCTCGCCCTTCGCCTCGCGCTCAGCGCGCAGCTTCTCGGTGGCGGCGCTTTCCAGCGCATACAACAGCGTGGTGACTGGCAGCTTCCGCTTGCGGTCGATGCGGACATAAACCAGATCCTTGCTGTCGAACTCGAAGTCCAGCCAGGAGCCGCGGTATGGGATGACGCGCGCGGCAAACAGATACTTGCCGCTGCTGTGCGTTTTGCCCTTGTCGTGGTCGAAGAACACGCCAGGCGAGCGGTGCATCTGCGACACGATGACGCGTTCGGTTCCATTGATGATGAACGTGCCGTTGTCGGTCATCAGCGGCATGTCGCCCATGTAGACGGGCTGTTCCTTGATGTCGCGGATCGACCGCGCGCCGGTATCCTCGTCCACGTCCCAAACGATCAGACGCAAGATAACCTTCAGCGGCGCGGCATAGGTCATGCCGCGCTGGATGCACTCCTCGACGTCGTATTTCGGCTCTTCCAGCTCGTAGTAGACGAACTCCAGCCGGCCGCGGCCAGCGAAGTCGTCGATCGGGAACACGGACTTGAACACCTCCTGCAGACCCGCATGCAGCCGGCTATCCGGCTGGACGTTCATTTGCAGGAACGCCTCGTAAGAGGCGCGCTGCACATCGATCAGGTTCGGCATCGGGGCGATCTCGGGAATGCGCCCGAAGCTCCGACGAATCCGCTTGCGTCCCGTGAATGACCTGCTAATCGCGTTCATGAACTGCCCTACCTGCCTGCCGAAAGATCCGTACCTCGCCGCGCAACGCGGAACGGGGCGGGAATCGCTCGATTTCCCGCCCATATCCAGTCCGATGGGAACGACGGTGCGGCGGCTCCGTCTGTCCCCGATGTTACGTTCGATCGTGCTATTTGACCTCCACGGTGGCGCCGGCGTCCTCGAGCATCTTCTTGATCTTGGCGACCTCGTCCTTGCCCACGCCTTCCTTCACCGGCTTCGGCGCACCCTCGACCAGGTCCTTGGCTTCCTTCAGCCCGAGACCGGTGATGGTGCGAACTTCCTTAATCACATTGATCTTCTTCTCCCCGGCCTTGGCCAGGATGACGGTGAACTCGGTTTGCTCCTCGGCCGGCGCCGCCGCAGCCGCGGCTCCGCCAGCAGGCGCCGCGGCAGCCACCGCGACGGGCGCGGCAGCCGAGACGCCCCACTTCTCTTCGAGCAGTTTCGAGAGCTCCGCAGCCTCCAACACCGTGAGACTGGAGAGTTCGTCCACCAGCTTTGCTAGATCAGCCATTTGTGTGTGTCCCTAATTTAGTCGTTGGTTGGTTCTATGCAACCCCCGGGACGAGGGCCCGGGGGCTTCGGCCGTCAGGCAGCCGCCTGGGCCTCCTCGCTTTTCCTGGCAAAGGCGCCAAACACCCGAGCAAGCTGCCCCGCCGAACCTTGGAGGACGCCGGCGACGCGGGTCGCGGGGGTGGCAATCATCCCTACGATGCGGGCGCGCAGCTCATCCAGGCCCGGCAGTTCGGCCAGTGCCCGCACCCCGGACGCATCCAGCGTCTGGGCACCAAGCGCTCCGCCGACAAGCACGAGCTTCTCGTTTGTCCTGGCGAACTCGACGGTCGCCTTCGCCGCCGCCACGGGGTCGGTTGACCACGCGAGCGCGGTCGGACCCTTCAGCAGAGGCTTGAGACCGTCGAATGGGGTCCCTTCCAGGGCGAGGTGGGCCAGGCGGTTCTTCGCGACCTTGAAGGTCACGCCGGCTGCCCGCATCCGGCGCCTGAGTTCCGTCGCCTCGGCGACCGTGAGCCCCTGGTTGTGGGTCACGACGATCATCGAGACATCGGCAAGCGCCTGGTGCAGACCGGCGACGAAGTTTCGCTTTTCAGTCCGGTCCACGTCTCTACTCCTGATCCTCGGGTCAAGCCCGAGGACATGGCCAGACGCGTTTGGACCGCGCAGGGCCAGGTTGCCCACCCCCCGGGCTCCGACCCGGGGGTCGCCTGTCCTGCAAGCCGGAACCAACCATCCCTCGGGTCGTCCCCGGACTTGATCCGGAGCCCGAGGGCATCGGTGTTTCCCGTCTCCCGCGTGCGGACCTAAGGTCCATTAAGCCCCGAAGGGGACGTGCGGTCTCGGACAGGTGCCACACAGCCACCGGCCATGCGAAGCGCGGGGAGGTAGCGGAAAGCGACAGCAAAGTCGAGGGGCTGACGCCGAACACCCAAGGCAATGCAAAGCAAGGTTTCACACGGAGGGCACGGAGAAGGAACCTAATGCGCTTCGCGCGAAACGGTTTCTCAGTGGTTCTCGGTGGCTTTCGCTTCTCCATGGCCTCCGTGTGAAACCTTGCTTTGCCGCGCTGCACACCGGTTCGGGATCGTTTGCCCGATTGCCCTGACCAAACACTGCGCCAACCTGTCGGCGCCGCTTGGACAGGACCGGCAACCCGGGTCACACTCCGGCAATGATCGCGCGGGAGAACGTCATGACCGCCCTCGTGGCGGCCATCCGTGGCGGTGCCGCGATCGATGGAGAACATTGGGAGCCTCGTACGATCCATGAAAGACAACAGCATATTTCGAGCGGTGCGCGAGGGGCGGGCCGCGCTTGGGACCGGGCTCAAGGAGTTCGCGTCGCGCGGCGTGCCGTGGATCATCGAGGCCTCCGGTTTCGACTACTGCATGATCGACCACGAACATGGCGCCTTCGACCTGGAAACGATCGCGGATCTCGCCGGATGGTTTCAGGCCACCAACGTCTCTGCGATCGTGCGTATCCATAAGTCCTTCACGTATCTGATCCCCGCGATCCTCGATCAGGGGATCATGGGTGTGCAGGTTTCGGAGGTCGATAACGCCGACGAGGCACGCGCGATTGCGCGGGAGGCGAAATATCCGCCGATCGGCAATCGCGGTATCTCAGGGCAGGGGATGCACACCGGATACCGTAGCCATGGTACCCGTCACGCGACCGAGTATGCGCCCTGGGCCAATGCCAACATCATCACCTGTGTGTCGATCGAGTCGCTCGAGGGCCTGGAAAATGTTGAGGCGATCGCCGCCGTCGACGGCATCGACATGATCGCCTATGGCCACTCGGACCTCAGCGCGCGGCTTGGCGTGCATCTGCAGCTTGAGCACCCGACGTTCAAGGCAGCCGTGCGCCGGATCGCGGAGGCTTGCAACGCGCACGGCAAACTTGCCCGGGGATCCGCGGAAACCGAAGCGCAGATCGAGGAGTACTGGCGGCTCGGGTGCAAGGTGCTGAACCTGCCCGGTACCGACGTCAGCACGTATTTGGATGGGCTGAAGGCGAGGGCCGGGCGGGCGAATGCGCGGCTGAAGTCGATCGGGGTGCCGGTGGGTTGAGGGGGGCCGGCGATCTGTCCCGCATCTCGTCGATGATCGCGGCCCCAGGCGGCAAGTACGTCGCTGAGGCGAACGCGCTTCGCTGGCTTCATGGCCGTTCCCAGGATATCGCAGCTCCCCGCCTGGCGCTGCAGCCGTGCCGGGCGGCGAGCACATGGAGCGCACGATGTACTTTATCGGGCACATTCCAATCATGCGGCCTGCCGATACGGCGCGATCCGCGCCAGATCAGCATCAATCTCCCGTCGCCGCTGCAGCAGGTCGTGGTCGGCCTGGAGACCAAGCCAGAACCCCTCCGAGACTTCGAAATACCGTGCCAGCCGCAAGTCCGTATCCGCGGTGACTGATCGTTTGCCGAGCACGATTTCGTTGATCCGTCGCGGCGGCACGCCGATCGCACGCGCAAGGCCATTCTGCGTCAGGCCCATCGGCTCGATGAACTCCAGCAGCAGAACCTCTCCTGGCGCGGGGTTGGGAATTTGCCTAGTGGTAATCGACGATTTCGACACGGTCGGGACCTCCCGTTGTCCAGACGAAGCAGATGCGCCATTGCCGATTGATGCTGACCATTGCCGAGGCGGCCGGTTTCGAGATCGTGATCACCGCGGATCAGAGCATTCGCTACCAGCAAAACCTGCCCGGGCGTCGCCTGTGGCTTGTGACGGTGTGGACATCAGCCGGCGGCGCTTCTTTGCCTCCTCATGCGCCCAGCTTCCGCGCGATGTCGGTCAGCAGCGTCTCGATCCTGGTCAGCCTGGCGGTGTGATCGGCCTGGGTGTCGGCGATACGCATGATCGCCAGTTCGTGGCTATTCTGGCCGGCTGCGAGATTGGCAATTCTCCCCTCGATCGCTCCAAGCCTGGCCTCCATGGCAGAGAGACGATGACCGGCCTCGCTCTCCAATAACTTTGCCGACGCGACTGCCGCCTCCGCGGCGACCTTCGCCTGTTGGGATGCTCTGACAATCAGCGTCCAATCCGTGTTTTCGCTCATGCGCAGTTCTCTATCACTGGCGACCCGGCTGTCCAGGTACCTGCCTGGTCCGCCGCGCGATGCCTTGGAGGCCTTCTTCTGGCGGTTGTGCGGTGGCTTGGGACATGCGGCAAGGATAACCCGAGCGCTTGGCGCGGCAAGTGCTGGCCACACGAGGCACCCTCGCTCGCGGCTGTCGCCCGTTCTGACGAATTCCGGCCCGCTTTGCCCGATCATCAGGCGCTCGAATTGCAGCCGCTTTTGTTGGAGGCGATCGCGGCCGTGGAGGGCGTCGACATGATCGCCTATGGCCACTCGGACCTCATATCAAGTCCGGCGATTACGGCTCATTCCGTCATGGCCGCCGAACAGGCGCAGGCGCGCCTGAAGTCGATCGGCGTGCCGGTGCCTTGAACGGCGCAGCCATCAGGGCGGAGCCCCAATGACGGCGCCGCGACTACCTTCCTGTTGTTCCCTGGGATGTTACAGAATTGGCTGCGACCCAGATTGCGTAAAGCCGTTGCATTTCCTTGTCGAAGTCGGCCCAGAGCACCTGCGCCTCGTCAGGCGGAACAAGTCGCATCGCACGCTGAAACGCACCGTCGTCCAGGATGACTGCCGCCTCGTCCCGCCAATGCGGTACGGACGTGGCCTTCAACCGATCGATCATCGCCAGCATCCGGATCCGCGCGGACGCGGCTTCCTGGTCATCGACGACCTCGTCCGCGTCGAACAGGCTGGGTTGGCTGGCTGCACTCATCAGTTCTGCCTAGCATCGTGACCCAAGTCGGCACACCCCTGTGCAATCACTCTTGCAGCATGATGGGCCTATGACCTGGCGACGCGACAAGCTTCCCGAACTCGTCCGTGCCATGTCCGGGCGCCCCCGCCACGAGCCCCTCCGCGGCCATGTCACGGAACTTCTACGCGAGGGCTTTGGCGCTCCCTATAACGAGATCGCCCACGAGCTTTATCTGCTGGATAACCGCGGCCGCATCGACACGATGTGGGGCGCGACGGTGATCGAGTTGAAATCTGATCTTCGCCGTGAACTGCCTGACGTGCTTGCACGCATGCCCGACTACCTCGCGGACGCCAGCCGCCGCACTACCAGCCCACGCCCGGTGACCGGCATCGCCACCGACGGCGCCACCTTCAACACCGGAATGGCCACTGCCACTCTGCCGTCGACTTTCACTCGACCTTTGACTGCGTAAATCTGTCGACATTGAGCAACAAATTTCTTACCTCGTCGGGGATTTCATCAACTCTCATTGCGTCCACAATCGCCGTCGGAGTCACGGAAACACCGTATTCTTTCTGAAGATATTGGTTAAATCTGCTTACCGCTTCCTTTCCTGGTATAATCTGTAGTCTCATGCTTCTATCATTCCAAGCTGCCTCCAGCTCGTTTAGAGTTCTGACTCGGATCGTGGTCGCAACACGTGCTGGCCTGAATTGATTGATGATATTGGCTGACGGGGGAGTATCAGGCGGCCGCCAGACGGCGCGACATCAGCTTGACGCTGGCGATGTAGAGCCAGGTCACCGCGCTCTCGATGGTGGCCTCGAAATCCTTGGCCAGACGACGATTGCGGTTGAGCCAGGCCAGCGTGCGTTCGACCACCCAACGCCGGGGCAGCAGGATAAAGCCCTTGGCGGTGTCGGATCGCTTGACGATCTCGATCGTCCATGTACCGAGCGCTTCAAGCGCACCCTTCAGCTTGTCACCGGCGTAGGCGGCATCAGCGAACACGTGGCGCAGCCAGGGAAACGCGCTGCGCACGCTGTCCAACAACGGTGGCGCACCATCACGATCCTGCACGTCCCCCGGGTGCACGATCGCGCCGACCAGCAGGCCGATCGTGTCGGTGAGGATATGCCGCTTGCGGCCTTTGACCATTTTCTCCGCCGCGTAACCGCGCGGACCGCCGGCCTCGGTTGTCTTGACGGATTGGCTGTCGATGACCCCGGCGGTCGGACTTGCCTCGCGGCCGGCGGCTTCGCGCACATCCATCAGCAGCGCCTGATTGATGATCTGCCATCTTCCGTCATCGCGCCAGGCGTAGAAGTAGCGTTGCACCGTGGTGAACGGCGGGAAGTCCTTGGGCAACATGCGCCATTGGCAGCCAGACTGGGCAATGAAGAAGATGGCATTGACGATGTCCCGCAAGCAGGCCTTGCGGGTTCGACCGCGGCTTGCGGGCGGCGGCAAATGCGGCTCGATCAGAAGCCACTCCTGGTCGGTGGTATCGCTTGCGTAGCGCAGCCCGTCGCGCTGATACTTGCGTCGCGTGATTTCAGTCCAGGCCATCGGTGTGTCCTTCGTGTCTTCGCAACCACGAGAAAATCGTAGCCGCTGGGATCACGCAACTGCTTTTTTGTTCGGCCGATCACGGTCATCGGGGACGACAGGCTCCGTCGGAATAACCCGTTGAAATGACTCCAATCTTCATTCCGATACAGTTCCGGGTCAGCCTCTAAGCTGGACTTTGGCCGTTTACGCGGCATAGCAGGCGAGGTTAATCAAGCGATCGATCGTGGGCAGGGAAATTTTCGTATCATCTTGTGTGTGACTCGATGTTTCGAAATTGCCCTGTGTCCATAGCTCGCGACGCACTGTGGCCAGAGCATCACTGAATGTGAGCAATGGCTTTGGGTACCAGCTGGCGGTGCGTGGCGCAGGTGCACCAGTGGCATAGAGGTCGTTGGCCCACAAGGTGATCAGAGAGAACAGGCCAAGGAGGGCGGGCGTGGTACGCGCGATGGCAGGGTCGGACCATTGCCGTTGGGTCTCGACGCCGAGGTGACGGCGGACTTCGGCGAAGGTGACTTCGATGGACCAGCGGCGGACGAACCAGCGAAGGATATCGAGCGGGTTGGCATCGAGATCAGTGCACAGAAAAGCCTGTGGTTTGAATTCACCGGCGACGTCGCGAACCAGCACATAGCGGATCGGCACGAGACGGCCGGGATGGTGCCAGATGGCGGTACCGGAAACGATCTGTAGCAGCCGTTCACTGCGGCCATACCATCCATTCACCTTGAAGCGTCGCCAGCGCGTCCGCGAATTGGCGAGACGCTGAGCCAGCGTTGGCTGACGCCTGCCGACGACGCGTGGGCGACCGATTGTGCCGGCTCGGCGGTGCGCCGGCGGGTCGAACAGCCGGGCATCGAGACGCAGGCGGGTGATCATGCTGATCCGATGTCTCACGGCGTTGAGCAGTTCGATGGCAGCGAAGCCGCTATCGGTCACGGCGACGATCTTCCGCTCCGGAAGCCAGCGTGCGACCTGCAGCATGACCTGCCGGCCCCAGTCGGTGAGCTTCTTATGCCGCTGCTTGTGTTTGCGCGCATATCGCTCAGACGGTGCCAGGACGGTCAAGAACGGCAGTGCCCAGATGCGCCCGGCCCAGGGGATCTCGGGCAGCAGCATGACCGAGAGCCACCGCAAGCCACTGGCTTTAACGAAGTGGCTATCTGACGAGCGAACTGGATCGCGGTAGATACCGCGAGCCTTGATCTTGGCGCCCCAGCGCCGTTCGAGTGTGTCATCGAGACCGATGACGACTGGGCCGGCCGGGACAAGGGTGTCGATCAGCAGCCGCAGCAGACAACGCGCAATCCCACGACTGGACCAGCGGTTGCGGTTCAGCACCCGGTGGTAATTGGTGAAATGTGGGTCCTGTGCGAGTCCGGTGACGCGCAAGGCGGCGGCGACGGTGCGTCGTCCCGGGGTCAGGATGGCGCCGACAATCAGCACCAGCATGTGCTGCCAGGTCGGTGCGGTGAAGCCTTTCTGGAATGGCTGCATCCACGCAGCCAGTCTTATTGGCACGAGCCGGCTTAAACCTGCACCCGCCATATATTCCCCCGAATCGGTGCCCGGGGAGAGACTCGCCGGGGCCGAGGCGGCTGCGAATCCACCGATCGATCACGTTCGATTCAACGTCGCCGAAGCCCGCGTGACGGACTCGAGGCCATCACGGCAGGTTCTTCGCGGTCGGTGGAGAACAAGGCGAAGCAAAGGAGGCAGAACGATGCAACGGGAGGACGTACTGCGCCGGTATCGCCATCTGCGTGCGATTGGCACAGACCACCACAGTGCAGCCCTGAAATTCCTTGCTCGGCCTGCCTTCGAGGAACATGCGAGACGCCTTGGATTGATGATGGGCCGGACGCTGATTGCCAACAATGAGGAAGAGATGGCGCTGGTCTTCGACCTGGCTATCTACACGGCAAAAGACGACCGGAGCCGAGCCATCGATCGCTATGCGAAAGTAGCGCAACTGCCGCCCGACTCCGATGAGAGATCAATTCTCGACGCGATGTGCCATGCCCAGTTCTCGATCTGGCGGATCGCACGCCTACATGACACATGTGGTCTCGTGGTCAATGACGTGCTCCGTCAAGCGGAAGCCTGGCTAGTCGATGAGGGCCTGGAGCTGAGCGGCACGAGCGGCATGTGCTTCGCCGGTCGGCTGTGCGACGCCGATTTATTTGCTATCACCAGCGGCGTTGTCGTACCCGTCGATCTCCCAATGCTCGAGGATGTTCTGACCGACGTCCTCGCCTGCCGACATGCCGATCCAGAGCGTGTTGGCGACGATCCACGCTTTGCAACCGCCATCTATCGTGCCGCCCTCGACGACGGTGTCATGGACGACGTCGTATTCAACTGACCAAATCTCCGCCTTCCCGGAAATGGCCAAAGTCAAGCTAAGAGTTCTGACTCGGATCGTGGTCGCAACACGTGCTGGCCTGAATTGATTGATGATATTGGCTGACGGGGGAGTATCAGGCGGCCGCCAGACGGCGCGACATCAGCTTGACGCTGGCGATGTAGAGCCAGGTCACCGCGCTCTCGATGGTGGCCTCGAAATCCTTGGCCAGACGACGATTGCGGTTGAGCCAGGCCAGCGTGCGTTCGACCACCCAACGCCGGGGCAGCAGGATAAAGCCCTTGGCGGTGTCGGATCGCTTGACGATCTCGATCGTCCATGTACCGAGCGCTTCAAGCGCACCCTTCAGCTTGTCACCGGCGTAGGCGGCATCAGCGAACACGTGGCGCAGCCAGGGAAACGCGCTGCGCACGCTGTCCAACAACGGTGGCGCACCATCACGATCCTGCACGTCCCCCGGGTGCACGATCGCGCCGACCAGCAGGCCGATCGTGTCGGTGAGGATATGCCGCTTGCGGCCTTTGACCATTTTCTCCGCCGCGTAACCGCGCGGACCGCCGGCCTCGGTTGTCTTGACGGATTGGCTGTCGATGACCCCGGCGGTCGGACTTGCCTCGCGGCCGGCGGCTTCGCGCACATCCATCAGCAGCGCCTGATTGATGATCTGCCATCTTCCGTCATCGCGCCAGGCGTAGAAGTAGCGTTGCACCGTGGTGAACGGCGGGAAGTCCTTGGGCAACATGCGCCATTGGCAGCCAGACTGGGCAATGAAGAAGATGGCATTGACGATGTCCCGCAAGCAGGCCTTGCGGGTTCGACCGCGGCTTGCGGGCGGCGGCAAATGCGGCTCGATCAGAAGCCACTCCTGGTCGGTGGTATCGCTTGCGTAGCGCAGCCCGTCGCGCTGATACTTGCGTCGCGTGATTTCAGTCCAGGCCATCGGTGTGTCCTTCGTGTCTTCGCAACCACGAGAGAATCGTAGCCGCTGGGATCACGCAACTGCTTTTTTGTTCGGCCGATCACGGTCATCGGGGACGACAGGCTCCGTCGGAATAACCCGTTGAAATGACTCCAATCTTCATTCCGATACAGTTCCGGGTCAGCCTCTAACATTCCGGGCTCGGGAAGGGGCGGCGCCGGAGCGGGGGCCGAGGAAGGGCGACGGTCAGGTAGGCGCCTGGCTGGATAGCATCGATTGCGGCGATCAGCTCGGCCACATTTTCCCGGATGGTCGGCCAGTGCTGGCTCGATATCTCAATGATCGAACACCGCACGCGCGTCAGGTTCTGCTGATACCGGATATTCCGATCACCCGTGATGAGCATGTGAAACCCATGCTCTTCAGCCGCCCGGATCAGATCGCCATTACTGAGCCCAGCCCATCCAAGCTCCGAGGTGTGAACCGCCTGGTGCGGCCGGAGCAGCGGGCATAAGCGGCGGGAGACATTGTTATCCAGCAGGATGCGGATGATGGGCATGCTGCCTTGCGTAGGCAATGATCCGGCGTGCCCGGTCTACCCCCAAGCCGGGGAACATGTCGTCGATCTCCTCCGGCGAGGCATCGTCCATGTTCTCGGTCACGCACGTAGCGAGGATCCGGGTGCCGACAATGGTCCAGTCACCTCCACAACGGCCAGGAACCCGCTCCAGGTCGGGGCAAGATGTCCAATCGATCTCGTATTCACTCTGATCGCTCATGGCGGCCTCCAAGTGGGCATCCTAGCACAAATAGCGAAGGGAAGGAGGGGCCTGCTGACGATGTGGTTCTGTCGCAACGCTGTGTACCCAGTCCCTTCGGGATATGATCGTGATCGGTCTGGCAACGGGGCGCTCCGCGGTGGTCGCATTCAAAGGCAGTCATTTTGAGCGAGAGATCATCCTCTGGGGCGTGCGGCGTTCGAATAGACGGACCGTGCAACCCTTCCTCGACGTCCGCGTCGCCGTCCTGGACGGCACGCTGGAGGGATCATTCCGGTGCCTCCACCTGACTTCCGCCCCGCCAATAGCACCAACCAAATCTCTGCCGCAGCCTGAAATCCTCGCAACCTTGCATACTCTCCATCACCACTGGTCCATGCCGTCTCCAGGGGAGATTATTTCATTCTAATGACGTTGGTCGCGGCGGCTTCGGCCGTCTCAGGACGAGCTGCTCTGCGCAGGAAGCCCGGCGAGACATTCCACTGGCGACGATCGTCGGTGATGACCGTGACGGTTCGTTTGTTGTAGCGCGTGAGAATGCCCTCAATCAGGCCATGACTGCCCGAACTCGAAACACGCCCGGTCGCCGATACTGAAATCGAGCATGCGGGCATGCGCCCGCATTTGCTCGAGGAAACGTAGGCGTTCGACAATCCTGGTGGAGGTCAACGAGTTCAGCCTCACTCAATCTGTCGATATCGATCCTTGTCATGTGGTCACCGTATGTGATGGAACCGTGGGGGACGACACGCCGATGGGCCGCCCGGTCGGTCGATCATCCAGGAATACCGGTATTGCGTCCATGTCGACTTCGATATTCGCGTCGTGCAGCGACTTGCCGAGGACATCCGGAGGCACGCGCAAATAACGGATCAACATCTGGGCGTACAACCCCATGAACCTGGGACCATGGCCATCCGACGCTCCTTCGTGAGTGCTGAACATCGCATGGGCGAGCTCGTGCGACAGACACCATGACGCGGTCGTGTCGGCTAGGCGGATCAGCAGCCGGGTGGCATCGGCTACCGTGGTGCGGGCCTGGCGGGGCAGGCGCATGACCTTGGGCGGAAACCGCAGGGTCATGTCAGCCCAGATTGCGTCCACCACGCCTTGCGCTTGCGCGAACGCAACCGAACTCGGATCGCGGGACGCAACAAAGCTCTCCTCCCAGGCATAGACTCGGCTGCGTTGGTGATCCCGGACCTCACTCATGGCAGCAAGGGGTTTCCAACGCCCTGGACCGGTCGGTTGAGGTTCACGCAATCGCCCGCGGCCATGCCATGCCGGAATGCTCCGTTCGCGCCTGCCCGTGTCAGGCTGCCAGTTGACACCAGCCGGATCTCGGTCTCTCGGAACGCGTCGTCGACCACTCTGTGCTTGATCAGCATGAGTGCGGTGCCTGTCGAGCGTTGTGCTGCAACAGTAGCGTCACGCGACTGGTGCATGTGATCAAGGCGATCCGCAATGCGTGCCGCCATGCCCTGCTGGAAGCTCTTCGACGCACTGCGAAGCCTCGTCGCTCGCAGCTGGGGATGTGCTGCCCTGAAGATATCGAGCTCGGTCCGCATGGCGTGGTTGATTAGACTGTGCAGGTAACTGGCGAGCGCTGTGTCACTCTCGAACCCGAAGAACACATAACTGGGCATAGCGCCGTCGCGCGCGATCCACGCTTTGCAATCGCAGAACCGGGCAATGGACGTGACACAGCCGTCGATCGGCCGTCGCTGCCTGCCACCGATGGGAACCTCGACGCAGACGCAGTGAGCCTCCCGGGCGTCGATCTCCTCCATCGATAGCGCGTACCGCTCCAGCAGCCGCCCAACGATCTCCGCGGCCGCCATGGCTTCCGCCTCGGTGCACCCGTTCGACACTGTCTTCTCGGCGAGCGCCTTGATGCGTGCCTTGACCCGGGTGAGCTCAGTTGTCTGACTCAAGGCGATGCTGCTCCCCCATCGCGAGCCAATGTCTGCCGGTCAATCATGCCGCCGGTAAGGAGAGCCGGTGAAGCCGATTTTGGGAAAGGGGCAAACGAGGTGGCGAAATTCGCCCAGACATCGGCAAGTGAAGCCCTGGGCGGCCTTGTGGAACGGGTGACGTTCCACAACCCGGAGAACGGCTTCTGCGTACTTCGGGTCAAGGCACGGGGCCACAGGGACCTCGTGACCGTCGTCGGCCGTGCCGCGTTGATAAGCGCTGGCGAGTTCGTCCAGATGAGCGGCACCTGGGTGAACGATCGCACCCACGGCCAACAGTTCCGTGCGACCTTCCTCAAGACCAGCCCGCCGACAACGCTTGAGGGGATCGAACGGTATCTCGCCTCGGGCATGATCCGCGGCATTGGCCCGATCTACGCGAAGCGACTGGTGCGCGGCTTCGGCGAGGCGGTGTTCGATCTCATTGAGCAGCAACCTGACCGTCTGCGAGAGGTACCCGGTATCGGCGCCAAACGCGCGGCCCGGATCGTCGCAGGTTGGGCGGAACAGAAGGCCGTGCGGGAGATCATGCTGTTCCTGCATGCTAACGGGGTCGGGACCTCGCGGGCGGTGCGGATCTACAAAACCTATGGCAGCGACGCCGTACGGGTGATCAGTGAGAACCCCTATCGTCTGGCCAGGGACATTCGCGGGATCGGATTTCGGACCGCGGATCAGATCGCGGCACAGGTTGGGATCGAGAAGACGGCGCTGGTCCGGATCCGTGCCGGGATCAGCTACGCGTTGGCCGAGGCGATGAGCGAGGGGCATTGCGGCCTGCCGGTGGAAGAGCTGACGACCTTGACGAGCAAGCTGCTCGAGGTCTCCGACGAGTTGATTGCTACGGCATTGGCGCTGGAACTGGAGGCGGGAGAGGTCGTGGCTGACCTCCTGGATGGCCATCGCTGTGTGTTCCTGGCGGGCCTTTACCGGGCCGAACAGACCATCGCCGAACGGTTGAGGACCTTGATGTCTGCCAGGCCATCCTGGCCGCCCATCGATGCAGCTATGGCGATCCCATGGGTGGAGCGCCGGACTGGTCTGCAGTTGGCGGCAAGCCAGCGCGAGGCAGTCCGCACGGCGCTCTCCAGTAAGGTGGTCGTGATCACCGGGGGGCCCGGTGTGGGCAAAACCACGCTGGTCAATTCGATCCTGAAGATCCTGATCGCCAAACAGGTGCGCGTGGCGCTCTGCGCGCCTACGGGTCGGGCGGCGAAGCGGTTATCCGAAAGTACCGGACTGGAGGCAAAGACCATCCACCGACTGCTGGAAACCGACCCGCGAACAGGAGAATTCCGGCGGACCGAGGACAATCCGCTCGACTGCGATCTGCTGGTCGTGGACGAGGCCAGCATGGTGGATGTTCTGTTGATGCGCTCGCTGCTGCGAGCGGTCCCTGACGAGGCGGCATTGTTCATCGTTGGGGATGTTGATCAGCTGCCCTCGGTCGGACCGGGTCAGGTGCTGGCGGACATCATCGCCTGCAAGCTGATCCCGGTGGTCCGCCTGACGGAGGTATTCCGGCAGGCGGCGGGCAGTCGGGTTATTGTCAATGCTCACCGGATAAACCGCGGGCAGATGCCCGAACTGACCAACGACGGGGCCTTGTCCGATTTCTACTTCATCGACGCGGAAGAGCCCGAGGACGGTATCGTCAAGATCATTGCGGTCGTGCGTGATCGTATTCCGAAGGCCTTCGGGATGGACGCAATCCGTGATGTCCAGGTGCTGTGCCCGATGAACCGCGGTGGCCTGGGTGCACGCTCACTGAACATCGAGTTGCAGAAGGCACTCAATCCGCCTGGCGAGACACGCGTTGAGCGCTTTGGCTGGACCTTCTGCCAAGGCGATAAGGTCATGCAGGTCGAGAACGATTATGATCGCGAGGTCTACAATGGGGATCTTGGGATCGTACAGCGGGTCGATCAGGACGAGGGTGAGCTGGTCGTCGCTTTTGATGGCAGGGACGTAAGCTACGGCTTCGGCGAACTCGATGAATTGGTCCTCGCCTATGCGACAACGATCCACAAGAGCCAGGGCTCGGAGTATCCGGCGGTGGTGATCCCGCTGGTGACGCAACACTACATGATGTTGGCGCGCAACCTGCTCTACACAGGCGTGACGCGTGGCAAGCGATTGGTCGTGTTGGTTGGACAACGGAAGGCGTTGGCTATTGCGGTTCGCAACCAAGGCACACGCCGGCGCTGGGCCAAATTGCGTGAGCACCTTGCGACGATGCGGAGTGTCGATCCGATGAGTTCATGGGAAGCATTTCGAGGCCCTCAACCGGCGTGATGAACGGGGTCGGACTGCGGCATGAGTGCGATGGGTTCTGTCGCAATCCCTGGGCCACGACAGGGCACGCCCATTCTCGCAATGAAAGTCAATTTGCCAGCGCATAGAACTGCTGCGCCGGACGCAGTCGTCCCGTGGCCTTCATCTGGCCTTTGCGGATCATATGCATGAGCTCAATACCAGCGAGGGTCACAGCAGCCGACCAGAAGGACTTGAACCCTAACATTGGTCGCACTCGACGCTTGATCGCACGATGGTCCTGTTCAACGATGTTGTTGAGGTACTTGACCTGCCGGATTTCAACCTCTGCGTCGTGCTTCTCATTGTAGTCTTCGATTGCTGCGGCGTTTGCGTCACTTCCGTCGATGGTAATCTTTGCCGGCGTACGATGTTGGTCGATCGCCTTGCACAAGAAGCGCAAGGCCGCTTTGCGATCCCGCTTCGCAGTCAGCAGGAAATCGACTGTGTTCCCCGCCTTGTCGACGGCCCGGTACAAATACTTCCACCGGCCCCTGATCCGTACATAGGTTTCGTCCATTCGCCAACTACCACCCACACGACGCTTGCGCGCGCGAAAGGCTTGGTCCAGCAATGGCACATACTTGATCACCCAACGGTTGAGACTGGAATGGTCGACCTCTACGCCTCGTTCTTCCATCATCTCCTCGAGCTGGCGGTAGCTGATCGGATACGCCACATACCAGCGCACGCCCCACAGGACGATCTCCCGTTCAAAATGACTGCCTTTGAAATCGACCATCGTGGGGCTCCCCGACGCCAGACCGCCCACCATCATATGTGCGGCAGGGAAGAGGGCACAGCTTTGCGACAGAACCGATCCGGCCAGGCTATCGCTTCGTCGTCTTGGTCAACAAAGACATGCACCTGCGGCCCTACGTCGACCATCGCGCTCTCAGCAGCAATATGCCAATCAACTTGGGGCCTGTCGTGCAATGACAGATGCACGCTGCTCGGCATATTGAACGTGTCGCCCTGGCGATCCTCGTGTCGGATACGAGGTCAAGGCCTGACGATCGGCAGCAGTCGAACACGGATCGATTGCTCGGTGACCGTCACCAGCGCGCCACTGTCGAGCACGTCCTCAATTCTTGGCCAAATGCCTTGCAGCAACGCCGTAAGGGCAGCTGCGTCGAGACCTTCCTTACGAATCCGTATCGTGGATGGGCTGTGCTCGCCGCTGGTCGCGAGCAAAGAATGGAAATCGGCATCGAGCGTGACGCATGAGCGCGATTCAGCGCGTGCCCGCTGCAGGATGTCTGTAAGCGGTGCCCCTCCACCCTTCAGAAGACTGCGCTAATTCAGGGTGGTTGTTGGGGTACGCAGAGCCACGGCATCAATTCATCGATGCGGTTTTGCGGCCAGCCATTCACCAGACGTGTCAGCAGGTCGGTGAAATATGCCTGCGGATTGATGCCATTCAACTTGCAGGTCTCGATTAGCGATGCCAGGCATGCCCAGTTCTCGGCGCCTTCGTCGCTGCCAGCGAAGAGGCTGTTCTTTCTCGACAGACAGACCGGCCGCATGGCGCGCTCGACGCTGTTGTTGTCGAGTTCGATGCGTCCGTCGTCAAGGAATCGCTCCAGCCCATCCCAGTGGTTCAGCGCATAGCGGATCGCGTCGGCAGTTGGGCCGCGGGCGGGCAGTGTCGTGTTGCCGAAAACTACCGGAAAAGTGCTCGTTCACCGGGTTGCTGCCATTTATTGTCGGAATTTCCGCGCGCCAGATTCCGGATATTGCGGCAATATCCGGAATCTGGGGAGCTCGAATCCGGCAGTTGGGCGTCATCGAACGACGCCAAGGCCTCGAGGCAATTTCGCAGATTTGCCCAGTGCGGCGGCGCAGCGGCGCTCATCAGCTTGCCAATCCAGTTTTCGGGGTGGCCTGACACTGTTGCGACGCCAGCAAGCACCGGGATGCGCACACTGAGCGGTAGCGGCGGTGACGTGCAGGGCCAATTTTCCGGCGCCATGCGCCCGAAAAAGTCGTCCGCGCCCGGGACGACAAGATCGAGCAGCCGGGGCTTGGTGGCCGCTGTGTCGCGTGGCTTGGTTCTTGAGACCTGGGGGAGCAGCAGGCTACGCATCAGCGTGGCATAGATTGACGCTGCACCACGGCCCCGGGAGCTGCGACCAATCTTCTGCTCCCCTTCACGGGCGATGTCTTTGATCCGCATTAGCAGTGCGTCGCCCGGGTCAGCCCGAAAGAGCCGCGTGTAGAGCCTGAAGTCCTCGAGCTCTGCGTGGCAGATTGGGCATGTGATCCGCCACCCCTCCATCCAACTCCGCAACCGCGCGTTCCGAGTAACAGAATGCGCGTCATACCGCACTGCGCAGGGACGGCAGATCTGCGTGGGTTGCCTGATCGCTACCAGTCCGCTGGGCAACCGTCCGCCACGCGACTGCGTCATGTTCCGAAGCAATTGTGGGGAGCAACGTAGAACTTCGGCAAGCTTGGACCCATCACAGCGGGACAGTTTCAGGTCGAGGTCACGGGCAGTCGAGACTTCGATCCGATAGTGTCGCAGAAGGCGCATACAACTTACGCCGACAAAGGCCGCGTGCCGGTTGATCCATGACGAAAGGAGTTCGTCGGCCAACGGCGGCAGGATGACCGGCAGCGGACGGATTGGTTGCTGACCCAACCTCACGCGAACAGTCGCTCATTCGGGCTCATCGGCTGCCACTGGTCAATTGCGTCGTCAGTCAACCTATCAGCTCCGCTCTTGATCGCCTCAATCGCGAGCTGTTGGAGAAGGCGGAATACGTTCGAGGTGATGCCGTTGGTCACCTGCAGCAGGCGGCGCATCGCCCGAGCGGAAAGCATTGTCGGACTCCGCAGCGGAAGGTTGCGGACGATCGCCAGCACAAGGTCCTCGAATTCGTCGTCCGCCGACCATCGTGTCAGCGGAAACTCCTCAAATCGCCTCGCGAGCTGCACATCGCCGCTGATCGCCTCACGCGCCTCGCTGACGCCAAAGCAAACCAGAGAAATTTGCAGTTCGTTGCTAGGGCCTGTCATCAATTGAGCCAAACGATGCTGGCGACGAGCTGGACGGCAGCCAGGAAGTTCCGCGCGGTCTTCTCGTAGCGGGTGGCGATCGCGCGAAACTGCTTGATCTTGGCGAAGAAGTTCTCGACCAGATGGCGCGCCACATAAAGCTCTCGGTCATAGTCGCGCGGCAAGGACCGGTTGGTTCGCGGCGGGATCACTGCGGTCTTGCCGGCAGCGGCCAGTGGATCGAGGACCCGTTCGTCGGCGTCGAACGCCTTGTCGGCGATCAGCGTATCGGCTGCCATCGTGGGCAGCAGGTGATCGGCCCCGACCAAGTCGTGTGCCTGGCCACCGGTCAGGAAGAGGCCGATCGGGTTGCCCAGCGCGTCGACCAGAGCGTGGATCTTGGTGCTCAGTCCGCCGCGCGAGCGCCCGATGGCCTGGTCGTCACCGGCTTTTTTTGGGCGCCGGCGCTGTGCTGATGAGCGCGCACGATGGTGCTGTCGATCATCGCATATTCGTTGTCGGCGTCTGCGGCGAGATGTTGAAATACCCGCTCCCAGACACCGCTTTTGGCCCAGCGGCTGAACCGAAGGTGGACCTTTGTCCCGTCGCCGAACCACTCCGGCAGATCGCGCCACGGCATCCCGGTACGGTACCGATAGAGCACGGCATCCACGAACAAACGATTGTCTGCCGCGGTCACTCCGACCGAGCCTTCGCGCCCGGGCAGCAGGTCCTTGATCCGCTCCCACTGGTCGTCGCGCAGTCCGAACCGCCGCATTGGTCAGCTCCCCACAAGCTGACCGCCTATGAATTGAAGAAACCGCCGCGCCGGAATTGGCTACGCATCGCGCGGCGCCGATTGAAGGCTGAGTGTGGCAATCAGGACTTACCGGGCCAACACTATGCGCCGATGGCGCACACCGAACGACATCGGCTCAATTGATGACAGGCCCTAATGTAACGCAGCGTGTTGAGAACGATGCGCTGCTCCCGGAAGGTGCCAGCGAGAATATTGTGCACCTCGTCGAGCAGCAGGACCTGGACATCCATCGCGCGCATGAGGCGAATTGCGACCTGCTCGAGTTCAACTACCGCCGCCCTCGGATTTTGCGGCACACCCAGTGCCGTCAGGATCTGCGCGTAGAGGCGCCGCTCGCCTGGCTTGCCGGCAAGTTGCAGGGCGAGGACACGCGTGCGCTCGATCCCGGCCTGGCTATCGAAGAGCGGCGGATGTTGATCGCGAAAGCGTTGCATGATCATGGTCTTGCCCATGCCGCTATCGCCATAGACCGCAATGCTTGGCATTCGCGTGGTACGAGGATGGTCCAACAGCAGGTCGAGAATTCGAAGTACCTGCGCGGCGCGGGTATACTGCACCCACCGTTCGCAGAGGATCGCTCGAATGCGGGCATCCTGCGGTGCCTGCAGTAGCGCGGCGGCGGCAGGTGTCAAATGGGACAGATCATCGCTCACGCCTTCCCTCCGATCGCCTTTTCGCCCTTCGAGGGCCGGCGCGAGTCGATTCCCTTCAGACTGCCCCCGTGGTTCTCCGGGGCTACCTGTGCTGGGCGCCGTTCGCGACTCCTGCGTGTCGCCACGGTCTGTCGGCGCGCTGCATCCACGATCTCCCGTTGACGCAGAGCGGTCTTGAACAAGAGGGCCTCGTCTACTTCCTGCCGTCCCTGGGCGCGCAGGAGGCGCATGACCGTACGTTGTTCCGCCAGGGTGATTGCTGGCCAGCTTAGGTCGCGATAGCGCGCTTCGACAAAGCTTCCCGATGGCCGGCGGACGAAGATGCGTGATAGATCCCGCGGATCATACTTGATCAGCAGCTTCTCTCTGCTCTGCCCAACATCGGCAGCCAGCGCATCGGACCAATAGCGGATATTGCAAAAATGTATGCCGTCGCGCCGGAGGTTGCGTTCATCCTCGGGAAGGAATGAGACCCAGAATTGCAGCCGATCGACCGGGAGCCGGAGGTTCAATTTGTCCTCGTGCTCGCGCCACACCGCAATCGGCGGCCGGTTGAGAGCCGAGTGGACGCGTTGGTGGTAATTGCCGGCAATCTCCCAGGCGATCCATCGTTCCAGCTCACGCAGCGTCATGCGCGCCGCCGACGCCGATCGGTAGTCGCCCCGGTCGGCGGGGTTGCTGAAGGTTGAGCCGGGTAGCATGTGGACTGCGCCCATTGTGGTGCCAATCAAGCGCTCGATATGCCCGCCGAAATGCGGTGTGCCGACGGGACGCCACCTGATCTGCACGCCGTGATTGCGGCAGGCTCGCTCGAAGACCCGGCTGCGGAAATCGGCACCGTTGTCGACATGCAGCGCCTCGGGGAGACCGGCGATCGGCCAGGCGGCATCAACCTGGCGTTCTGCCAGCCAGACGGTCTTGTCGTAAACGGCGTGCAGCAGACAAAGTCCGACCGAAGTCCGGGACGGCGACTCGAGTGCTAGATGGAAGCCTGTCACCATGCGGGTCAGCACATCGATAGCGAGCGTGATCCACGGACGTCCGGCGGGCTCGCGGGTGGCTTGATCGACGATCATGATATCGACCTGCGTGTGGTCGACTTGCACGACTTGAAGCGGCCGAGTGACCTCATACGACCCGGGCGTTGAGATGCGCGCACGAACCACGCGCGTCTCGCCTCTGCGGGTGGCACGAACGCGTTCGTCGATGAGAAGCAGCCGGGCCTTGACGGTTCGCCAGGTAGGCACGGGAAGACCTTGCTGCCGGCATGCCGCTGCAATGTGCCCAACGACACGCCGCAGCGGCGGTCGGGTCGGCTTTAGGTACTCTCGCTCGAGGAATTCCTTGATCAGTGCATCCCTAACCGGTTCCTCGTGCAGCCGACCCTTCGGCCTCCCGGCTGGCTGATCAAGCAGTACCTCGACAGTGCCGGCCGCACGGTAGCGCCCGATCAGCAGGTAGAGCGTGGTGCGGCTTAGGCCAAGTTCCCATGCAACGTCCTCTACCGCGTTCTTGGTCATCCGACCCGGGTAGCGTCGAAGCAGGCCACGGATTGCTTCCTCTCGGCGGCAGGCCTCCGTCCAGACAGGGTCATTCTCGGCGGGAGCGTCCGACATCGGCGACCAACCTTGCAGCAATGTGCGCCACCAAAATCCCACATTAATGGCAACAGGGCAAGGATATTCCGGAATTAACGAGACGGTCCGGAATTACCGGCACGCGTAAGATCTTGATCCGCCACGATCAGCGGTCCGGTCGTTAACGGCAACATGACACACGTCCTCAAAGATGCTTCCTGATGATACCGTTTCGAAGGGTCGTACGCGTCCAGGGATGGAGAAATTCCTGCCCGACGGAGAATTCTTCGTAATACAGGCCGGCCATCCTGAACCCTCCGCGATCGCGATAGGCGCAATGTGCCGCGGCGCGTGTCGCGGTCAGGCCATCGCGGGATGGCGCGTTTTAGCCCACGTACTGACCCGGAGTCAGGCCGGCCCGTGTGAGGCCTGCGTAGAGGCGCTCCTGCCGCGCGAGATAGGCGGGAACGCGCGACGGATGGTTCATGCGCAAGCTCGCGACCGTATGGCCGGGATGGACCCGATTGAACTCCGCGAGATCCGCCTCCGCCCGGGTTTGACGCCCGTCCAGGGCGTGTATCGCCGCGAGCCACATGCGGGGTTGCGCGGTGCGGAAGTCGGTGGCCAGGGCCTCCTCGAACCATTGCAGCGCACGATCATCCTCGCCCAAATGGAACGAGGCAATGCCCAGATAGAAACGGCAGAGGGAGGCGCGAAGCTGAGGGGGATCGAGGCGCATGGCGTCGCGCACAGGCTCGAACGCCTCCGCCGGTCGGCCCATTTCCACCTTGCACTGGCCGACGCGAGCATGGGCGTGAGAAAAGTTGGGATTGAGCTCGATGGCGGCGCGGTATTCAGCGATGGCCTGTTCCGGTTCGCCGCGCAGCAGCAGGATGTTCCCCCTGGTGTAGCGCACCTCGGCCGATTGCGGATCGATGCGAACCGCGCGCGTAATCGCGGCTTCAGCCTGTTCCAGTTGCACGGCGCGGTCGTTCGCCCACAGCAAGAACATCTCCAGGATATGGGTGCCGGCGAACCCAACGAGGGCGGCGACCGAGTAGGGGTCGTGCCGCAGCGCCGCCTCGAATAGGCCGCGGGCGGTGACGACCTCAGCAGGGGCGGCAAAGCGGCTGAACAGGACTATGCCCCGCATGGTCAGATCGACCGCATCGGGGTTGCCTGGCCGCTCTGCACCGCCGCGGCGGCTGGCGAATTCAACGAGACCGAATTTCAACGTTCGCGCGATCTCACGCGTGACCTTGCCCTGCCAGTCCCAGATGTCGCTACCGTCGTGCTCAAAGCGCGTGGCCCACAGATTGGTGCCGCCGCGCGCATCGATGAGGTGGCAGTTCAGCCGCACACGAGGGCCGGCGCCCTGGATGCTGCCAGTGAAAACGTAGCGGACATCGAGTTCCCGGGCGATGGTCTGAATCGTGGCGCTGTTGTCGTGGAACGCGATCACGGCGTTGGGGGTCACCACCATGCTGTCGCGGATGGAGGACAGATCGGTGATTAGGTTCTCGGTCAAGGCCTCGGCGATGCGGTCGTGCGCCGGATCTCCTCCGACATTGCGGAACGGTCCGACACCGATCGACAGCCGGTGCTCGAACGCCCCTGGCCGCACCGCGGGTGGCTCCTGGGCCGCCACCGGACGCGTGTCGTCGGGTTGGGCGATCGACACGTCCAACATGTAGCCGCGGCGCGGGACGGTGCGGATCAGTATGGCGGCATCGCGGCCCATCGCCTGGCGGATATCGCTGACGCACTGCACCAGGGAATCGTCGGTCACGGAGGTCTGGGTCCACAACGTCCGGAACAGTTCGTCCTTGGAGACGAGGCGGCCCGGGTTTTCGGCAAGGTAACGCAGGACGGCGAAGCTTTTCGGCCGCAGCCACACCTCACCCGCGTCAATGAGCAGGCAACCGCGGCTCACATCCAGTGTGAACCGATCGAACCGAATGGTCTCCCGCGCCGTCATTCTGGGTTTCGCGGCATTTTCGTATGTCTTTCGGCGTTCGTTCGTTACCTCCGCTCGGTACGAGCCTAGCGTCATCATCGGACGAGGCAAGACGTCGTCAACGAAGGGTGGGTGATGACTTGTCAGAACCGATCATGGGAGGTGTCGATGAAGCGATTTCTGATGGCGGCGGCGGTGGCCGCGCTGTTGCCCGCCAGCGTGTTCGCGGCGTCGGAGAAGAATCCGCGCGACTTCATGGAACTACACCAAATGGAGATGGCGTTCCACCAGGCGGGTTCGACCAAGGACCTCGCGCTGATGTTGTCGCTGTTTACCGATGACGCGGTGTTGACGGCAAACGGCAAGACCTGGACCGGTAAGGAGCAGATCAAGGCTTACTGGCAGGCGGCCGGCGCGTTTCAACCGCAGAACCAATGGATCGGCTACACGCCGGCGTTCCGGATCCAGTATGACGTGACGGGTAACAGCGGGCATCTTTATTTCGAGTGCCTGTGGGTCGATAAACTGGCGAACAAGATCGCGGTGCACACCAACTCGGACGACACATTGGTGCGCGTGAACGGCAGGTGGCTGATCAAAGAGATGAAGGCTGCGATCGTTCCGGAATTGTAAGGGGCACAAACCGTCGGAACGGTGTCGCGCCGTCCCACCGGGTCTGGCCGCGATCTTGGCGGCCGGTCGGGGCAATCAGACCTGACGGGTTCGATCAATGTGGAAGGTCGGCTTTCCACCCAACCCGGTCGTTCGTCGGGGAATCCGGCGAGCGGCCGGAGTCGACCTAAAGCGGACCTGGTCCGAACCAGCCATTGCCGGATGCGGAGATGTCGCGAAGACTGTATCCGGGTCGGGGAAATGCCGACCCAAAACTCGCGCGGGGGCCATGCCGGTTTCCTCGTCGAGTACGTACTCGAGGCCACGAACGTTCCTGTCAGACCACTTATATCGGCCGATCGATCGACGAAACGCGGGCAGAGGATGGGACCATGGGCCACTCATGGGAGGTATCGGCCAAATCGAGGCTGGTCATGACACGGCGTTTCGTCGAGGTACTCGGTTGTTGCCTGGTTCTTTTGATATCCGCCGGTGACCTGAGGGCACAAGATTGGCAAACCGCGCGAAGGCCTTTGGGTGTCTACGCCCACCTCGATATCCCCCTCGCGATAACGCGATATCTCCAGACGCTGCCATCCCACCTGTCGACAGGGGCATGTTCCGCCCTGCCAGGCGGCGTGCCGTCATCCCAGGTGCGGGCCGGTCTTCGCCGGACCTACAAAGAACTCCTGGCGGACAACGCTGTCTCAGGCATCGCAGCGGGCTCGCCATGGTGCCTCATCCAGGTCCGCGACCCGGCCTGTATCGCCGATCACTCCTGTCCGGCGGACTACCCCGATGGTTACGACTGGAGCTACCTGGACGATATCTTCGCGGAGGCCAACGCGGCACACAAATCCGTCCAGTTGCTTATCACCCCCGCCGTGGACTCCCCATCATGGCTGTTGGCCAAACTCGCGTCCTGCGACGGACTTTTTTTCGGACCGGAAGCCGGCCGGGATTGCGGCAAGGTGACCTTCACGGCATTCCCCGAGAGTCAACGCGCCGCCAGCCATGAGTTGCCGATGCCCTGGAGCGGTCCCTACATTTCGGCCTGGCATGACTTCTTGAAACGACTCAACAACAGGTACGGCTCCAACAACGCATTCGTTTCGATCGCCGTCGCGGGCCCGATTTGTGCCTCGACCGAGATAATTCTGCCGACGACCGCCAACAAGTCTTTCCTGTCGACGCCGCGTTTATCGCCTGGTCAGCCAGATCTACAGAAAGTCCACGCGGACACCATGTGGCAGAAACTCATTGAAAATCGCTTTCCCGACAATGCGGCCTTTAAAGCCCATCCCGATCAGGTGTTCATCGACCATTGGACCGAAATGATCGAGGCGTACGAACAGATATTCAACGGCGTCACGCTGATCGTAACGCCCGACATCGGCGACGATTTGCCCGCGCTCGGAACGCTGTTGCCGCAAGATCAGGCGGACCCGATCTGGAACGCGGACTGTGCATGGAACCAGACGGTGTCTTGCCAGGCGAAAGCGCGGATCCTGTCGGACTTCGCCGCCGCGCGCGGTCCCAATGAAAAAGCGACGGACGTCGGTGGCATGACAGCATCAAGCTCTCTGACACCGGGCGACATTGGCGTGCCCGGCGTGAAAGAGCTGACATCGATGTCGACGTCCCCACCGATTCTCGGAGGCGCCGAATTTGATTTTTCGGTCTCCGAAGCAACGACCAGGCAGGAGGAAGGATGCACAACGCGGCCGACGCCGAAACAACCGAAGCCTTGCACGAACCTAACGACGGAGGAGGCCACGTTCAACGTGCTCAAGGTTTTCTTCAACGGTACGACAGTCGCCGATCACTACGGCGGAGCGCGAGGAACGCAGCCGATACAGTTTGTGGACCTCGATTACGTGGACATCGAATATGCCCATGCGGCGAATAACCAGTGTCCGCCGGATGTCAGTGCTAGGCTCGGCGAAACGTCGATGCAGGATCTGCTGAACCGGGCGAGCCACGATCTCTACTATATCGCCGGAATGTCAACACTCCTTCCGCCCCCGACCTGCACCAGGCAAAAATAACCAAAACAGTGGTGGCATCGGTTTCGAGCGATTGGCTCCCCTTGGTCACGCGCGTCCGCCAAACGCCGTGCCGAAGGTCCGCTTACCACCCATCCCAGCCATTTGCCGCTGCCGCCATGAACGACTGCTCTGGAGAAACGCTGCCGCTTGTCTGAACGGCCTTAATGGGCGCAGCCAAGCCGCGCCAACCGGAACTGCAGTCCTCGGCCTCCCGGTCGAGGAGCGCAGCGACGCCACTACACCTCTGTAGCTTCCGAGATGGAGAGGGCGTCCTCTATGTCGACGCCAAGATAGCGGACGGTGCTCTCGATCTTCGTGTGTCCGAGCAGTCACGAGTCATAATGCGCATCCACCTATGTCACTGAAACTCAAGGATCTGCTGCACTGGATTGGGTGTTACCGGATCAGTTGACGAGCTCGGGGTGTCAAATGCAGGCACATCTTCTGCCTTGATGACCCAGGGCGCACCTTTGCAGGCTTGGCGTCCCTTGAGATCGCCTCTCCGAATCATGCGAAGTGCCGTCATCTTGGCGACGCCAAGGGTCTCTGCGGCTGCATCAAGGGTGATCTCACCACGTTCGGCCCATTCGTCGTCGCGATATACCGCGATATCATGGTGGTTGCGGAAGCCACGCACGCGCTGCTCGGTCCAGCCATTGCCATATCCGGTCGACTTGCCTGAACGATTGAGGAGACGGGCGATCTGTCGATCTGGCATCAGTCGTGCCAACTCGCGTACGAGCGCTACCGTGTCCTCAGCTGGCGGCCAATGATGCCGGCCGGCGGCGTTCAATCTCAGCTTGACCTGCAATGCAGTGTGGTCTCCGCCCTTCCAGTGCAGAACCGCGTTGATGACTGGTCCCTCCTTGCGCACCACGATCTCGTTGAGCGCCGTGCGCAAGATGCGCTTGCGCGTGGCGGCTGTGGCAGCAGGATGTGACCAAGCCAGCTCGAGATCTGCGCCGAGCCGTATCAGCTGCTGCCGCTCCCGTTCGCCCAGTGGTGGAGGCCTGGCCGCTACGGTGGCAGCGATTTCTGCTTCTATCCTGCGCACAGTCTGCAATGCCTCGTTCCAGCGGCGCTCCAGCTCGGCGGCCACCAAGCGATTTGCCGGATCGACCGCATCGTATTGCCGACGAGCGTGCGCGGCCTCGTACCGCGCCTGTTCAAGCGATAGCTCAAGCTGCCGCTGCACGGCCGATGTCGTGGTCATCTGAGTCTCGACTGCCTTGGCGGCGGCCTTAATGCCAAGCGGCTTCAGGATGCGCAGTACCTCTGCGCTGACGGCACCATCGATGCTCAGGCCGCTGATCGAGATGCAGTGTGCCGTACCGTGGTTCATGCGGGCGCCGTAGCAGCTGTAGCGACCGAGCTTGCCACTGTAGGACGCGTGCAGCTTGCGGCCGCAATGACCACAGCGCAAAAGGCCGGGCAGCAGCAGTTCACCGCGACGTACTGCGCCCTTGACTACGGCGCTGCCTTTGCCGGTTGCATTGTTGGCGCGCTTTGGTGCATGGATCAGCGGCCGAGCGGTGAAGCTCGCTGGGCTTTGCGTGTTGCCTGATCGCGGCATGCGGGGACGGTGCGCCAAGACGGTGCGGTGGTGGCGGAACAATCGTAGGGTGTGCGGTTTCCTGTCTATTGCACTGGAAGATTCATGCCGTACAAGTTCAACGCGAGCCGCCGCCACAAGATCCCAAAAGCCAGATACCGAGTGGCAAACTGGCCGGAATACGATGCCGCTCTGGTGCGGCGGGGCAGCGTCACGATATGGTTCACCGAGGAAGCAGTGGCGGCTTGGCATGCCCCTGCGACCGGAGAACGCGGCGGTCAGCCGGTCTATTCGTCGCTCGCAATCGAAACGGGCCTCGCGCTTCGGTTGGTGTTCCACCAGCCGCTGCGTCAAACCGAAGGTATGCTGCGATCGATCGCCGAGGTGCTCAGGATCGATATCGCCGTTCCGGATCATACCACCTTGAGCCGTCGTGGCCGCGGCGTGACGATCCTGCCAAAATGGGCCGCTCGCGGTGAGCCGCTGCACCTTCTCGTCGATAGCACCGGACTGAAGATGTATGGCGAGGGTGAATGGCTTGATCAACAGCACGGCTCGAAGTCGCGCCGCCGCTGGCGAAAATTGCATCTTGGCCTCGATGCCGACACGCAGGAGATTGTCGCTGCGGAATTGACTCCGGATGATGTGGGCGATGTTTCCGTGCTGCCGGAGCTACTCGATCAAGTCGGTGCGGATATTTCGTCAATGACCGCAGACGGCGCCTATGATGGCGAGGCTGTTTATAATGCCGTGGCCGCACGCCATCCGGCGGCGGCAGTCGTCATTCCGCCCCGAGCGACGGCCGTTCCGAGTCAGACCACGACAACGCAGCGCGACCGACATCTCGCGGCAATCGCGGAGCATGGACGCATCGCCTGGCAACGCAGTTCAGGCTACAGCCGTCGGAGCTTGGTCGAAACCGCGATGTATCGCTACAAGACCATCATTGGTCGGCGGCTCCACGCTCGGATTCTGCCCAATCAGCAGACCGAGGCGAAGACTGCATGCGACGTTCTCAACCGGATGACATGGCTCGGAATGCCGGTCACCGTCCGGGTCGCATAGTACACGACGTGCCACCAATCGCAGCGGCATGGGGCTTATTCGTGCACCAAGGCGCTTCATGATGGTCTCTCCTCTCTCGCGTTGGAGCGGCCATCGGCGGCCGCTGTCCCCTATCGTCGCGAAGGAGATGATTGGATGCAGGCGCCGGAAGAAATTTTGTCAGATGACGCCGGCGGCTCGGAGGCTTGCGATGCGCTCAGCGTCGTAGCCAATGTCGTGCAGCACGGCATCGGTGTCCGCACCGAATGCTGGTGCTCTCTGCCGCGGCATCGCTTCGCCGGGAAGGCGGAACGCAGGCGGGACCATGCGGAAGCTGTCATACGACCAGACGCGATCCTCTCGCGTGACGAAGTCGGAACCCAAGGCTTGCGCGACGTCATGCACTGGTGCCGCGGGAACCGTGCCGGCGAAGCAGTCGAGCCAGGCGGTTGTGGTGCGCGCGGACAGCGCCGCGTCCAGCATTTGGGTCAGCTCTGCCCGGTTCTCCAGCCGCACCTTGAAGGTCGCGAAGCGTGGATCGTCGGACCACTCAGGGTGGCCCAGCGTGTCACACAACACCGGCCAGAACTTCTGCTTATTGCACATGATGAAGATCCAGCCATCGGCGGTGCGATAGAGCTGGCTCGGCGTCAGCGACGGATGCGCGCTGCGCGGCTCCCGGCCCTGCGCGTGGCCTCCGTTCAGCGCCCAGGCGGCCAGATAGTTCAGGTTGGCCAGTGCCGTATCGAACAGGCTGATATCCACATCGCGTCCGACGCCGGTTGCCCGAGCCGACAAGATGCCGCCGAGCAATGCCGTTGCCGCATAGACGCCGGCCATCAGGTCAACGATCGACAGACCGAATCGCGCAGGCGGCTGATGCGGCTCGCCGGTGAGCGACAGATAGCCGGCCTCGGCCTGCATCAGATAATCGTAGCCGGGCCAGGCTGCGCGGCTGCCCTCGCGTCCATACGCGGATAGATGTGCGCAGACGATGCGCGGATTGGCCGACTTCAACTGATCATACGTGACGCCCAGCCTTGGTGACTGATCGCCGCGCAGATTGTCCAGGACGCCGTCCGCCGTCGCGACAAGATCGCACAACACCTGCCGCCCCTCGGGTGCGCGCAAGTTCAGCGTCATCGACCGCTTGTTGCGGTTGAATGCCTGGAAGAAAAGGCTGTCGTGCTCGCCAAGGAAATACGGTCCAACCGAGCGGCTGACATCGCCACCTTCGGCTGGGTTTTCGATCTTGATGACCTCGGCGCCCATGTCGGCAAGCTGCATGGAGCCGAATGGCCCCGCACCGTACTGCTCCACTGCCAGGATACGGACGCCTGCGAGGGGCAGCATCACACCGGGTTCCGCGCGACGAGCTGGCGCGCGATGATGATGCGCTGTAGCTCGTTGGTGCCTTCGCCGATCACCAGGAGCGGTGCGTCGCGATACAGGCGTTCAACGGGAAACTCAGTCGAGTAGCCGTAGCCGCCGTGGATGCGCATCGCCTCGGTGGCGTTTTCCAATGCAGTTTCGGTGGCGAACAGCTTCGCCATGCCGGCCTCCATGTCGCAGCGGTCGCCACGGTCGTACATGTCGGCGGCGCGGCGGACCAGCAGGCGAGATGCCTCGGTGCGCGTGGCCATGTCCGCCAGTTTCAACTGTATGGCCTGATGCTGCGCTATCGGCACACCGAACGTCTTGCGCACCTGCGCGTAGCGCAGCGATTCGTCCAGCGCGGCCTGCGCTATGCCGACCCCACGCGCCGCAACGTTGATGCGGCCGAGTTCCAGCCCTGATAGTGCATGTTGCAGGCCGCGGCCTTCGATGCCGCCGATCAGGCGGTCGACTGGCACGTGGTAGTCCTGGAACACAAGCTCGGCACTATCGATGCCGCGATAGCCGAGTTTTTCCAGTTTGCGGCTGACGGTGAAGCCGGGGCCTTTTTCGGCGAGCAGCATGCTCATGCCGCGATGCCGCGGTTCGGCAGTCAGGTCGGTCTTTACCAGCAACGCGAAGCAGGAGCCGTGGATACCGTTGCTTATCCAGGTCTTGGTGCCGTTCACCACATAGCAATCGCCGTCACGGCGCGCGGTGACGCGGATGGCCTGAAGGTCGGTGCCGCAGTCGGGTTCGGTCAGCGCGAGGCCGCCGCGCAACTCGCCGGACGCGAAGCGTGGCAGGAATTCGCGCTTCTGCGCCTCGGTGCCGTTGCGCTGCACGATCGCCGACATGATCAGGTGCGAGTTGAAGATGCCGGTCAGCGACATCCAGACGCCCGCGATGCGTTCGACGATCTCGGCGTAGGTTGCGCAGGGCAGGCCAAGGCCGCCGTACTCAGCGGCGATCGTTGCACCGAACAGGCCAAGTTCGCGCATGCGGGCGACGATGGCTTCGGGGTAGATGTCGTCGTGTTCCAGCTTGTGGACGTGCGGCGTGACGTCACGGGCGAGGAATGAGTTCGATAGAGTCCAGAACGAGGGTGTCGGACATGCGGCGCCCCCACCTCACCCAACCTCTCCGCGCCCAATGGGGGCGGAGAGGGGTGTTGCGCGAATCATACTGGCATCATGCGCTTTTGGTGGTCGCGGCCAATTTGGGCGGTTTCCGGGCTATGGCCGGCGATGACGCGAACACCTTCGTCGAGACGAGCGCGGATGTTGGCGGGTGAGCAGCCCTCGAGGAAAGCGATGCCGTTGCGGCGGCAGGCGGCAAGCACGCGTTCGCGCGCCTCGGCCATTTCCGGTGGATAGGGGTCGCGCTGAAGCGTCGTGTAGCCAAGCGACAAACCAAGATCGCCCGGCCCCATCTCGGCGAAGCCAAGGCCAGGCACGGCGCAGATGGCGTCGCAATTGGCAATCCCCTCGGGGCTTTCCAGCTTCACGCCTAGCAGCAGCTCACCGGCTGGGTTCAGCGGCCAGGGATCGCAGCGCTGCATATACTCTTGTTGTGACACACCCCAAATCTCGGCCGCGGTCGCTTCCGAGCCGCGGCCACGGGTGCCGATGCCCAGCTTGCCGTCGGCAGCTTGCTCCGGCCGTCGCGCGCCGCGCATGCGCTCCACGGGCGATGGCAGCGACGCGTCCACGCCGTTCGCATGATGCGGATAACGGCAGGCTTCGATGAATGCGCGGACCGCGTCGGCGGTCTCCGCCTGGCACAGCAGGATGCCGTGCACGCCGCGGCCAAGGATCTGGCGGAACTGCCAGGCGTTGAACCGCACATTGGGTTCGTCGGTGCCGTTCACTGGGGCTTCCACGATGATTGTCGGGGTGCGATGGCCGGAGCGCGTCGAACCGCCATCGACCAGGCCGCGCATATAATGCGCGAGGCCGGTCATATCGAACGCGCCATGTTCCATACCGACATTGAGATAATCAGCCCAGGTGCCGGCGTCGTCGCGCCCCTGCGCGTGGGTCAGCACGTGGCCGGTATGTGGGCCGTCGTAGTAGATCGCTTGCCCCTGCTCTAGCAGCTCAATGGCGCGGTTGATGCGGCTGGCCATGGCGTTTCCTCCTCGGCTGATGCGGGCGAGGGTAGCACCCGCAGCCCTACCGACAAACCGGCGGTTGGGTTATTTGACGCGCCATGCTTGACCTTGCCCTACAGCACTATCAGGCGGGCCGCTTGGCGGAAGCCGCGGCGTGCTGCGGCGAGATTCTCGGTGCGAGGCCGCACGACTTTAAGGCATTGCACCTGTTGGGCCGCGTGCGCATGGGCCAGGGCAAGTACAGATGAAGCGGCCTATCTACTGGCCGCGGCATTAGGAAGTGGTTCGGCGACCGAAGCGGACACAGCAGCGGCACTCAGCGACATGGCCGCGGCCGAACTGGCGCAGCACCACACCGAATTTGCCTTCGATTATTGCCGCCGTGCGCTGGCGATCCAGCCGAACAATGCGGCGATCCTGCAAACGTTCGGCAACGCGCTGTACGAGGCAAGCCGGTTCGATGAGGCGATCGAGGTGTATCGGCAAGGCCTCGCCATGGTGCCAAACAGCGCGGGCATTCTCAATAACCTGGGCAATGCGTTGCGTGCCGCCGGCCGGCTTGAAGAGGCAGTGGAGTCATATCGCCAGGCTGTCGTGCTGCGACCGGATCATGCGCTGCTGCACAACAATCTTGGCCAGGCGCTTTGTCTGCTCGATCGCAATGCAGAGGCCGCTGAGTGCCATCGCCGCGCGCTGGCAATCGATCCAGACGATCCGGAGGCGCTGATCGGTCTGGCCAACGCATTGCGGCGAATGATGCAACCGGAAGCAGCGCGCGAGCGATACGAAGAGGTGGGCGAATACTACCGCCGTGCGCTTCGTTTGCGTCCCAACCATCCTGCGGCGATCTCCGGTCTTGGCGGCGCGCTGTTGGGGATGTTCCGGCACGTCGAGGCAGTGCCGTATTTCGAGCAGGCGGTCGCATTGCGGCCCGACGACAACGATGCACACATTGCGCTGGGGAATGCACTGCTCGGAGCGAACCGCAATCTCGAAGCGTTGCAACACTACGAATCCGCCGAAAAGAATGGCGCGGCATCAGAGGGTTTGCGGCTCAATCAGTCGCTGGCGTTGCTGGGAATCGGGCGATGGTCCGAGGGATGGGGGAAGTTCGAGGCACGGTTTACCGCACCGGGTGCTTTTCCGGATTTGACGTTGCCAGAGGATGCCTGGTTCTGGCGCGGTGAGGACATCCGGGGCAAGACGATCCTGTTGCAGGCCGAACAGGGGCTCGGCGACACGATCCATATGGTGCGCTACGCGCCTCTGGTCGCTGAACGTGGTGCCAAGGTGATTGTCCGCGTGCAGCCTGTGCTGGGCAAGCTGATTGCCGGAATGCAGGGGGTCGATTCCGTGCTGACCGGCTTCGAGGAGGCGCCAGAGCTGGATTTGGTCTGTCCGCTGATGAGCCTGCCGCTGGCGTTCGGAACGGAAGTTGCGACGATCCCGGCGAATGTTCCTTATCTGCATGTGGCGCCGCTTTATCGAGCGCAATGGCGCGCGCAATTGGGCGAGCGGACGCGGCCGCGCATCGCGCTGGCATGGCGAGGTCAACAGCATCTGCCGTTCCGTTCGATGCCGCTGGCAACGTTGGCGCCTTTGCTGCGGTGCCAGCAATTCGAATTTCATGGCCTGCAGAAGGAAATGACCGATGCGGATCGCGCCTGGCTGGAAGCCAATCCGTTGCTGATCGACCACAGCGCCGATTTGCAGGACTTTGCCGATACTGCTGCGATCGCGGACGAAATGGACCTGGTGGTCTCGATCGATACGGCCGTCGCGCATGTTGCCGGTGCGCTGGCGCGGCCACTCTGGGTCATGCTGCCGTTCAGCTCAGACTTCCGCTGGCTGATCGATCGCGACGATTGTCCTTGGTATCCGACCGCGCGCCTGTTCCGACAGAAGCGCCCGGGCGAGTGGGATCAGGTAGTCGCCGCAGTCGTGCAGCAGATCCGCGACCGCCTATAGCGGGTCCTTCACCATTCGGCGAAGCTGCCGTCGGCATGGCGCCAGATCGGGTTTCGCCAACGGTGACCCTCGGCGGCTTTCTGGCGGACGAACTCCTCGTTGATCTCGATGCCAAGCCCGGGCCCCTGCGGAATGCTGACAAATCCATCGCGGTAATCGAACACCGAGGGATCGGCCAGGTAATCCAGCAGGTCATTGGTCCTATTGTAGTGGATACCGAGGCTCTGCTCCTGGATGAAAGCATTGTAGCAGATCGCGTCGAGCTGGAGGTTCGCTGCAAGCGCTATCGGACCGAGCGGACAATGCAGCGCTAACGCGATGTCGTAGGCTTCTGCCATGGCTGCGATCTTGCGTGTTTCGGTGATGCCGCCGGCGTGCGATGGGTCGGGCTGGATAATATCCACATAGCCGTCGGCGAGGATCCGCTTGAAGTCCCAGCGTGAGAACAAGCGCTCGCCCAGCGCTATCGGCGTGCTGCTATGATTGGCGATCTCCTTCAGCGCTTCGGCGTGTTCGCTCAGCACGGGTTCCTCGATGAACATCAGTTTGAACGGTTCCAGCTCCTTGGCGAGCACCTTCGCCATGGGCCGATGCACGCGGCCATGGAAGTCGATGCCGATGCCGATGTGCGGCCCCACCGCTTCGCGTACCGCCGCGACATTCGCCAGCATCCGGTCCACCTTCGCGTGGGTATCGATGAACTGGAGTTCCTCGGTGCCATTCATCTTCACTGCGGTGAAGCCGCGCGCGACGCAATTCCTCGCGGATTTCTGCCGTCTCGCTGGGCCGATCGCCGCCGATCCAGGAATAGACGCGAATGCGATCGCGGCATTGTCCGCCCAGCAGCTGGTGGATCGGCACACCCAGCGCCTTTCCCTTGATGTCCCATAGGGCCTGATCGATTCCAGCAAGCGCGCTCATGTGCAGGCCGCCACCACGATAGAAGCCGCCGCGATACAGCACCGTCCAATGATCTTCGATCTGATGAGGGTCCTTGCCGATGAGATAGTCGGCCAGTTCATCCACCTCGGCGGCGACCGCGGAAGCGCGGCCTTCGAGCACCGGTTCACCCCATCCCGAAATCCCCTCGTCGGTATCGATCTTCAGGAACAACCACCGAGGAGGGACCGTATAGGTGGTCAATTTCGTGATCTTCATCCTGGGTTCGCTCCCGTTGTTTGTCGTGCAATCATACACGCCCAAGCGGCGGGAGGAATTAATGGGACGCCTACAGGACAAGATCATCCTGATCAGTGGTGGCGCGCGCGGGCAAGGCGCGGCGGAGGCTCGCTTGTGTGTTGCAGAAGGCGCACGTGTCGTGATCGGCGATGTGCTGGAGGCGGAAGCGCGGCAACTTGCCGGCGAACTTGGTGGGGCCGCGCGGTTTGTTCATCAGGACGTGACGCGGGAAGCTGATTGGGACGCGGCAATTCGGGTTGCCGAGGAGCTGGGCGGCCTGCACGGTCTGATCAACAACGCGGGCATCTATCAGCCGAAACGCCTGATGGAGACAGATGTGGAGTTGTTCGAGCGCCACATGCGGATCAACCAGCTCGGCTGCTTCCTCGGTATGAAATGTGTTGTGCCGTTGATGGAGCGTTCGGGTGGCGGTTCTATCGTCAACATCTCGTCGGTTGCCGGATTGCGCGGGTCACCTGGCGCTATCGCCTACAGTGCCACGAAATGGGCGTTGCGTGGCATGACCAAGGCGGCGGCCATCGACCTCGCACCACAGAAGATTCGCGTGAACTCGGTGCACCCAGGGCCGATCGACACCGAGATGCTGAAGGTACGGACGCCGGAACAGAATGAACGCCGCCTACAGCTTGTGCCGATGAAGCGCATGGGCACGGCGGAGGAAGTGGCGCAGCTCGTGCTGTTCCTGTTGTCGGATGAGAGCGGCTACATCACGGGGGCCGAAGTGGCGATCGATGGAGGCGCGACTCTGTAGCCCCAGATTGCTTCGCCTCGCTGTCTGACCGTTCCTTCATCGTCATGGCGGGCCTCACGCGGGCCATCAGCCTCAACGGCACCAGGATGCCACTGCACGCTGATGGCCGGGTCAAGCCCCATAAGCGCTAACATAAGGGCGACGGCGTCGAAATCATCGTCATGGCCGGGCGTGGGTTCAACCGGCATCATTGGTAACACGTTAGACCGGGCACGTAGGTAACAGTTTCCCCGGTTTGTTCACATGCTTTGCCCCTCCAGACACAGCGATCCATAGACGGCATTTGCGGCTCGCGAATGCGTTCCGACCTTATGTTAGCGCCTATGGGGCTTGACCCGACCATGACGAAGGAGCGGATATCAGAACTCCATCAGGTTGTCCTTGAACAGCTTGTGCGCGTAACGCGTCCGGGTCAGGCCGCGGCGCTGTAGCTCCGGCACCAGGCCGTCGCACACTTCCATTATGTAGCGGCGATCGAAATAGGTGTTGAAGAACAGGAAGCCGTCGCCGCCGACTTCCTCCATGATCTCCTGCATCATGCCTGCGACGTGATCGATCGTGCCGGTGAAGTCGATGCCCATCTTGGTGGATTGGCTGATCGCCACCTCGCGCGGTGTCTTGCCGATCCATTTGGCGAGCGACGACTGGTGGCCGTTGGTGTGGAGTTCGGGCAACTGTTCGTCGGGGTGGAACTTCGAGAAGTCGATGTTGGTCAGGCGCGACATGCTGGAGAGCTGCATCTCCAGGTGTCGATTGGCGTCCTCGCGCAACAGGCGCCGCCGTTCCTGGGCGGCGTCCATCGTGACGTCCACCAGCGGATAGGCCAGGAACAGCACCTTCACCTTATCGGGGTCGCGTCCCGTCGCGGCCGCAAGGTTCTTCATCTTTGCCCGATACGCCTTCATTGCTTCAACGCTGCCGGCATCGGTGATGATCGTGTCAGCCCAGCGCGCGGCGAACTTTAGGCCGCGCGGCGAACCGCCCGCCTGACATATCGGCGGACGGCCTTGCGGTGAACGCGGGGCGTTCAGCGGACCGCGGCAACGGAAATACTTGCCCTCGAAATTCACCGGATGGACCTTGCTGCCGTCGGCGAACATTGGCGCATCGCGGTCGATCACGACGGCATCCGGCTCCCATGCGTCCCATAGCCTTGTCACCAGATCGGCGAACTCGTCGGCAAGTTCATAGCGTTCGTCATGCGGTGGCTGACCGGCATGGCCATAGTTCTGTGCGGCGCCGTCATTGCTGCTGGTGACGCAATTCCAGCCCACGCGTCCCTCGGTCACATGGTCCAGTGAGTTGACCAGCCGCGCCAGCAGGAAGGGTGGATACTCGGTGACCGACAGCGTTGGAATAAGGCCAAGGTGCCTGGTGGCCTGCGCGAGGTAGGGCACGAGCACAGCCGGGTCGAGCTTCGGCGTGCTGGCGGCATAGCGCAGGTAAGTGTTGTGCGAACCCTTGAAGGTGTACGGCACCATCGAGGAGTCCTCGATGATGACATAATCGAAGCAGGCACGCTCCAGACCGCGGGCGAGATCGAGGAACAGGTCCGGCATCATCCATCGCGCGACGTCGCTGCTTGGCCCTGGCCAATGTCCGCGCCACGTCTTCGGACCGTAGCCTTGCGACAGGAACCAGGAGAGGTGAAATAACTGTTTTGCCATCGTGCCGGACCTCGCGCGTGCGGTGGATTATGCTGCATTGCAGCATGGACGCGCGGCCGGCGCCAGTCTCGCTTGTGGAACGCCCTGGTTCTGTGACAAGAACCGCTCATGAAAAAGTGATATCGGCCAATGCGATCGATCACACGCGCCAACGACCGCCTGGGTTAGCGTGCCAGCACAATGAAATATTCAACAACTCATGGCCTTCTGCTGGGCACTGCGTTGCAGACCAGCCTGGCGCTCACTGTTGTCCTTCCCGCGCACGCGCAACCTGCTGCGAACGCCCGCCCGACCGGCGGGGTCGTAGTGGGCGGCGTCGCCTCGATCAGCCAGGCTGCCAACAACACCGCGATCAACCAGTCGTCGCAGCGCGCCGCGGTCAACTGGCAGAGCTTCAATGTCGGCAGCCAGCAGAGCGTCACCTTCAACCAGCCCTCGGCGCAGTCGGTCACGCTGAACCGCGTCGTCGGTTCCAATCCCTCGCAGATCGCCGGCCGCATCGATGCCAACGGCCAGGTCGTGCTGGTCAACCAGTCCGGCGTCACCTTCTACAAAGGCGCGCAGGTCAACACCACCGGCCTGATGGTCTCCGCCATCGGCATGACCAACCAGAGCGTGCAGAACTTCGTCAACGGCGGCCAGTTGGTGCTGGACCAGCCGGGCAATCCCAACGCCGCGGTCATCAACAACGGCAACATCACCGTCAGGCAGGCAGGCCTTGCCGCGCTGGTGGCGCCCCAGGTGGCCAATCGCGGCACGATCACCGCCGAACTCGGCCATGTGGTGCTGGCGGGGGCGAAGACCGCGACGCTCGACCTGTATGGCGACGGGCTGCTGTCGCTCGACGTGAACAATCAGGTGACGCAGGCGCCGGTGGGCAAGGACGGCAAGCCCGTCACGGCGCTGGTGACCAACACAGGGGTGATCATCGCCGATGGCGGCACGGTGCAGCTTACCGCGCGGGCGGCGGATGGCATCGTGCAGAACCTGGTGCAGGCGGGTGGCAAGATCCGCGCGGCCACGATAGGGGACGAGACCGGCGCGATCGCGCTGAACGGCGTTGGCGGATCGATCATCGTCGAAGGGCAGTTGTCCGCGGTGGGCAACGCGCCTGGCACCAAGGGCGGCGCGATCGAGGTCGTCACCAACAAGGCCGTCACTATCGCCTCCACGGCGAAGATCAATGCCTCAGGCAAGGCAGGTGGCGGTACAGTCGCTATCGGCACCACGCTGGCGCGCGCCAAGGGCGGACCCAGCGTCACGCCTACCCAGACCGCGAAGAACGTTCTGGTGCAGGCGGGTGCCGTCCTGACCGCAAATGCCACTGCCAAGGGCAATGGCGGCCATGTCACGGTCTTGTCCACCGGCAAGACTCAGATGGACGGCCGGATCAGCGCGAACGGCGGCCCGAACGGCGGCAATGGCGGGTTCGTCGAAACGTCCGGTGAGGGAATACTCGATATCGGATCGACTGCATCGGTTCGCGCCGTGGCGCCGCACGGCACCAGCGGCAGTTGGCTGCTCGATCCAGACTCCAACATCGACATTACGACGAGCCCGCCTGGCGGGTTCACTCCCATAACGTGTACGGCCGGCTTGTGCCTTCCGACTGCTGACAACTCCTTTATCGACCCGTCAACCATCAACAACGCGTTGGATGCCGGCACCTCGGTCACCGTTACGACAAGCAATCCGGCCGGGACTTAGGGCCGGAAATATTACGGTCGGCGTGACTCTCGGCGCCGGCGACGGTCAGATCCAGCTCACCGCCGCCAAAACTGTGAGCCTGACCCTCGACGCCGGAGCCGGCGGTGGGGCCGGTTCGATCACGATCAATTCGCAGATCGACGATATCGAGTTGGGCGGAGCGCTGTCGGTCAATCTATCTGCCCCGAATGGCGGGATAATTATCAACAACGGAATAAATGTTGCTGGCAATCTGATTGCGACGGCCGTCACCACGACGCTCAACACTGATGTCTCAGCGGGCAACGGGCAGACCTACAACAGCGCGATCACCCTCGGCAACTCGGTCACGCTGTTCACGTCCGGTGCCGCGATCACGTTGAACGGGCAGGTCACTGGTAGCGGAAACTCGCTAACGCTGACGACGCTCGGCGGGCCTGCGACCCTGCACGGGGTCACAACGACCGGGTCCGGCACGCTGACGATGAATACAAGCCCCGCAGGCGCGGTATTGCCGGGCATCATCACATTGGACACCGGGACATATTCCATCGGGAATGACGGCGCGCTCTACAACTTCCCTGCGGTCACAACAAACGGGGTGCTGACAATCGGCCTATCGACCGGTTTCGGTGCCGTGACGCTCGGCAGCGACACGACGTTCGACGGCAGCGCCGCCAATGCGTCGGTCACCTTCAACAGCACGATCGATGGCGCCCATGCACTCGTCGTCAACGCCGGGGCCGGCGTGGCCACGTTCGACGGGACGGTCGGCGGAGGCACGCCGCTGACGAGCTTGAGCGTGACCTCGGATCCGGTCCTGAACGCGAACGTCACGACAGCCGGCGGCGGACAGACCTACACCGGCCCGACTTCCCTGGGTGCGTCGATCATACTCGCCGATACTGACGGCGGCGCCATCGCGCTCAACGGGCAGGTCACCGGCGGCGCCAATTCGCTGACCCTGTCGACCGCCGGGGCGGAAACACTCAGTGGCATCACGACCACGGGTGACCTGACGCTTGGAACGCCCAGTTCGCTGACACTGGACGGTGGCACCTATCAGATCACCGGCAGCGCGCCGCCCTACGTGTTCCCGGCGGCGCCGACCACACTCAATGGCACGCTGGCTCTTGAGCAAGCGACGACGTTCGATGGAGCCGTGACGCTCGGCAGTGCGACAACAGTCAACGTCAATGGCGCGCTCGATTTTGCCAGCACGCTGGATGGCGGCTTCGATTTGACCATCAATTCCTTCAACGCAGTCACGTTCGGGGTCGTGGGCGGGACAACACCACTGGCGGATCTGAACGTGGCAGTTGATTTCGATCACGCTCGGCGGCCCAATAACAACGACCGGCTCTATCGGGTTGGCCACACTGGCTTCAACCTTGACGATCAATCAGCCGTTGACCGCAGGAACCAACGTGTTTCTACAGGCCAACAACATAAACCTTGCGGCAAATGTCACTGGTGGCACAGGGACCGGCGATACCATCGAGCTCATCGCGTCCCCCGGTGCGATAACGCAAACCGCTGGGATCATTACCGGAGGTACGCTGACTGGCTCTGCCGGCACGCTGTCCGGCCCCAGTACCGGTCAGGTCAGTCTGCTCGACAACAACGCGATCAACAGCCTGGGCAACTTTGCCGTCCTGACCACCGCCGCCGCCGCTCCAACTCTCGGCTTCGCACTCGTGGATGACCCACCGCTTGTCGTCACTGGCGCCGTCTCCGCGCCGGGTCAGGTGTATCTCGCAAGTTCTGATCCTGGTGGCATAACGATCGCTCCAACCGGCACCGTGACGGCGGGTACGCTCGCGAGCTTCCAGACAGGCTTGTTCGTCAACAACGGCTCCGTGTCGGCCGGCACGATATTCGAGCTTGGCCCGTTCGCTGCGGGTGGCGCATTGACCATTGGCGGCGGTGGCAGTTCGCTCGGTGCCATCACCGCAAACACCCTGCGTCTCGGCGCCGTCACTCCATTTGGCGGGAGTACACCCACCACCACAGCGGGGTCGATCGCAATCACTGGCAATTTCGGTTCGCTAACTGAGGCTGTGGACCTGAACAGTTCAGGACCGATCAGTGAAACCACCGGCAGCGTCATCACCGCCGCTTCGGTTTTCAGCAGCAACGGCGTTGGCGGGACTGTGAACCTTATCGGCACCGCCAATGCGATCGGTTCCATTGGTAGCTTTACGGTTACCGGCGGTGATCTGAACGTCGTCACGGCGTCCCCCAATCTGACGCTGGCTGGCGCCCAGAGCGCCAATAACCTATTCTTCGAAGTCGCAGCGCCTGGTGGCACGCTGACATTCGGCTCGCCCGCCGGATTTGCTCCCGGAGTGCCCGCAACATTGACCGCTGGGCCGAACGGCCGCATCACGCTGGTCGCCGACAATTACAACGTTGTGGATGCCAAGAGCATCACGACAAACGGCGGCACTGTGGAGCTGGCGTCATTGTCGGCGGAACCGGTGAGCCTGCTAGGCGAGGGCGCGCTCAGCATCGGTACCGACTTGCTGTCCGTCATTCAGACGACCGGCGGCGTTCTGGAGGTTGGTGGCTTTACCAACGTCCCGCTTGGAGCAACATCGCCTGTGGTGTCGGCAAGTGCGGTCGATATCGGTGGCCCGCTTGACGTGACCGGCATCGCAAATACATTGCAGCTCTTCGCCAATGGGCCGATCAGCCAGTCGGGCGGTGCCCTGACCGTGAACAACCTGGCTGGAAGCGGCACTACGTGGACGTTAGCGGACAGCGGCAATACGGTGGCGACGCTCGGCAATATTGCCGCCACTACATTTGACTTCACCGACAGTGGCGATCTCGCTATCGACGGCGTTGTCACGGCAAGCATTGGTGGGGCAATCAGCACACCGGGGCTGCTGACGATCAATGGCGAGCTGGCGGGTGGCGCACTTGGACTGTCGGTGAACAATCTGACGGTACCAGGATCGATCGCTGCTGGAACGCTTGTCGCCTCGGTCGCCGGATCATTCACCGAAACAGGTGCGATGACCATCGGCACCTACCTGGGCAGCACGACCGGCGCCATGACGCTGACTGGCAATAACCAGATCGGCACTCTGTCCGCAGTCAGTGCAGCGAACTTCTTGCTGGACGATAACAGCAATCTGCTCATCTCGAATGCGATCAGCGCGCCGAATATCACGATCCTGGATCCGGGCAACCAAATTACCCTGGGCGATGGGGCGCTGCTCCTGACCAGCGGAAGCACCAGGCCACCAGGACCGCTGCAACCATCGCTAGAGCCATCGAACGGCGCGCCAGGCGTCTATCTGCAAGCGGGCAGCTTCGTGCAAGTCGGCACCAGCTTCGTGTTCAACTCGAGTGGGAGTGGACCAACGACGCTACAGATCGCCACGACGGGCAACATGCAGTTTGATCCGCCGGCAGGATTGGCAGGAAGCGGTACGTGGCTGATCCTGGACCTGACGAGTGGAACTGCCGCCGGCAGCGTGTTCGTCGACGCGCTCGACGTCATCTACAGCGTCCCTGGCGCCGCCGCTCTGTCTGGAACGATTGCCGGCATCACGGGTGGCCCCGCGGCCGCGTTGGGTTTCATTGAACCGGCAATCAACTCAAACTACCTGTTCAATGGCTGCGTCATCGCGGCCGCCGCATGTACGTTGCCGACGCTCACACCCACCCCAACCGAGTTAACGATTGAGCTTTCCAACAGCGACGTGACCTCAACACTGGGCGGATTGTTCCCGTTCTTGCCGGGCATGCCTCCACCGTTGGTTAGCTTACCCAGGCTGGTCTTGGTGGCATTGCCGCTGCTTCCCGCCGCTGCTCCGCAATTGACTGATCCGGACGTTGTTCCACCCAACATCAGCTATCTGGATTACTGATTGATGCGCTCGATCCTCCGTGGACTGGTTCTGGCCTGCCTGTTGGCGAGTTGCACCCAACCACCGCAATCCGCCTATAGCGGCGGCACGCGTGCGGGAGGCCAGACGGACAAGGGCGTCAGCCTCGGCCAAAACGCAAGCGGCGAAAGCTGCAATCAATTGCCATCCGGCGCGGCTGGAAGCGTCGATATATTCTGTGGAACCTGGCAGCAGCCGGCAGCGCGCGTTCGTGCCGATGGACCTGCCGATGCCGCGTCGCTGATGACGGTCGCGACGAACGGGCCCTGGCGCGATACGATCAACGAACGCTTTGCCTGTGATGCGCCACGCGCCACAACGATACTGCAAGGCGATCCGGCGGTGGTGCTGCAATGCACGCGCCGTATTGGTGGCTGGCCACAGGTCGCGTTGGTCTCGGTTGCCGGCGGGCGCCTTTACGAAGCGGATGGCATTCTGCCGACGCTGCCGCTCATCGAGCGTTCGATCGGCGTTCAGTCGGGTCAGATCAGCGCTCCGACGGTTGCCTTGGCGCAGTCAGCAGCCGATTTGCTGCTTGCGTCGCAATTGGCGTCGCACGCATACCGTGCCGGCGATGTCGGCGAGTATCAGCGTTTGATGGACGTCGGTGCGCGCGCCAACCTCTCCGAGAATTTCGCCGCTGCTGAGACGGCATTTCGTGCCGCGCTGGCACTGCAACAGCGCGCGCTTGGCCGAAACGATCCCGACACTGTCAATGCGCTGATGCATCTGGCGTTGCAGGTATCGGATCAGGGGCGCTTCTCCGAAGCCGATGGTCTGTTCAAGCAGGCGGACACGCTGGCACCGCATGCAAACGACAAGGCAGCGGTTGCGCGACTGAAGCACTACCGCGCCCTGGATGCGCTTAATCAGGGTCATGATCAGCAGGCGCTGGCGCTACTGGATGAAGCGGCGAGCGGATATCAGGCACTCGTGCCGCGCGAGAGCCTACAGAACGCTGATGCTGGCGTGCGGCTCGTCGGCGTCTCGGGTGCCGCTCCACTGGTCACCTTGCCGGACCAGCAATTGATGGTCGATCCCACCGCGCAATCGGCGCTGATGGGACTGATCGAGGTCCGCCGCTACCAATCGATCGCGCTGCGCAAGCTCGGTAGGCCGTCGGAAAGCGCCGCTGCGATTGCATCAGCCGAGGCATTGGCGCGCGCCAACCGCATCGGCGTGCCATTGGTGACAGCCCGACTGACGCGAACCACGGCGACGGCCGCGGACCTATTGGGCGAGGCTGGCGCCGCGGAATCTGGTTTCGCGGCCTCGCGTATGGATTTCACGCAAGTCGTGCCGCAGACGCGTCCAGTTGCGGAGACCGCATTGCTGCAGGCAGGCATCGCGGCGAAGCAAGGGGATGCCGCACAGGCGATCAGCCTGTGCCGTCGTGGCACTGAGTTGCTGCGTGAATTGCAATCGGGGACCGATCCAGCTCTGCTGGAACCGTGTCTGGCGACATATGCAGCGGAGGCGGCGCGCAATGCTGGAGAACGCCAGCATCTTCGGGCCGACGATGTTCGAGACAGCGGAACTGGCGCAGGACACGATCACCAGCCGCGAGATCGACGAAGCGGCCGCACGGCTTGCCGCGAATACGCGCGATCCGAAAGTGGCGCAGGCGATCCGGCGGCGACAGGATGCAGCCGATCATCTTGCGGAGCTGTATCGCGAGCGCGATGCGTTGGCGGCCGGCGCGTTGCCTGGCAGCGTGCCGCCTGGCACGCCGAGCAATCCCGCGGATCTGGACAAGCCGATTGCCGATGCGCAGTCCGAGTTGGCTGACGCGGATGCAGCTTTGCAGGCTGCGGCGCCTAATTACGGACAACTGGTGCAACAGGTCGTCCCTGCTGCTGATGTGCTGGCAGGGCTGAAGCCTGGCGAGGCTCTGGCGGCCATTATGCTGACCAAGGACGGCGGCTGGACATTCCTGCTGCGTGACGGTGCCATCGACGTTGCGCCAGTGAGAGGCAACGAGGATACGGTCACCGCGCTCGTCAAGCGTGTGCGTGCCAGCATCGAATCGCCGAACGGCCGAACTTCCAGCGTTCGACACGAAATCCGACCAGGCAATCTATGATGCGACGCTGGGACCGCTGTCCGAGCGCCTCAGTGGCGTGAAGGCGCTGGTGGTTGCGCCGTCAGGCCCGCTGCTGTCGCTACCGTTCGCGCTGTTGCTGACCGGACCGGCTGATCCAGCAAATCTTCAGGCTGCGCCTTGGCTGATCCGGCAAATGACAATCGCGCATGTGCCGTCAGCGGCGAATTTCGTGGCGCTGCGCAAGGCGGGTACGTCGCGTGCCACGCATCCGTGGTTCGGCTTTGGCGGCTTCCATCCAGTGACTCTGGCGCAGGCGGATGCGAGCTTCCCTGGCGCAACCTGCGCCGACAGCGCCAAGCTGTTTGCCTCGTTGCCGCCGCTGCCGTTTGCGCAACGCGAGCTGGATGCGGCGCGCCAACTGCTTGGTGCCTCGCCATCCGACGAGCTGCTGAACACTGCGTTCACCGCCGATGCGGTGCGCCAAATGTCGCTCATGGACTATCGCATCCTGCACTTCGCCACGCATGCATTGTTGCCATCAGAGCTGCGCTGCCAGGATCAGCCGGCGATCGTTACATCCGCGCCGCCAAACGCACGCAACGCTTCCGGCGCACTCCTGACGGCGAGTGATGTCATTGGCCTGAACCTCGATGCGAACGTCATCATCCTGTCGGCGTGCAACAGCGGCGGGCCAGGCAACAGCACATCCGGTGAAAGTCTGTCCGGTTTGGCACGCGCTTTCTTCTTCGCTGGTGCGCGAGCGATGCTGGTGACGCACTGGTCGATCAATGACCAGACCTCGGCGTTCCTGGTGGCCGATACACTTCGCCGGCTTGCGGCCAATGAAGATGGCGGGTTGGCCGGGGCATTACGCGCGGCACAGCTTGGGTTGCTCGATCAGGCAGGGAAGGAATTGCCTGCCAATCTGGCGCATCCGTTCTTCTGGGCACCGTTCGCGCTGATCGGCGAAGGCAGCGCTCAGTTCGGGCAAACGCACACCGCAATGCGGTAGTTATGCCGACCGAGCATCCTCCAGGATCATGTCGGACGCTTTCTCGCCGATCATGATCGTTGGTGCGTTGGTATTGCCGGCTGGGACGGTTGGCATGATGGCCGCATCGACCACCCGCAGCCGATCGACACCGTATACACGCAAGCAGGGATCGACGACCGAATTGCCTTCTTGTCCCATGCGGCACGTACCCACAGGATGGAGATTGGAATTGGCATTCTGGCGGATGTTGGCTTCAAATTCCGCGTCTGTGGTCACTGACGCGCCTGGTATTATCTCTTCGGCCACATAGGGTGCCAGCGCTGGCTGCTGGGTGAACTTGCGGGCGAGGCGCATTCCCGCGATCAGCGCCTGTAGGTCCGATTGCGTCTGCAAAAAGTTGAACCGGATCGATGGTGGGGCAAGCGGGTCTGGGCTTTTGATCCGCACGGTGCCACGACTGTCGGGGCGTAGGTGTACCGCACTGAGGCTGAAGCCGGGGAATGGATGCGCAACCGCGCCGCGGGCGTCGCGCGACGCATAGCTCCAGGGCGAAAAATTGAATTGCAGGTCGGGACGTTCCAGCCGCGGATCACTGCGCGCGAAGGCACCGGCAGTGACGCCATTGCCCGCCAATGGCCCGGAGCGGAACAGCACCCATTGCGCCAGCGCGAGAACGTCTTGCGCGGCAGACTGTTGGCCAGCTCATTCATGGTGATCGGCTTTGTGCAGCGAAATGCGAGGCGGACGTAAAAGTGGTCTTGCATGTTATTGCCGACGGCAGGCAGGTCGCGGACGACCGGAATGCCAAACTGCTGCGACAATGCGCCCGGACCGATGCCGGACAATTGCAGCAGTTGCGGCGAATTGAACACGCCACCGCAGACGATGACCTCGCCACGTGCGTGCGCCGTCCGCGGCGCACCGCCATTCATGTAGGTTATGCCAGTCGCGCAGCCATTTTCGGTTATGATACGCGTTGCCTGGGCGTTAGTGCGCACCACGAGATTCGACCGATTGCGCGCTGGCCGGACATAGGCCATCGCCGTGCTCCAACGGCGGCGCTTGCCGGTTGGTACTCTGAAAATACCCAGCGCCTTCCTGTCTGCCGTCGTTGAAATCCTCGATCGGCGGAAGGCCTGCCTGAATAGCCGCTTCGACCAGGCGATCTGCGAGCTCGGACCGATGTGGCTGGTCAGAAACATGCAGTGGGCCACCGACACCGTGGAATTCGTTGGCGCCGCGCTCCTGGTGCTCCGCCTTCTTGAAATAGGGGAGCACGCTGTCCCAGTCCCAGCCAGTGCATCCTCGCTGACGCCATTCGTCGTAATCGCCGGCATTGCCGCGCATATACACCATGCCATTGATCGAGCTGGTGCCGCCAAGCACCTTGCCGCGGGGCTGGTAGAGCGTGCGGTTGCCGAGCTGCGCCTCCGGCTCCGACTTGTACATCCAGTTGACGCGCGGATTGGCGTAGACCTGAGAAAAGCCCATCGGCACATGGATCCAGAAGTTCGTGTCCTTGCCGCCTGCTTCGAGCAACAGCACGCGATACTTCCCTGACTTGCTTAACCGCGCTGCGACGACACAGCCGGCTGAGCCCGCCCCCGTGACGATGTAGTCGAAGCTTTCCGCTTCCATGACGAATGTTTCCCCCGCTATTAGGGGCGTTATACGCCGCGTGTGCCACCAAGCGGTAGATCGAGGACCGGACTGGCAATCGTCGCAGGCAGTGGGATGTCGCAATATGGGTCATGACTGCGAGCGAAACTGCACAGGCCGATCGTTGAGAGCTCATCGAAAGCATCGAGGCAAAGTTCTCGTGCGGCGGGAAACGACTTGTGCGTAAAGCTGGTGAGGATGCGTTTGTATTGTTGCCAATCCAGGCCGTAAGCCTTCGCTATGATAGCGTCCATGGCAGCGCGCAGATGCCAACGCTCGCCTGCCCCAGAAACCACTGGCCATCGTCGAGGCGCCTTCTTGCCAAGCTGCTCGGTCCACAGAGTCGCGAATCCTTGATGATTGCAACATAGGCGCAGGCAACCGTGGGCCAGGAAGCGCTCGGTTTCGTCTGAGAGTTCTGGCACCGGCAGACCGGCGAGTATGTAGATGCTGACATGTGCCGCTGCCCTTTGCCGCAACAGCCAGTCGAAGCAGAAGCTGTTCATCATGGTGACCAGGACCAAGGCGGCGGAATTGGGTCGCCGAGCCGGGTTTCGCTCAACGCTGAGCGTGTGGCCGCACAGAACACCTGGCGGAAGCACCGCAGCGATGACTGTGCGCTCGTTCGTCGCCCCTGCGACCTCGCGGCAAACCGCGCGATAATAGCGGGAGCTTTCGATGGTCGCGGGTTTGTACGCCAGCCGACTCAGCGAGACCACGTAGCGTGGCATGTCCCAACGGTCGTTGAATTGGTGGACGGTCTTTCCTTCATGCAGAGGCAGGTAATCGCTGCCCAGCTTCGGCAGAAGCGTCGTCACAAGTTCGAAGTTGCGCGCATCGTCGGTCATGTGGAGTTCACGACTTAGAGTGATACCGAGCGAGGCCGACCACGTGCCAAACCTCCGATGTTCACGGAATATCTGTCGGATCATCGTCAGATCATCTCGATGACGCAGCTCGAGAAAGGTCGAATGTTGTCCACCTGTTATGGCAACGAGGCCCCGATCATATTCGATCACGCGTTCTGGTTCGGCGAACTGCGCCAGGTTTGTCAGATAGAAGGCACAGCGCATCGTCTGTGTTGGCCCAGGACGTCGAGCGACCATGAGAGCGAACTTGAACCGTCCGTCGATGTCGAACAGCTTTTCGCGATTCTCGAAGGAGAGACAGGTCTCGAGGCGGGACTCCCGAAGATACAGTTCGCGAACGCCGGTTGCACCTTCATTCGCATGGAAGGCAGAAGGAACCAGCATTCCAATGGCGCCTTCGCGTCCGGTTAAGCGGAACATGCGTTCCGCAAAGACCCGATACAGATCGAGCTTGCCGCCCATGATCACACCAAGCGCACCGACTCGTTGATGCGAGTACACCCGGTCGACGATGCGATGCTGACGTACGAAGCCTTCTCGATGTAAGCGCAAGGCATCGGCGATCGCGGGAACGTCCAACAACCGGGCCTGGACAATGCGCGCATCACTCGCGTCAAGTACGGCCAGATCAAACGCCGCGAGAAAATCGGCAGTGTTTGGCTGCATGATGTCCCACGGCGGATTGCTGATCACTGCGTCGAAGCCGCCCTCGTCTCGTGAGAAAACCTCCGGGAATGCCCGGTCCCACGGCAGCGCCATATCGCCCGCTTCAAGCATCGATGCTTGCATCGCTGTCAGGGCTTTCGGCCATTCGCCGTTCTCCGCCACAGCGCGGGCCAATGCGTCCCACTCTGCGTCGGCGGCGTGCGTTGTCAGCATCACCGCGCCCGACCATGCCTGAGCAAGCAGGCGCAGCGGGCGAAGCGCGACGTCCAAACGTCGCTTCGCAGCCGATTTCAGAGCGAGATCAGCAACGTCGGTGCCGATCGATGCTTCCAATGCGCGAATCTCGCGAAGCGCGGTTGCCACCGACTTATCGAGGCAATCAGTCAAGTCATAAGCCAACGGATCGCGGCTGATCGGCAAGGTCGTGAGTGACGACCAGAACGCTCCCGAAATAGAATCGCCGTGCAGCAACCGGTGGTCGAGGAATGTCAGAGGTAGCCCTTCGGCATAGGATTCCAGCCACAGCGACAGTTTCGCCAGCTCGATCGCAAGCCGATTACTGTCAACGCCATAAAGGCAGTGCACGGCGACCAGGCGCCTGCAGATCGCCATTGCCCGTGCTTGTGATATGCCACTTTCACTTGCGCGGCTTGGCATGTGAGCCAGCAGAAGACCGTCGGGGTCCGGTAATGATGCGATGCGGCCCCGAAGTGCTCGGGCACGTGCCTTGGCCTGTTCCAAATTGGCCGCCTCCTCTTCTGCTGCCGCGGCCAGGTCATCGCATGTGCGGCACGCAACATAGAGCGCCTCCCCCAGGAAGCGGCAGGCTTCCACCAGAAAGTGTCCGCTGCCTGCCGCGGGGTCTAGCACCCTCAGGTCAAGTATCGCGCAGGGCTGTGGATCCGAGTCCGGACTGCACTTCGCTATTTGCGGTGCAAGCGTCTCGCGCACCAGGAAGCGAACAAAGTCATGTGGCGTATAGTAAGAACCGCTGGCCTTGCGGCCTGGTCCTGCACGCAGGAAGAAGCGGCCGGCTGGAATGTCTTCAATCCAAACGACGTGTGTGCCGCTGCATCTCGGTGTATCGCGGTAGCGCGCAGCGTATTGCATCGGCACCACGACTTCCAGTTTCGCACGCCGTAGTCGCGACATGGGAGTTGTGGCAATGCCAGGTTCCAATGCGAGCAGCGCTTCATAGACACGTCCAAGATCTTCGACGTCCAGCGAGCCATAATGCACACGTTCACGAGCTCTGCCCTTCGGCGTGGTCCACAACAGCCGATCAAGCAGCAGCGCGACGCCGCGCTCGCCCCACACGAGCCGATCGAGCAATGGTGTGGTATTCGCGGCGAACAAGGCACCACCGAGTGGCGCCACGGACAATTCGCTGCATGAGAGACCATCGCGGAAAATGCGAAACAGGAAGCGAAGTCCCTCCTCCAGCATACGTCCGGTATTATGGCCAAGGTCGAGATGCCGCCGCACAAGTGACCCAAACGCGCGGTTGGGTGATAATGCAGAGCGCCACAGGCTGCTCGAGGCGAAACTGAAGCCTCGCGACGGTTCACTCGTGCTTTCCAGCTTAAGGATGAAGAGCAGGCGATAGACGACGATCAGGCCCTCGTGCCACAGCGCCGCAGCCTGGTTTTGAAGGCCGGCGTTGCCATCGATGACTGCTTGTAAGAATCCCTCTATCGCGGCGCGTGCCTGAAGGCGCAACTCTTGGGTGACCCTCGTCTGGCTTAGACGAGCCGCTTCAAGTAATTCCGGCAATGCCGCGATGCCTGGCGGCGACGCCAATGCCAGAACGAGGCGAAAGGAGTCAGGCGCCAGCGCCTGCACACGCCATCCATCACCGCCCGAAAGCGAAATCCCTATGTGGCTATCCGAACGAACCGGGTCACACAGCAGCAAGCGCAATTCCTGCCCGTTGGTCAGCAATCCGAGCCTTTCGCCGTTAGACCGCAGAACGCGCGATGCACAGCGCGTCGGGCTGAAGCGATATGCCCGTCCGCTACGGTGTGGCGCGTCCAGATCAGTATCTGACGCGAAAGCCCAGGCGCGAAGGTCCGTTCCGGATGAGGCTTGCAGGAGCCAGCCGCCATCCTCGGTTCCTTCGCGTGTCGTAACATCGTGTTGGCGCGAGGGAAGACCGTAGCCAATAGCCTGAGCCAGAGGGGCGATGACCTGATTGCAGTTGCGCTGCTGACCGCCAGCCACGGAACGGAGCCGCTGCCGTAACGCTGCCCAGTCCCGTTCGATGCTGCGTTGCTGGAGCAGCTCAAGTCTGGCGAGTTGCTCACCCAACTCAAAGTGAACAAATGGCGCAGGGAAAGCCGAACCGCTGAACGTGCAGTCCCCCAGATCGAGGGTCACGCAGCCGGCGCCCGAGGCACAAGCATGAGCATGCCAATCGGCAGGAGCGTGGGCGGTGACAAAGTTGTGCACGCCGTGAGAGCCTCGCTCCGCTGTAGGGACAGTGCCACTGCGTTTGATGCTTCGCGCCGCCGAGGCACCGTATTGCTACTGTCGGCTGCGAAAGCTGCGAGACGATCGAGCGGTGCGTCCAGGAATTGCCAATCAGGGCCGCGCGCGATCGCACCAAACAGGTCACCTGTCCGAGGACGAAACGGACCGCAGATATCGTCGGCGCGCGTGCCTAGCCAAGATTGCAACTGGCTGGCTTCCTGACCACGGCTTTGCTGTAGTGTCGTTTGCAGGTGGCCGAGCTCACGTCGCATCGCGCTGTCGGCGATTTCAGCGACTTCTGGTTGGCGACACGAGACCCAGCTCTCGAACAAATCATGCCATGCATTGTCGGGAGGCAAGTCCGTTTTGGTGAATCGCAGCCAGTGCTCGGCTTCGGTGATTTCTCTAGCCGGCCCATTCACTGGAAGCAGCACGGAAATCAACCGACGCAGTTCGCATCGCAATGCGCTGCGTTGCTCCACGCTGAAGGTGAGAAGCAGGGCGAGTGTCTTCGCGTCGACTACCACCACGGCAACGCGATTGTCGCAAGCTTTGCTGTCCAGACGCTGTGCATATGAACACGCGCGCCGCACGATCGGATGAGCGCGACCCAGGAATGCCAAGGCACGGTCTTGCGAGTCGTGGAATTGCGAGCGATTGCGGGTGAATTGCAGGATTGATCGCTCGCGATCGAAACCTGGCAGGCCGTCGAGCCCAGCGCACCAGTCCGTTGGCAAGAGCAACGTATGACGCTCGGCACCAGGACGGCCGGTCTCAGCCTGGATTGCTGCGGCGATAAAGCTTGGAAGATCGATATTCGGCGCATGTTTGTCGGCGTGGCGATTTATTGCATCGACCGTTGCCAGCCCATCCTGCCAGCCGTGCCGCACGGCTGAACGCTCGAAGCCATCGAATGCACGGTCGATTTCATGCAGCAAATCGCGATACGCGTCTGTGTTGGCATCTTCGGCGGCGCGATCGATCGTGCGCACCGAAGACAGCTCCTCATCGAATAATCCCGCTTGCTTCTCGGCGAAGCCAGCGACCAGAGCGGTGCTCAGGTCAACCTCGTCTGCGGTGACCGAGAGTGTATCGGGCATGACATCCAGATGCGCTCTTGCGCTCTCGTATTTCGCGATCAGGCGCAGCAGCAGACGTTCCTCGAACGTGCCAGCAAGATACAGATAACGGATTTGCGGGTCGTGCTTTTGCCCGTAGCGATCAATCCGGCCGTTGCGCTGTTCCAACCGGTTCGGATTGTACGGCAGATCGAGATGGATCAGATGGCAGCAGCGTTCCTGGAGATTCAGACCCTCCGCCAATGAATCGGTGCTGATGAGGATGACGTTGTCTTGTTCGGCGCAACGTTGCGCGGCCCGCGAGCGTTCGCGCTCGCTATCGAGGCCATTGATCGCCAACACTTCGCCAGTGTTCGCACTGCGAAGTGCCTGGACGGCAGCCAACTGGCTATCGGCATATTCTGTGTAGATCAGGACATTGGCCGCCGGGCATTCGGCACGTATCGAATGCACCTCGCGAACCACTGCTTCAAGCTTGGGATCGGATCGCGCTGCTGTCTCGCCCAGTCTGATCAATCCCTCCAGTGCACCCATCGAAGCAGCAAAGTTATGGAGATCGGACGCCATTCCATCCGCTTCCAGTTCCGCCAGATCGCCTTCGTCCGCAGCATCGAGCACACCGAATCGCAGCAGACGCTTGCGATAGGCTCGCAGGGAACGCGCGCGCTCGCGGCGTGATGCGTCTGTCTCGTCATCGGCGTGCGAATATCGTTCGGCGACCACTCGTAGCGTGTTGACGCAGGCGCCAATGGTAGAGACCGACCTCTTCAACAGACTGATGAAGGCAAGTGCATCGGCAAATTCACGCTGGCCGGTCGCGCGCCGCAGCCGTGGCGCAATAAATATCGCGAGCGCCCGATGGAATCGGCGCACCGGTTCAGCCGTGATTTCCACCCGCACCGGTACCACGCGGCGTTCGCGAAACATTGGAGCGCCTGTCGCGGGATTGCGAATATGCGATTTCAACCGTCGCACCACATGCCGCCTATACGCATTGCCAGCAAAGCCTCCGCGCCCATTCACCAGACTTGGGTCGAGCAACTCGATCAGTGATGCGAAATGCGGATCATACCCATCGTGTGGGGTCGCGGTCAGCAGCAGCAGTCCATCGCTGCGGCGCGCGGCGACTTCGGCCAGACGCCGCCGTTGTGTCGCTTCCCGATCCACGCTCGCCGTACCGATGCAGTGATGTGCCTCATCAATAATGACCAGATCCCAGGTGGAGCGCTCCAGTTCCTCGAGCACGCGCTCCTGCTTGGCAAAGTCCAAGGGCACCAGGCAAAGCGCGATGGCATCGAACGGATTGCCACCAAGCTCAAGCCTGCGGCGCTGCTGCTGCAAGGCGCCGGCGTCGGCGATCGCGGTGAAGCGCAGGCCAAAGCGTTCTCGCAATTCCTGCGCCCACTGCACCAGCAGTGGTCCGGCCGGCGAGACGACCAAGACGCGGTGTGCCCGTCGCCGTGCGATCAACTCACAGGCAATCAGTCCCGCCTCGATCGTCTTACCAAGGCCTACGCCGTCGGCAAGCAGTAGCCTCGGCCGCGGCAATTCCAAAGCGCGCATCAGCGGCACCAGTTGATACGGCTCGATACGCACGCGGCCCGGCGTTGCGAGCAGGATATCGTCCGGACCGAGGATTTGCTCGAGCAGACACGCCCGGTGATACAGCCGCCATGCCGCGAGCGAACCGGGGGCTTCTGGCCGCAAATCCGCGCGCAGCAGTTCGACGGACTCGGCGGGATGCAGCAGGTCCCATTCCAAGCCGTTGAGATCGCCGCCTGAGCAGCGCAAGCGCAGCAACGTCTGTTCGCCGAGCGGCGCGACCTCCACGACGTCCCACGCCAATCCGCGCGCGCTGACCCGAGCGCCAACGGCAAACTCCGTACCCACTCTGCCTCCGCCGACTTACGACGGAGGCGGAATGTCACCGCAGAAGGTTAAGCAATTCGCAACGGTATTGGGGATCGACGCGGCCTGTGCATCTACGGCATGCTAAACGAACGGAACGGGAGGACCGCCATGAACGACCTTGCCAGTCACACGATGCCGGAAGTGGAGACAGTATCCGGCCGGGTGCGCGGCGCCATCATCGAAGGTGTAGCGGCGTTCAAGACCATTCCCTATGGCGCGACGACATCTGGCGCGAACCGCTTTATGCCACCACGGAAGACCCAACCATGGACCGGCGTGCGCGATGCGCTCGATTACGCTGGGCATGCGCCGCAACAGGGGCTGCGTCCGGCAACGCGCCCCGAGCTCGCTGATTTTTCTGGCCCGCCCGATACTTCACCCGAGACCGAGGATTGCCTGACACTGAATGTCTGGTCACCCGCCATCGGTAGCTCGGCGAAGAAGCCCGTCATGGTGTGGTTCCATGGTGGCGCGTTCGCCTACGGCACGGCGAACGTCGCACGCCTGCAAGGTTCGCGGCTGGCCAAGCGCGGTGACGTTGTCGTCGTGACGGTCAACCAGCGGCTGAATATCTTCGGCTTTCTTGATCTGTCGACGGTCGGCGGGGCGGAATTCGCCGCGTCAGGCAATGCCGGCACGTTGGACATGATTGCTGCGCTCGAATGGGTGCACGACAACATCGACCGCTTCGGCGGGGATCCCAAGAACGTGACGATCTTTGGTGAGTCAGGCGGCGGTGGGAAGGTCTGCACGCTGTTGGCAATGCCGTCTGCGCGTGGACTGTTCCATCGTGCCATTGTGCAAAGCGGCGCGGCAGTGCGCCTACGCGAGCGCGATCGGACAGCACGGTTGACCGATGCGGTGTTGAGCGTGCTGGGTCTCTCGCGCGGCGATCTCGGCAAGCTGCAAGCCTTGCCGATGACGCAGCTTCTCGCCGCTGTTGAGCCGGCACAGAAGGCGCTTGGGCCCGCGGCGCTGCCGCTGTTCGACCGCTACCCGTTCGGGCCTGTGGTCGACGGCAACATTGTGCCACGGCATCCATTCGATGGTTCGGCTCCTGAGGTTTCCGCCAACGTCCCGCTCCTGATCGGAGATATGAAGGATGAGATGGCAAGCTTCCTTGCGCGCGATGACAAGGTCTGGTTCCGCACGCTAACAGAACCGGAAATGCGCGAACGTGTAGCGGCCATCGCCGGCTCTCACACGGATCACGTGATCGAGACTTATCGGCGCATCTACCCCCACATGAGTCCGGCTGAACGCCTGATTGCCACGCTGACTGATTCGAATTTCCGCATCCGCTCGCTGATTGTTGCCGAACGCAAGGCGGAGCAAGGGACGGCACCCGTCTACATGTATTCGTTCGAATGGGAGACGCCGGTGCAAGGCGGACGCTTGAAGGCGCCACATGCCCTCGACGTGCCATTCACCTTCGACACAATCGATTTGACGAATGCCACGGATCGCAGCCCGGCTGCCCACACTCTGGCATCCACAATGTCAGGCACCTGGGCTGCGTTCGCGCATAGCGGAGTGCCAGTTTATCCATCGATACCTCGTTGGCCGACCTACGATCAGCAGACGCGGTCAACGATGATGTTGGATGCCGAATGTCATATCGAGAACGATCCTCTTGGTGAGACCCGACAGCTTTGGCAGGAGATCACTGCTCGCTGATAAGTTTGCGCGCGACGAGGTGATACCAGGGCGCGTCCGTCGCCTCGCTTCCGTCAGAGGCGATACGCCGTCCGTCCGGTTCATACACCGCCTCCACCTGGAAGTGGGCATCCGCGAGCTGTTGTAGCTGCGCCTTGAGCGATGTGAACAGCGTAACCAGGCCGAAGGCATGCGCGGAGATATTGCCGATGGCTACGTCACCCTCATCCTTCGCGAAGTGATGCAGACGTAGCCAGTTGGCGCCGCCGAGCACGAACCGGCCTGCCGCATGAAACAGCCGACTGGGCGACCAACCGACAGCATGGAATACACTGAGATCGGGCCAGTGGTCGCCGTGCTCGCTGCCCTGCCTGTTGAGCGCAGAAAACACAAAATATCCATTCGGCCGCAGAACCTGATGGACATTTTGCAGGATCTCCAACCGTCCAGCGAGATCCACGGAGTCAATGCCATTGTAGCTGAATGCCACCAGGTCAAAGCTGTTATCAGTGAACGTTAGCCGGCGGGCGTCCATTTTCACGAATTGCAGATGCGGGAATCGACTTCGCGCGACATCCACCATCGTCGGGCAATAGTCGATCCCGCGGTAATCGGCGCTGAGGGAAAGCATGAGAGGCGCGGTGCGGCCTCCACCCACGCCAATATCCAGGATGCTGCCCTCTCGTATGTGATCCGCGATCAATGCGAAAGCGGCCTGCTCGCCTGGTTCAAGCCGACCGGTCGCAGCCTGGAACTGCCGGACAACACGCTTCGCGCAGTAGGTGCGCTGGTTAATCCTGTCGAAATTGAGATGATCAAGATTGGCCATAGGGCCACCGATGCGATGGGAGTGCATTAGTAAACGCATGTCGAGCATAATCCATCCGCCCAACCCGTCACACATCCACGCGATCACTGCCGCAACGACGGCTTAACGTTCAGGAGTTACAGCCAGTCCCGCGGCGACAACACTTCGATCACGGTGACCCGCACCGTTGAACCCATCCAATCCAGCGCGAGCTCCTGGCACGCCACTTGCTGGAGTGGGATTTATCGCAGCCGGCGAGACGCAATCTCGTGAGAAACCGGCAATGGCTACGCGTGCAGGAAAGCAAGAATGCAAGACCAGATCAAGCAAATTCTCACCCAGAACGGACGTCTCGCAGTTCCGGTGGAAAACCTTGCGGACGACGCGGATCTGTTTGCTGCCGGACTCGATTCACTGGCGATCGTCAATGTGCTCATGAGTATCGAGGAAGAATTCGATATCGAGCTGCCGGACGAACTGCTGTCACGCCGGACCTTTGCAAGCATCGCGTCCATTACCCGCGTCGTCGCCGAGCTGACCGAGCGCGTTCCGAGCACATGAGCATCAGCACCACCGTGGATGCCGGCGCTCTCGCGGTCGCGAGCGTGGCAGCCGAGCATGCCGATGCGGTTGATCGCGGGAACTGCGTACCGGAAGCGTCGCTCGCCGCGCTGCGGAATGAACGGCTGCTGAGCCTCCTGGTTCCCCGGCGGTTAGGTGGCCAGGAGAGCACGCTGTCAGAGGTCGCTGCGGCGTGCCATGCGCTTGGCCAATCTTGCGGCTCCAGCGCCATGATATTTGCCATGCATCACATCCAGGTGGCATGCATTGTCGCCCATGGCATGCAGAGCGAGTGGCACCGCGCGCTGTTGCAGCGTCTTGGCCGCGAACAGTTGCTGTTCGGTTCTGTCACTTCCGAGGTCGGCACTGGCGGCGACATTCATTCGAGCGTCTGCTGCATCGAGACCGCCGGTGAGAAGATCACGTTGGCAAAGGATGCCACGACGATCTCGTACGGTGGCAGTTCCGACGCGCTGTTGATCACTGCCCGGCGTGGTCCGGACTCGGCGACATCCGACCAGGTGATGATGGTTGCCCTCCGCGATGACTTGGCACTGGAACGCACATCGTCATGGGACGCGTTGGGCATGCGCGGGACGTGCAGCGAGGGGTTCCGTGTCAAGGCGATCGCTGAACCAGCGCAGGTCCTGCCGGAGCCGTTTGCTGACATCGCCAGTCAGACAATGCTGCCAGTCTCTCATCTGTTGTGGTGCAGCGTCTGGCTGGGCATCGCCACCGACGCCATGACGCGCGCTCGCGCATATCTGCGGCAGCAGGCCCGCAACGGGCGCGGCGCATTGTCGCCCGGTGGGCGTCGGCTCGCCAAAGGCGTCAGTCTGCTCCAGCTTATGCAGTCGCGCCTCAACGCTTCGCTGCGCGAATACGACATAGCACTAGCCACTGGTCCACACCCGCTGCCGCTGGGTTTCACCGCGGACATGAACAGCCTGAAGACCAGTATTTCCGAGCTATGCGTCGAAGTAGCGCAGCATGCGCTGATGATCTGCGGCATCAGCGGCTACAAAAACGGATCCAAATACAGCGTGGGCCGGCACCTGCGCGATCTGCTGTCAGCGCCGATCATGATCAACAACGACCGGATGCAGGAAAGCACAGGCAACCTGCTGCTGATGCATCGTCCACCGATCGGGATGTTCTGAATTATGGAAACATCGCCAACTTTTCTTGACCGGCTGGTTGCGGATGGTCTGCTGATCCCCTCCGGGGTCGATGGCGTATTCCTGCGAAGCGTCCGCTTCGAGGCGATCGTTGATGCGGTTGCCGAGCTGGCGGGCCGCGTGGGTGCCGAGGATCGGCCAGAAGTGCTGCGGTTTCCTCCCGCCATGCCGCAAGCCTCGCTGGTTCGCAGCGGCTATCTGAAGAGCTTTCCGCAATTGCTCGGCACGATCCACTGTTTTTGCGGTAACGAGGCGGCGCATCGGACATTGCTGCGCTGTGCGGAAGCGAACGAGCCGTGGACGGGGCAGCAGGAAGTTACGGATCTCGTGCTGACGCCAGCAGCCTGCTATTCGCTGTATCCGATCGTCGCGCGGCGCGGACGGCTCCCGGCAGAAGGCGGTATTTACGATATCCAGTCCTGGTGTTTCCGTCACGAGCCTTCCCTGGATCCCGCGCGGATGCAGACGTTCCGGCTTCATGAGTTCGTGCGGTTGGGGAGCGATGAGCAGGTCCTGGAATTCCGCAAGATATGGCTCCAGCGCGCACAGGACTTCGCTCACGAACTCGCCCTGCCGGTCACGATAGACCTCGCCAACGATCCGTTCTTCGGCAGATCGGGACGGTTGGTCGCGGACAGTCAGCGAGAGCAGAGGCTGAAATACGAGCTTCTGATCCCAATCAATAGCGAGGAGAAGCCGACGGCCTGCATGAGCTTCAACTACCATCTGACGCACTTCAGCGAGGTGTGGGATATTCAGACGGCAGATGGCAATCTCGCCTTCAGTGGTTGCGTCGGCTTCGGGCTGGAGCGTCTGACACTGGCCCTGTTCCGGCACCATGGCCTGGACGCGAGCCAATGGCCGGCACGCGTGCTCCGGGCATTGCGGCTGGATTCATGAGTGCAGCGATCGAGATACCCGTAGCTGAATGCGATTGGCCGGTCACCAATTGCTATATCGACGCTTGGATGCAGATTCTGAGCGGCCGAGGACTTGATCCGATTGCCGGACTTGGCGTGACGTTGGCGCAGGATTACGAGGGCGATCAGTTCACCTTCTTCAAATACCTGCACGAGGATTTGGAACTGCTGTACGGCATCGTGGTCGGTGAACTGTCGAGCTATCTGCCACTGGAAGAGCATTTGTACCAGCAGGTCAAGCTGGGTCGTCTGGTTCTGGTCGAAGTCGATGGCTACTACCTGCCGGATACGCGGGCGACGAGCTATCGGACACAACACACCAAAACGACGATCGCTGTCGACGTCATTGAACCGCGCGCGGGCCGCCTGGAATATTTCCACAATACCGGTCATTACGAACTGACTGGTGAAGATTATGCCGGCGCGTTTCGCAAACTGCCGGGGCAGCATGTGGTCGATGATGTCCTGCCGCCTTACGTCGAGTTCGTAAAGTTCCAGTTCTCGCCGCTGACTGGCGCGGTACTGAAGAATATAGCGGTCCAGTTGCTGCGGAAGCATCTTCGGCGGCGTCCTGCTCAGAACCCGATGCTGCGCTTCCGCGAAGAGTTTCCGCACCAGCTTGAATGGCTGATAGCCCATCCTGACCGCTTCCACGACCACGCGTTCAACAATTTCCGCCAGCTCGGCGCCAATTACGAACTGCTCGCACGGCATATCGATTGGCTGCGAGACGGCAGAATGGGCGATCTGAAGGACGCGCACGAGGCTGCTCGCACGATCTCCGGTACGGCGAAAGCGATGCAATTCAAGGTTGCCCGCGCGGTATCCAAGCGTCGGCCCGATCCGTGCGACGCGATGTTCGACACTCTTGAGCATAATTACGCACGGGTGATCACCGGTCTGGAGCAAGCCGTAGCATGACGTCGCTCCTGCAACCGCACGTCGAGCGGCGACATTAACTGGGGTTGCAGGGATGGCCCGGCTGTATTCCTGCTCCACCTCGTTGGCCGAAATGCTCAGCCATGGCTGGGAGTGCACAAGCACACCAGCGAACGCCGCGCGTTGCCCGGCGGAATTGACTGACAGTGCGAAGTGGTTGCCGGCGCAAGTGCCAGGGACATTTGCAGCGGCTTTGCTGGATGCCGGTGAGTGGAATGGCGAAGCTCCACTGGAGCTGGATCATCGCGACGTCTGGTATCGTACACGATTCAATGGCGGCGGCGATGAGACGTTGCATTTCGATGGACTCGCAACCATCGCCGACGTTTGGCTGAACGGGGAGCACGTTCGACGATCGGAGAACATGTTTCTGCCGTGCGAAGTTGGCGTGCGCACACTTTCGACCAACGAGCTTCATATCTGCTTCCGTAGTTTGGCTACGTGGCTTGCGTCACAACGCGGCCGCGCGCGGTGGCGGACGCGGCTTGCGACGCCGGCAGCTCTGAGATTTGCTCGAACTACGCTGCTTGGCCGGATGCCTGGGTGGTGTCCCACAGTCCACCCTGTCGGGCCGTGGCGGCCGATCCGGCGCATGCGTCAGGTTGGACCGTATACGGTATCTGGCATCGACGCGCGGTCCTCTGTGACGGATGGGAACGGGCGCCTTAGCGTTCGAATCCGGCTCGGCGGCGACCTGGCGGGCAATCAAGGCGCGGTCGTCGAAGTCGCCGGAGTCTCGGCTGATTTGGATAGAATTTCGGCGGACGAGTTCGCGGGCGAAATCATCGTCCCACAGGTTCGTTTGTGGTGGCCGCATACGCACGGCCAGCCGCATTTGCATGCAGCGCGTCTTCACTTGGGCGATATGGTGTGCGATCTCGGGCGTCTCGGCTTTCGCACGATCGACGTGGATTATGGGCCTGATGGCGCGGGCTTCGGACTGCGCATCAACGGTGAGTCGATATTCTGTCGCGGAGCCTGTTGGACAAATCCGAATGTCGTGACGCTGCCGTGCGGCGGAGAGAGCTATCGGCCCTGGCTGGAAGTCACTGCGCGACGTTGGCGCGAACATGATCCGCGTCGGCGGCACAATGGTCTACGAGACCGACGCATTTTATGACATGTGTGATGAGCTTGGCCTGCTGGTTTGGCAGGACGCGATGCTCGCCAATTTCGATTATCCGGATACTGAGATGTTTCGGTCTTCACTGATCGCCGAACTTCAAAGCTTTCTCCATCGCACACAACTCAACGCTTCGCTGGCGGTTTTCTGTGGTGGCAGCGAGGTCATGCAGCAGGCTGCAATGTTTGGCGTCCCCAAGGAGCAGATCGACGACAATCTATACCGTTCCGTTCTGCCAGAAGTGGTGCGGCTACTCCGCCCCGATCTCCCGTACGTCGCCAATTCGCCAAGTGGAGGAGAGCTGGCGTTCGTGCCCAATGCCGGTGTGTCACACTATTATGGCGTAGGTGCCTACTGTCGGCCGCTGGCGGATGCGCGTCGCGCGGGCGTGCGCTTCGCATCGGAGTGCCTCGCACTCGCGAACGTGCCGAACGAGCGGACCGTTGAAGAACTAGGCATAAGCAGCACGACCGACCCTCGTTGGAAGCGCGCCGTGCCACGCGATAGCGGCGCGAGCTGGGACTTCGAGGATATCCGTGATCACTATCTCGCGACATTGTTCAGGGTTGATCCTCTTCGCCTGCGTTATGCGGACATGGCGCGCTATCTTGAATTGTCGCGCGCAGTGAGCTGCGTAATGATCGAGGAAACGTTCAGCGAATGGCGCCGTGTTGGTTCGACATGCCAGGGAGCTCTGGTGTGGCAGTGGCAGGACGTCGTGCCCGGCGCCGGATGGGGACTGCTAGACTCACACGGACGGCGCAAGCCGGCATGGTATGCACTGCGGCGTGCCTGCCGCACGCGCCAGATCATCCTTACGGATGAGGGCCTGAATGGCTTGGCGGTGCACATCGTGAACGAACACTCCGAACCATTGTGCGCGAAGCTGCGCCTTACCTGTCTTTCCGACAGTCATGTCGCGGTGCGGGAGGCGGAGCGCGTGGTCGAAGTGGCTGCGCGATCCGCCATTTGCCTCAGCAGTGCGGAATTGCTCGCCGCGTTCTTCGATATCACACAGGCCTACCGCTTTGGGCCGCCGGCGCACAATGTGACGATCGCCTCACTGCACGATTCGTCCAGCGGCGAGCTTATTGCGGATGCCTGCCATTTTCCCGACATTTCCGCGCCGCAGCCTCGCGACATCGGATTGGAGGCGGATGTGGTGCGCGACGCCGACGGTTGGGCACTTATTCTGGTGGCCAAGTCTTTCGCCCAGTTCCTGCACGTGGACGACGAAGCATTCGGCGCTGCGGAGAACTGGTTCCATCTTGCGCCCCGACAGGAGCGGCGCGTTGCTTTGATGGCAAATGGGAAGACGGCGCTGCCGCGAGGGGAAATTCGTGCCCTGAACATGGATCGTGTTGTGCATTACGCGGGGCACGAATGACACCTGTCTATATCAGCGGTTGCTACAATGTCCTTCATGAAGCCGGTGGCAGTCGGGGCGTTGTGATCTGCGGTTCGCTCGGCGATGAGGAACTGAATCTGTATCGCTCGCAGGTCATGCTTGCCGAAAGGCTGGCACAGGCCGGCTTTCCAGCCCTGCGTGTCAGTTACTATGGCACTGGCGATTCCGCTGGCAGTGATGGCGAACCGGAGCGTCTGCGCGCCTGGATCAATGGCATCATCGCGTCGGTGCAGTGGCTGCGGACCACGCACAATCTCTCGCAGGTAACGCTATGCGGGGTTCGTATCGGCGCTGCTCTCGCGGCCGAAGCGGCAAGCCAGGTCGATTGCGTCGATACGATTATCATGTTGGCCCCGGTCAGCGGGAAGCGCTTTCTGCGGGAACGCATTTTGGCGGCGCGTACCATCGCCGAGATCTGGCAATCGCACAGTCCGATCGATGACGGGGAATGGTTCGAGGCCCATGGCCTGCGAATCGATCTTGCAACGCGGGATGCATTGGCCGACCTGGACCTGCGGAAGGTGAAGCTGCCCTGTGTAGCACGTGTCCTGGTGCTCGATCCGAAGCCCAGCGCTCAGCACCTCCGCGCAGAGGGACCCGAGATAACGGCGGAGATCTTGGACGGTTACGATCGATGGCTGCGAGAACTCGCATGAGGCCGAGCCACCCTATGTGGCATTCGAACGGATCGTGACCTGGCTGGGCGATGCGTGCGTTGTTATGGGCTCTGAACGCAATATCCTACCGCAATCGCTTGAGCTGGATGGGGTCCGCGAAATTCCAGTGAGCTTCGGACCGGCTGAAATCGTTGGGCGGCATTCTGGCCACGCCGTCGCAGCAGCGCAGCGATCAGCCAGTTGTCTTGATTGTCAGCACCGGTGCCAATCCACGCTACGGCAATTCTCGGGGCGTCGCCTCGCTGGCGCGGTGGCTGGCGGACCAAGGTATCGCTTCGCTGCGTATGGACGGACACGGTATTGGCGACGCAGCACCTTCAACGGGTGGTACTGGCGAGCCGTACACTGTGACTGGCAATACGGATGTGATCCTTGGTGTCGATTTTCTCAAAGAGCGCTTCGATGCGCCAATCGTCGTGCTGGGAATGTGTTCCGGCGCCTATCATGCGTTCCAGGCGGCTCTTACGGATACCCGCATCAATGGGCTGGTTCTGGTGAACCTGCAGAAATTCGTGTGGGAAGGTGATGAGTCGCTGACGGTGGTGCAGCGAACGACCCTCCGCACCACAGGCTTCTATCTGCGTAACCTGGTCAATCCCGGTACGTGGCGGCGGATGATTCGCGGGCAGATCAATGTCAGTGGGATCACCCGTGCGCTAGCCAGCCGCGCGGTGAGGCAGCTTGCAGCGGCCGCGGATCCCGCTATCGCCGCGGTCAACGGCGAGACGAAGGTCGGCATGGTTCGCCGCCAGCTTACGGAGCTGACGCAGCGCGGCGTCAGGATCCTATATGTGCTGAGTGGCAATGATCCCGGACTGGATGAGATTTCGGAGTATTTCGGCGTGCGCGGTTGGTGGCTGCGGCGGAATTCCAATGTCATATTCGTCACAATCAAGCATGCCGATCATACACTGAGCTCACACTGGGCGCGCGAGCGGCTGAAGCAACTGATTGCTCCGTATCTGAGCCAACGCATGCGCGTTCGGGCACATGACAGTGCGAAGGCAGATGTATCGCGGTCCCCATTTCGCGGGCCACAGGCTGGGTCGCCAACCCGTAATATGATTGACTCTGCTCCGACCGCTGCCTAGAGGGCAGAGAACGAGCGGAGGGAAGGTCGCATGAACGACACGGCAGTTGCGCCGTCGCATGAACGGCAGGCTTTCTACGACCGTATCGGCGAGCATTCGCTGGCACCGCTGTGGGAACGTCTCCATGCAATGGTGACGCGCGCCCCGGTGACACCGGCGCTGCCCACGTTGTGGGATTACGATAACGTGGTGCGGCCGTTCCTGATGCAGGCGGGTGCGCTGATCACCGCGAAGGAAGCCGAACGCCGCGTGCTGATCCTGGAGAACCCAGGGCTGCAAGGTCAGACCTCGATTACCCATTCGCTGTTCGCTGGACTGCAACTGATCATGCCCGGCGAGGTGGCGCCGGCGCATCGGCATTCACAGTCGGCGCTGCGCTTCATCATCGAGGGCCATGGCGCGTACACCGCTGTCGAAGGTGAGCGCACCATGATGGAGCCGGGCGATTTCGTCATCACACCAAGCTGGACCTGGCACGACCACGGCAACGATACCGACCAGCCGATGGTATGGCTCGATGGCTTGGATATCCCCATCGTGCGGTTGCTCGACGCAAGCTTTGCCGAGCCCGCGAATGCGGACAGTCAGACTGTGACACGCCCCGCGGGCGATAGCCTGGCACGGTTTGGCGCCAACATGCTGCCGGTCGATTGGCATCCAACGGTGAAGAGCTCGCCCGTGTTCAACTACCCCTATGTGCGTTCGCGCGAGGCTTTGGCGACTTTGGACCGCAACGGCGATCCGGATGCATGCCATGGGCACAAGCTGCGCTACGTCAATCCAGCATCCGGCGCGTCACCGATGCCGACGATCGGCGCATTCATGCAGTTGCTGCCAAAAGGGTTTGGCTCGCAGCCGTACCGCAGCACGGACGGCGCGGTGTTTGTCGCGATCGAGGGCGAAGGCGAGACACTCATCGGCGACACCACCTTCCGGTGGAAGCCGCGCGACATTTTCGTTGTGCCGAGCTGGCTCTGGCATCGTCATCGCGCGAGCAGCGAGGCGGTGCTGTTCAGCTTCTCCGATCGGCCGGTGCAGCAGATGCTGGGGCTGTGGCGGGAGGAACGCGCAACGAACTAGCCCTTCACACCGCCCATCGTCAGGCCTGAACTCATGTGCCGGCGGAACGCGTAGTAGATCGCGATTGGCGGCAAAGCGTAGAGGATTGCCGTGGCCATCATCAGGTTCCATGGCGCCTCATCGCTGTTCAGGAACTGGCCCAGCGCAACGGGCACCGTCATATTGTGCGGCGACGACAACAGCAGGAACAGATACAGGTATTCGTTCCAGGCAAGTAGCAAAGCGTAGGTGCCGACTGCCACCATGGCGGGCGCCATCAGCGGCAGGTAGATACGCCAGTAGATCTGCCACGGTGTGGCACCGTCGATGCGGGCTGCCTCATCGAGCTGGACCGGAATGCCGCTGCCATACTGGTGGAAGATGAAGATCGCATAGGGGGTCGCGAAGGTGACCTCCACCATGATCACCGCCCACAGATGGTCAGACAGGCCGTAGATCTGCATCACCCGGTAGAACGGAATAGCGAGGAAGGACATCGGGATCACATAGGTTAGCAAAGCGGCGTTGCTGACGAGCCAGGCATGACGGACCCGCATGCGGCCGATGACGAAGCTCGTGAGGGTGCCGATGAACAGCGTCAGCGCCGCGGTGCCGATGCCGATGTAAAGGCTGTTGCCCATCTCGTGCCAGAAATGGGCCACGTACCAGTAGGATTGGCTCAGCACCGTCCAGAATCCTGCGAGCGTCGGATGTGCCGGCCACAGATCGCCGTTGAACACGCTGTCGCCCGGCTCCAGCGCGACCTCCAGCATGCTGTAGAGCGGCATCAGCGTCCAAATCAGCAGCGCGATGCAGGCGATGCTCTCGGCGATCAGAGCGATGGGGTGATACGGACGGCGTCGGACGGGCGGGACGGCGGGGAACGTAGTGGCACTCATAGCTGCACCTGATTCTTTGCCAGCTTGCGCATCAGGATGATGACCATCGGGATCAGCAGCGGCAGCGCGGACATCACTGCCGCCATGCCAAGCTGCGGATTATCGACCTCAAAAGCATCGCGGAAGCCGAGTGTTGCCAATACATGCGTGGACAGTGCGGGCCCTCCACCGGTGACGAAGTAGACCGTGTTGAAGTCTCCCAATGTCCAGATTGTCGACAGCAGCGTGCAGATAAGGTAGAGATTGGCTAGCAGCGGGAAGGTCACGTACGCGAAGCGGCGAATGCCGACTGCACCGTCGACCGAGGCGGCCTCATAGAGATCTTGCGGAATCGCCATCCGGCCGGCGAGGAAGATCACCGTCCAGAACGGCATCCATTTCCAGATATAGGACACCACGACCGACCCAAGCGCGAGCCAGCGGTCGTTCAGCCAGGACGGGCCATTGATGCCGAACAGATCGTAGAGGAGGTTATTCAAAAATCCCCACTCGCCGTTCAGCATCCAATGAATGGCGATAAACGTTGAAATCGCCGGAACTGCCCAGGGCAGCATGAACACCAGCAGGAGCGATCGCACTCGCCAATTTCGGCGCATGAAGAACCCGGAGAGCAACAGCGCGCCGAACAGGTGCAGGTTCACGCCCAGGGCCAGGAAGATCAGTGTATTGGCGAGGGTGCGCAGATAGATCGGATCGGAGAAAAGCTGCTGGTAGCTGATCGGCCGATGGCCCAGCCATAGGCCGTAGGCGACCGGATAGATCACGAACAGCAGGAAGATCGCCGCGTACGGCACCAGGAAGGCGAGCGCCCAGTTGAGGTCGGAGCCTTGCGGCCCTCCACGCCAGAAGCGCCGCGCCACCCGATGACCGAAGGACATCGCTCCCGGTGCGGGCGCGATGCTGATGCTACCTTCCATGGCGACAGCTCAGGCCTGATGACTGATCGGGTACTGCGAGAAGATGTCCTCGATCCGCTTGAACGCCTTGTCGGTTGCCTTGTCGGGATCCATCCCGTTGATCACGTCGGATTCAGCAACTGCGAAAACATGCTCGGCGTCTACCTGCGCATAGGCCGGGTTGGAGACATAGAACCAGGTCAGCGTGGGACCCAGCACACCTTGGCGCACCGCTGGCGGGCGATGCGGGTCCTTTGGATCCAGCCAGTATGGATCGTTGTGCACGATCGACTCCATCACCGGCAGCCAGCGGCCTTTGGCTTCCTTCAAGTAGCCGCCGAGATTGGTGGGTTTGATCAGATAGCGCAGGAAGTCCTTTGCAACCTGGGGGTTCTGCGCTCCTTTCGGGATGAAAGCCAGTTCCACTCCGAGCAACGCCGACACTGGCTTGCCAGCGTTGTCCTGTGGCAGCTCCGCCGAGGCGATGTCATCGTAGTACCAGGTCTTGTTGTCCATCACCGCGACCGAGATCGATATCGTGTCGTTAGGCGACATCACGACCTCTTTTGCGTGGAACGCATTGTTGTTGTCAGGATCGCCCCAGTTGAGCGCGCTTGGCGGCACATAGCCCTGCTTGAACGGCGTCGTCAGGCGCGTCAGCGTGGTGATCACGGCCTGGCGGACGTTGGGGTCCTTGGTCTGCAACTGGCCCTCTGGCGAAACGATGCCGCCGCCGCCATACGCAACCAGGAACTGGTTGAACAGGTTGTTCGGATCGTCGCCCGTGGTGGAGAGCGTGTAGCCGAGGCCATAGGTGTGCCGCATGCCCTGTGCGCGCAGCTTCTTCTGCACCGGCTCGAAGAAATCGAAGAAGGCGTCCCAGGTCGTCGGCATGTCCGACATCTTGTAGCCGGACTTCTCGATCAGCGACTTCCACATCGGCAGATTGAGCGTGGCGCCCTTGAACGGCACGCCGTAGAAGGCACGCTTCTTCTCGACGTCGTTGTAGAACTGGGCCGATTGCAGGGCGGTGGCACTAAGCTCGGATTTCTGGGTAGCCACGACATCGCCGAGATCCATCAACTTGTCGTGCCACGCATTCTGCGGAACGATCTGGGCCGGTGCATTATCCGCATACATCAGATCAGGGACCTGGCCGCCGGACAGCGCGGAAATGATCTTCTCATTCAGGGCCTGACCCGGCAGCAATGTCAGATTGATCGTGTTGCCGGAAGCCTTTTCCCAGGCGGCGATCAGGCTGCGAAAGGCCGCATCCTCGGCCGGATAGAAACCCTGATTCCACCAGACGTTCAGTGTGGTTCCCGCCGCTCGTGCGATGTAAGGGCGAGCAAGCGTTGCGCTGGTGGCAAACACCATCGATCCCCGCAGCAGTGTGCGGCGGCTCAGACTTGTCATGGCCGTTGTCCTTCCTGTTCAGTTGGTCTTGCTACCGCCGGGAGGCGCAGGGATCGCGCTGAGGTGCTACCCGATCGGATCGAGCATCTGACGCGTCGCAGTGTTGAGATGGCCTGTTACGTCCAGCCCATGCTGCTTCTGGTAGTTCCGCAGGGCAGCTTCGGTGATGGAGCCCCAGATCCCGTCGACACGGAGCCTTGCGCCTGTGCTGTTGAGTGCCTCCTGCATCAGCGCAACGCTGTGCTGAGGCTGTATCGACGAGACGCGCTCGGGCATTGTTGACGTGGGATGCTGGGGTGTGGCCGGCGTGACGGCTGCATTGGCGGGAAGCGCAGCCGTCAACGCCATCCCACCGACGAGACCGAAAGCAGCCAGTGCACCGGTACGGTAGTTCATGGGTCACCTGCCTTGGCTGTGATGGCGATAGTTGGTGTGGGAATTGCGTTCGGCATGACCCGTCGCGCAATGGGCACAAGACTCATCTATGCATCGATTGATACGGCCACATGGCGGCGGCATGAACTCCTCCCAACTTCGGCGCCAAGCGCTTGCGGAATGCCATGACCCGTACAAGGAAAAACCCTCCCCCGCATTGGCGAGAGAGGGTTGATCGTGAATTCAGCCGTTAGCCTTCGGACGACTGATCCAGATTCACACCAACAAACAGCGGCTGCCCATCGCGGATAATGCGCAATGCCACGGCATGATCCTTGCTGGCGCTACGGATCGCGTTGGCCGCGTCGGATGGCGAATCGATCTGCTTGTCGCCAACGCCGACGATCACGTCACCCGCCTGGATTCCGGCCGCATCGGCCGGAGAACCAGGCTCGACCTGTCGCACCACGGCGCCGCGCGTGCCATCAGGCACATCGAGCTGGTTGCGCAGATCAGGCGACAGCGGCGCCAGGGCAAGGCCGATATGGCCCTGCTGCTGGTCGCCGTTACCACTGGCGCTGGCGACCTGCTCGTTCGGCAACTGCCCCACGCTCAGGTTGACCGTCTTCGACTGGCCATCATGCAGCACGTCAAGCTTCGCCTCGTCGCCTGGCTGCACCGCTGCGACATCCACCGCGAGGTCGCGAGGATCCTTCACCTGCTTGCCATTTACCGCGGTGATCACGTCACCGGGTACAAGGCCAGCGTGCGAAGCGGGAGTATCGGACTGCACACCCGCCAGCAACGCGCCGTTGCCGTCATCGACGTGCAAAGCCCTCGCCATGGTCGGGCTGATCTTCTGCGCCTCAACCCCGATGTAGCCGCGCGTCACATGACCGGTCTTCTCGAGCTGCGACACGACCGTCCGGATCATATCGGACGGGATGGCGAAGCCGATGCCGATAGAGCCGCCCGACGGCGACAGGATCGCCGTGTTCATGCCGATGACCTTGCCGTCCTGGGTGAACAGCGGACCACCGGAATTGCCCTGGTTGATCGGCGCGTCGATCTGGATGAACTGATCGTACGGACCGTCGCCGATATCACGGCCCTGCGCTGACACGATGCCGGCTGTGACTGTGCCGCCAAGGCCGAATGGGTTACCCATCGCGACGACCCACTGGCCCGGCTTCACGTTTTCCGAGTTGCCGAGCTGGATGTAGGGCAGCGGCTTATGGGCATCGACCTTCAGCACCGCGATGTCGGTCCGCGGGTCGGTGCCAAGGACCTTGGCCGGTAGCTGCGTACCGTCATCGAGGGTGACAGAGACGGACTTTGCGTCCTTCACCACATGGTTGTTGGTGACGATGGTGCCGTTTGCATCAATGATGAAGCCGGAGCCACGCGCCTCGACCGCGTGCGCCTGCGGCCGCGTGCCGGGGCCCATGCCGCCAAACGGGAATTGGCCGAACGGCGACGGCATTTGCTGCCCGCTCTCCTGGTCGCCGGCATCCGACTTCAACTTGGTGGTGATCGAGACAACTGCCGGCTTCACCTGAGTGACCAGGTTGCTGAAGTCAGGCAGCGTCTGGCCAGTGGGATTGGAACCGGGCGGGTTGACCGGAGTACCGGGCGCTGCCTCGGTGGCGGCGAACCCAGCGTGGCCGACGGCAAAGCCGCCGAGCGCGGTGCCTGCAAGCAGGACCGCGGTGAGCGCTGTGCGGTGCCACAACCGCGATGAGCGGGAACTAGAGTGGGAAATCATGCTTCCTCCGTGGGAAAGAGTGAGTGCGGCCGTTCGCGATAACGCCGCGGACAGGGAGGAAGATGCGGAAGGCCGGGTGACCGTTCCCTTCTTGGAGCGATTAAACCGTTGTCATGTCGATTAAGCTTACGTCATCCGGCGGAATTGTTGGCGATCCCGAGGGAAATCGGCCCGATGGCCTGACTTTGGCCGGCCGGGATGGTATATGCGCCCCGGTTTCGCGACAGCCGGGTTAGCACAGTGGTAGTGCAGCGGTTTTGTAAACCGAAGGTCGGGGGTTCAAATCCCTCACCCGGCACCGCATTTTCAAGAGATTTTGCCTGAGCCCGGCATATTGCGGACCCCTAGCGGACCCCTGGCGCACGCTTCTTCCTCACCCGAAATAAGCGGCGTGAGCAGCTCCCCGTCCGCGCCGAACGCTGCGACAATTGACGAAGCCCATTGAACTATGTGGCATGAGATGAATGCACGCCGCAGGTAGGCGGCAGACAATCGCCACACCGGAGGAGTCTCAGAATTCCCGGCCCGACCAGCGGCAAGCTCCGGCTCTTTTCACCTGGGACCCGTTGTCTCTTTCGCCTGCTGCTGGAGGGTCCCTATCATCTGACTACTGCGGTCTCTTTCGCCTGGCGACGGGAGGCCCCAACACCTGAGAGCTTAGGTCCCATGACTTACGGTAGCGGGCGGGATCTGCGGTGCTGGATAACCAGCATACGGGATGCCACGCTTTTCCGCAGTGTCTCAGTTTGAATTTCAGCTTTGGGTGGTTATCTGCCTGTCTGCTTGGGGGCTGGCACGCGGTGAAATCGGACATTCGGCTTATGGCAGTGTCTGGCCGGAAGCAGAACGGCCGGTTCCGAGTTTCCAAGGGCGGAAAGCGGGCAGTGGCTTTGCAACCTCTCGACGGCGGTAGCGCCGGCAGCCTTCTCATCAGACGTTGGGCCGCGCCGCTGTCGGCGATAGTCGTTCCCGCCACATTTAGCCGGGCGGCCGTGGCGGAGTTGGAAACAATTCAGCCGCCCCAGACACTGTCGATCGGATCGTTCTCGTCGACGGTCCGACCGTGATTGTGCACGAGATGAACGATGAGGTCGAAGACTGGGGTTCGACCGCCACGTCCAAGCCAATGCAGCGTCGTTCGCGGCCGTTCGACGTCCTGAACGTGATCGCCAATTGCGCAAGTTAGCGCGATTCCTCGATAACGCGAGATCAATGGTAAAGTTCGCGCATTTGCTATGCCGGCAGCCGCGCCTTGCGTAAGCCTTCCAGCATTCGGTCCAGTGAAGCAGCCGAACGGCTCGCATTGTGCGGCCACGCGCGAAATCCAGCGATGGTCAACCCTGGCCGCTTGCGACGAAGTTCGCTGATGACGGATGCCGCCTCTTCGGGACGACCAAGTTGGCCGAGCGATCCCGCCCAATGCACGAGCGGCCAGACGACGTCATCCAATTGGGTTCGCGTGGCGGTTTGTGCTGCGACTATTGATTCCTCGTAACGACCTAGGAAGTAAAGCGACGCGGCGCGCAGCGTTTGATAGGACCAAGCGGCCGGATCGCGCGGACTCAATCGCAATGCGAGATCGAACCGGGCAAGGCCCTCTTCAGGCCGATCGACCCTATTCAATGCGTATCCGAAACACCACTGGGCGAACGCCGAGTTCGGATTGAGCGCGGTAGCAACTTCATGCTCGGCGATCGCTTTGGCGTGCTGATTCGTTTCCATGAGCGCCAGGCCCATCGCGCTATGCGCCAGTGAATCGCGCGGATCGCATTCCATGGCTCGCGCGGCTCCCGCCAGCAGTTCGGCTCGCCCGGCGTCCGGATCGGTCGCGAGTTCATGGATGAATTGCCAGAACGCGCTGACGGCGAATGCAGCGTGAGCCGTAGCGAACGTCGGGTCCATTTCTGTTGCATCATGAAATAGCGCGCGTGACATGGCGAAATCATCGCGGGTTTGTCGCAACAGGTGCCACATGCCGCGCTGATACAGTTCCCAGGCGCCGAGGCTTTCAGGCGGCTTTCGCCGCGCCCGGTCACGCTCGGCGGCACTGATCTCCGGTTCCAGTGTTGCGGCGATTGTGTCCGTGATCTCGTCCTGAACCGCGAATATGTCCTCGACTGCGCGATCGTAACGCTCGGCCCAGACGTGATGACCGCTCTCGGCCTCGATCAGCTGCGCCGTAACGCGTATCCGCCCACCGGTCCGGCGCACACTGCCTTCAACCACGTAGCGGACGCCGAGATCTGCCGCGACCGTTCGGATATCGACGGCCCGGCCCTTGTACATAAAGGTCGAATTGCGGGCGATGACGAACAGCCAGCGCAGGCGTGAAAGATTGGTGATGAGGTCCTCGACCATACCGTCGGCGAGATATTCCTGCTCAGGGTCGCTGCTCAGATTGGCGAAGGGAAGCACGGCGATCGACGGCTTGTCTGGCAGCATGAGGGAGATTGGCGTCTGCCGAGAGACGGGGCGTTCAGCCGAGGCTGGCACGTCTTCTTTGGTCACCTCACCGATAAAATGTAAGCCCCGGCGCGGCACGGTCCGAATGAGCCTTTGCGCCGCGCCGGTGTCGCCAACCGCCTTACGCACCGCGTTGACGCGGGTGGTTACCGCCGAGTCGGATACGATCCGACCGCCCCAGATCGCCTCGATCAGGTCGTCTTTGCTGATCACCCGGCTGCGGTTGCGAACGAGATAGAGGAGGAGGTCGAAGACCTGCGGTTCGACCGGAACCGGCACACCGCCGCGGCGCAGCTCGCGCCGCTCGACATCAAGCACGCAATCGCCGAACGCGAAGTTCACCTGCGGTCCTCCGATACGGCCTTACCGTCATCTTAAGGAAAAGGTGAGCCCGTCTTAAGAACAAAACATGCCGCCGGTAAAGTCTTTGGCGGCGGCCTCGGCCATCATCCTTGCGTAGCGCCCCGGCTGGACGGCGCGTGCAAGGAGAATAATGGCGTGGCCACGACCACAACCACCGCCACCGAGGCTGACACCAGTCCGCCCGAGCTCGCGGTCTACGCTCGCTCCAATTCGTCAGCACAATACGAGGTGACCGGCGTGGCGTTCTGTAACGCCGTTCACAGCGGGGGCGAGGTCGTTCCAGCAAGATTTCGTACGATGGGAGTAAGGCAATGGACCAGCAACGAACCGACGGCAACATCACTATCGCGTTGCTATTCGCGATCATGGCCGCGATCACGTCGGCCGCGCATCTGGGCGTCCACCGCGTGCCCGTGCGCTTCATGCTGCTGACGAGCGCCCCCGAGGCCGCCGCCGACGCGGGCGCCATCGGCGAAGACCCGGATGTCTTTACGTCTCCGTGACTCACAGCGAAGCCAAATCATCGCCTGGCCGGGGAAAGCAATCCAATGTTCATAACCGAAAGAATATCGCGGAAAATCGCCGCGCGCGCGGTAGATCTCCGGCTGTTCCGCCCGGATGGTTTCGTGCTGGCGCTCGCGGGCGTGGTTGTCGCGTCCACCGTCATCCCGTGCGAAGGAGACGGCGCCCGCGCCTTCGGGGCTCTCGCGAAAATAGCCATCGCCCTGCTGTTTTTCCTGCAAGGCGCGCGCTTATCGCGCGAGGCGATTATCAACGGACTGACGCACTGGCGAATCCACTGCGTCACGTCATCAGTGACGTTCGCCGTCTTTCCGGCCATCGGGCTGCTGATCAGCGCGTTGTTCCCAACGTTGCTCCCCCCGATGCTCTGGATGGGGGTACTGTTCGCCTGTGCTTTGCCATCCACGGTTCAGTCCTCGATCGCACTGACCTCCATCGCCGAGGGCAACGTGGCAGCAGCTGTCTGCTCGGCGACCATGTCCAGCCTCATCGGCATCGTCGGCTCGCCGCTGTTGTTCAGCATGATGTCGAGGCTGCATGGCGGCGCAATCGATGCTCATGGCATCTGGCAGATCATCCTGCAGCTCCTCGTGCCATTCGCGGTGGGCCATCTGCTGCGCCCGTGGATCGGCGCCTGGGCGGCACGCAACCGTTCGATCCTCGCCGTCACCGACCGGAGTTCGATACTCTTGGTTGTCTATACCGCTTTCAGCGCCGCGGTCGTCCATGGCATCTGGCATCAGGTACCAGCGGCGACGTTGCTGACGCTGAGTTTCGTTATGGCCCTGCTGTTGGCGACAGGCCTTCTGGTCGCGGTGATGTGCGGACACGCCATGGCGCTTCGCAAGGTGGATGAGGTGGCCGTCGTATTCTGCGCGTCGCAGAAGTCGCTGGTGGTCGGGGTGCCGATGGCCAGCGCGCTGCTCGGCGGCGCTGCCGCTGGGACGCTGCTGCTCCCGATCATGATATATCACCCCATGCAGCTCGTGGTAGGCGCCTGGCTGTCCCGCCGGTACTCGGCCGCTTCCACCCTGATGCAACCCGCCGCAAGGACCGCGCCGCCGGACACTATCGAGCCGGCGACTAACCCGGTGCCGCTCTGAGACGCGCCCAGCGGGACCGATCCGTGCCACTCCACAACTTCAGGGGGATCACGATGTTCCCATTCAGCAGGATCTTGCCCGCGGCCGCCGCGGTGACCCAAGTCGTGCCGCGGGCGAGGCCCCGGCATCATGATACCGCGGCCCGGTCTGATCGGAGGGTGACCTCCAGTGCGAATTTGAGCGCCCGGCCGATATCGGCCATGGGTGCCGCTCTCCCGATCGCCAGAGATCCCCCGGAGCGGGAAGAGCCTTGGCGGCGCCGGTTGACTGGGGCCGAGTTGATCCTGGGCCTCGCGCTTCGGGGTTTGGCGCTCCCGGTGGGACTCTGATCCACGGGGATATGAAGCTCGAACCGCCTGACGGAACGGGCATCCCGTTCGTCGACGCGGGCCGTCGTAACGCGATCAATGACGCCTCGATCCGGGAGGCGCACGCCCAGAGCGAACGGCCAGTCCTGAGTAGTTCGTCACGCATGGTTAACAGGGTTATCATAGGGGAGATCGGACACATGACCACCATCACGGAAGTCGCCGACAAATTCTTCGAAGCCTGCGAAACCGGAAGAGGCTGGGACGGATGTCATGCATATTGCACGCCCAGTGCGAGTTTCGCGGCCCAGTCGGAGCCTCTTGCGAATATTAGGACGCTGAAAGAGTACGTGGATTGGATGAGGGGCTTGCTGTCGTTTATGCCCGATGGGCGCTACGCGGTGAAATCTTTCGCGACGGATAAAGAACGACGAAGCGTCTGCGCATACGGCGTCTTTTCCGCCACCCATACAGGCCAGGGTGGTCCCATGCCTCCAACAGGTAAGAGCACAACCACGGATTATGTTTATGTCATGGAGTTCGATGGTGACAAAATCCGCCACATGACAAAAATATGGAACGCCCCCTGGGCCATGAAGGAACTGGGCTGGGCCTGACACGAATAAGATAATTTAACAAGTTGCCGACCGCGCCCGACCGCTCATTATGGCGGAGAGCCCCGAGCGGTGTGTATGTTGCTGAAGCCGCTGGAATTAAGTCCACCCGTCGTCCGGGTGATCGTCCCGCGTATGGTTTCTGTCGCGCAACTCTTGTCACAGCTTTGATCCATCGTCCGCGTTCGATCCATCCGGGGTTAAGGTGGCTGTTGTACCGCCCGCGGTTTCTGGTGCAACGGCTTAGAACTTACCGGGCAAAACGGCGGCGTGAGGCGAGTCGGCGATATGGGCAAGGGCCGCTCGGGAATGAACGCTTTCGAGGAAAGGACCACTTCTCATGAACGACTGAAACGGGCGCGAAGCTGCCGGTGACGGACCGGGCGACCTATGTCTGGTTACCACCCATCACAGCCATTTGCCGCTGCCGCTATGAACGACTGCTCTGGAGAAACGGTGCCGCTTGTCTGAACGGCCTTGATGGGCGCGTAGCAGTCCGGCTCCTCGCTGGGAGCAAGGAGCCGGGGGTTTAGATCTCGGTACTCTCCGCCAGCATAAGAGCATCCTCCACGTCGACGCCAAGATATCGCACGGTGTTCTCGATCTTGGTATGGCCGAGCAGTCACGAGTCATAATGCGCATCCACCTATGTCACTGAAACTCAAGGATCTGCTGCACTGGATTGGGTGTTACCGGATCAGTTGACGAGCTCGGGGTGTCAAATGCAGGCACATCTTCTGCCTTGATGACCCAGGGCGCACCTTTGCAGGCTTGGCGTCCCTTGAGATCGCCTCTCCGAATCATGCGAAGTGCCGTCATCTTGGCGACGCCAAGGGTCTCTGCGGCTGCATCAAGGGTGATCTCACCACGTTCGGCCCATTCGTCGTCGCGATATACCGCGATATCATGGTGGTTGCGGAAGCCACGCACGCGCTGCTCGGTCCAGCCATTGCCATATCCGGTCGACTTGCCTGAACGATTGAGGAGACGGGCGATCTGTCGATCTGGCATCAGTCGTGCCAACTCGCGTACGAGCGCTACCGTGTCCTCAGCTGGCGGCCAATGATGCCGGCCGGCGGCGTTCAATCTCAGCTTGACCTGCAATGCAGTGTGGTCTCCGCCCTTCCAGTGCAGAACCGCGTTGATGACTGGTCCCTCCTTGCGCACCACGATCTCGTTGAGCGCCGTGCGCAAGATGCGCTTGCGCGTGGCGGCTGTGGCAGCAGGATGTGACCAAGCCAGCTCGAGATCTGCGCCGAGCCGTATCAGCTGCTGCCGCTCCCGTTCGCCCAGTGGTGGAGGCCTGGCCGCTACGGTGGCAGCGATTTCTGCTTCTATCCTGCGCACAGTCTGCAATGCCTCGTTCCAGCGGCGCTCCAGCTCGGCGGCCACCAAGCGATTTGCCGGATCGACCGCATCGTATTGCCGACGAGCGTGCGCGGCCTCGTACCGCGCCTGTTCAAGCGATAGCTCAAGCTGCCGCTGCACGGCCGATGTCGTGGTCATCTGAGTCTCGACTGCCTTGGCGGCGGCCTTAATGCCAAGCGGCTTCAGGATGCGCAGTACCTCTGCGCTGACGGCACCATCGATGCTCAGGCCGCTGATCGAGATGCAGCGTGCCGTACCGTGGTTCATGCGGGCGCCGTAGCAGCTGTAGCGACCGAGCTTGCCACTGTAGGACGCGTGCAGCTTGCGGCCGCAATGACCACAGCGCAAAAGGCCGGGCAGCAGCAGTTCACCGCGACGTACTGCGCCCTTGACTACGGCGCTGCCTTTGCCGGTTGCATTGTTGGCGATCACGCCCTGGTTCCTCTCGAACTCCTCCCAGGTGATGTAGCCAGCGTGATGATCCTTGATCAGAATGTCCCATTCGGCCATTGGCCGATGCACGCCGCGCCTGACACGTTTGCGTCCTTGCTCAATGCTCACTTTGCTTGTCGTGCGCCCGAAGACATAGGCACCCGCGTAAATTGGATTCGTCAGAATGTTATGCACGATGTTATAGGCCGGCAATCGCCAAACGACACCCCGCGCTTCCCCTTCGCGCGACTTTACCGGTAACTCGATGCCATCCTCGCGCAACCAGATATGGACCTGACGGGCGCTTTGGAACTCGGCAAATTTTGCGAAGACGAGCTGCAAAGCCTCCTGAACGCGTTGGTCGGGGTTCTTTTCGATCCGGTCGCGCCCAACTCTGACATAGCCAGCAGCAACCCCGAGGATCAGTGCACCACGGCGCGCCTTCTGCTTTAATGCCTCTTGCGAGCGCTGGCGAAACAGCGACAGCTCAAGTTCGCTCATCGTGCCCTTCATTCCGAGCAATAATCGGTCATTGGGATGGCGAGGGTCATAGATCCCATCTTCGTCGACGATAAGCGTCCCGACCAATCCGCAGAACTCGATCAACGTGTGCCAATCACGGCCGTTACGTGCCAATCGGGACGCCTCGATCGCGAGCACGGCGCCCACGCGGGCTTCGCAGATCGCAGCCAGTAAGCGCTCGAAGCCGGGCCGAGCGATGCCGCCGCCCGAGCGACCAAGATCATCGTCGATGACCTCAACTGTGGTCCAGCCGAGCTGACGGGCGCGATCGGCGAGACCATATTGCCGGCGTCGGCTCTCATGGTTGTGCGTCAGCTGATCGGCCGTCGATTGCCGGATATAGACGCACGCACTGCGCGCAAGATGCTCAGTCGTGATCTTGCTCATCGCTGGCCTCCCCGTTTGCCAGTGCTGTCGCGATCTCGCGCAGAAGGGCTTCCACCTGTGCCGCCAGATCGACCATTTGCGTGGCCGCCAACACGACACGGGGTGCCTCCTTCCCCTCGAACAGGCTTAGTTGCAGATCTTTCGATCGGCACGACATCATTCGCTTCCTCCGCCTTCGATTCGGGCTGGAGGAAGCCTAAAAGCGCGTCGATCTCGGCACGCACGGATCGTAAAATGTCGATGGAGAAGTTGGGCTTCTCACTGAGCATATATTGACCCGCGGACTCATGCGTCATCCACGCCGGAATGCAGGCGAGCGAACTGTCCGGTTGCAAGATGACCACGAGCTCGACGCCGTGGTACTCAAGCTGTCGCTTGATTAGCACGGTCTCGCCGCATTGCGGATGGAACTGATAATAGATCCGCCCCTCAATTAGATGTTTGTGGGCAGTATGTCGCCGTTCCGAATAGTATCTGCACGGCGCGAAGATTTCCGGTCGCCTTGTAGATGATCGATGCCTTTGTCCGGCGAAGCGAATGCGTGCCATACTCCTCACGTCGTAATCCGATACCGCTGACCCACTCATCGACGAGTCGAGCGTATTGTCGAGTGCTGAGGTGATTAGTGCGATCGATACGGCTCGGGAAGACATACTCATCGACCGTGCCGCCCCGCCGTTCCAGCCAGGCAAGCATGCTCGCTCGTGCGTCTGTCAGCAGCTCAAACTGGACTGGCCGACCCGTCTTCTGCTGCATGACGATCGCACGTGAGCGAACTCGGCCGCCAATGACGAAGTCACCAATCTTGATCCTCACAACGTCACAGCCACGCAGCTTGCTGTCGATCGCCAAGTCGAACAACGCCCGATCACGCAGCCGACGATGCTGGTTAAGGAAAAAACGGATGGCCCAAACCTGCCTCGGCTTTAGCGCCCGTTTCGCACCGACTTTCCGTCCAGCGTTCCATGCACGTCGGTCAGACGCCGCAGGATCAAACTCCGACATACCCATGATCAGTCTCCAATGGCCGGGATGGCCAGAGGAGAAACTACTCGGCCGCCGACGTCAGCAGCCGTGGCACGGCGGGTCTCGACCAAAGCGGTCCTTTGCCGGAACCGTCTGGCTCACCGACCAGCGATGTGATTGAGTTTGGTGGAGCGACGCCTTGGGGGAGTACAGATGCTTGCATACAGACGCAAAGGCGGGATCGTTAGGCTGCTATTCGCCGCAGGACTGCTTGGCTGCGCCGCGAGCGCGGCTGAAGCTGCCGTCCGTGTCGAAGGCCAGGTCCAGGCCGGCGGCGGCGCCGTCGCGGGATCCACGGTGAGCCTGTGGGCCGCCACCTCGAACGCGCCCGCGCGCCTCGCCCAGGCCACCACCGGCGCCGACGGCGGCTTCGCCATCTCCGTCGACCAGACGCAGGATGGCGCGATCCTCTATCTGACCGCAGCCGGCGGAACACCCTCCGTCAGCAAGCAGGGCGGCGACAATCCGGCCATCGTCCTTATGACGGTGCTGGGCGGCAGCCCGCCGGCCAAGGTGACCATCAACGAGATGACGACGGTCGCCGCGGTCTGGACCCACGCGCAATTCATCGACGGCACGACGATCAAGGGTTACGCGCTCGGCCTGCGCATCGCCGCCGGAAATGTTCCAAACTTCGTCGATCTCGCGACCGGCGGCTACGGCGGCATGATCCAGGACGGACTCAACAGCACCCAGACGCCGACCATGGCCAACTTCGCCACGCTGTCCAGCGTGCTCGCCGGCTGCACCGTCCGCGTGAAGCCCGATGCCTGCGCCAGCCTGTTCGCGGCCGCGACCGGGCGGGATGGCAAGGCGCCCACCGACACACTGACCGCGGCGATCTCGATCGCGCACAACATGGGCTACAAGCCGGACCGCGTCTTCGCGCTGCTGGACGCGTTTTATCCGGTGCCGCCGGGCAAGCACCTGCGCCCAACGCCGTTCATGCCCTATCTGAGCTTCGCACCGGGTTCGTGGGTCCTGCCGCTCAAGTTCTCCGGCGGCGGCAACGCCGGCGGCGCGAAAATCATGTTCGACAGCCAGGGCAACGCCTGGAGCGGCGACAATTTCCTCGTCGGCTGGCAGGGGCACGACGATTTATGGGACGGCAATCTGTCAAAGTTCGCGCCGGACGGGCGGCCACTTTCACCGATGACCACCGGCTTCACCGGCGGCGGCCTGCTCGGTCCCGGGTTCGGCACGGCCATCGACGCGAACGACCGCGTCTGGGCCACCAGCACCAGCGGCCAAACGATCTCCCTGTTCGACAACAGCGGCAAACCGCTGTCGCCCCCGAGGGCTACAACTTCGGCGGCAAGCTCCGCACGATGCAGGGCGTCATCGTCACACCCACCGGCGACGTCTGGGCACTGGATTTCGGTGACGACAAGGTCGTCTACATGCCCGGTGGCGATCCCGCAAAGGCGAAGTTCTTTTGCCAGTCAACCGACGGCCAGCCCAACAAGGACAGCGCCTGCAAGCTGAACGGTCCGTTCGGCCTGGCGATCGACCAGCAGGACCGGATCTGGATCACCAATGCCATCGGCGACACCGTCACGCGTTTTCCCGCGACCGACCCCAGCAAGATCGACGTGCTTCCGACCGGTGGCGGCAGCGGCAAGGGGATGGCGATCGACAGCAAGGGCAACGCCTGGATCACCAACACAATAGGATCCGGCCTGACGTTGGAGACCAAGGCGCGTTTGATCTACCTCAAGCTGACCGGCGCGACGCTGTCGGCGATCGACCGGATTGCCCTGCAGGATTTGGTTTCTCACCCCGGCCTGGGAAGCGTGACGATGTTGCGCCCCGATGGCAGCCCTGCACCTGGTTCGCCATTCAATCCCGGCAGCATCTGGGGCGCCTGGGCGGTGTCGATCGACGGCAACGACCATGCCTGGATTTCCAACTTCGCACCCGGAGGCGGCCTGACTGAGCTGTGCGGTGCGCGGACCGAGACATGCCCGGTAGGGATGAAAACGGGCGACCCGATTTCCCCTCCCGGCGGCTACAAGGGTGGCGGCATGCAATTCCTGGTCGATGCCTCCATCGATCCCGCCGGCGACGTATGGGTGTCGAACAACTGGCAGGATGAGTGGTCATGCTACGGCAAGCCCGACGAGGGCGTTTCGACCCAGTGCGGAGGCCATGGGATTGTCGTGTTCTATGGCATGGCGAAGCCCGTGAAGGCGCCGCAGATCGGCCCGGCGCAAGCGCCGTGAGCCGGCCGACCGCTCGCGCAAAAAGGACCGGAATCCACCCCTTCTCGCCGTTCACATCCAGCAAGCACGGACTTGGCAGCCTCACCGAACGAACGGCGGCTTTCAGGCGCGCCTCGTATGCGGCTGAACGGCATCAACGGGCGCAGAGCCGTCGGCGGCGGCCATTGAGGAACGTCTGCTATCGGGGATGGGAGATGCCTCGTTGAGCATCCGACTTGGGTCGAAACCGGAAATTCAAACTGAGGCACTACCCGCTTTGCCGGTCAATCAGCCTTTGATCGTTATCGTGAAGAGCTGGGGGTTCACAGGCTGTCCTTCTTCGCCAAGCTGCTGCCGGCGCTCGATGAACATCCCGAGGTGCTTGCCGATCAACCCCCAGGCCGAAACGCGAGCGGCATGCGAACATCCTTCGCCCGTAAGTGTTGCTTCACGGTGCAGACCCCGCAGCACGTCATCCTGCGTGATCTGGACCCGCTGGCTGCGGGCAGCCTGAGCCTTCCGCACGACGTCGGCGATCTCAACCTTTCCCAACAGTCGCGGCCCCTGCTGTTCGGCCGTGCGCGCACTATAGCCCGCACGGACGGCGGCCTTGGTCGCATTCAGGTCCACGAGGTATTCGTCGACGAAGCGCTGCTGCCGGGGTGTCATGTGTAACTGTTGGTTCTCCATTCGATAGAGCAAGGTCTGAATTGAAGGCCCACTGCCAAGCACGCCCGAGTTCTGATGGTTGTTGCGCGGGCACGCAACCGACGATCCCATCATTTGACCGTGCCGATCTGGACTGCACTGGGTGCCGAGTGCGCCGCCGTCCGAAGGCGAAGGTCAGGCGTTCGAGTTGCCTCGGGTCCGCCAATAATTTCAATGCATTAGTCGTTTTGCGCGACAGCAGGCTAGATCTCTAGCAAGCACATAGCTAGCAGCCGCAGCGTCGTCAGTCCGGTAAATGGCGCCGATGCTTCCATATGGCCCCGCTCGGTTCGGCTGCTTGGCCGCTGACCAGAGCACGGTCCTTTTTATAGGGCGCCACGAGCACGAACCTTCCCCCATGCCAGTGATATGGACGCCGGCGGCCTACATTGTCTGGGCGATCGGTCGGAACGCCATGGCATCGGGGCGCGTCTTGTGCATCCGCTTGGTCGCCGCCTGTTGCGCCGGGTCAGCCACCAGTGCGCCGTCCGCGCCGACGTGCCAACCGAACGGCACCCGGCCGCCGAGATAGCGCCAGCACCTTTTTCTGGTCGGCCTTCGTGTCAGAAACCCGTTCGCGAATTCTGTCCCGTTCGGCCTCGGCGACAGTAGAGGAGGATGGTGAGGACCCGTTTGCTGATGGCGTTTCCCGTCGCATCCCCACCCAAGTCGAGCATAGGCAGTCGCCGAACGCGACGTGGCCGATCCATGCAGGTCATGATCACCGACCGATGCCACGCTTTGACAGGCCAGCTGCGATGGACAGCAGCTCGGCTTTGCTGCGCGCCAAACCAGACTATCCCTCAGACCGTAAGCACTTCGAGCAGATGACCGTTTGGATCCTTGAAGTAGAAGCCACGTCCGCTGCCTCGATGGTTGATCGTCATGTCGTCGGGCGAGAACGGTCCGCTGCCATAGGCAAGACCCTCGTCCCTGACCCGCTGAAAGATCCCGTCGAACTCGCCGTCGCTTACCTTGAAGGCGTAGTGCTGCCAATCGAAGGTCGTGCGTGTGTCGAAGTCCAACACCAGCGTCTCGTTCACCCGAACGGGCGCGAAGTGTGAGGCCGTTCGCTCGTAGGGCAGGCCAAAGATGCGTGCAAAGAACTTTGCCGAGGCTTCGTTGTCGTGCGCAGGAACGATGGTGTGATCGAGAACGATGGCCATGTATACCTCCCTCCTGTTTCACCAGCACCGTCAGACATCATAAAGCGGCCTGCCAACGTTTTGCATCACGATCAGCGTGACCTGTGCCGCAGCAGAGGGGGGTCAGCGTCCCGTCAGACATCGACCGGGCCGTGTCCCCATTTCGCCCGTTCGAGCTACGCCGTCGTCCGCGCGGTCACGTCCTCGTCCACCGGCTCCATGCTCCGCTCGGCGCGCAGCAGCTTCACCTGCTTTCGGCTGGTGGTGGTTACGATCGTCAGCCCCTCGATCGCGACAGCCTTCCGCTTCCGGGGGGACGCTTGTAGCGGTAGGCGGTGACGACGCGGGCCATCAATCAGAGTCCAGATAGTCGGGGAACGGTGATCATCCGACGCTCCGGCGCACGGCCCTGCCTTTCTTGCAGTATCCGGATCGTCCGTTTCTTTCGCCTGGTGCAGACGGCCTCAATCAGTGACCGCCGGCTGCTTAGTCGAGGATCTCTTGCCGCTGCCGCTGGAGGTCCCTTTGACCTGACGGCGGTCTCTTTCGCTTGGCGACGGGGTGCCCAACACCTGAGAGCTTAGGTCCCATGACTTACGGTAGCGGGCGGGATCTGCGGTGCTGGATAACCGGCATACGGGATGCCACGCTTTTCCGCAGTGTCTCAGTTTGAATTTCAGCTTTGGGATAGCGGGAGGGCAGCTTTGGAGCATGCAGCAATCTAACCCCGCCGATCGTTCTCGATCGGCGACTCGGCCGCGGTCCACCGTCGTCGGCGATAGCTCGGCCCATCATGCGATGACGAAATCGGATAGTCAGCATCGAATACCACCGGCGCTGGTTGATGCTCACGTCGACAAGATCGGCGCGTTGAGCAGCATCCCAGAACTGGGGAACGGGCAGGCATGGCTGAATTGATTGCGTTCCGCACTCGCGAAGTGCGATGCGCGTTACGATCAGTTTCGCAGATGCCCTTAGTGTCTTGGCCGCCAGTTGCGCGCCGCTGCCGACCAGTTTCGCCCAGGACTTGTATTTGCAAGCTGACTAGCGCGAGCGTGCAACCTGCGTCACGTCGCGCACCGCTCCGCGCGCGGCACTGGTGGTCAGCGCCGCGTAGGCTTGCAGAGCCGGCGATACGACGCGCTCGCGTCGGGGCTGCCAGGCGTCGCGGCCGCGCGCCTCCATGCGTGTCCGCCGTGCCGCCAGTTCCTTGTCCGACAGAGCGACGCGCAGCGAGCGTGCGGCGATGTCGATCTCGATCCGGTCGCCCTCCTCCAGCAGGCCGATCGCGCCGCCTTCCGCCGCCTCCGGCGAGATGTGGCACAACGATAGACCGGCACTGCCGCCGGAGAACCGCCCGTCGGTGATCAATGCGCAGCTCTTCGCCAAACCCTTCGATTTCAGATAGCTGGTGGGATACAGCATTTCCTGCATGCCGGGACCGCCTTTCGGCCCCTCATAGCGGATCACCACCACATCGCCTGGCTTGATCTTGTCACCAAGGATGGCGCTGACCGCGGCGTCCTGGCTTTCGAAAATCTGCGCAGGACCCGAGAACATCAGCAGCTCTGGATCGACACCGGCGGTTTTCACGATCGCGCCGTCCAGCGCGATGTTGCCGTAGCAGACAGCCAGGCCGCCGTCCTGGCTGAATGCATGCGCCACGTTGCGGATCGTGCCGCTAACGCGGTCCAGGTCCAGCGCGTCATAGCGTTCCTGCTGGCTGAATGCCTCGGTGGTGCGCACGCCGCCCGGCGCGGCCCGATAGAAGGTCGCGGCGCTGTCGTCTGTATCGCGCTCTTCCGCGGCGATGTCCCAGCGCGCCAGGGCATCGCCGAAGCTCGCCGCATGCACGGTCGGCACGTCGTGATGGATCAGTCCGGCGCGGTCCAACTCGCCCAGGATCGCCATCACGCCCCCAGCGCGATGCACGTCCTCCAGATGCACGTCCGACTTCGATGGCGCCACCTTGCATAGGTTGGGCACCTTGCGCGACAGCCGATCGATATCCGCCATGGTGAACGGCACCTCGCCTTCCTGCGCCGCCGCCAGCAAGTGCAACACCGTGTTGGTGGAGCCGCCCATGGCGATGTCCAGCGACATGGCATTCTCGAACGCGCGGAAGCTTGCGATGCCGCGGGGCAGAGCGGTGGGGTCGTCCTGCTCATACCAGCGCCGCGCCAGGTCAACGATCAGCCAGCCGGACTCGACAAACAGTTTCCGCCTGTCGGCATGGGTCGCAACGATGCTGCCATTGCCGGGCAACGCCAGACCCAGCGCCTCGGTCAGGCAGTTCATCGAGTTCGCCGTGAACATGCCGGAGCAGGAACCGCAGGTCGGACAGGCGGACCGTTCCATCACCTCGGTTTCGGCGTCGGTAACGGTGGGATCGGCGGCAGCTACCATGGCGGTGATCAGGTCGGCGCGTTGGGTTTTGCCGCCTTTCACCACCTTGCCGGCCTCCATCGGCCCACCCGAGACGAACACTGCGGGGATGTTCAGCCGCATCGCCGCCATCAGCATGCCGGGCGTGATCTTGTCGCAGTTACTGATACAGACCAGCGCGTCAGCACAATGCGCATTGACCATGTACTCGACTGAATTGGCGATCAGCTCGCGCGACGGCAGGCTGTAGAGCATGCCACCGTGGCCCATGGCGATGCCGTCATCCACGGCAATGGTGTTGAACTCCTTGGCCACGCCACCAGCCGCCGCGATCTCCTTGGCAACAAGCTGGCCGAGGTCCTTGAGGTGGACGTGGCCCGGAACGAACTGGGTGAAGCTGTTGGCGATGGCGATGATCGGTTTGCCGAAATCACCGTCCTGCATGCCGGTGGCGCGCCACAAGCTGCGCGCGCCGGCCATGTTGCGGCCATGGGTGGTGGTACGAGAGCGGTATGCTGGCATGACGAGGTTCTACCGGTCTTCAGTTGTGTTCCGGTTGGTAGCGCACGGCGACGGAGGGGAACAGGTCTTGGCAGAACAACTGCAAACCGCGAGCTAGTGAACGAGAGGAGGCTTTGTTTCTATGCCAAGCTGGTGCTTCAGCCTGGACAACAGGCTCGCGCGCTGCCGCCCATAGTGCAGTACCTGCGCCTTTTCGATTGTGACCAAGCCGCTTTCCATCATCTCGTCCAACACAGGAAGGAAGGTGTTGATCTTTTCCTCGCTGTCCACGATCTCGATGACGACGGGTAGGTCCTGGGTCGATGGGAACAGATGTCCTTGGTGCAGCTTGCCCGATTGGCCAAAGCCGAGCGGCCCCCGCAATACGGTTGCGCCGGCCAAGTGTAGCTCGCGTGCCTTGGTGACAATGCCAAGGTACAGCGGCCCCGTCTTCCAGCGATCCGCGACGCTGGTGAATATTCGCAGCAGAACGGCGTCGTGGGGAACTTCCATGGCGTACCCTCCCAGGGCAGCACCGGTGCATTCATCCGCCGGCCGTTCCGTGGACTGTGTGCCTTCGTCCTCGGGAAATCAAGGTGATGGTATTTTGGGTAGTGTCCTAATTTGCCAAAGCCGAAACGAACCGGCTCCGCCGTTAGTCTGCGAAGAGCGACTTGTAGATCAGGAACAAGGCATGCGGAGAGACGGTCTTGTACTTCAGGAAGTGGCACATGACGGTGTAGTAGTCCGTCCCCGGCGTTAGCGTGGCGGCCCTCGCCGATGGCTCTTCCTTCGTGGTCTCGTAATACTTGCAAATCTGAAAACCGAAATCGAATGCTAGATATTCGTTCGCATATCCGAACAGGAGTTCGCGGAACTGAATCTCTGCGTTGATCAGGGGCAGCCCGGGCGCATCCGCGATGTTCTGAGTTAGGTCGATGGTCTCAACGAGCGGCGACATACGTCGAAGCCAAAAGACCAGGTGACCGCATTGCTTGAAATGATCCAGCCCCGCGTCCAGGCGCGGCTCACGCTCGCCAACCCGATACAAGTCTTCCTTCCATGCTCCATGAGCATCGACCAGCCGTGGGGCTGCGAACTTGGGAAACAGCCGCGCCTCCGCAAGCACGTCAGTAACAAAGCGCGGATAGATGGTGATGAACTGGTCCCGGTCGCGAAGGGCTGACAGGGTGCCTTCCGTGATGTCCATAGAAACGCTTCTCTGCCGGCATGTTCAGCCGACCTCCGAATCGAGAGGGCGAAGGTTACTTCTTCTTGGCCTTCAATGCAGCAATGTACCCCGTGACGACCTTCATGCTGGGCGTAGTGGTCGTTGGAACATGGTTTGGCGGATAGCCGTAGTTAGGCTCCTCTCCATTCCAAACCCGCGTAGTGAAGTAGCCGTCAATGAACAATGAATGACCGCTGACCTCCCGAGGGACGTTGATGATTGGTTCAGCCATGGCTCCTCTCTCCCGGGCGCTACCACGCCCTAAGAAAATTCCCCTAACACTATACGATGCATCGATGCAACACATTGCCGAAAACAGAGGTAACCCCCGGCTTTATGGCCGGAGGGGCGTTGCAATTTCGTCTCAGCCTACGTGGTAGGATAGGGAGCCAGCTCAAGAGAGACTATACCGCCGTCGTCCGGTCTACGAGTTCCTGCATCGTCCACAGATGCTTGGACACGCCAGCCGCCATGGCCGGGCTGCATCGGATGGTCTGGTGCTGCCTGACGAAATTGTAATGTGCAAAGTGCAGCGCCACAGCCGCGCGATGGTTCTCGACCTTCTTGGAGAACGCGTTCGTGAGCTTGGTAAAGCGGCGGATGCTCATCCTCATGGTCAAGTTCTGCCTCTCGACCAGCGAGGTTGAGATATGCGCTTGGTCAGGGCGCCCCGTGACAACCGCCTTGTCCTGACGAACGACCTTGGGAGGACTGTAACGGCCGGGGCCGATGGGATCAGCTTCGTAAAGTTTTACCGCCTGCCCGTAATCGACGCCATCACCGAATGCCTGTTCTGTGGCTTCCACGTAGGCCGCCAGCGCGTCAGAGGATAGCTGGATGCGATTGGTCAGCCGCTCGGACAAATCGTTCAGGAAGGCTGTGGCGCTGCCCAGGTCACGCTTGCCTACGCGGAAGCTGGGGATCAGCTTCGTGTCAGGGTCCAGAGCAACGAACGTCCATTGGTCGCCAACCTGACTGCGATCGTCCTCCGGCCGAACGTGGCGCTGCTTCTTGGCTACGTATGCCCAGATTTCGTCGATCTGAATGCGCTTGCAGGTCAGGTCGCGCATCTCGCTGTCCATCAGAGCCTTGCAGCCCTCCCCTACCTCGATCATCAGCCGCATGACCGTATCGCGGTGCGTGTCGGTCATCAGCTCCGTTGAGCGGATGGAATTACCCTCGACCAGGCAGGAGATGATTTGGGTCCGGCGGGCGAGGTTGAGGCGGTTCATTGGGATTGCTCTTGCGCTCTGACGTATATATCCTCATATACTTTCCTGCCGTTGTGAATGGGGCCATATATATGAATTTCCGTGAAGCCACCGACAGCCTGTGTGATAAGATCGACCATGACGACGTTGCCCAAGCTCTGGGTGTATCAGTTCAGACGGTCAGACAGGCCCGCCTTAGTGAGGAAAGCAGCGCGCGGCGCGCCGCTCCTGAACAATGGGAGCATGCAGTCATCAGGCTGGCCGAAAAACGCGTCTGGCATTATCGCAAGCTGATTGAACGACTCCGCGAGGAAGCGGCGAAGGGCGCCAGAAATGGCAAGTGAAATTGGCGAAGCGCCCGCCTCCGGCCTGGGTAAACTGCTGCAAGATGAGCGATTTCTCGTACCTACGCATCAGAGGGATTACTCCTGGTCCGTCGATGAGGTGGCCCTCTTGCTGGACGACGTGGAGGCTGCACATGCTAGGGGAGACAAGCAATATTTCATTGGCTTGATGGTCTTTATGGGGTCGGAAGGCCCAGAATTCCTTGTGCTGGACGGTCAGCAGCGCTTGGCAACAGCAGTAATATACTTTTCAGCAGTGAGAAATTGGCTTGGACAATATAGCCAATTTGGGAAGGATGCCGGGAGAGTCGATGAATGGTTTATCGGACGCACTGAACTTGGCCAAAAAGAGTCGGAACCACGCATAATTTTGAACTCGGCTAATCATCAGACATTTCTTGATTACATAATAAAAACTGTGCCGATAACGTAATTGCTCACCTGGGTGATAGCCTGACATGTCGATGCGTCGTGGGTGCTTCTGCGGCTGTGCGATGAAGGTTGACGCGGTCACGGGCGGTTCGATTCAAGCTCTGTGTGACGCAAGGCATCGACCTTAGCACGCTGAGCCACGCGGAGAAGGATGCACTCATCCTGTCGCTGTTCGCTCGGTTGGAAGCAGCGCTGGCGCGCATCGATGAACTTGAGAAGCGGCTGGCCAGATTTGAACGTCCCACCAAGACGCCGGACAACTCCTCGCTGCCGCCATCGAAGGGGCAGAAGCCCGATCGTCCGATGGGCGACAAGCCGCCGCGCAAGAGCCGCCCCGGGTTCGGGCGGACGCTGCACCCGAACCCGGATCGTGTGTTCGAGGCCAGGCTGACCACCTGTCCGAGGTGCCAGGCGGCATTCCCGGAGGCCTGCCAAACCCCGCAGCAGGTCTACGAACGCATTGAACTACCGCCGATCCGGCCGGACGTGACGCAGGTGCGCCTGTTCGGCGGTCGCTGCGCCTGTTGTGGTGAGCGCGTGGTCGCGACTGCCCCAGCCGGGCTGGAACCCGGTTCGCCATTCGGTCAGTCGATCGCTGCCTTGGTGGTCTACTTGCACTACGCGCACGCGATCGGCATGGAACGGTTGGCCACGCTGATGGACGAGATCTTTTCGCTCACCCTCAGCGAGGGGGCGATCAGCAACATGCTGGCCCGCGCGCGCGAACCACTGCTGGTGGCAGCGGCAACCATCCGCGCCACGGTGCTCGCCAGTCCGGTGGTGTGTTCTGATGAGACTTCCGCGCGGGTGAGCGGCAAGAACTGGTGGGAATGGGTGTTCATCGGCAGCCTGGCCGTGCTGCACGTGATCCGTCCCAGCCGTGGCAAGGCCGTGGTTCAGGCCCTGTTCGGCGAGATCAGGCCGATGGTCTGGGTGTCCGACATGCTTGGCAGCCAACGCGGCCACGCTGCCGAATGGCAGGTGTGTCTGGCGCATCTGCTGCGCGATGCAACCTACGCCATCGAATGTGGCGACACCGCCTTCAGTGCCGCGTTCAAGCGACTGCTGCTGCGCGCGATCGCCATCGGGCGACGCCGCGACGAACTGAAGGACAGCACGCTGAGGCACTATCTTGCCGACCTGGATCGCCGGCTCAACCGCATCATGGCAGCTGTTCCGATCGGCGAGCCAGGACGCAAGCTGCGCAAGCGCATCGCCGCCAACAGGGCGCACCTGTTCGTCTTCATCACCAATCGAGATGTGCCGTATACCAACAACATCTCCGAGCGGCATCTTCGTCCCAGTGTGATCTTCCGCAAGGTGACCAACGGCTTCCGCTGCGAGTGGGGTGCCGAAACCTATGCCGCCTTCCGATCCCTCGTCAGCACCGCAAAGGCCAACAGCGCTTCAGTGCTTGATGTGCTGCGCTTCGTGCTGACCACAAAAATCCCCGAGACGCTACCCGCCAGACCGGGGTGAGCAATTACCCGATAACCGATGTGATATCATATCTCAACAAACTGAAGAAGTACGACCGAAGCAGGAAAATGCTTGAAGCTGCGATATACTGCCACGAGCGCATAGCCGCATATGCGAAGGACCATACGCCGGAGGAAGTCGCCAAGCGGCTGTTCGAAATCGTCTTATATTTTCGCGACTCTGTTGCTGCGGTGCGGCTGAATGTGAAAGATGAAGAGACCGCATTTACCATCTTCGAGACCTTGAATGATCGAGGCGTCGAGTTGTCGCCTCTCGATTTGGTCAAGAATTTTTTGTTCCGCCGGGCATCTAGGCAATCTGTCCAGCGCCTCAGAGATATGGAGGATCGCTGGATTCAGCTCATGTCCACATTGTCTACAGTGAAAGCTGACTCATTCCTGAAAGCATTCTGGACATCGCGACATGGACGTATTCAGGCCACCAATCTCTTCGGCCAATTCAAAAAACAGTACGACGAAAGCGATGCCGCCCTGACGGCCTCAATGGATATGCTCGCGGTAGCTGAACAGTACGCTGCCCTGGAGACCTCTGATGACCCAGTCTGGGCCCCCTATTCCTCGGTCGCACGAGAGCATGTACGGTCATTAAAACTACTCGGCGCAAGGCAGACGCACCCGATTTTGTTGGCAGCTTTAGCTCGCTTTGAACCGTCCGAGATGGAGCGGCTGTTGCGGTTGCTGGAAGCCGTCATCGTTCGGTATCAACTGATTGGAGGCGGTAGAACCGGCAGACTAGAAATCGAATGCGCGCGGCTTGCTCAGTGCGTTTATGTCAGAGAGATCACGGATGCTGCGGGCACAAGACCAGTAACACGCGCAAGCGATGTTTATCGTGAATTCCGTGAGGTTTACCCGTCCGATCCAGCCTTTGAAGAGTTGTTCGCTCTTGCCCGCGAGAGCAATAACCAGAAGGCAGTTTATATGCTGCGGGCGCTGGACAGGGAAATGCGGCGACGTGACGTGCAGGCAAGAGCAGCAGAGAATGAGCCAGGCTCTCTGACGTTAGAACATATCTTCCCGAAAAATCCTAGCCAAGCATGGGCGCAGCCAATGAAGGATGATCCTTCTCTTAGGGAGGATTGCACCTACCGTTTAGGTAACATGTGCCTGATGGTAGCCGTTGATAATCGGGATGCGGCAAGGGGGGCGTTCGATGAAAAAAAGAAGCTGTATGTCCAGAGCACAATAGGTCTCACGTGCTCCGTAGCAGAGCAAGACAAGTGGGGGCGAGCGGAAATCGAAAGCCGTCAAGTTGCTATGGCAAAACTTGCAATTTCTGTCTGGCGATTCCAATGACGAATGAAGAACAACTTCAGCAGGCCGTGGAATCCCTGCACTCCTGTCGCGCCACGCTGGCGCAGACGGTGCCGGTGCGCGAGACCTTCCGAGGGAAACCCGTCTGGGAAGGTGTAGTCCACGTCTTCGGCCTCGAAGGCCACGCAAATGCCAACCGAGCCTTCGCGTGGTCTTCCCCGATCGAGGATAGCGACAAGCGCCGGATCGCTGCCGTGCTACAGCTCGGGGCGATCAAAACGCCGCTGGATGCAGTGCGGGCGGCGATCGTGGCAGAGCAGAGGGAGAAACGAAAATGACAAACCAGCCAGAGATTGCATGCCCAAGCTGCGGCGGCACGGGCATAGAAATCAGAGCCTATCCCACAGTGCCGGCGCCAACCGTGCCGAAATCATCCCGATGTGCGATGCCCACGCTGCAACGGAACTGGCCGCATTCCAGCCGAGCCTTCAAATTAGTCTCTTACCACCCAACTCTTCCCGCTTGATGCGTTGAATCGTAACGGCTGCCAAATCCCATCAAATCATAGCTGGAACGATGACGGCCTCGGTGAGGCGCGTCGCTGCGGCGGCCGCGGCACGTCCGGCTTTGGTGAGGTAGTAGCGATAGGTTCCGGTGACCCGCTTGACCCCGATGTCCAGCAGTCGGTGCAACTGTCTCGACAGCCGGGTTGGCGAGAACATTCGGAGGTCGGGCAGGAGGTCGCCCCGGCGGATGCCGGCAATATTGACCCGGGGATTTTGTAGGGCATGCAGCAATGCGATGTCCCCTGGTTCGAAGAAGTTGATCCCCTTGATGGTTCGGCCATCCACCTCGCGCGGCTTGGTCAGCCGCTCCAGCGCCCGGATCCCGGCGGAGAAGTCGTCCAGCGCGGACAGGTGGGCGATATAACGCCGGTTGCAGCCCAGCATGATCTCCCGCAGATCGATCAGGCTGTAGATCGACTTCTTGACCGGTGCGAGTTCCCGGGTCGACGGGCCGGCTCGATGTTCCACCTTTCGGTGGTGCTTGAAGAACGACACATCGTTGGTGGTGGTTTCGATCCGCAGCACGACGGCATGCTTGTCGTACATCTTGATTGAGCATTTGCCGAAGCGGTGCTTGATGCAGGTGCCCTCGATCCGGGTGGAGAACTGCGAGCCGACCTCCTGCGCCAGCAGCGGCGTGATCTGCCGGCCAAGGAACCTGGCAACCTGCTCGGCCTTCACGCTCAGCACCGACTGACGGACCAGTTGCTCATAGAGTGGGCCGAGGGTGGCGGTGGAGCGGAACGCCAGGTCGGTGGCGTATTCCACCTGCATCAGGCTCCAGTGATAGGACTGCCCGAACACGTCCGACACCGGGCAGCACAGCCTGGCATACCGATCCAAGGTGCGGTGCAACTGGTCAGGCGACAGAGCGTCGGCCAGTTGCTGAGCGCGGGTCCAGTCGTCGATCCGCACGAAGGCATTGTCGGCCATGGTGTAGCCGATGCCCTTCGCCGTCAGCTTGCGCGCCAGCCAGCTATGGCCATTGCAGTAGAACTGCAGACGGAACGGCGCCCAGGTCGGCACGCGCAGATAGACCAGCCCGAACTTCGCGTCCTGGAAGTAGAAATAGTAGTGCAGGCACTTGCCGCTGTCCGGCCGGATGTACGTCTTGTGCGTCTGCTTGTCGTGCCAGGGCTTATAAGCGTCACAGGCCTCCATGGCCGAGATGACGTGCACCAGGCCAGGCTGGTCGCCACGTTGCTTGAGCACCCGCGCAACAACGTCTTCCTTGCGGATGTGCGGCTTGGCGATGTGCTCGATGACTACTCCCTCCTCAGCCGCCAGCGAGGCCGCACGCTCGCGCACCTGATCACGCAGCGTCTTGGCAAAGTCAGGGTAGTCGAAGATGCGGATGCCGTTGGCATTGAGATACCCAGTCATCCCGCCGGCGTAGCACACCACCGGCAGCGTCCCGGTGATCACCAGGCGGTCGTAGCATGACAGCATCCCCGCGATCCGGTCGTCGTAGCGCTCCGTCAGCGACTGGCTCATGCTGCCCTCCCAGCGACAATCCGCCGGGGACGCTACACCAGACCTATTGGTTCCGGCTCCGCCGGCTTAGGACACTACCGTATTTTGTCGGCAGCCGAAGGCTGGATCACTTTGCGGTAGAACGCTGCTCTGACCTTCTCCAGTGTCACCAATCCACTCTCGATCATCCCGTCGATCGCCGGCAGGAAGCGTGCAATGTTCTGCTCGGTATCGACGATCTCGATCACGATGGGCAGATACGGGCCTGCATCGACGTTAAGCTCGGATCGCACTATTCGTGACTGGCCGAACCCGACGGGGGCGGGCAGGACAGTGGCGCCGGCCATCTTCATCTCTTGCGCCTTCTCCACCAGCGCGTGGTACAGGAGGCGGCCGTGCAAGCGGTCGTTCTCGGCAACGAAAATCCGCAGCAACGTGGCTTCGACGATTTCGGGCATCGCTGCCTCCTTCGGTCTGCGCGCGGCGGGCAATGATAGCGCCCGGAACAGCGAATGCCATGCGCTGCGCGCCAGGAGGGATCACATGCCGCGCGATCCGGATTGCGTGTTCTGCCAAATCGTCGCCGATACGCGGACATGCGAGCTCCTGGCCGAAGACCGGGAGGCGCTCGCGTTCATGGACATTCATCCGGCCAATTCAGGGCATTGTCTGGTCATCCCGAAAGGCCACTGGCCGACGGTCCTCGACATCCCTCCGGACGCGTTCGCCGCGGTTGCCCGCCTGGTGGTACGGGTGGCCGCGGGCGTCCAGCAGGCACTGGCTCCACCCGGCGTGAGCCTGGTCCAGGCCACCGGCCCGGCTGCGAATCAGACGGTCCCGCATCTGCATGTCCATGTGTTGCCGCGACGGCAGGATGATCGGCTGCCACTGAACTGGTCGCGCACCGGGGCCGGTCACGCGGATCGCATTGCCGAGATTGCGTCGCGGATACGGGACCGACTTCCCTTCGATTGACGGCTGTCGCGACTGCCGCCGCACCGTCCGTAGCTAGCGCCGATGATCCCTTTAGGTCTGCTGTCCCTTTAGGTCTGCTTGACTTGCGCATACCTGCAACAGACTATGAATGTTCCGTTCGCCTCGCCGCGAACACGCTGCTAACATCTGTACGCTGATGGGGATGGAGTCCCCCAACCGCCCTTAGGGCTGATGACTCCTACCGTGCGTGGCTGAGGCCAGCGGTAGGAGCTGCCTGTTTTGCTCCCCCCCCGGCCAGGGCCGCGCCCAACGAGGTTGAGCTGGGGAGGCCAGATATGATCGACGTGGGATGGACACATGCAGGCGCGTCCGCCGCCGCTGCGTTCCTCGGCTCGTTGGTGGAATTCATTGAGGCGCTGACGATCGTGCTCGCAGTAGGGGCGGTGCGCGGGTGGCTCGGTGCGTTGTCTGGTGCTGTGCTTGCACTCGCTCTGCTCCTCGCCCTGACAGCGACACTCGGGCCGGCCTTGACGCGCATTCCAATCGGCGTCGTGCAGCTTGTGGTTGGGGCCTTGCTGCTGCTGTTTGGCCTGCGTTGGCTACGCAAGGGAATCCTTCGGGCAGCAAGCATAATCCCGCTCCATGACGAAACAGCCGAATATGCGAACGAAACCGCGAAACTGAAACGGTCATACGCGGCCGTCTCCGCGGTCGACGGCATTGCTCTCGCGACCTCCTTCAAGATTGTCATGCTCGAAGGCATCGAGGTGGTTTTTATTGTCCTTGCCATCGGCGCGAGCGGCGAGTTCTTGGCGCCCGCAGCCGCTGGTGCAGGCCTCGCCCTGCTCGTCGTGATCGCGCTTGGCATTCTACTGCATCGCCCGATCGCATCGATCCCCGAAAATGCTCTCAAGTTTATCGTGGGTGTTTTGCTGTCAGCATTTGGCACCTTTTGGCTGGGCGAGGGAATCGGTACGGCTTGGCCGGGCAGCGATTGGTCGTTGCCAATGGTCATTGCCGGTTACCTGATCGTAGCTCTTCTCTGTATCCCACTGGCAAAAGCCTTCGTTGGCCGTGGCCTGCCACCATGGAGGATCTGAGATGCCTGTCGCCAAAAGCGTCTGTTCGGAACTGCTAGGTCCATTTGTCGATGATGGCGACCTTATACTTGGAGTGATCGCGTGGGTGCTCGGTAGCGCACACTGTGTGCGGGATCAGCATGTCGATCCTGCTTTCGAGGCGGTGCTTCTGTTCCTGGGAATCGCACTGATTTTGACTGAGAACGTCGAGCGCACCGCGCGCGCCCATGTCCCACGTCCCGGTACACAGTGATCGGTTATGTCTAAATCGGAGCCGTGGCGCACACGGCGGCGCCTTCCAGCAGTGCGGCCTTACCCGGGACAAATGCCCCTCCCGAAATTCAACACCAAGGTGACCTTGATATGTGCCATGCCGCAATCTGTCATGATCGATCCACCGGCAATACGGGCCGCCGGATTCACAGCCGAGGAAGGCCCAGGTTCAGGAACGTTCGCTCTGGAGTCGGAACCCGAAATTCGAACTGAGACACTACCGGCCGCTTATTGTTGATTGACACCCGACCGGAATTCCCGATAGTACGTTGTTCGGTGGCGATGGAGTCCGCCCTTAACCGCCCTCAGGGCTAATGACTCCTCCTGACATCGTACGCGAGTTGGCCTCGCACACGAGCACGGGAGGGTTATGGTGGTTAGGGCGGTGCTATCTGGTTCCCAGTCCCACGGCAGTTATGCGCGCGTCCCTCCAGTGGATGGAGGACGCCCATGATCACCGCGCGCGACATTATCCTGCAAGTGCTGCAGGTCCTCACAGTCATCTGTCTCGGACCGCTGCTGCAAGGCATCATCGTGCAGTTTGAGGAACGCGTGCAGCGCGGCCAAGGGCCCGGCATATTCCAGCCGTACCGAGACCTGTGGAAGCTGTTCCACAAAGACATCGTGGCACCGGAGGCGGCGTCCTGGCTGTATTTCGTCACGCCTGTCGTCGCCTTCACTTGCATGATGACGGTGCCGATACTGATCCCCGTCCTCACCAACTATCCGCTGCCGCTCTCCGACATGGGCGACATCCTCGGCGGCGGGCTGATCCTGACGCTCGGTTCCTTCATGATCACGCTGGCGGGTCTGGACACCACAAGCGCCTATGGCGGCATCGGCTCAAGCCGCGCCGTGATGGTGGCGATCCTCGCCGAACCCACGCTCATCCTGGTGTTCGTCGGCATCACGCTGCTGGCGAAGGCGATGCTGCCCTTCGTGGTGAACCACCTGCTGGTGCAGCAGCCGGCGGCCTATTGGAGCCCAACCCATCTGTTCCTCGTCGCTGCGTTCTTCGTGCTCCTGCTGGTGGAAACCGACCGGCTGCCGATCCACTCCAACACCCACATTGAAGTGTACATGATCGAGGAGGGCCGCATCCTCGAATACTCCGGCCCGCAGTTGGCGTTGCTGCGCTGGGCTTCGATGATGAAGCAGTTCATCCTCTACACGATCTTCTGCAATGTGCTGTTGCTGCCCTGGGCGTTGTCCTACCAGGGCACCGCACTTGGCGTTTTCGGCACCGTCATCGCCCTGATGCTGAAATTCGTGTTGGTCGCCTGCGCCGTGGTGGTGGTCGATACCACCCAGTCGCGATTGCGGTTCTACCGCTATCAGGAACCGCTCGCCGCATCCTTCCTGCTGGCAGTCCTCGCCATCGTCGGCACGCAGTTGGGCTGAACCATGCTCGCCGCACATCTCTCCCCGCTCGCTGCCTCGGTGTTCAGCCTGATCGCAATCGCCAGCCTGCTGCTTGCCTTCGTGATGCTCGGCTCGCGTTGGCTGCGACACTACCTGTATGCCTTCACGGCTGAATCCTGGCTGATCGGGATTCTATCGGCATCGATTGGATATTACGGCAACTATCCGGAACTCTACCTGATCGCCATCCTGACGGTCCTGTTTCGCGGCTGCCTGCTGCCTTACCTGATCCTCCGCATTATCAGGCGCATGCAGGTCCCGCGCGAAGTGCACGTCATTCTGCAGGCGAGTTCCAGCCTGGTGATCGGCGCACTTGCCGTGGTGTTCGCACTGGCTGTGGCCTCTCAGATCGGCGCCGAACTCGGCTTCGGCGGCACTGTCGTGGTGCTTGCACTGACGGTAATGCTGTCGATGAAGCTCATCGGCTTCCTGATGCTAACTGTGCGGCATGAGGCGATCAGCCAGATCCTCGGCCTGCTGGTGTTGGAGAACGGCATCTTCCTGGGGGCCCAGATCCTGGTGCCCGGCATGCCACTGCTCATCGAGATCGTGATCCTGTTCGATCTCTTGATCGTCGTCGCCTGCTTCGGCTTGCTGGTGCAGTATTTGATGACGCATGTCGGCTCCACCAGCAGTCTGCAACTCCGGCGCCTGGTGGGTTAGATGGTTGGCGTCTTTGCCCTTGCGATCGTCCTGGCGCCGAGCGCGGCGGTCGTACTGATCGCGCTCACGCGAAAGCCCAGCCTGGCAGCCTGGCTAAATCTGCTGGCCAGCGTAGCCTCCTTTGCCGCTGCGGTGCCGATCCCCTTCATTGTTGGCACCACACCGCACATCTATTGGGGTAGCTACGTCGCAATCGACGCGCTCGGCGCCTGGGTCACGCTATGCTCCGCGGTGGTCTATCTGCTGGCCTCAATCTACGCCGTCGGCTACATGCGGCTTTTGGAACATGAGGAACGGCTGCCGGTCTTCTACGGCCTGTTTGCCGGCTTCGCGCTGACCACCCTGTTCGGTCCGATGATGAACAACGCGGGCCTCTATTGGATCGCGATCGAGCTGACCACATTGGTCAGCACCTTCCTGGTTGCCTACGAGCATGCGGCGGAAAGCATTGAGGCCGCGTGGAAATATATCATCGTCGTGTCCGGCGGCATCAGCCTCGCCCTGTTGGGCACGGTGCTGTTCTACTGGGCCGGCAGCTTGGTGCTGGGACCGACCTATGACATGACCTGGGCTGCCCTTGCGCAGGCCGCGCCGCACATGAACCGCTCGCTGCTGATCCTTGCCTTCCTGCTGGTGCTGATCGGCTATGGCACCAAGGTTGGTCTGGCGCCGATGCACACCTGGTTGCCGGACGCACACAGCGAAGGTCCCACTCCGGTGTCCGCGCTGCTGTCTGGCGCATTGCTGAACACAGCCATGATCGAAATCATTCGTTATCTGGCAGTGGCGGACGCGGCGAATGCGGGTGCGCTGCCGCGCTTGACGCTGGTCTCCCTCGGGGTGTTCTCGCTGCTGGTCGCCACGCTCTTTATCGTGCGCCAGGAAGGCATCAAGCGCCTGATGGCCTATTCCAGCGTCGAGCATATGGGCGTGATCGCGCTCGGCGTCGGGTTTGGCGGCGTGCTCGGGCTGGCCGGCGCGCTTTACCACATGTTGAACCACTCGCTGAACAAGTCGCTGATGTTCTTCGGCGCCGGCAGCATGATGCGCAGCTATGGGACCAAGGAGATCGCCGGCATCCATCTGGTCGGCCGCCGCTTCCCGGTCACCGGTGCGATCTGGCTGGCTGGCGCGGTCGCCATCACCGGCGCTCCGCCGTTCGGCTTGTTCGCCAGCGAACTGACCATTCTGCGTGCCGGATTGCAGACCATCGCCGCCTGGGCGTCCTTTGCGATGGCGCTGCTGCTGATCGCGATCTTCATCGGCTTCCTGAACCATTTCCGCTGCATGTATTACGAGCCGCCGGAGCAAACTGATGAAAGCCGCGGCGGGATTAGCGCCTGGTGCATCGTGCCGATGTGGCTGGCGATCATTCCACTGCTCGGGCTTGGACTTTGGTGGCCGCAGGAAGTCTGGAGCTATTTCGGGCAGATCGCGCACGCACTCGGCGGCGGTGGGCTGATCCAAGGAGGCATGCCATGAAGGGTTCCCTCACCCATAATTTCGATGTGGCCGAATTGCGCAGCGCCGCGGAACGTCTGTTGAACTCAGGTGGCCGTATGCAGATGGTCTATGCCTGGAACCCACCGGACAAAATCACCGAACTTCGGTACGTCGCCACGCCTGCCAACTCACAAAGTTTCGAGGTGTGGCGCTGTAAGTTGACTCAGGAACCACCGAGCCTTGCGACAGTATGGCCCCTGCTGGGCTGGTATGAACGCGAAGTCATGGACCTGAACGGCATCCGGTTCCACGACCACCCGGAACCCAACCGGCTGGTTCTGCCGCAGCACGTGCCACCACCGCTGGCGCTGTCGGGCCAGCATACCGCCTGGGCGGCGTCACCACCCAATGGCAGCGGCATTCGCACGCTGCCGGAGGTCCCAACGGAAGACGTGCAGGCACTGCCCTTTGGGCCGGTGCGTGCAGACGTGCTGGAATCCGCAGAATTCACCTTCCTGTATATCGGCGAGCAAATCCTGCACTACCATCCGCATTTGTTTTTCAAACACCGCGGCATGGAAGCGCGGTTCCAGGGTGTGGATCCTGTGCGCGGCGTGATCCTGGCCGAACGGGTATCCGGCGTCGGCAGCGTGGCGCATGCGCTGGCGTATTGCCAGGCGGTGGAACATGCCGCCGATTGCACGGTGCCGCCGCGGGCCTGCTGGCTGCGCGTTCTGCTGGCGGAGATGGAGCGGGTGTACAATCACCTGCACTATCTCGGGCACCTTGCGAACACGACCACGCTGAAGGTCGGCGAGGCGCAGGGCAAGCTGCTGGAAGAACGCGCGAAGCAGATCAACACACGGCTGACCGGCAGTCGGTTCCTGCGCAGCCTGTTGATCCCAGGTGGACTGCGGCGCGACCTGAACCCCAAGCCGTGGCTCGGCGAGAAACTCGAAGAATTGCGGGCGGAGACGGCCAGATATGTCGATCATCTGGAGAATTCCGACAGCCACCTGGACCGTTTGCTCACCACCGGCGTGCTGTCCTCCAAGGTCGCGTTCGATCAGGGCGCGACTGGGCCGGTGCAGCGTGCGTCGGCCGCGGATCGCGATCTGCGCCGCGACCACCCCTATGCGGGCTATGCTGAGTTGCCGCTGACCATCCCGACCCGGCAGGAAGGGGACGCCTACGCGCGCTCACGGGTCCGTATCGAAGAGATAGACGCCAGCATTGCAATGATGCAGCGCGTGCTTCTGCTGCTGCCCGACGGCGAGATCCACGCATCATGCTCGCCACCACCGATGGCCGAAGGGCTGGGCTGGACGGAATCTCCGCGCGGCACGCTGTTCTACGCCGTGCATTTCGATGCCGATGGCCGGCTGGCGCGGGTGAAGATCAAGTCGCCGTCGTTTTCTAATTGGCGTGTGTTTCCCTTCACGGTGCACGACACGAACATGATGGACTACGCGATCAACGAAGCCAGCTTCGGCCTCACTATCTCCGGCTGCGCGCGGTAGGAGGGCATGCAATGGCGCTGTGGACCCTGATCGGGCTGGCCAAAGGTAAGGCGACGACGCCATGGCCTGCGCGTGGCGACGCGACCGGCCAGGACGGTCTGTTCGGCATGCCGCGCTACAACCCGAACCTGTGTGAAGCGGGTTGCAGTGCCTGCGCCGAGGTCTGCCCGACCGAAGCGATCAAACTGCGCGCGGACAATCGACGCCTGGACATTGACTACGGCCACTGTGTGGTCTGCCAACTTTGCACGGAAGCGTGCCCGACAGATGCCTTGACGAAATCTTCGGATTGGGCCTTCGGCGTGCGCCACCGCGACGACCTCCGTTGGGTCGAACAAAGCATCGCCGCGGCGCGGGAACGCGATCCCCAGCGTGATGCGTTCCGCCGCAGCCTGCACATCCGCCACGTTGATGCCGGCTCCTGCAACGGCTGCGAGTCCGAACTCCAGGCGCTGAACAATCCCTTCTACAACATGCATCGGTTAGGGATCTTCTTCACGCCATCGCCCCGCTTTGCCGATCTGCTGCTGGTCACCGGCCCAGTGACGCACGCGATGGAGGAGCCGCTACGCGCCACGTATGACGCGATGTCGCAACCGCGCTGGGTGATGGCCACCGGCACCTGCGCGGTGTCTGGCGGCGTGGCAGCGGGCGGTTACGCCTGCAACAGCGGCCTGGACGGCATTCTGCCCGTCGACGTCTACCTGCCCGGCTGCCCGCCCAATCCGGCCGCTATCATCGAGGCCCTGCTGATGTTCCTCGGCCGCGCACCACAGCGCGTGAAGGGAGGACGCATTGGCCAATGAATTCCTGGCCGCCGTCGTGCTGTTGTGGATCGCCGGCGGTGTCCTTGCGCTGACCGGACGATGGCTCGGGCTGGTGCGGCTGCTGCTCGCGCTCGGCTGCCTGACGGCCATCGTTGCGGCCGTCAGCATCCTGCCGGATGCCACCGCCGTCACAGTAATTCCGCTGCGCATGGCGGACGCGCAGGCGACGTTCCGGATGACCCAGGCCGCCTTGTGGCTGATGGGCTTTGGCCTTGTCCCGGCGTTGCTCGCCTGCGTCCTGGGAACGCCAGCAAAAGCCGGCCGCGCTGGTTGGCTGTTCGGCGCCGCGTGCAGTCTTCTGGGTGCGCTTGGGGTGTTCGGCGTCCAACATGGCGGCTTCTTCCTGCTCGCCTGGGAACTGATGAGCCTGGGCGGCGCGGTGATGATCCTGAGCGAGCGGCTGACCGATCGGCCGGGCAGTTCGGTTCTGTTCATGCTGGCGATGTTGGAAGTCGGCTCCATCGCTCTGCTGGTGGCGATCATCATCATGGCGGCGGCAGCACCAGGCTTGGATCTCGGCGCTTTCACCCAGGCCGGTGCGGCAGTGGCGGTGCCAGCCCTGGTCGGTGTGCTCTTCGTTGTCGGCTTCGGCGCGAAACTCGGCTTGCTGCCGTTCTACGAGTGGTTCCCGGGTGCCTACGGCTCCGGCAGCGGCGCATCCGGCGCGATAATGTCCGGCGTAGTGCTGAACGCCGCGTACTTCAGCCTCAGCCGCAGTCTGATGGACTGGCTGCCGAGCCTGCACACGGACGGCGCGGGCTTCGGTATCTTTGTCATCACCGTCGGGGTGTTCAGCGCGATCCTGTCCGTGCTTTACGCCTTCCAACAGGAAGATTGGCGCTGCCTGCTGAGCTTTTCGACGGCCGAGAACGCATCGGTCGCGGTGGCGCTTCTGGGCGCTGCACTGCTGTTTCGGCAAGGCGGTCTGCCGGACCTCGCTGGCCTGGCGTGGACGGTTGCGTTGCTCCACCTCGCCGGGCATGCGCTGGCGAAAGGCGGGCTGTTCCTCACCGCAGATGGTGCATTCGCCGCGACCGGCGGCTACCTGATCCGGCACTCACTGCTGATCAAACGCGCCGCATGGCTATTCGGCCTGGGCGCGCTGTTCTGCGCCATGAGTCTCGCCGCAATGCCGCCGCAAGCGGGGTTTGTCAGCGAATGGTTCGTCTTCGAGACCGTGTTCCAGGGTTTCCATTTGCCCGGACTGGGCGGACGCCTCGTGCTGGCGCTGGCGGGCGCCGGCCTGGCACTGACCGCCGCCGTCGCCTTCGCCACATTCATAAAGATATTTGGCCTCGGCTTGCTCGGTGGCGACAATCACAACGCCGGCCGGGTAAGCGCCGGGACAGTCGCATCGGTGGGGATTCTGGGCGCCTGCGTACTGGCGCTGGCCGTCGGCATGCCGATTTGGTTGCAAGCACTGAACGGCGCGACGTTGGCGGAATTCGGTGTCGACAGTGCGCAGCGCATGCATGATGGCTGGCTACTGGTGCCACTGACCGCGAAATTCGCGTTCATATCGCCGAGCTTGCTGGTGATCGTCATGCCATTGCTGTCGCTGGTGCCGATCGGTCTGCTGCTGCTCAGCCGCGGCCTTACCGTGAAGCGCGCACCGATCTGGTACGGCGGCATCCGGCAGAACGTAGCGGTCACGGCGACCACGGCGCTGACATTCTCCAACGCGCTGCGTACCTTCTACAGCTTCATCTACCGTCCAACGGCGGAGACGGAACGAGAAGTCACCGGCCGCGAGTATTTCGTGAAGCGCCTGGTGTTCAATGAGGATGTCGCGCCGGTTTTCGGCCCCTACCTGTTTGCCCCGACCGTGCGCGTGGTGCGCTACGCCGCTGATCGCGCCCGTATTCTGCAGTCCGGCCACCTGAACTTCTATCTCGGGCTGATCGGCTTGTTGCTGGTGATCATCCTCGGATTGGCCTTGCTTTGATGAACGAGAGGAAGCGACAGCAAGTGATGACATATGTTGCTATTGCCGTGGGCGGCACGTTCGGCTGCTGGGCACGCTATGCCATGACCAACCTGGTACAGGCGATCTACGGACGCGAGTTCCCCTATGCCACGCTCAGCATCAATGTGCTCGGCGCGTTCCTGATGGGATTCCTGTTCATCGAGACCCTGGAACGACTGACCATCTCCCCGGCGCTGCGCACGGGTATCCTGACGGGCGTCCTGGGGGGATACACGACGTTTTCGACCTTCGAAATGGAAACGCTCCTGCTGGTGGAGCAAGGCGAGGCGGTCAGGGCGGTTCTGTATGTTGCGCTTTCGGTCGGTACTGGGATTCTGTCGCTGCATTCGGGGGAGCCTACATCGCGCGCAATCTGTAGAGAGGGACGCCATGGACAACGAAGTGACAGTGGTGCGCATCTACTTGCGGGAAGCGGACCATGGCAAACGGAAGACCCTCATGCAGGAGGTGCTCAACATCCTCCATGACCAGCAACGTGTGCAGAGTCTGGTCGTGTTCCGTGGGATCGCGGGATTCGGCGACAGCGGGGAGGTACATGCCTCCGACATGCTGCGGCTGAATGTCGATCTGCCACTAGTGATCGAGTTCTTCGATACGCCGAAAGTCGTGGATGCCGCGCTGGCATTGCTGGATGGACTGGTTCCTGCCGGGCACATCCTGAGCTGGCAGGCGAACCTTCGGAAGCTGCCGGCAAAAGCGCCGCCCGGGAGCTGAGCAGCCGAACCGCGAGGTGGAGCGCCGGGCTATGAAGGCAATCCAGCTTCCGACGAAGGCACGCGTTACCAGCGATCTCGTGCCGGATTTGCAGCTTACCCATGGACGTTCGCTGTGGGTCCTCTCCAAGATGGGCTTTGCGTCGGGGGTCACACCGGTCACTTTCAATCACTATGTGAAGTCCCTGCGCAAACTCGGTGTCCCATTCGCACACGGCGAAATCGGCACGGGTTCCGGCAAGCCGGTGCACTATTCCTTCAACCACATGATGGAATTGTCCCTCGCATTGACGGTGCGCATCTATGGCACGCTGCCTGACCCTGTGCTGGAGGGGCTGATGCGGTTCCGGCACGATCTTTATGCACAGTACCGGCGCGCTTATCTGGAATACACGACCGGATTGGGTACGCCGGTGCAGGTCACCACGAAGGACAGAGCGGCATTCGAAATGAGCGGTGTCTATCTCGATCTACATATCCGTTTCGGAGGAGGCAGAGCGTTTGAGTTCGGCCCGCCCCGCCTGCTGTCACCCTTCGAGGCCCTGCGTGTGTTCGCCAGGCTCGATACACCAGGCCGCGCCCATCTGCCGCTGAACCTGTCTTTGCTCGCCATCAGTTTGGTGGAATGCACCGAAATGGCCCCGCCGCTACGCCGCGGCCCACTGCCACGTTCAAGGGGATCCGACCGTGCAGCCGGTTAGCAAGTTTAAGCCCGAATCTTCAACGCCGCGTGGTCGGAATAAACCGGAAACTCTATGCATTGACACCGGACAGGGCTGAACCTAGATGCTGGTTACAGGGATGGAGTCCCCTGCTCCGCACTTTGTGCTGATGACTCCTGCCAATTGAATGGCGAGCCGACGTTGGCCGCCTAGGCGGGGTCATGATGAGGGCACACGACGCAAACTCGCGTCCTCTTGCGCACGCTAATGGGTTGCAGTCCGATCGCGTGAGCGCTGGGGGACAACATCGGCATTCAGTCGAGCCGCCGTTACACGAGCGCGCAGGCCCTCCGCCCCATGGCGGGCCACTCCCGGACGACGCGCAGCGGCTCCCCATATTCCGGAGCATTCTGTTCCCACCAGGCTCGGAACAGGAGCGCGCAGAGCGCGACGAGCAGCCGCCCTGCTTTATTGATCTGAATTTGGATCAAGCCGTTGCGGCAATCGTAGCCAAACGAGACGAAGACGTTTTGCGACCGATCCTCTACTCGACCTACAGAGGCGAACATATCGTCCGCTACAGGCAGGCTGTTTTTGCCGACCTCGAACGCGAGGATGTATTCCAGGTCTTTCCCGTCTTTTGCCAGACAATGCGCACGGTCCGCGCAAATATCACTTACGCTGACAAAATCTCCTACAAGCGCCACCGGCACATGGTCATCCTGCGGGCCATTCATCTCTACTGTGAAGGCGTCCTGTCGCTCCTACAGTCTCTGGAACTTCTCACGCTGCGCTCCGCAGGGCTGAAGGATCTCCGACGCTACCTCGCCGGCTACGCCAGGTCCGAAGCCTTTTCCCAGCTCGCGACCGAAGCGCGGCGTCTGCGCGATATACTATCGAAGCTCAGCTTCGGGACGCTCTTTCGCGGCGACAAGGTCACCGTACGGAAATACGCATCGGAGCCCGATTATGCTGTGACGATCCTCGAGCGGTTCGCGCGGTTCAGAGAGACGAATATCGATCCACCAGCTCCACAGCAGCCAAAAGACGATTTTTCGCTCAACCACATCGAAGAAGGCGTCCTGGAATTCGTCGGACGCCTATTCTCGAAGGAATTCCACGTTCTGGAGACCTACGTCGCGCAGCATTCCATGTTCATCGACGACGTGGCCGCAATGTTCGACCGGGAAATTGGGTTCTTCATCGCGTACCTTGGCTTTATCGAATCTCTCAAGCGAGCAGGTCTACCGTTCTGCTACCCCGACGTTTCCGCATCGATCAAGGATACGCAGGTTTCCGGAAGTTTCGACCTGGCCTTGGCCGCGAAGCTCGTCGAGGAGAATCATCCCGTCGTCTGCAACGACTTCTTCCTGCGCGGCCAAGAGCGCTTGCTCGTCGTATCCGGGCCGAACCAGGGCGGCAAGACGACCTTTGCACGCATGTTCGGTCAACTGCACTTTCTCGCGGGCCTCGGATGCCCAGTCGCCGGAACGCATGAACGCTTGTTTCTTCCGGACGAGATCTTCACCCATTTCGAGCGCGAAGAGAGCATCACGAATCTGCGGGGAAAGTTGGAGGACGACCTCGTTCGCCTTCACCGCACGTGTCAGGTCATGACCTCCAACAGCGTCATCGTCCTTAACGAGATATTCAATTCGACAAGCCTGGAGGATCAGGTCCTCCTCAGTACCGAAGGTGCTCGAGAAAATCCTTGCGACTGACGCGATCGGCGTGTGCGTGACCTTCATCGATGCTCTTTCCACGCTGAGCGACAAGACGGTCAGCATGATGAGCACCGTGATGCCGGATGATTCGGCCCGCCGGACCTTCGAGGTCATCCGCAAACCAGCCGACGGTCTCGCCGACGCGCTATCGCTGGCCGAGAAGCGGGGCGCCACTTATGAGCGGCTACGGACGAGAGTACGGCCATGAAGACGTTCCTGATGCACCCCGACCGGGATTTCGATGCCACTCCTCCATCGAAGCGTGAGCCCATCCAGTACACCCAGGACATCGAACTGGCCGTTCTGCTCGATGCCGCGGCCGCCGGCGACCGGGATCTCCGCGATATTATGGCGGCAGCCTATGCGGGCGCATGGGCGAACGATATCGCCACGATCCGCTACCGACAGCAAATCCTGAAGGATTGTCTGGCCAACCAAGCCACGGTACGACAGTTCTACGCGATCGCCATCGAACCCTTCAGTCGGCAGCGAAGCTGGGACTTCACCCTTTATGGGCGAGACGCATCCTCCATGGTGGGAAGCGCCGTTCGAACACTTCAGAGCAGCCTCGGGGTACTTCGCCATCTGCGTGATACCTGTTCCGCGAACGCCAGCAGCTTTACGTCGCCAGGATTCCGACAATTCTTCGCTACACTGGAGCGTGACCTTGACGACGCCTATTTGGAAGCCGCCACCACGGACCTCGATAATCTGACCTTCCGAAAGGGGGTTCTCCTGAGCGCCCAGATCGGATATGGCGGCAAAGGTGTCGGCACCATGCTCCGCAAGCCGCAGCCCTGCGATCTGAGCTGGTTGCAAGCAGTCCTCGCGCCAGGTGTCCAGAGTTACACGCTGCAGCTACATCCACGCGACGACGCTGGCGCACAGGCATTCGGTGAGCTGAAGAACAGGGGGCTCAGCCTGATCTCAGATGCCCTTTACCAATCCGCGGAGCATGTCCTCGGCTTCCTGAGGACGCTCCGAGCCGAACTCGCCTTCTATATCGGCTGCCTCAATCTCGCGGATCAGCTTGCTCGGATCGGTGAGACGATCGCGTTTCCAGAAGCGACCGAGGTTCCCCGACGTTTTCGTTGCCGGAATCTGCGGGATGTCTGCCTCGCGTTGACCGTGGGCAGCAGAGTCGTTGGCAACGATGTCGATTCGGACGGCAAGCCGCTGGTAATGATCACGGGCGCGAACCGCGGCGGAAAGTCGACATTTCTGCGCAGCGTCGGTCTCGCTCAGATGATGCAGCAATGCGGGATGTTTGTCACTGCCGATGCTTACGCGTCATCGCTGCGCACTGGCCTCTTTACGCACTACAAGCGTGAGGAAGATCGGAACATGCGAAGCGGCAAGTTCGACGAAGAGCTCGTAAGAATGAGCGCAATTGCCGACCGGATCCACCACCGCGCGATGGTGTTGTTCAATGAGTCCTTCGCGGCGACCAACGAGCAGGAAGGATCAGAGATCGCCCGGCAGATCGTATCGGCACTCTTGGAGAATGACGTGACCGTGTTCTTTGTCTCCCACATGTACGAATTCGCGCGGTTATTTCTCGACAGCGATCAGGTTCTGTTTCTGCGTGCCGACCGAGAAGAAGGTGGAACGAGAAACTTCCGCCTTCGCGAAGCCAAGCCGCTGTCAAGGAGTTTTGGCGTCGATCTCTACCAGCAGATTTTCGGAATCGCGGCTTGAAACAGGTCGCGTGCTCGGCCAGCGCAGGATTCCGTCAGCCGGCCATCGCCTGGCTTTTCTCGATTGACCGAGCCTGGGTCTGGAACCAGGCCACGATGCGCTCCTTGGAACCGGAAAGATGGGTCGCCCATATATTGGTGCGCAGCGGTTTGCGCCGCTCATCCCACCAGTGTTCGGTGACCACCATGACGCTCCACCGATCGCGCGGTTCGTCGAGGTCCAGCCGATGTACCTCGACAGTAAAGGAGTGATCCGGGGTCGCATGACTACAGCGATGACGGGACCAGCGAACGCCAGCAATATGCCACGAGGTTGCCTCTGGCGCAGGTTGGCTGGCGGCACGAATCGCCTGCCATGCGAACAGGAAGCGCCGGTCACCGATGCGATGATTCATGCTGGTCTCCCACACGACGTGGTGAATCCCGCTGTGTAGGAGTCATTAGCCACGATGGCGATTGAAGAGGGACTCCATCCCCGCCGGAATGGTAATCGCACCTAACGTCGCCGGCAACCAAGGGTCGCACACCAAGGGTCGCATGGCGACGACCCGAGCTCCCGCTCGATTTCCGGCAATGGTGAATGATCTGCTCAGGTCGAACTCGCGTGACTTGGCCTTAGTACGGGGGCTTCCGCGCCTCGACGGGAAGCTTACCCAGCGTGGCGCCACCCGGTGCTGAATGTCCGGTTCCATGATCGCCTGGTGCGGCATCAAATGGCCGGGATGGGCGCAGTGCTGTCGGCGTTACGCGCAGAGGAATGTCGGGTTTCTCGATCGACTGGTAGGTCGCTCTAGGGCGGACCAGGGTTGGAACCGGAAATTCAAACTGAGGCACTACCCGATTTTTTGGTATTTGCTCGAGCCGTGTTCAGACCGCCCCGAAAGTAGGCATGGGGAGTCCGCATGGAGGCTCTACTCCTTGCTGACAATGCCCTCAGCGATCAGGTGGGCCGTGTGTGCTCTCACGCCATCGACGAACTCAGAGCAGGGACGCCCAAAGAATGGGACGCCAGCTCCGCGCTCGCGGCACGCCTCGTCGATCCTGGTCACGGCTCTCAACGGATAGTAGGGCAGGAATGACTTGATCTTGTCGCCTTCCACAATGAACACGTTTCCCACTTCCACCGGACCGAGGCCCACCTTTTCGAAGAAATCAATTGTCGTCGTTGTCAGAGTCGTGACTTTATTACCATCGACCATGGGATTGGGCCCGAGACTGAACTGCACGTTCGCGGCGCGGTCCCCCTCGTGAAAATGTCGCACACCCTCTTTGCCAGTAGGCGCCACCTTTCCCCTGGTATTCGTTAGTAGCGCATCATCCGTGTAGAACGCGACTGCGGCATCGACGTTGCCAACATTCTGCGCGGCGAACGCCGCTGCCACTACAGACAGCGGATCGGGATGCCTCGCGTCCAATGCATGCGATGGATTGGCCGAAATTAGCAGGAGTACTGGGATCAGCCGAAATTTCAAGGACAACATGGGTTAATCTCCTGTCTGCGAGCGCTGTCACGTGCCTGGTGATTGCCAGAAAGAAATGGCCTCCATCAACACCGAAGCGAGTGGCGAACCCGGGCTTGGTCGGACGCTAGTCAGCCGCATGAGTGCGGTCTATCCAGATCCGGCCACCTCGGTGCAGGATCGGCCGCATTCGAACGAAATTCCAATAATCGTCCGGCGAGAAGCGAATGGACGAGGCCTGACATAGATTGGCCCATGGGCCGATCGTTCTATTTTGGTCATTGGACGCGGCAGGTGGGGACGATCGCATGTCAGACAAACCAGGACCACGGCCGGGCGCGCCAACGAACAACTACTCACTGTGGTCCGGAGCGGTCGACAACACCTCGGCGTGCCCGGGCCACGTGCGACGGGCCCTTGCCCATCTGAGGCGCCATTACACTGAGAACGTGACGTTGGCTGATCTCGCGGCGGCGGCCGGGGCATCTGAGCGGACGCTGCGCCGAAATTTTCCCCGGTTCATCGGCCTGTCCCCGCTTGCCTACCTGCGACGGTTGCGTTTGACGGCGGTCCGAGGCGAGTTGTTACGAGGAGAGGACGCCATCAACCGCGTTGCCGCTCGCCATGGGTTCACTCATTTCGGCCGGTTCGCAATTACCTACCGGGACTGCTTTGGCGAAACACCGTCCGCTACGCGGCGGCGAGCCCGGCGAGAGTCCCAGTGTCTCATCACCCGTCGCGATCGAGGAACGGCGGCGGAGCCCCTCCTTATTGTCACCGCGTCCAGCGCGGATCGTAGCGGCCGGGAGATGAATCTTTTCGCCGATAATCTCGGCGAGCAGGTGGCGGCGTCGCTCAGCGGGGCATCATTCCTTTCCGTCAAGCTTGTGCCGACCAGGTGCGATCGGCTTGTGCTTGAGCAGGGGACCGTCCACGGAATTGTCCACGAGAAGGCCAGATATGTTCTAACGGCGCGCGTAATACCGGAAGGCGATCTCATTCGCGTCGTGACCCGATTGGTGGGTGTTGACGACGGCCGTCATCTTTGGGGAGAAATTTTCGACGGCACCCGCGACAACGAACTCGCGTTCCAGATCAGGATCGTCGGCACAGTGCTGGTGGCCACCCGATCTGCCGTCATGGCCGCGGAAATTCAGGCGGCCCAGAGCAAGCCAGCGGAAGCGCTCCGGAATCGCGATCTCGTGTTGCGAGCCCTGCCGCTCGCGTTGTACCCTGATCGGCATGGTCAGTCGCTCGAGACCTTGTATCGGGCCATGGAACTCGATCCTGACAATGGCCTCGCGGTTGCCCTGGCGGCTTGGTGCCATGCGCAATCGGTGACGCCATGGAACAAGCACGCTGATCGAGACAGATCCTGTGCCCTGACACTGGCCGAGCGCGCCGGTGTGCTCGATCCAACCGATCCGCTGGTGCTTACGGCCCAGGCGGCGGTGATGACCATGGCACAGGACTTCGAGGCCGCGGACACGTTTGTACAGCGCGCTCTGGCGCTCGATCCTCGCTGTTCCTGGGCCTGGGAGCGGCGCGGGTGGCTCAAGGCTCTGACGAAACGCAGCGAAAGCGCGATCGCCGATTTTGAACAGGCGCTTCGTTTGGTGGGCCCGGAGTCCGACGGCGCCAGTAGCTTGTTTGGGATTGGCACCGCGCACTGGTGCCACCGGGAATACGATGCCTCAATGATCTGGGTTGATCGTGCCGCCGCGCGCCGTCCCGACGCGCCCGGCATCCTCGGCCAGCTCGCCGGTTGTCACATAAGGCTTGGGAATTCGGCGCGCGGTCTCGCCATCCTCGAGACAATGATGCGCCTCCGCCCCGAAGTCACCGCCGGGCATATTTCTGAGGCGTTCTGGTTTGATAAGCCATGCCCAAGCGTGGCGAATGTACTGAGCCAGGCCGGCCTGACTCAGTAACCCGGCACGATTCGCCTGGTTGCGGCTCGCTCCCGGCTTTAATAACCGCTCTCCATCTGTAGACACCCAATTCCGCTGTAGTCGACACGGGACTTAGAAAACCACTCAGTTTTGGCTTCCGCTGAATCAAACCTTCGGTTCCGTCGCTACCGGCCCCTTGACAAGGAAAGGCCCGCCGTCTGCCGGATGGACGCAACCACCGGCCTGATCTCAGCCGCGGCGGTCCATTGAAGAGGACTTTGGCAAACA
>CAVTEC010000031.1:0-197667 GCA_963733475.1 uncultured Alphaproteobacteria bacterium | reverse complement strand
CAAGATCGCTCTGTACGCTGCTCTGCCCGGTAACAAACTGCTCCGGCGCCATGTAGGGAATGGTGCCTCCGCGCGCGGTATAGGTCGCTCTGCGGGCCCTCCTTGCGCCGGCGACGATTTCGCCGGATCGAACTCGGCATCCTCGGGATTACAGCCGCCGCGCCAGGCCAAAATCGAGAATCTTCACCAGCCCGCCATCGGTCAGCATCACGTTCGCAGGCTTCAGGTCGCGATGAAAGATTCCCAGCGATGCGCGGCACTCAAACCGTCCGCAATCTGGATGCCCACCGAGAGCACAAGCTGCAGGTTCGCCGGCCCTTGCGCGATGAACTTATCCAGCGACTGCCCCGGAACATATTGCATCACGATGTAGGCTTCCTCGCCCTCCTCGCCGACCTCATAAATTGCGCAGACGTTGGGATGCTCGATGGCCGACGCCATCCGCGCCTCGCGCAGAACGGTGGTTCGCATCTGCTCCAGCGTAAGCGCGCCGCGCTTCAGCACCTTCAGCACCACGGGGCGCATCAGCCGAGTGTCATTGGCGAGATACACCACCCCGCTGCCGCCCGCGCCCAGTCGCCGAACCAGTTCATAGTGCTTGATTGTGCGATGCTTCATTCAGCCATAGTTTAACGTCTCTCAAAGAACATGCGATGAACGTGCGCCAAATGTGATTCTCTGAATAAAAGTTATTTTTCGAACCGCACTTCCAGCCCCACTGATGTCTCTTCTATCCATGTGCGCGCAAACGGCACCTGCGCCAGCATCTGCCTGAACTGCTCAACGGTGTACGCGCGGGGCAGAAGCATAAATCTGAAGGTAAATTTCATGAACAGTCCATTGACCACGTTCACGCCCGACGAATCAATGTAATTGGCGATGTCGCGCATGGAAGCGTCGCGTCGCAAGTCGATAATGACGCCCTGTGCGCCGGGGCGCAGAACTCTCTGCATCTCCGCTATAGCTTTGACCGGCTCGCTGAAGTTTTTAAAGGCAGCACGGCATACAACAAAGTCGAAGCTGTTTTCGGCGAACGGCATCTGCGAAGCGTTCCCCTCTTGAAAGTCAACTTTGACTCCGGCAGCAGCGGCATTTTTCTCCGCGATGCCCACAAACGTGCGGCTGATGTCCAACCCCGTTACCCGATGCCGCCCGCCGCGCGCCAGCTCAATCGAGACAAATCCGGGCCCCGGCGCTACCTCCAGAATGTCTGCATTGGCCGGAACCATGGCATCGATCCTCCGCGCCACACGCACATATTCAGGCATGTCTTTACGCGTCGTTTTGTCGTACCAGCGGGCAATTGAGCCTTCCATGCCCATTCCCTTGTATGCTTTTTGCATTGCCTTCTCCTTTTAAAATAATTATCTTATTAACTAAGTAATCTATAAAATAAGACAATATGTCAACCCAGTCAAATAAGAAATCCGTGAGCGCCGCGCTCGTCCATCAGCTTCGGCACTTCATCGCCGGAGTCATCCTTTATAACCAGCGGGTTGCCGACCAGCTTGGCATGAACCCAACCGATATGCAGTGCATCCATTTGCTGGAGCTGATGGGGCCGCTGACTCCCGGCAAGCTTGCTGAATGCACGGGGCTCACTACGGGCGGAATAACGGTTGTGCTGGATCGCCTGGAAAAGGCAGGATACACGCGTCGCGAACGCAACCCTGGCGACCGGCGAAGCGTGCTCATTCATCTGGAATCAGGGACGTTAAACCAGATCGGCGTCCATTATGCTGATATCAATGCGCAGTTAGCGGCGTTTCTCTTCACCTATCCTGAGCAGGATCTGAAGACAGTTCTGGCTTTCCTCACCAGGATCAATTCCATCAGAACGGCTCCGTCTCATGATGGAAAAACGCGGTTACCGGCAGCCAGTTATCGCGCATCCAAGTCGGAAAGAGGTTGAGGAGAAGCCAATATGAGCGAAAAGAAGTGCGCGCATCCGGCTTGCAATTGTCCTGTTCCCGATGGGAAAAAGTATTGCAGCACAACCTGCGAATCAGCAAAGAATGTAACCCAACTGACCTGCCAATGCGCCCATTCGGATTGCCAGGGCACGCAGCTCAGGGCATAAGAAAAGCCTGCGACTCCTGCTTACAGGTGCGGGCTTTTTGTCCAGATTCGCGGCTATGAGTGGCTGTGCGGACGATCACTTCCCTGCATCGGCCTTTCAGGTGGGCGTCTGCCAGCGCGTAATCCCAGCAAAAGCATTGTCCCGCCAAACACCAGCATCACCAGACCCCAGATGAGATTGATATTCATACCTGCGGATCGCGCGTATATCGCGCTGCCGCGAGTGACGAATCCGAAGATCGCCAGAATAGCGCCGACGATGGTAAACATCAATCCAGAGGCGCGCGACTTTTGTTCGTCACCGCCCGATCCTGCGCAGCGGGTTGCCGGCCATCAGGTTACGCTCGATGCGTTCCAGAGTGATGTTTTTGGTTTCCGGCACCAGGAAAAACGTGATCAGCAGGAACACGACATTGAAGCTACTGTACAGCCAGAAAGTCTGCGCGCGGCCGAAGCTGTTGAGCAGCGAGAGGAAGGTGAAACCGACGACGAAATTGGCAATCCAGTTGGTCAGAGTGGAGAGGGCAATGCCGAAATCGCGACCCTTGATCGGCTGCACCTCCGAGCACAGGATCCAGATCAGCGGGCCTGCCGACATGGCGAAGCCGACGATGAACACCAGAAGCATGACCACAGAGAAGATCTGCTCGACCTGGGTATTGATGCCCAGATGCATCATAGTGCCGACGATTCCCAGGCCCACGGCCATGATTGTGAAACCGGTGTAGAGAATTGGCTTACGGCCCCACTTGTCGACCAGCCCGATGGCGATTAGCGTGGCCAACACGTTGGTCAGGCCGACGATGGCGGTGAACCAGAGCTGCGCCTCGGTGTGATAGCCCATGTCCTGAAAAATGCGCGGAGCGTAGTACATTACCACGTTCATTCCGGTGAACTGTTGCACGATTTGCAGCAACACTCCCAGCCCGACGGAACGGCGGAAGTTTTTGTTCTGCAGGAACATGTGCCAGCCGTGTTGCGGGATGCGCAACTGTTCAGCAATTTCTTCCTCTTCGCGCTTGACCACCTCGGGGTTGCCGCGCAGCTTGGTCAGCACCTTGGTGGCCTGCTCGTTGCGTCCGCGCATCATCAGCCAGCGCGGGCTTTCAGGCAGGGCGAAGGCCCCCAGAAAAAACAGCGCGCCGGGGATGGCGATGACGCCGAGCATCCAGTGCCAGTTGCCCGAGTAGCTGAAGGCGGTATCGGATAGAAAAGCGAGAAAAATGCCGATGGTGATCATCAGCTGATATATCGATACCATGGCGCCGCGAATGTTCTCCGGCGCGATCTCCGCCAGATAAAGTGGCGCGGTGAAGGACAGAATGCCGATGGACACGCCCAGGATAAGGCGTCCGATCAGTAGAACCTCCACCGACCAGGCCGCGCCGCATAGCGCCGAGGCCAGGACGAACACCAGCGAACCCAGGAGCAGCGACCGCTTGCGCCCCAGAGTGGCCGACATCGAGCCGGCGCCGATCGCGCCAGCCGCGGCACCCAGCATCATCCAACTGACGACGTGTTCCAGCACCGTATCGGAAATGCCGAAGTCATGCTGAATAAACTGCTGGGCGCCTGAGATCACGCCGATATCCAGTCCGAACATCAGGCCCGCCAGCCCCCCCAGCAAACAGGTAAATACGGCCGTGGCCTTGGGATGAGGTTCGGTTGTGACCGTTTGCGCTGTAGCGTTCATGCAGTCTCCATTGCAAGTCTCGTCGGCGGGGTGGACCTGATACCGTTAACCGGCGCAGTTTCACTGTACCGTAATCTGCTTTCCGGCTCAGTCATTGCCGCCCGCGGATACACTCTGCGCGCGTCGCAACCCACCAACAGGCCGGATAGCCGACACAGAAGCTTTCGAGAGCGTCTTCGCGTCAATGTACACGTTTTCATCGCTATCGTCTATTTTTAAAATCTGCTCTTCCCTCCTGACACCACGCTGTCAGGAGGCTTGTTTTACGCTGCATTTGAGCGTGACACTTCACGCCGAAACAGAGGATATGATGAGCGCAACCGCAACCCAGCCGATAAGCAACTCCGCCGTAGCCGTTCGTCCCACCGTCGTCACATGGTTCGAGATTCCCGCTGCCGATTTTGACCGGGCCGTGCATTTCTACGAAGCCGTCTTCGGAATCCAGCTTCGCCGCGAACTGGCATGGCCGGGCCTGGCCATTTTCCCCTACGAACAACCCGGTGTCTCCGGAGCCGTGGTCGAAAGCAAAAACGTAAAGCCTTCTGGAATCCAGCCATCTACCGATGGTGTGGTCGTTTACCTGAACTGCGACGGCAAACTCGACGCCGTTCTCGAGCCGCGTTACCAGCTCCAGCGGAGCGGTGATCGAACACAAAAACACATTCCGGGTGTCGGATGGGTTGCGCAGATCCGCGACTCTGAAGGCAACCGCGTCGGACTCCATGCTGTTGTTTAGCGCGGGCGAGGCGGCGGGCTGAGCCAGGCGATACGATAGTTAGCGATATGCGCCGAGCCGACCGCCTCTTCCGCATCGTGCAACTGCTGCGCGCCGGCGCCTGTCCACGGCGCGCAGCCTTGCGCAGAAGCTGGAAGTCTCCGAGCGGACCATCTATCGCGATATCCAGGAGCTGCAACTCTCCGGCACGCCCATCGAAGGCGAAGCCGGCGTGGGCTATACCCTGCGCCGCGACTTCGATATTCCCCCGCTTATGTTTGATCGTCAGGAAATCACGGCACTCGTTCTCGGCGCCCGCATGGTCAAAGCCTGGGGCGGAACGGAGATGGCCGAAGCGGCCAACAATGCCCTGCGCAAAATTGAGGCGGTGCTGCCGCTGATCTGCGCGATCGGATCGACCAGGTACAACTTTACGCGCCCGGTTTCCGCGTCTCGAAAGAGCTGCGCCGCAGGCTCGATACCCTGCACCACGCCGCCATCGACCGCTCTGTCCTCGATGTCGAATACATCCAGTGAAGATTCCGGGGACCTTACTCAGCCGTCGCATCCGTCCGCTGGCCCTTGTCTTCTGGGGCGGTGCCTGGACTCTCGTGGCTGGTGCGAACTCCGTCGCGACTTTCGCAGCTTTCGTGTCGACCGGATGCAGTTCAGTTCCGGTACTGGACGAACCTTTTACGCCGCAGGCCGGTCAGACACTGGCCGATTTCCTGAAGACAGGTCAGAGCACGATCACCGATAAAGCCGAAGATAATCCGCCGATAGTCGATATTTTTAGGCGCTCGCGATCATTTCAGACGCAATTCGCGCGGCCTCCTCACAAGCGGCTCGGTCCACATCTTTATGTGTAACGAAGCGAATCTGATGATCTGCGGCAGTGCCTGCGATCACACCGCGTTTCTTCATTGCGGCCAGTACAGGAGTCGGATCGGAGTATCCTTGCACGGTTGAAAATCACGATGTTCGTCTGCACCGTGGTCGAGGTCGATCTCCACCTGATCCAGTTCAGCCATGTCTTTCGGCCAGCAGCCGCGCATTCGCGTGGTCCTCGGCCAATCGCTTCGGCATCTCTTCCAGCGCAATCAGTCCCGCAGCAGCCAACACTCCCGCCTGGCGCATGCCTCCGCCGAGATCTTTACGCACCATGCGGGCACGCTCGATCAATTCTGCGGCTGCCGACCAGCATCGATCCAACCGGCGCGCCAGGCCCTTCGACAGGCAGAACATCACGCGTGGAAAATCCGCGCGTGAGATCGGCGACCGGGATGTTGAGCGCAATCGCCGCATTGAAGATGCGCGCGCCATCAAGATGCACGGGGATGCCGCTCGCGCTCGCCCGCCCAGATCTCTTCGTAGACCTCGAGAGGAGTGACCGTTCCGCCAGCCATGTTGTGCGAATTTTCGAGCGTAATCAGGCCGGTCCGCACGATAGTCATCTTCGGTACGCCTGTCTCGACATGCTCCCACGTCACAATGCCGCGCTCGGCAGAAACAGTCCGCAGCTGGCAGCCCGAGAAGGCAGCGGCCATCGCCATCTCCCAGTCGACGATATGCGCTCGCGACTCGCAGATCACTTCCTGCCCAGGCTGCGTGTGTAGGCGGATCGCAACCTGGTTGCCCATCGTGCCCGTCGGGACGAAGATCGCGCCTCACGACCGAAAATTTCAGCGGCGCGGGCCTCCAGCAGATTCACCGTGGGATCTTCAGCGTAGACATCGTCGCCAACTTCAGCCGAGGCCATGGCAGCGCGCATGGCGGGGGTGGGCTTGGTAACGGTGTCGCTGCGCAGGTCGATGCTCGAATCCGTTCCCTGGGCGGATTGCGCTTGAGCATGGCGCTGGCTGGAACGCCGGATGGGCCGGAGGGGCAGTTGGTGCCGAACATCACGCCGGATCGCGCGACAGGCATTGGCGATTGGGAGACAGACGATGTTGTGACGCTGCTGAAGACCGGGCGTACACCGGAGCAGAGCAGTGTGAAAGGCGCGATGCGCGAGGCGGTGCAGGATGGGTTGCGATTTCTGACAGACGCGGATGCGCATGCGATCGCGGTGTATCTACAGGCGCAGAAGCCGATGTCGCACAAGGTGGGCGAGTGAACTGCGGTTGCAAGAATTCAACGCAGAGAACGCAAAGGGGTGCGAAGAACGCGAAGAAGTATTTTTGGTGCGCTTCGCGCGCAAGTTGATCTTTCTCGGCGACTTTTGCGTTATTTGCGTTGTTTGCGGTTAAACAACCAGCTTCTCACAGCACTAGTACCCGAAATCATTGAAGGAGATACGTTGAAGACTGTCATTGCGAGGAGCGAAGCGACGAAGCAATCTCGGACGAATTGGGCGAGCTCGCCCAGATTGCTTCGTCGCTTCGCTCCTCGCAATGACATGGCTGCAGGGTGACTTGCGCTCTCCCGATCGCGGGTACTAGCCGTACCAGTCGCCCGCGTCATTGAACCTGACGGCAGTTTGTGACTTACTCGCAACGTCGTCAACGTTGGCCAGGATTTGGGACATGTCAGAGGTCGTCGTGAAGAAGTATGTGGTTCGGCTGGACGCGGAGGAACGCGCGCGGCTGGAAGCGCTTATCGGCAAGGGCAAACATTCGGCCAGCGCGATCCTCAGGGCACGCATCTTGCTCAAGGCAGACATTTCCGAGGTCGGCGAAGCCTGGAGCGACGGCCGTATCGTGAAGGCCCTCGACACCAGCCTCGCGACCGTCCACAGGGTTCGCCAGTGTCTGGTTGAGGAGGGGCTCGACGTAGCGCTCGCCCGTAAGCCCCGCGCGAGACCGTCGATCCTGCGGATCTTCGACGGCGAAAAGGAAGCCAGACTGATCACGCTGGCCTGCTCCAAGCCTCCGGCCGGGCACGCGAAATGGTCGCTGCGCCTGCTGGAACAGCAGGTCGTGGAACTGGGGATCGTCGCCAAGGCCAGTGACAACACGATCGGGCGGACGCTAAAAAAAACCTTCTCAAACCGCACCTGAAGCAACGGTGGGTCATTCCGCCGTCGGCCAACGCGGCGTTCGTGGCCGCGATGGAAGAGGTGCTGGAGGTTTACACGAGGCCGCGTGATACAGCCCGGCCCTTGGTTTGTCTTGACGAGACCTCGAAACAACTGATCCGGGAAACTCGCGCGCCGTTGCCGATGAAGCGTGGTCAGCCGAGGCGCGTCGATTATGAGTACGAACGCAACGGCACCGCCAATCTGTTCATGCTGTTCGCGCCGCTGGAAGGTTGGCGGCATGTCGAGGTGACGGATCGCCATGCCGCCGCCGATTATGCCGCCATGCTTCGCGACCTGTCGGACCGATATTTCCCCTCAGCAAACAAGATCGTTCTGGTGCAGGACAATCTCAGCACCCATACCGCGGCGTCGCTGTACGCCGCCTTCGCACCGGCCGAGGCGCGCCGTCTCGCCGAGCGGTTCGAGTGGCACTACACGCCGAAGCACGGCAGTTGGCTGAACATGGCGGAGTCCAGAACTCGGCGTTCTGTCATCGCAATGTCTGGATCGACGGATCGAGGACAAAGGCAGCCTTGTCGAGGAAGTCGCCGCCTGGCGTGAACATCGAAACAAACATCACGCCAAGGCCAACTGGCAGTTCACCAATGAGCATGCCCGGATAAAACTCAGACGACTTTACCCGTCACTTTGAATGACTCGGGCGACTAGGATCCCCTTGGCCTCCCGACTTGGATGGCGCACACTCCTTGTCCAAAGGGAGAAGTCCGATGGCAGCAGAATTCGATCTCGTCATTCGTGGTGGCACGGTGGTCGATGGCACGGGCCGCGCGCCCATCGAGGCCGATATCGGCATCAAGGGTCATCGCATCGCTGCGATCGGTACGCTGGCCAAGAACGGTGCCGAGGAGATCGACGCCAAAGGCAAGCTGGTGACGCCAGGCTTTGTTGATATCCATACCCATTACGATGGGCAGGCGGTGTGGGACAGCCACATGACGCCTTCGTCGATGCACGGCGTCACCACGGCGGTGATGGGCAATTGCGGTGTCGGCTTCGCGCCCTGCAAACCAGCCGATCGCGAGAAGCTGGTCGAACTGATGGAAGGCGTGGAGGACATTCCCGGCCCTGTCATGCATGAGGGCCTGAAGTGGGAGTGGGAATCCTTCAGTGAGTACCTCGACGCGCTGGAGCGGCGCAACCGCGACATCGATCTGTGCGCGCTGTTGCCGCATGCCGCGGTGCGGGTGTTCGTAATGGGCGAGCGCGCCGTCGCGCTGGAGAACGCCAACCAGGCCGACATCGCCCAGATGCGCGAGATTTCCGCGGACGCGATGCGCGCTGGAGCGTTCGGCTTTTCCACCTCGCGCAGCCTGAGCCACAAGAGCCTGAAAGGCGATCCAACGCCGACACTGCGCGCGCAGGAGGATGAGCTGACCGGCATCGCATTGGGCATGCGCGATGCGGGTTCGGGCTTCCTGGAGATCGTGTCGGAATGGGCGCCGGATCCGAAGGCCGAATTCGACATGCTGCGCCGCGTGGTGGAGACCTGTGGCCGGCCTTGCGTGTTCACGCTGACGCAGCGCCATGCGCGGCCGACGGTGTGGCGCGATCTGCTTGGGTACGCCGACGAAGCTATTGCTGCCGGCGTGCCTATACGCCCCGTAGTGGCGCCGCGCGCTATCGGCGTGCTGCTGGGACTGGAAGGAAGTCAGAACCCGTTCTCCGGTACGCCGAGCTATAAGTCGATTGCACAACTGCCGTTGGCGGAGCGAGTTCGCCGGATGCGCGATCCGGCCTTCCGCCAGCAGATGCTGTCGGAGGATCCGAAGAAGGACAGCACGTTCCCGCTGTTCCATCGCCTGCAGTTCACCCAGATGTTCCGCTTCGGCAATCCGCCGAATTACCAACCACAGCGGGAGGATTCGCTCGCGGCGACAGCCGAGCGCGAAGGCCGCACGCCACAGGACGTTGCTTACGACTGGCTCCTGGAGGACGACGGGCACGCGTTCATCTACACGCCGCTTGGCAATTACGCGGACTACGACCTGTCGGTCAGCGAGACCACGCTGGCGGATCGCAATTCGATCATGGGGCTCGGCGACGGCGGCGCGCATGTCGCATTCATTCTCGATGCTGGCTACCAGACCTGGTTGCTGACGCATTGGGGACGGGGGAAAAAACGCTGGGAGATGCCGGATCTGGTTCGCCGCGTCACGTCGGATACCGCGCATGCGGCAGGATTGTACGATCGCGGTGTGCTGGCGGTTGGGAAGAAGGCCGATGTCAATGTGATCGACTGGGATCGGCTCGGTTGCGACAAACCATACGTAGTGCACGACCTGCCGGCGGGCGGCAAACGCCTGATGCAGAAAGTGCATGGCTACGAGGCCACGATCGTCTCCGGCGTCGTTACGTGGCGGGAGGGGGCGGCGACGGGCGATCTCCCCGGTCGGTTGGTGCGAGGGCAGCAGGGGGGTTAGGGCGGCGGCGGCACCCTCACCCGGCGCGTTGCTCCGACCTCTCCCACTTTGTGGGCGAGGTTAGAACATTGGCCCGCAATTCGCGGCACCCCCGTCGATCGTGATGATCGTGCCGGTGGTATAGGCTGACTTGTCTGACGCGAGGAAGGCGACCATCCAGCCGATCTCCTCAGAGGTCCCGGCACGCTCGAATGGCAGCGGCTTCATCAGGTCCTGCCAGCGATCCGCGTCGCCGAAGCGATCCTGAGCGCGCTTCTTCATGATGGTCACCAGCCGATCCGTGGCGATCGCGCCGGGATTGATGCCGACGACACGGAGATTGTCGGCCGATGCAGCGCCGCCGAGCGTCTTGGTGAACGCCATCAGTCCGGCATTGCCGGCAGAACCAGCGATGTAGCCGATGTCCATCCGCTCGCCCGCCATGCCGAGAATGTTGATGATCACGCCACACCGCCGCTGCGCCATCAACGCATAGAAGCGGCGGCACATGTTGATGTAGCCATAGACCTTCAGGTCCCACGCCTCGCGCCAGCGCGCTTCGGTGACCTCCTGCAAGTTGCCGCCCGGAATCGCACCGGCATTGTTCACCAGGATGTCGATGTCTGGATGCAATTCGGCCAGCTTATCGACGCTGCGGCTGTCGGAGATGTCAAACGCATGCACCTCCGCGCGAACATTCCACCGCGACGCGATGTTGTCGCGCACCGCATCCAGATCGGCTTGCGTGCGCGATACCAGGATGACGTTCACGCCTTCCTCCGCAAGGACTTCAGCCGCACCGCGGCCGATGCCCTTCGAAGCGCCAGTGATCAGCGCAGTTTTGCCACGCAAATTCAGGTCCATGTTCTTGCTTCCCTCCCATCGACACGACCATGCCAATGGATACCGACGACACGGTCAAGCTCCGGGCCGCGGGACTTCACTACCGCAACTATAGCGGCGACACTCTTTTCGCTGGTAGTTCGTCGGTCCTGTCCACGAAGGAGGCAACCTTGCCCGATCATGATCTTGTCGCAGTTTGGGAAGCTCACACGCGTACCGAGTTCGAGACGCGAGATGTGGACGGCACGATGGCGACGATGGTCGCGCAGCCCTACGTCAACCACATTCCCACCATGACCGGCGGCGTCGGGCACGACCAGTTGAAGCGCTTTTACAAGTATCACTTCATCGGCGCGAACCCACCCGATACCAGCATGAAGCTGATCAGCCGGACCGTCGGGGAGAATAGCCTGGTTGACGAGATGCTGTTCTCGTTCACCCACACATCAGAGATCGACTGGATGCTGCCCGGCATCGCCCCGACAGGGCACAAGGTCGAGATCCCTCTTGTGGCCATCGTGCAATTCAGTGGCGACAAGCTGGTGCACGAACATATCTACTGGGACCAGGCATCCGTGCTGGTGCAGATCGGTGTGTTGGATGCGAAAGGATTGCCCGTGGCCGGCGCGGCGACCGCGCACAAGGCGATGGACAAGACCCTGCCGAGCAACGCGCTGATGGCGAACTGGCCCAGCAGCGAAGGCAAGCCGATCTGACGTCGCGCGCCGCTCACTCTCCGGCAAGGAAACTGGCAAACGCTGCGCTGTAATCCGGATGCCAGCGCGACAAGGCCGGTCTGTTCTCGGTGATATCCTGAGCAGCCCACGCGATCCGGCGATTGTCGAGGTCGCGCGTCACGTCGTTGTCCGGGCAGAGAATGTAGAAGTCACCGCGGTTCATGCCGTCGATCAGCATGTCCACCACCTGGTCCGGCAACCACGCACCGGGCGGCTTCTCGCTGCGTCCACGGCTGGTCATTCCAGTGAAGGTCGAGCCAGGAATCAACAGGTGCGCCGAGATGCGCCCACCTTCGGCGTTGCGCAGACTGTGCGCCAACCCTTCGGTCAGCACTTTCACGCCGGCCTTGCTGACATTGTAGGCGGTGTCGCCCGGCGGACAGGTGATGCCCTGCTTCGATCCGGTGTTGACGATGGCGCAGCCCGCGCCCTGTTCGAGCATGCGAGGGGTGAAGACCTGCACGCCATGGATGGCACCCCAGAGGTTCACCTCCAGCACGCGGCGCCATCGATCGATATGGTCCCACGGACCGCCGCCCGGCGCGGTGCCGGCATTGTTCATCAGGAGGGCCACTTCGCCGAACGTCGCATAGGCGGTGTCCGCGAGCTTCTGGACATCGTCCAGCTTGCTCACGTCTGTGGGAACCGCGAGAACAGCCGACCGTCCATCCGCCGCGCTGGCGGCAACCTCATCGGCGGCCTGCGCCAGAGCCGGTGCAGAGAGGTCGGCCATGCAGATACGCAGTCCCATGCTGGCGAACCGCTTGGCGGCCGCAAGGCCAATGCCGCTGGCAGCGCCCGTGATGACAGCGACCCGACCAGTCGCCAGTGCAGGATGCTCGGTCATTCAAGTCCTCCGTCAGTGAGCGGCGGTGTATCTGTGCGGATATAGTGCGCGCAGCGCCGGGCTGCGTCGATTGATCCTGTGTCACACCGCGCTGACGGGCTGGACCATAGCGCAGTTGGACGGTAGCGTCGCCCGGCTGCGACGAGAGGCTGTGTGTATCGCGGGCGATAGCCATGAAAGAAGGCAAGGCGGTTCAATGACTCTGAAAATCTATGGCGTCCTGCGATCCCGTGCGACGCGGCCGATCTGGATGGCGAAGGAGCTCGGTCTCGCTTACGAGCATGTGCCGGTGATCCAATACTACCGGCTACCCAACCCGACCGCCGCGGATGTACCGCTGAACACGCAGTCACCAGCATTTCTTGCGGTCAATCCGAACGGCCTGGTGCCGACCATCGATGACGATGGCTTCGTACTGAACGAATCGCTGGCCATCACGCTGTATCTGGCACGTAAGCACGGCGGTACACTGGCGCCAAAGGATGTGCGTGAAGAAGGCCAGATGATCATGTGGAGCCTGTGGGCCGCCACCGAGTGCGAGGGACATGCCTTGCGGGCCATGCAGAATGCGCCCGCGGTCACGACCCGTGATCCGGGCGTCTATGATAGCAGCGTCACCGCGCTGGCGCCGAAATTCGCTGTCCTGGACAAGGCATTGCGCGAGAGCGGCGGGCATCTGGTCGGCGGCCGGTTCACAGTTGCCGATCTGAATGTTGCCGAAATAATCCGCTACGCGCAGGCTGCACCCGAACTGTTCGCCAGCGCGCCGAACGTCCAAGGCTGGATCACGGCATGCCAGTCGCGCCCAGCTTTCACCGCGACGATGGCAGAGCGCAACGCAGAACCCATGTAGCTGTGCCAGTGCTCAGACGCTTTCGGATGGTTCGCTGCCACTACCCTCCCGTCATTCCCGCGCACCCACCCAATCAGATCATTGGTCAGGCCGAGGGAATTGGATTATGCCAAAGCTCACTGACAATGACTCATCTGTCGCTCTGGCGTCAGGGCCGGGCTTGCCCCCATAGGCGCTAACATAACATCGAATGCATTCGTGAGCCGGCCAAACCATCGTCATGGCCGGGCGTGTCGCGGCCACCCGTAGCGGCACGAACGTCCGATCGCGGGCACATCAACCTCGGGCCTATGCGCGGTGCCATACATGCAGGCAACTTGCCGTTACGGGTGGCCGGGACACGCCCGGCCATGACGGTTGAAGCGAATGGGCCACCGTTAGTGAGTAGTGGTATTATATTGCATATAGCCGATGTCACAGCAGGAAATGACATGATCCGTTGGTGGCGTGCCCTATTGTTGGCTGGGCTGTTGGCGCTGACATCGTGCGGTTACATGCTTGACAAGGACTTTCACACTGTCGTTGCGTCTTCGCCCGTCAATATAGACGGAGACCTGGCATCGCTCGATGTGATCGACGCTCCGCCGGAAGACAGGACCGGCTTGATGATCAACCGGCTGGTTGTCACTGATTATATGATCAAACAATGGTACATCGGACTGGACGATGCGATTATCCAGTCAGGGATCTTCACTGGACATCGTCAGCTCACGCTGACAGTCAGCATCCGGCGCGTTAGCACGCCGCTTGGCGGCTTTGACGCAACAGCGACGGTAGAAGCATATTATTCGATCGTTGACAGAAGCGACGGAGGAACGACCTATGCCAAATCCATAGTCGCTGAAGGCACAACGCCGTACAGCTACGCGTTTGTCGGATTTGTCCGTGGCAATGAGGCCGTCAACCGCGGCGTCCAGAACAACATCAAAGCCTTCATTGCCGACCTGGAAAAATCACTCGCCGCCAAACCCACTGCGGTTGCGCCAGCGGCCGCCCCACCAGTATAGACTGCCCGCCGCCACCAAAGGAGCACCGCAATGCACCGCCGTATGTTGCTGATCGCCGCCGCGCTCGCCAGCTTCACGCAGATCCCCGGCGCTTGTGCAGCCGAGGTCGCTCCTTACACCCAGCAGGCCTTCGCTGCCGCAGAAGCCGCGGGCAAGCCCATCCTTGTCGCCATCCAGGCAAGCTGGTGCCCGATCTGCGCCAAACAAAGGCCCATCCTCAGCCAGCTAGAACAGGAACCCGCCTACCAATCCCTCGTCGTGCTAAACGTCGATTTCGACACTCAGAAGGATGTCGTCCGTGCCATGGGCGCCAACAAGCAGAGCACGCTTATCGTCTTCCACGGCAAGGATGAGCGAGGCCGTTCCGTCGGCGACTCGCAGGCCCTCTCCATCCAAAGCTTGGTGGCAAAATCCCTGACCTGACCCAATGGGAATCGGCAGCATAGGTTTCGGTTTTCTCGCCGGCATCCTATCGGTCCTGTCCCCCTGTGTCCTGCCGCTGCTGCCTTTGCTGTTCGGCGCCGCGATCACCGAGCACCGCCTCGGAATGCCCGCACTCGCCTTCGGCCTTACAGTTTCATTTGTAACGATCGGCTTGTTCGTCGCGACCATCGGCTTTGCCATCGGATTCGACGGCGACGCGCTCCGCACCGTCTCCGCCATCCTGCTGCTGATCCTCGGACTGGTGCTGCTTAGCGAAACCCTCCAGCAGCGCGTCACCGCGGTCGCCAGCCCGCTCGGCAACTACGTCGGCACGTGGTCGCCAAGCGGACTGTCCGGCCAGTTCGCACTCGGCCTGATGCTGGGCGCCATTTGGAGCCCATGTGTCGGACCAACCCTCGGTGCCGCATCGCTGCTCGCAGCGCAGAGCAGTGCACTGCCCGGCGTCGCCGCCGTCATGGTCGCATTCGGCTTCGGTGCCGCACTGCCATTGTTGCTGATCGGAGCGCTGTCGCGCCAAACACTCCTGCGATGGCGCATGCGTCTGCTGCGCACCGGCAAGATCGGCAAGCGACTGCTCGGTGTGGCATTGCTCGCCACCGCCACCATGGTGCTAAGCGGCACCGACCGCACCGTGGAAACCGCACTTGTAACGCTCTCGCCAAACTGGCTGACCGACCTCACCACGCGCTTCTAGCCGCCGTGGCCTACTCCTTCGGCCGCTGATCCACCACCCGCCGCGCCTTGCCGATCGAGCGCTCGATCGTCCCCGGTGCTCCCACCACCACCCGCGTCGTCAGGCCAATCGTGTCCTTGATCCGCGCCACCACCACCTTCGCCTCCGCCTCCAGCAGTACCTGGATCGAAATACTCCGGCCGCGCCTCGACATGCACCGCCACGTCGTCCATCCGCCCCTCGCGCGTCAGCACGATCTGGTAGTGCCCCGTCAGCACGTCGCTCTTCAGCAACTGCTCTTCCACTTGCGTGGGGAACATGTTGACCCCCCGCACGATCACCATGTCGTCGGAGCGGCCCGTGACCTTCTCCATCCGCCGCATGGTCCGCGCCGTGCCAGGCAGCAGCCGCGTCAGGTCGCGCGTGCGATAGCGCACCACCGGCATGCCTTCCTTGGTCAGCGACGTGAACACCAGTTCGCCACGCTCGCCTTCCGGCAACACGGCACCGGTCTCAGGATCGATCACCTCGGGATAGAAATGATCCTCCCAAATATGCAGTCCATCTTTGGTCTCGATGCATTCATTGGCCACGCCCGGTCCCATCACTTCGGACAGCCCGTAGATATCGACGGCATCCATCGCAAAGCCGTGCTCGATCTCCTGCCGCATCGCATTGGTCCATGGCTCCGCACCAAAGATGCCGATCTTCAGCGAGCTCTCGCGCGGGTCGAGGCCGACGCGGAGGAATTCATCCAGGATCGCCAGTATGTAGCTCGGCGTCACCATGATCACGTCAGGGCGGAAATCGGTAATCAACTGCACCTGCCGCTCAGTCATGCCACCCGAGACCGGCACAACGGTGCAGCCAAGCTTCTCCGCGCCGTAATGCGCCCCAAGCCCGCCGGTGAACAGCCCGTACCCATACGCGACATGCACGATCATCCCCGGCCGTCCGCCCGACGCATAGATCGATCGCGCCACCACATGCGCCCAGATCTCGATGTCCTTCGCGGTGTAGCCAACCACCGTCGGCTTGCCCGTCGTACCCGACGAAGCATGCACCCGCGCCAGCTTCTCCCGCGGCACCGCGAACATGCCGAAGGGATAATTGGCCCGCAGATCCTGCTTCGTCGTGAAGGGGAACTTCGCAATGTCCTCCAGCGACCGGAAGTCATCCGGATGCGCGCCAGCCGCATCGAATGCCGCGCGATAATGCGGCACGTTCGCGTAGGCATGGCGCAGCGTCCATGCCAGCCGTTCGCATTGCAGCGCGGCGATTTCGTCGCGCGATGCCGTCTCGATCGGATCGAGGCCCGCCATCTATTTCTCCATCCTGATCGTCCGCGTATGGCCGCGGAACTCAGCCACCAGCTCGCCGTCCGCGGTGGACACGCGCACATCGTAGATGCCCGAGCGACCGGCGTGCATGCGTTCCACGGCCTCGGCCACCAGCACGTCGCCAACCCGCGTCGGACGAATGAAGGTGATCGAGGCATGCTGCGCCACCGCCGGTTCGCCGCGCGGATTGGCGGCGAATGCCATCGCCGAATCCGCCAGCGTGAAGATGAAGCCGCCGTGGCAGATGCCGTGCCCGTTGGCCATACTATCCGTGATCGGCATCGACAGCCGCGCGTGTCCCGGCGCCACATCCTCCATTCGCATGCCAAGGCCGACGCTGGCACGATCCTTTGCCCACATCTCCTCGGCACGAGCGCGGACCACGTCAGTCATGCCCGGGCTTCATCCCAAAGGCGCCAGCATATTGACGACGGCGTCCAAATCACCGTCATGGCCGGGCGTGGGTTCAACCGGCATCATTGGTAACACGTTAGACCGGGCACGTAGGTAACAGTTTCCCCGGTTTGTTCACATGCTTTGCCCCTCCAGACACAGCGATCCATAGACGGCATTTGCGGCTCTCTTCTCGCTGTCCCGCCGGGGTCAAGTCCCGCAGCCGCGCAGCGGGGCGCCGCAGGCGCCGGACTTGAGACCGGCGGGACAGCGAGAGACAATGGCGCGAGCTGTCCTGGCGAGGCCACCCGGCCGCCTTCGTCAGGCAGCTCGCCGGACCGCTGTCCGGTCCAGTCCGCAGCAGCGCAGGCGATTGCTCTCATCGAGCAAGACAGCCAGATCGAAACCACGGAAACGCACCGCCCAATCGCCATCGTCGCGCCGCGCCAGGGCAACCGTCTCGCCGCGCAGGGCGCCCGACAAATACACCGTACCATCGCGCCATCTGATGTGGCCGTCGCCGATCACGCGCCGGGTGTGATGGTCCGCAGGATAATCCCATTCGGCGATCGTCCCCGGGTAAGCCCGCACCGAGGGCATGTAGAGCGTCGCAGGGCAGCGCTGGCCCAGCGCCTCGTGCGGGCGATAGCTGTTGTAATCCGCCCGCCAGCTATCCATCCGCGCCTGTTGCGCAGGCACCGTTACCGCCGGCGGGGTCGCCGTATCCTCCTGCAAGACGCGGTGCATGCGCTCATGCCGCCCGTTCTGGTCCGGCCGGCCAGGCTGGATATGATCGGGCCACACGTTCAGCTTCAGCAGCCACACCGACATCCGCGACAGCCCTCCCAGACCGTCGAGCCGCGCAAACGGGTTGCCGTTGTCGGTGCGCAGCGCCCGCGGCAGCCCGTTCGCCTCGAACAGCCGGATCAGCCGCGGCTGCACCTGCACCCACGTCACCTGCGGCACCGCTTCGCACGCCAACAGATAGCGGCTGTAGCCGTCACTCACCGTGAACGGTTCGCACCGCACCCCGTCGCCAGTGCGGAACCAGCCCTTGAAGTCGGCCGACCAGATGTCGTTCGCCGCCAATGGCTCGTTCGGTAACGGCGTGCGCCGCGGATCGCCCAGCCGCCGCCGCGGCCGCGGTTTCGACCGCTCAGACCGGCGCAGCAGATCGCCCACCGTGCTCGATGCCGGCCAGATCATCTCCGGACGGTCCATCCGCAACCGTGCCAGCAGCTTCCTCGGACCCCAGGTCGGGCGTGCGTCGCGCAGCGCCAGAACCGCCGCCGCGATCGTCGGGTCAATCGCTTGCCCCACCGTGTGGCGGGCCGAGCTCAAGGCTACCAGCCCCGCCGCTCCCGCCTGCCGGTACCGCTCCAGCCATTTGTAGCCCGTCTTCCGGCTGATCCCGTGCCGCAGGCAGGTCTCACTCATCGACACTTCCCCGCGAAGACACGCAGCGATGAAAATCAGCCGGTCGTCCATCTTGCTCATCTCGGTCCACGGCATCGGGCAATCCTCCAAACCCGATCTTGCACTGTTACCTACGTGCCCGGTCTGAAGTGTTACCTATGTAGCCGGTCTGTACCACGTCCCGGCCACCCGTAGCGGCACGAACGTTCGGAAGATCGCAAAGAATGTTTCCTGGTCCATCGGACCACGGCGCGAAGCGGCCAAATTATCCTTCGGGATCTTCGCGTACCTTCGAGACCTCTGCGTTGAATTGTGTGGTCCGCTTGGACGATCGAAAACTGGCACCGCAGCGGCGTCCGTCAGGCCTCCTCGGTCCTCGCCAACCGTGCGAAACCAGGGACAATCAATGCCCTGCACCAAGGTCGGCGAATGCAAACCGGACAGCCGTGGACGTGATCCGGCCATCATGTTTGGTATCGGGCGAATGCCCGACCTTCAACCGTCATGGCCGGACTTGATCCGGCCATCATCAGCGCCCCCGGAATGCCGGCGCCCGTTTCTCGACGAACGCGCGCACGCCCTCGGCATAGTCCGCACGACGCGCCGCGGCCGCCTGTTCGTCGCGCTCCAGATCAAGCTGCGCATTCAACGAATTTGTGGCCGATACCGCGAACATCTGCTTCATCGCCGCCAGCGCTTCCGTCGGCTGCTTTGCCAGATGCGAGGTCAACGTTTCCGCCTCCTGCTGCAAGGCCGCATCGTCCACGACTTTCCAGATCATCCCCCAAGCCTCAGCGCGTTCGGCGTCGATCGCTTCGCCGAGCATGGCCAGTGCCCGCGCCCGTGCGTCGCCCACCAGCCGGGGGAGAAAAAAGCTCGCGCCAGAGTCAGGCACCAGCCCTATCTTCACAAACGCCTGGATGAACCGCGCGCTGCGTGCCGCAAGCACAATGTCGCAAGCCAATGCGTAGCTGGCGCCTGCGCCAGCCGCGACGCCATTCACCGCACAGACGATCGGCATTGGCAACGAGCGCAGCCGCCGCACGAACGCATGATGCTGTTCCGCGACCGCGCCAAGGTCAGGTGCGCCGGCAGGACCCGGCATGACCGACGGACCCAGTTCCTGACCGGTGCAGAAACCACGACCTTCGCCGGTCAGCAGCAATGCACGGCAATGGCGATCGGCCTCCGCTTCGCTCAATGCCGCGATCAGCAAACGCAGCATCGCATCATTCGCCGCGTTCAGCTTGTCCGGCCGGTTGAGCACCAGCTTCCGCCATCCCTCCCGCCGCTCGATAAGAACCTCCGCCGTCATGCGCGCCTCCATTCGGACCACGACACCTGACCCAACTCCGGCCGTGGCGTTTCGTCCAGCATGCAGATGAACTCCAGCGAGTGGCCATCCGGGTCATCGAAATACACGCTCGCCGCCGGCATCCAGCTCAGCACGATCGGTTCGTCGATCGGCGTGCCATCGCCCGAGCGCGGCATCGCTCCGGCGCGCCGCAATGCAGCGACCGACTCGAACACCTGCGGCAGGCCAACATCGAACGCGATATGCAATCGCATCCGCAGCGGCGAGGTGCCGATGGACCACAGCCCCAGCATCGCCTTGTCCGATGCCGGCACCCAGAAGAATGCGACGTTGCGTGCGGCAATGCGATGCGCCAGAGGCAGCCCCAGCACGTCACGGTAGAATGCGATCGAGCGGTCAAGATCGCTGACCGTCAGGTGGGCCTCGAACAGGCCGCGGATCGGGACAATGGGCATGGACGCACCCTCACTTCGGCTGGACGGTAAGAGATGTTGAGAGCAGACGGTAGGCCTGCTGACGCCCCAGGCGCAGGATGCTACGGCGATTCACGATCGACGACAGATCGTGCACAAAGCGCTCTCTTCAGCGTCACTCCCGCTTAACGTCATTCCCGCGCAAGCGGGAACCCGGGGATGACAAGACCGCTACCTCCGCCCTCGGTGTCCGCGCCCGTCGGGAAGGCGAATGTAGATGCGATTGCCTCGTGCCCAGACCACCGCTCGAAAGCCGCGCAAGAAAATTACGCGCCCTGCCACCCTGAAGCATTGCGTCCCGCACGGTGCGCCCGCCCCTGCGCACCTTCGTCTCTATTTTGCCAACTCCCCGTGCGCCGGCTCGCCTCACATGGCAAGATCGCCCGCGAAAGCCTAAGTTCCAGGTTGACTTGGGAGAGATGCCAGGATGGACATTGGTCTCGGCCACGACCCCATCACGTTGGAAAGCCGGTTCGACGACGTCGAAAGACCGGTTCTCCTTTCCGGCATCCAGGCCCTGGTCCGCGTCCTGCTTGAACAATCCCGTCTCGATCGCGCTGCTGGGCTGAACACCGGCGGTCTTGTCTCAGGATACCGCGGCTCGCCGCTGGGCGGACTGGATCAGGAGCTTTGGCGCCGGCAGAAGCTGCTGGCCGAGCGCAACATCCGCTTCCAACCAGGCGTGAACGAAGATCTCGCAGCCACGATGCTGTATGGCTCGCAGCAGCTCGAACTCATTCCCTGGCAAGCGCGTCGATGGCGTGTTCGGCATGTGGTACGGCAAAGGGCCCGGCGTCGATCGCGCCGGCGATGCGCTGCACTGCGGCAATTTCATCGGCACATCCAAGCATGGCGGCGTGCTGGCAGTGGCCGGCGACGATCACGGCGCGCATTCCTCAACGTATCCACATCAGACCGAGCATGTCTTCGAAGGTGTGTTCATCCCGGTGCTCAACCCCGCATCGGTTGCCGACATGCTGGACCTTGGCCTTGCCGGGATCGCTCTTTCGCAATTCTGCGGCTTATGGGTCGCGTTGAAGACAACGGCCGAGACGGCGGAACAGGCCGCCACGGTCATCATTCCAACCGCTCGTTCATTCATCACGCCCGACGTCGCTCTCCCGCCGCACGGCCTGAACTACGATCCGCATCTACGCTTCCCGGCTGACCGAGCCGAACTGGAACGCCGCGTGGTCGATGAGCGCTTGCCGGCCGCATTGGCCTGGGCGCGCGTCAATCGGATCGATCGCAAGCTGTTCGGCAGCGACGACGCGCCGATCGGCATCGTCACCGTCGGGCGTGCGCACGAGGATACGATGCATGCGCTCCGAATGCTTGACCTCGAGCAGCACGCACAGATCGCGCTCTACAAGGTGGCGATGACCTGGCCGCTGGAGACGTCGGGTATTCGTGACTTCGCGCGCGGCAAGCGCGCGCTGCTGGTGGTCGAGGAGAAGCGCAGCTTCGTTAAATCACAGATCCGCGACGCGCTGTACAATCTGCCGGCGGATCAGCGACCGGAGATAAGCGGGAAGACGGCACCGTCGGGCGAGCCTCTGCTATCGCAGTTGATGGAGCTGTCCCCTGAAATCGTCGCCACCGGGTTGGGGAGTTTCCTGCGCGCAGCCGGTTTGAACGTGTCCGATCCGCCCACGCTCCGCATGCCGGATCGCCCCGTCGGTCTGCTGCGCCGCATTCCGGCGTTCTGTGCCGGCTGCCCGCACGGCACTTCGACGCGTCTGCCGGACGGCAGCTTCGCCACCGCAGGCATTGGCTGTCACTTCATGGCCCTGGATGAAGGCGATCAGACCCGGACCTTCACCCACATGGGCGGCGAGGGCGCACCCTTCGTCGGCATGGCCCCATTCACCGATACGCCGCACATGTTCGCCAATATGGGCGACGGCACGTATACACACTCAGGTATCATGGCGATCCGCCAGGCGGTCGCCGCCAAGACTCGCATCACCTACAAGCTGCTGGTGAACGATGCCGTGGCGATGACCGGTGGTCAGCCAGCCGAGGGCGGCTTCACCGTGCCGCAGTATGCCGCGCAGATCGCCGCGGAAGGGGTCGCGCGCATCGCAGTTGTCGCGGACGAGGAGGATCGTCTGCCTCCCGCATCGGCACTCCCCGCAGGCACCACGCGTCACGTGCGCGCCGAACTCGACAAGGTTCAGCGCGAACTGCGCGAATACGACGGTGTGTCCGTGCTGATCTATGATCAGGTCTGCGCGACAGAGAAACGCCGGCGCCGCAAGCGTGGCAAGATGGCGCAGCCGACGCAGAGCGTCGTGATCAACGAGCAGGTGTGCGAGAACTGCGGCGATTGCTCCGCGCAGTCAGGCTGCATCGCGATCGAGCCGGTTGAGACATCGCTCGGCCGCAAGCGCCGGATCAATCCGACAAGCTGCAATGTCGATCTGTCCTGTCTGAAGGGTTTTTGCCCGAGCTTCGTCACCGTCGCGGGACCGCCGAGTGCGCCCGACGCCGATCCGCACTGGCAGGCACGCGAGCCGGAATTGGCCGAGGGCCTGCCGCTGCCAGTGATACCGACGACAGAAAAGCCTTGGCGCGCACTGTTTGCCGGCATTGGCGGTGGCGGGATCATCACGTCTGGCGCGATCCTGGCGATGGCGGCGCATCTGGAAGGCAAGGCGGTACGCACGCTCGACTACACCGGCTTGGCGCAGAAAAACGGTACTGTCGTCGCCCATGTGCAGATTGCTGACGATGAGGCGGCGCTGGACGTGGTGCGCATGCCGCTCGGCACTGCCGACGTGATGGTTGCGGCCGATCTGGCGGTTGCGGCGGGGCCCGGCGTGTTGGAGCGTAATTCCGCTGCGGCCGCGGTGATCGGCAACCTTGATATGGCCGCGACCGCGGCTTTCAAACACGACGCCAATCTGTCGATCGATGCCGTGCTGCATCGCCGCACGATCGAGCGCGCTACAGCAGCTACGGCTTCTTCGTGGCTGCATGCGGTGCGGTTGGCCGAGCACCTGTTCGGCAATGCTCAGGCGATGAACACGATGCTACTCGGTTTGGCTTGGCAGCGTGGGCTGGTGCCCGTCGGCGAGGCCGCGATCATGCGCGCGATCGAGCTGAATGGTGCGGCGGAGACGCTGAACCGGCGCGCCTTCCTGTGGGGCCGCATCCTCGCCGAACGGCCAGCATTGGAAGACGAAATCCTGGTGCATACGCTGGAAAAGCCGCCCGAGACGCTGGACGAACTAATCGAGTCGCGCGCCACAGCGTTGGTTTCCTACCAGAATCGCGAACTCGCCGACCGCTATCGCGTCCTGATGAACGAGGCGATTGTGCGCGAGACCCAGGCTCTGGGCGATGCCGACCGCTTGTCGCGCGCCGCCGCCGAGGGACTGTATCGTGTCATGTCCTACAAGGATGAATACGAGGTCGCCCGCCTGCATGCCGCGGCGAAGTACGGCGCGAAGCCCGTGTTCCATCTATCGCCGCCGCTGATCACCGGCATCGATCCAGCCACCGGGCGCCGCCGGAAGATCGCGTTGCCTGGCTGGCTGGCTCTGCCCTTGTTCCGTGTGTTGCAGCATGGGAAGCATCTGCGTGGCACGCGGTTCGATCTCTTCGGCCGTCAGCACGAGCGCAAGATGGAACGCGCATTGATCGAGCAATACATTGCAGATTTACGCACCACACTCGCTCAGTTGCGGCCCGACACGCTCGATGTCGCCGTGGCTATCGTGCAGTTGCCGGACATGATCCGTGGCTTTGGCCCGGTCAAGGAAGCGAATCGGTTGAAAGCCGAGGAACAGCGGAAGGTGTTGCTTTCGCAGTTGGCCCCAGTCCCCATGCAGATGGCGGCCGACTAATAGAAAATAATAACACGGATTACACAGATTAATGCACGGATTACGCGGAGCATATTAAATAAATCTCTGTGTAATCCGTGTTATGATTCTTTTACGATATCTGCACCGACTGCACCGCCTCCTCGAGTTCCAGGAACGTCGGCATATGTTCGTTCGGCACCATCTTCCGTCCCGACTCCACGCTGACCTGTGGTGCGTTGCCGTGCAGGTGCGTCACTAACACCGCCCGGACCACCTCGTAGTATTTGGCTTCCTCCTCCACCACGCCCTTCAGCCGAGCGGCACAAGGACCCGCCAACCCATAAGCCAGCAGCACGCCAAGAAACGTGCCGCACAATGCGCTGGCGATCATGGCGCCCAGGACCGCAGGCGGCCGATCGATATGCGACATCGTCTTGATCACGCCCAGGACCGCCGCGACGATGCCAAGCGCCGGCAATCCATCCGCCATGCCCTGCAAGGCGTGCGCGGCGTGCAGTTCCTCGTTCAGTGTCTTCTTCAATTCGCGCGCCATCACGTCTTCAATTTGGTTGGGATCGTCCGCGTTCATGCCAACCATGCGCAGATAGTCGCAGATCATCGAGACGGCGAAGCGATTGGCCAACACCTTGGGAAATTTCTGAAACGCCGCGCTTTCCTCTGGTTTCTCGATATGTGGCTCCAGCGCCATGTTGCCCTTGGTGCTCGCCAGCCGCATCAGGTAATAGAGCAGGCTCAGCAGATCAACGTAGTCGCTCTTCTTGAATGAGGCGCCGCTAAAAATCTTCTTGAAGCTGCCAACGGCATGCTTCAGCTCGTGCATGCTGTTGGCCATCGCGAACGACGCCACTGCCGCGCCACCAATGGTCCACATCTCGAATGGAACCGCTTCGGCCAGCACGTCCATGCTGCCACCCGAGACAGTGTAACTGCCGAACACGCAGCCAAGCAGCAGGATGAATGAGCCGATGGCCAGCATGACCGCGCCTCAGGGCGGTGTTGTCGCGGGAGCTGATGCAGATCTCAAAACGACAATGGAAATGCGCCGGTTGGCCGCGGCGAGCGGATCGGATGGCACCAGCAAATCATGGTCGGCGTTGCCGGTCACGCTGCGGATGCGCGACTCCTGCAAGCCGGAATCAACCAGCAGCCGTCGCGTTGCGTTGGCGCGATCAGCCGAGAGTTCCCAATTGGTGCGACCCGAGCCAGCGAACGGCGCCGCGTCAGTATGGCCGGCAATCGAGATATCCTCGGTCAACCGCGTCAGTACCGGCGTGATCTTCTGCAGCAACATATGCGCATGCTCGTTTGGCACCGCCGAACCGAGCGGGAACATCGCTTCATGTTCGGCATCCAGGATCTGAATGTGAAGCCCGTCCGGGGTGATATCGATCTGCAACTGGCGCGCCAGATCCGCTAATTCAGGATCGCCCCGCACAGCCTCGCGGATTTCCTGCGCCGCTTGCTCGAACGCCTGCTTCTCACGCTTCACTTCTTCCGCGCGCATTTCAGCGTCGGTCGGTGGACGCTTTCCATCGGCTTGTCCCGTCGCTTGGCCGGGGTGGGCGGTTTGACCACGGCAATCTCGTGCGGTGGCGCTGGTTGCGCCTTCGCTGCCAGCCGGCCGCCTTCGTCCGGCGCTTTGCTTGGCACATCGTCGCGGTGCGGCCGCGGCTGGGCAATCACGTCTGAGTCATCATCCTGCGCCTGGTCCACGACCGGGCGCTGTCCCATGGTGACCTCCACCGCACCGCGGTCGGACACCATCGCGCCTTCGCTGAACGCAGTCTTGCCCCCGAACGGCTGACCGCTGCCTGATGAATTATGCGACAGCACCGAACTGGGACTGAAATAATCAGCCAGCCCCTTGCGCTGGTCCTCGGTGGTCGCATTCAGCAGCCACATCAGCAGGAAGAACGCCATCATGGCCGTGACGAAGTCGGCATAGGCGACCTTCCAGGAGCCGCCGTGCGCTTCGCCTTCCACCACTTCTTCCTTGCGGACGATGATGTCGCCCTTGCCTTTGCGGTCTGACTTACGCGCCATCAGGGCAGGGTGGACGTTCTAGTTTAATTCCTCGCTAAAAGGCGGGCATCACCGGGATCGGTCGTCGCAATCACCCGGTAAACGCGGAACTTCTGCAAGCCGCGCGTAAGTTCGCCGACCTCGCTTATTGTCGACCATGGTGTGCGGTCGGGTTCACCGCTGCCGCTGTGCACCAGGATGCCGATCTGTCCTGCAATCGCCGCATGGGGAAGGTTCATGGTCGCCCATCGTGGATCGATGCCGATGACAGGCACGGCCAGCGCGCGCGCCAACTCTGCCGCGACGCCATATTCGTCCGACGCGATGTAGGTCGCATTCGACTGCGTGCGTATGGTGCCGATCTGTGCGGCGAGCCTGTCCCACCCCGACAGAACCAGTGCGATCGGATCGACCCGCTCAGGTAATGGCAACAGGTTCAGCGACGCTTGCGCATAGACCAGCAGCGTGATGGCAAACCCAAGAACAACGGCCGGAGTCCAGAGCCGTTGCCATACCGGGGCCTGCAAGCGAACCGCGCCGATGGCAGCGGCCGGGTAGATGATCGCCGGCCAATTGCCTTGCACGCGATCGCCCAGCGCGTGCTGGAGGAACAGCACGACAGCCGGCAAAGTCAGCGCGGCCAGCAGTGTCGAAGCTGGATCGCGATTTCGCCACGCCGTACACGCACTTACAGCAATGCCACCGACGCAGAAGACGAAGACCAATGGCGTCAGGAGGCCGAACTGACCAGCGACAAGTTCCGATGTGAACCGCAACGCGTTGGCTGGCTGCCAGACGCCGAGCCGGCCTGCCTGACGCACAAAGCTGACCCATTGATGGTCCGCATTCCACAGCACGACCGGAAGGAACACCAGCAGAGCCAGCGCAGCGCCGAGCCACGGCATTGGCCGCAACAGCCAGCAGCGCATCGATGGCGTTGCCAGCACCCACAAAACGATGCCTGACCACAGCAACGCCGCGGTGTATTTGCTCGCCATCGCCAGTCCGGCGAACAAGCCAATCGCGAGCCACCACCCCGGATCGCCACTCCGCAGCAGCCTTGCAATGGCCCATAGACAACTCACCCAGAACACCAGCAACGGCGTGTCTGGCGTCATGATGATGCTGCCGACACCGAGCAGCAGTGTTGCATTGAGCAGGATCGCCGCGCGCATGCCAGCCCGCTGGCCGGGAAACAACGCATCCGCCGCGTCGGCCAGCAGGAGTGAGGCAGCCGCTACGGAAAGCGGTCCGAGCAGACGGATGCCAAACACTGTATCGCCGGCGATCAGCGTGCCGAGGCGGATCCATAGCGCCACCATCGGCGGGTGATCCGGATAGCCCGGCGCGAGCGCGTGTGACCACACCCAGTAGTAGGCTTCGTCAGGCGCGAGCGGCACATCCGCGGCGATGGCCAGTCGCAGCGCGGTCAGGGCAGCCAGCAACCACCAGAGTATCACCGCGCGCGCCACACCAGGGTCGCCGACACCGCATAGTTCCAGACAACGCCGATGACGGCGCCGATGGTGCCGGCCAGCGTCCAGTTGGTGTGAGTATCGTAGAGCGTCTTGGCGATGCCGATATTGGCGATGGCGCCCACCCCGCACACCAGCATGAACACGAACAATCCACGTCCCAGCCGCGGCCCGCGCAGGCGCTGATCGCGATAGGTGATCTCATTGTTGAGGATGAAGTTGAAGATCATGGCGGCGACCGTGCCTGTGGCTTGCGCCGCCTCGAAGCTCAGACCAGCGATCTGAAGCACCGCGCTCAGCACCGCAAGATTGACCAGCACCCCCAGTGCGCCGACCAAGGCAAACGAGATGAAGCGCAGCGGCAACAGGCCGCCGAACACCTTGTCCAACAGCAGTCCGGCGAACTGCGTCAGCACCAGCGCGTCGAGCTTGCTCTCGCCAGCAACGCGCTCGTGGAAGACGAAGGGTACCTCGATCGCCCGCAACGGCGCGGGCGAACTCAGCGCGAGATCGAGCAGGATCTTGAAACCCTGGCCGGTGAGGTTGCCCGCCAATTGCTCGAACAGCGGCCGTGGCAGCATGAAAAAGCCGCTCATCGGATCCGACAGCCGCACTGGCAGGAACAGCCGCGCCAGGCAGATGCCGCTCTCCGACAGCAAGCGCCGCCAGCGGCCAGCAAGGCCTGCATCGTCGCCGCCTTCGACGTGCCGGCTACCAACGGCCAGATCGTACCGGCCGCTCCGCAGAGCGGTCAGCATCTCCGGCAGGCGCGTCTCGTCGTGTTGCAGATCGCCATCCATCACCGCCACGTACTGGGCCGAGGAAGACAGCGCCCCTTCGATCACCGCCGATGCCAGGCCACGCCGCCCAATGCGACGGATGCAACGGATACGTGGATCAGTCTGGCCGACACGCCGGACCTCCGCCGCGGTGCCGTCCGGACTGTTGTCATCGACGAACACCACTTCCCAGCCGATGCCGTCCAGCGCCACGTCGAGCCTGGCGACGAGCGGCGCGACGTTCGGACGCTCATTATAACAGGGCACCACCACCGTCAGCGTCGGCGCGCCACCAGGATCGGCGGGATTTGGCATGGCGCGAGGACCTACAGCGGCACTCCCGCCAGGTTGCGGCTGGTCCGGATGGTCTGCAGCGTTTGCACCCGGGTCACCGTCGGCGACCCGGTCAGCCGCTGGGTAAGCTGGTTCTCGTGCGCGGTATCCCGCGCCACCAGCTTCAGCAGGAAATCTCCGCCGCCCCGGATCATGTGGCACTCGCGCACCTCCGGCCAGCCCGCGACAAGCTGTTCGAAGGCGGAAAGCACCGCCTCTTTCTGGCTGTCGAGGCCGACAATGGCAAAGAGAGTGATCTCCCAGCCAAGTTTCTGCGGGTCGGAGTCGGCATGGTAACCGCGAATGATGCCGGCCTCCTCCAGCCGGCGGACGCGACGCAGGCAGGGCGGGGCGGAAATGCCCGCCCGTCGGGCCAATTCGACATTGGTCATGCGGCCATCGGTCTGCAACTCCGCGAGGATGCGGCGGTCGATGGCATCAAGTACCGGCGGTTCGCCATTGGGCTTTTTCATAGGGTGAATTGCACGAAGCGCTGCTTGCGCTGTTTGGAGTGTGACATTTCCGGGGACGGCGTGGCAGCGCAATACTATTGCACCGCCCGGCGACCGCAAGCCGCCTTCGCGCATACCGCCTCGGCCCGGCGAATCCGCCGCGGAGTTCCCGTGCGGCGGCCAACAGGGCAATCGGGTAAGCCGCTTCGCGCGAAACGGTTTCTCCGTGGTTCTCCGTGGCTTTGCTTCTCCGTGGCCTCCGTGTGAAACCTTGTTTTGCCGCGCTGCACACCGGTTCGGGATCGTTCACCCGATTGCCCGTGCGCCGGCCAATGCCATTGCTTGTTTGGCCGACCACCCGGCCGATATGATGGGCGCTTCTGAAACGGAACTCTCCATGCCTGAAACCCATCACTCGCGCGTCCTGATCATTGGCTCCGGTCCGGCCGGCTACACGGCCGCCATCTACGCGGCTCGTGCGAGCCTCGCGCCGACTTTGGTCGCCGGCCTGCAAGCGGGCGGGCAGCTCATGATCACCACCGATGTGGAGAACTACCCCGGCTTCGCCGACGTCATCCAAGGCCCCTGGCTGATGGAGCAGATGGCAGGGCAGGCCAAGCATGTCGGGACACGGCTGGTAGATGATCTCATCATACGGGTGGATTTTTCGACGTATCCGTTCCACTGCATCGGTGATTTGGGGGATATTCATCTCGCGGATGCCGTGATCATCACCACCGGCGCCCAGGCCCGCTGGTTGGACATCGACTCGGAACAGCGCCTGCAAGGCCGCGGCGTGTCCGCCTGTGCGACCTGTGATGGCTTCTTCTATCGTGGCAAGCGCGTCGCCGTGGTCGGCGGCGGCAACACCGCCGTGGAGGAGTCGCTCTACCTCACACATCACGCCGACAGCGTTACCCTGATCCACCGCCGCGACACGCTGCGCGCGGAGAAAATCCTCCAGACGCGCCTGTTCTCCAACCCGAAGATCAACGTGATCTGGGATAGTGTGGTGGAGCAAATCGAAGGTGGCGGCACGCCGGAGGTCGTCACCGGCGTCCGGTTGCTCAACAAGAAAACCGGTGTGATGAGCAGCCACAAGTTCGATGGGGTGTTCATCGCCATCGGCCACACCCCGAACACGGCGATCTTTGGTGGCCAGTTGGCGATGGACGGCGAGGGCTACATCCAGACCGTGCCTGGCAGCACGCGGACCTCGGTCGAGGGCGTGTTCGCCGCGGGAGACGTGCAAGACAAGATCTTCCGCCAGGCGGTAACCGCGGCCGGCTCCGGCTGTATGGCCGCGCTCGAAGCGGAAAAGTGGCTCGCAACTAGGGCGGTGACACCGGCGCTCGCCGCGGACTAGTCTAGCCACAGCCGATAGGTCCAATCGCGACCAGCCGAACCCTGGAAATCGACTACCCCACCAGGGTTCGACCGTGTAACGAGACGGTAACGACAGGCGTCAGGGCAGGCTTTGCGGAAACCGCCGGCAACTGGGTTCGGCGGTCGGGAGAATGCGAGTGATCGACTGGGACAAGCTGCGGGTGTTCCATGCAGTGGCCGAGGCGGGCAGCTTCACCCACGCCGGCGACACGCTGAATCTCAGCCAGTCGGCGGTTTCGCGGCAGATTTCCGCCCTCGAGGAAGCTTTGCAGGTGCCGCTTTTCCATCGCCACGCGCGCGGCCTGATCCTGACCGAGCAGGGTGAGGCGCTGAACCGCACGGTGCGCGAGGTGTTCGCCAAGCTGGCTATCACCGAGGCGCTGCTGACCGAGAGCAAGGAGAAGCCGGCGGGGCGCCTGAAGGTGACCACAACGCATGCCTTCGGTTCGATCTGGCTGGCACCTCGGCTGTACGAGTTCCTGGAAACCTATCCGGACGTATCGGTCTCACTGCTGCTCGACGACGCGGAACTGGATCTGGCGATGCGTGAGGCAGATGTCGCGATTCGCATGCATCCGCCAAAGCAGCCCGACCTCGTGCAGCGTCATCTGATGACCTTGCAATGGCACGTGTGCGCGTCACCCGAATATCTGAAGCAACATGGAGTGCCGCAGCGGCCCGAGGATCTGGATGCCCATAAGCTGATCCTGTTCGGCAATCACCATCCACCGGTGGCTGAAGTGAATTGGCTGGCGGAAGTGGGAAGGCGCCCCGGCAATCCACGGCGTGCGTTGTTGGAAGTGAACAGCACACAGGCGGTGTTGTTGACGATTCGCTCAGGACTCGGGGTTGGTGCGCTGCCCGATTATGTCGTGACAGAGAATCCGGACCTGGTGCGGATCTTGCCGGAGCTGAAGGGGCCGAGGGTGGACGTTTACTTCGTCTACCCGGAGGAACTGCGTAACTCGAAGCGCGTTGCCGTTTTCCGCGACTTCCTTCTGGCCCGGCTGGGGGCGCTCCATTAGGCATCGTTGGAGCACGTTCAGGCTAACCCGAACCGATGGGTTTCGCTGCGCTCAACCCATCAGTTTTCCAGCCAAGTCGAAAATGCTCCAGGCGTCGTGAGCGTACCAATGCGTTAATTGCCGGTTCTGCGGCGGGGCATGCGTTCACAGCATGGCGGCTGCCCGGCTTTTGTGGATGGAAACCATTGTCGCGCGATCTTAAAGTCTAGTCATCGAATACGGCGGTAGTCCCGCCAGTTTTCCGGCTCCTCGGAGTTGGAAGGGGGTCTATGATCCCTGCGTCTCCCAGACGTGAAGCCTCCCTGTTTACTTGCCCCCGGTCTCGAACCGGGGGCTTTTTCTTTTTGTCGACTTTTTCACTGCGGGTTGACGCTTCCCTCTCGATTGGTCCGGCGCCATTCCTCTGTTTGCCACTATTTGGCCTGCCTCGAACCGCCGAACCCAAGCGCCCGCATTATTTCTGTATCGAGTTGATTGGGCCGCGCCAGTGGATGGATGGCGAAGCCCATCGAGTCGTCGTAACCCCACAGCGCCCAGCCGAACCCTTGCTGTTCGCAAGCTGCCCGCACCGCGGCCAACCATGCGAGGCGCGATCCGGGGGGTAGCCGGTTCGACGCGCCAAATTCGCCAGCTATCACGTTCACGTGATAAAGTCGCGCCCACTCACCAACTGCGTCGATACGAGCAGCGATCTTGGCCGCGTCCCATTGCTGGGCGCAGTAGAAGCGGATCAAGCCGCCCGTCGGCTCATCGTCGGTGCTCCCGGCGACTGCATCGCAGCCGAGCCGATCCGACGCCGGGAACGGCAGCCGAGCCATGGCCGAACTGTCGAGCCCCGAACGGTAGGCGCCGAGCGCGGTCAATTCGGCCGGGTCATAGAAGTGGAAGCTGTAAACCACGTTGGCGTCCGGCTCAGGGGCAAGTGCAAGTAGGCCGCGCATGCTGCCCCAGTCCGCTCCGGTGAGGACAATCGTGTTCCTGGGCAGGATCGTCCGGATCGCCTGCAACGTCTGATGCTGCAGCGTCGCCCACGATCCGGGATCAGCCGAGAAGACCGGCTCGTTCAGGATTTCCGGGAATGTCATAGCCGGATCGAAGCGGCGCAGAAGTGGCGCCAGCGTACGCCAGGATGCGATCAGTTTGATGGGCGCGGTCTCGGCCTGCCAGCCAGAGGGGAACAGCGCGACAACCACGGCGAGGCCATGCTGCTGCAAGCGACCGATGGCGTCCGCCAGAGGGCGAGGCGCCGCCAGCATGTCCGACTCTACAGCGAGGCGCACAAAGGTGAATCCGGAGCGCCGGAGCTGGTCCATGCTTGCGTCATCGAGATAGGAGCGCAAAACCGTTGGATCGCGACTGGCGGGGAAGCGGAACCAGTTCGTGATATTGATGCCGCGATGCAGGGATGACGGGAGCTCCGCCGCGGCAGGAGCGGCGAGCAGCAGGGTGAGCAGCAGACAGTAACCAATCCTTCGCATCGTCCTGCGATAGACGGCGTGGTTCTAATCTTTGGTGAACGCGCGTGCGAAAGGCCGGAACTCTCGCCGTGCTGGCGATCGCGGCATCGGTGCTGGTGGCCGCCGCGTGGCAGCGCGGGGCGGAATATGACGAACAGTACACGCTGTTCCTCACCGGAGGCACGGCGCGACCAGTATGGCCGGAACGGGTCATTACCGCCGGTGACGTGCAGGCGCTACAATCCGGTCACGCGGCCTTCTCGGCGATTGCACGCGACCTGCGGAGGACCGATGTGCATCCTCCGTTGTACTTCTGGGCGGTAGCGGCATGGCGTCGCATGGTTGGGAACGGATTGTTCGCAGCCCGGCTGTTTTCCGTCCTGTGCGGACTGGCAACGCTGGGCATTGTCGCAGTCATCGCACGAATGGTGGGCGTGCCCGCGACGGCGGCAGTCCTGCTGACGCTGGGGTGCTATGGGTTCGTCTATACCAATGTAGTTGCGCGTGGCTTTGCATTGGCCGAATTGCTTTGCGTGGTTGGTGTCGCGATGCTGATCTCAGCGCGGCAGCGCCGAGGTCTGGCGCTGTTGGGCGGTCTGTTGCTGGGAGCAGCAACGTTCACGAATTACCTCGCAGCCTTCATCGGCTGTGCCGCTATCGCTCTCTCGTCATGGCCGGGCTCGACCCGGCCATCTTCCCACGCCAGCGCCGCCATGCCGTTGACGCTGATGGCCGGCTCAAGACCGGCCATGACGGCAGTGCCGGCAACGATTGGCTTCATATTATGCCTGCCAGGCGATCTCTGGTTCTTTGTGGCGCAGCGCCATAGCCGAGCCGATCAATTCGTACCATTCGATCTCGTGGCCGCCATCTCTCGGATCGCACGGTATGCAGCGGCGAACGTATTTGGCGGACTGCCACTCTATTTCACAGGAACAGCCAGCCATATCGTTGCGACCTTTCTCGCCGCATTGTTGGTGCTGATTGCCGCAATGGTCGTCGTTCACTGGCGGCGTGTGCCCCCGCTCTTCGTAATGGCCGCTTTGGCTACTCCTGTGGGACTGCTCTTGCTCGCCGCCGTATTCGACAGCACACCGATCGAACTGCGCTATCTGGCTTTCGCAATGCCATTTGTAGGACTGTTGTTGGCCAGCGTCTCGCCGCGTCCAATGGTCTGCGCGGTGCTTGCGATACAGGCCGTTGCACTGGTCGGTCTGATGATCCGGCCCGAGACGATGCAGCCAGCCCGTGCAACCGCGATCGCCGCTGCATCGCTGGTGGGTGACGGAGTTGTGCTGCTGCCACACGGCAATGATGGCGTCGGGATCGTCGGCGCGTTCGCAGTGGAGTTGGTGCCGGAATTGCGGCTGCTCATCATCCGTCGCGATGCGACGGCCGAACAGATCCGCGCGCGCGCAATGCCTTATCAACGTGTTGTGCTGGCATTGCTCGATCAGGACGCAGACAGTCATGCAACGCTGCCGCACATGCGTGCCGCCTTCGCCGATCCGTGCTGGCGCCCCGCGGGCGATGGGTTCAACGTGCTCGCCTTCGACCGCATCTGCGGGGAGGAGTAGTCATCCGAACCAGAAACCGGGTGGCATTCGCCGTTGAGCGAACGCGCATTTGGTGGCGACCATTTCCCAGAGTTACACCCGCTCGAACTGCACCACCCGCCGTACGCGGCCCCATACGCCTGGCTGCACCACGTAGATGTTGCGCTGCGAATCACACCAGATGCCGTGGCAAGAGCGATGAATTGGGTCACCCCAGCGTGCCAGGCGCTCGCCGTCCAGCGTCAGGATGCTGACCATGCCGCCGTTATGTTCCGCGACATAGACGATGTCCTCTGCATCCACATAGAAGAACGCGGGCCCAATCAGTTCGGTGGGCCAAATTTCGAGGAACCTGCCGTCCTGGTCGAACACTTGCACGCGGTCGTTCTCGCGATCAGCCACCAGCAGACGGCCACGACGGTCGATCCACACGCCATGTGGTAAGTTGAACTGCCCCGGAGCTGTCCCCGGCTCACCCCACGAATGCAAATACTCAGCCTTCGACGAGAACTTGTGAACGCGCGCATTGCCATAGCCGTCGCTCATGAACATCGACCCGTCCGGTGCGAAGGCGATATCCGTCGGCAGGTTGAACGGTCCGCCGCCATGCGTGACTTTCTTCCAGGCCACCGAGCTGTAATCGTCTGCGGCCACGCCGGTATCAGAACGATGGCCGCGGTCGCCGATGGTTTGCAGCAGCTCGCCCTCCGGAGTGAACTTCATGAACTGCATGTGATGGCCGTCGGTGAGCCAGAGGTTCCCTTGCTCGTCGAACCGGATCGCATGAGGGAAACGGAACAGGTTTGCTCCCCAGGAGAATAGATATTCGCCGTTGCGATCAAACACGACGATCGGGTGCTCGGTGTTGCGGTTGAAGCAGAAAATACGATCTTGTGGATCGACCGCGACGGCTGCGGGCTTCATCTCGATATGAGCAGGAGCATGCGCCCAGTCCTCGCGGACCTTGTACGTGTACCGGCCACTGCCGACGATCTGTTCCATGGCTTCCTCCCGATGGGCTTCCAGGCGAAGGATCTCGACCGGCGCGAACTTGCGAGCGCGGCCGCGGGTCCACCAACTACTCCTGCTGTTTGTCGCGCCAATTCATGGTGTGCGTCCAGCCAGGGTTCGTCACGTTGACAGGTCAGGGCTCAACAGCCCATTGCGCATCAAGCGCAGCGCTGTCCCCGCGGCGCGTGTGCCACTCACATCGCATGGCGGTTCGGGAACCGACGAAGCAGATGCGTGCAAGGGCGAGCAGATCATCACATGATAGCAACAGATCGGCAACCGCAGCGCGATTGGTCACCGGCGCTCGCGCGCACCGTCGCCCGGCTGGTGATAGTCGTGGCACTCCGTTGGCTTTGCTTCTCCGAGGCCTCTGTGTGAAACCTTGCCTTGCCGCGCTACGCACCGCTTCGGGATCGTTCATCCGATTGCCCCTGGCTGGGACACAGTCCCTATTGGCCGCGCCGCTAATATCTGATGCTATCGGAGCGAGGAAGGGGACTTATCCAGGCATGTTCTTCGAGGGTTTCACACTGACCGAGATTGCCGTGCCCGCCGGCACGATGCGTCTGCGCCACGGCGGTTCAGGCCCGCCGTTGCTGTTGCTGCACGGCAATCCGCAGACGCACGCGATGTGGCATCTGGTCGCGCCGGTGTTGGCCCGGCGCTTCACCGTGATCTGTCCGGACCTGCGCGGCTATGGTTTCTCGCATAAGCCACCCGCGACGGCCGACCACATGCCGTATTCAAAGCGCGAGATGGCGAAGGACATGCTCGCGCTGATGGACCACTTCGGCCATCGAGGTTTCCTGCTCGTCGGCCATGATCGCGGCGGCCGGCTCGCGCATCGCATTGCACTCGATTACCCCGATCGCATCGAGAAACTGGCCACGCTTGATATCGTGCCGACGATCGAAGCGTTCGAGCGCACCGATATGGCCTATGCCATGAACCACTATCATTGGTTCTGGCTGGCGCAGCCGCACCCGTTTCCGGAGTGGCTCATCAACAAGGCACCCGAGGAATGGTGGCGCCAGCATACCAACCGCAATCCCGATCGGGCGGATCTGTTTCATCCTGATGCGCTGGCGGATTACCTCGCGGCCGTGCGGGTGCCGGAGACTGTGCGCGGGATCTGCGAGGACTATCGCGCCGCCGTCAGCATCGATCTGGTGCACGACCGGGCGAGCCGCAGCGCCGGCGAGAAGATACGCTGTCCGATGCTCGCGGTGTGGGGCAAGCAAGGTAAGGTCGAGAAGACCTATGACGTGCTGGCGATCTGGCGGCAGTATTGTGCAAACGAGGTGATCGGTGGCGCCATCGAATTCAGGGCACTACATCGCCGAGGAAAACCCCGCAGCCCTGCTGGAATGGTTCGCGCGGTTCTTCTGATTACGCGGCAAGCCGGCTGTGGTGGGTTTCGCTCGCTGTTGAGCGAAGCGAAACCCATCACTGTCCCGGTCAATAAGCCAATGCGTGGTCCACGACCGGCACCCAGCGTCCATCCTTGACCACTGCCAGGTACGCGCTTGTCGCACCATGGTGCTGATCCGGCCCGAAGCTGAATGAGTTGCCGAAGATGTCATGGAAATCCTGGATGCTTTCCATCGCCTTGGTGAATGTATCGACGTTCAGGTCACGGCCGGAACGCTTCAACGCCTCCAGCACAATCTGCGCCGAGGTATAGCCCGTCTCGCCAAGGAAGTTCGGGTCAATGCCGAACTTCGCCTTGTAGCGCCTGGCGAAGTCGGCCACCGCCGGTCGCGGATCATCCGGATAGGCATACAGCGCCGGCGTCATCGAATAGAATCCCTCGCCCACGCCGCCAGGCGCAGTGGCAACCGCGGTATCATATGACGCGACCTGACCAAGCAGATCGACGTTCCAGCCCATCTTCTTCGCCGTTGATACGATCAGCGTGCTGTCGCGCACGATCGTTCCCATGGTGATCAGGTCGCAGCCGGCGTCACGTAGTTTGCTCAGATTGGCGGAAAAGTCAGTGTCTGTCGGTTTATGTCCGGTCGAGGCGGCCAGCTTCAGCTTCTCGGCGTCGAGCTGCGCCACCACACCTGCCAGCACGTCCTTGCCGAAGTCGGTGTCCTGGTACATCGCGCAGACCATCTTCTTGCCGCGCTGCTCCACGAAATACTTCACCCCTGCACGCATCTGATCATAGTACGAGGCGAACTGGCTCCACTTCAGCTTGTTGTAGGGCTGGTACATGGAACGCGCCGCGGTCAGCGGCAGTATGTTCGGCACGCCCTTGGCGAACATCATCGGCATCATCGCGTCGTTCATCGGCGTGCCGCCGTTCACCATGGCGAAGAAGATGTGGTCCTCGTTCAGCAGCTTGTTCATCGCCTGCACGGCGCGCGGGACCTGATACTGGCTGTCCTCGACGATGTACTTGATCTTGCGGCCGTTGACGCCGCCCGCGGCATTGGCCTCATCGAACGCCAGGCGCACGGAATTGGAGTTGTTGACGCCCTGCACGGCAGTTACACCGGATAGATCGGTGGCGGTGCCGATGACGATTTCGGTATCCGTGACCCCTTGGACGGTTTGGGCCGTGGCGGCGCTTGTCACAATGACGGCGGACAGCGCCACGCCCAGGCACTGGCCAATTCGCTGATTTCTCACCTATGTCTCCTCCTGCTGCGGCAGCCGTCGATTGCGGCTGGCCTGCGCGGGAAGCCTAGATCAGGAACCTGACGCGTGGCCACCTTGCCCGCGCCCGCTTGACCCTGCGGGGACGCTCCGCTACCCACCCCTGCCCGCGGCGCGCCCGCCGGCCATACCTCTGTCCCGTTCGTCTAGAGGCCTAGGACACCAGCCTTTCACGTTGGTAACACGGGTTCGAATCCCGTACGGGACGCCATTTATTCTGACGGGTCAGCCGTTCCCACAACAATCATCAGCCGTTCCAGTGTCCGCACCGCCGGCGTGGCGTGTACCGACCGCGCCCGTCCGAGCCATCGCACCGCGCTCCCGGCGTCACCTTCGACCAGCATGCGCATCGCAGTGACCGCCAGCATGTGTCCGCGCTGTTCGATCTCTTGGACCTTGCCCAGCTCGGCACGGCACCGCCGGCAAACGCTCGCGCCATTCAGGCTGGCTCGGCAGATCGGACAGGCCTGCATCGTGTCAGGTCTCCAGGTAGAATAGCAGGTCGGCCAATTGGGTTCTCGCCTGATCCACTTCCGCTGCATCGCCTGAGGCCTGCGCGTCGCGAATTGCTTCCATCAGGTCGATCATCTCCTGGCGGTCCTCGTCGCCGACAGCGTCCAACCTTGCGCGCGTCTTTTCCAGCAATGCCGCGATCGCGTCAGAATTGATCTGCGTCCTCCGGCGCATCTTCCGCATCGCTCTCGCCGAACAGTGCACCGATCCGCTCTTTTGCCTCCTGTAATTCCGTCGCTCCGTAGCGGCTGACCGCCTGGTCGATGCTGATCCGCCGCTCCAGCCCCGTACGCTTCTCGCGCGCGGTCACATGCAGGATCCCATCTCGATCGAGTGCCAGATCCAGCAACACCTCGTTGCCAGCCGGGGCTTTGCTCAACCCCTCTATGCGGAAGCTGCCGATCTCGATGTTCTGCGTCGCGTCACGGTTCTCGCCCTGGAAGATACGCACGTCCACCTCGGTCTGGTTGTCGCCGACAGTGAAGAACACCTCGCTTTTGCGCACTGGGATCGGCGTGTTGCACGGGATGATCGGAATGTAGCAGTACGGATATAACTCGTCGTCGAGTTCGCCCAGCGCGCTGGTACCGAAGGTGTACGGCGTGACATCCACCAGCACGGCCGACACATCCTGTCCGGCGATCACCGCGCCCTGGATCGCGGCTCCCATTGCCACGCACAGATCGGCATCCACTTCGCCGCGCGGTTCGTGGCCGAATACTTGCTTCAGCCGCTGGCGTATCATCGGCGTGCGCGTAGCGCCACCAACCAGGAGGGTTTCCTCAACCTGGGTGGCGGTGAGATTGGCCGAACGCAGCGCCGTATGAATCGCCTGCAGCGTCTCTTCGACATACGGCGCGATCATCGCCTCGTACTCGTCGCGGGCCAGTTCCATCGACAGGTGCACCGGCTTCCCGTCCACCTCGGCCAGGTACTCCTCCTCGATGCGCGCGAAGGGATGATCGGACAGGTGCTTCTTGGCCGTTTCGGCGGCGCGCAGGATACGCGCCATGGCGCGCGGCTGATCGGAGAGGTCCACCGCCTGGCTGATCTTAAGGTGCTCCAGGATATGGGCGACGATCTTCTGGTCGAAATCGTCGCCGCCGAGGTGGTTGTTGCCGTGGCTTGAGATGACCTCGACCACGCCCTCCTCGATGCGCACCACCGAGACGTCGAACGTGCCGCCGCCCAGGTCATAGACCATGATGCGCTTGCCCTCGTGCTGCCCCGCCTCATAGACCAGCGCCGCGGCGGTTGGCTCATTGATGATGCGGACCACCTCCAGCCCTGCGATCTCGCCGGCCTCCCGCGTCGCCTGGCGCTGCGTGTCGGAGAAATAGGCGGGCACGGTGATCACCGTCTTGCGCACCGGCCTGCCCAGCCGCGCCTCGGCGATCTCCTTCAGCCGCTTCAGGATGATGGCGGAGATTTCCTGCGGCGTGTACTCGCGGTCGGCCATCCGCACCGTTTCCGCGCGCCCCATGCGCCGCTTGATGGAACGCACGGTGCGCTCGGGATACAGCAGAAGCTGGTTGCGCGCTTCCTCGCCTACCAGCAGTTCTCCGGCTTCAGTCAGCCCAACCACGGAGGGTAGGATCTTGCGACCCTGCTCATCAGCCAGCACCTCCGGCCGGCCGTCACGGTACAACGCGATCTCGGAATTGGTTGTCCCCAGGTCGATGCCGACGATGTCATCGCTCATGGCTCATCCTCTCCTTCGTCGGGCTTACTGACGATCACCTCGGCGGTACGCAGCAGGTCAGCGTCCCACAGGTAACCGGCGCGAACTTCTTCCACCACGATTCCCGGACCGAATCGCTCGTCCGGCCGCGTGCCGACCGCGCGTGCGGTACGCGGATCGAACAGCCGCCCGACCAGCTCCAATCGGGATACGTGGCGATCAGACAGGATCCGATCGAGCCGGCGGGCCATCATGCCAATTCCTTCGCGCCACGGTTCCGGCTCGACGCGCGACGGTTGCCTCCAGCGGCCGAGCCAGCTCCGCCGCGGCGGTGGGGCAGATTGTTGCAATGCCTCCTCCAGCCGGTCGCGCAATTCCAGCAGGTCGGACAACAAGGGGCGAAGCATCGCCTGGCTGCGTTCGCTGGCCTCGCCTCGGGCGCGCTGCAGCTCTTGTTGCAGCGTCGCATGGCTGGACTGCAACGTGTCGAACACGCCACGAAACTGGTCCAGCGCTTCCTTCACCAGCCGCGACTCGGCACGCACCTCGTTGCGCACCGCGGCAAGCTCGACGAACACCGAGAACAGGTCCGCCTCGGGGCTGCCGGGATCCGATGCCGTTTCCGGCAGCTCGTCGATGCCGTCGAGATACAGGCTAAACTGCTCCAGCAGGCGTTCCTTGTCAGCCTCGTGCACGCCAATACCTTCCAGATCAGAGATCGGCATGCTGCACTGAATCCAACAACAGCGCGGTCATCGCGGCTTCCGTCGGGCGGCGCTGCTGCGCGTCAGGGTCTGCAAGACAGTGCAGTTTCAGGCGCGACAAGGCGGACGTACTGGTGTGAAGCAGCTTCCATTCCAGTCGCTGCCGGGGGCCACTTACCGCTTCGTAGGCTTGGCGCAGCGCCTGGAACTTCTCCGGTTCCCGATCGGGTGGCCAGGCGCGGACCAACTCCAGGTAGCGGCGCCTGATCTCGTCATCACCGGCATTCTCGTCCACGCCGAGCGTGGTGAAGGGATTATCGCTCATGCGCATAGGCCTTCCTTGCGGATGTCGTCATCGGCGCCGCCTGGGCGGAGGGCGCCTGTCCATCGCCTTCTCGACCAACGCAGTGCAGAACTGCTGCACCTGCTGCTCCGAGAACATCTTGCCCATCGGCGACTCGGACAGCATCGAGGCCATCATCTCGATTGCCGGTCCGCGGCCAAGCTGGTTGACCATGTCACGGATTTCCCTGGCCGGCAGGCTCGGCATCTCACCGGCAAGGGCCGTCAGCAGTTCCGCCGTGTCCTCCTCGTCGAGCTCATCGAGCGGGGACTTGAGGGTCTCCCGCATGCGGCGCATCGCCTTGCCGCCCGCCGGCCCAAGCGCAAACTTCTGCATCCTGTTGAACAATGCGAAATCCTGCCGTGTCCCGGCATCGTCCATGATGCTGAACAGCTCGCTCTCCTGTGCGTAGTTCAGCCCCTCGCGCTTGCCGCCGGTACCTGCCAGGAGCCGGTAGAAGCGGGCCGCGAGATTGCCGGCCTCCCGCTGCACGGCGCTCGTCGCATAGCGGTGCAGGGTGGGATAGCACCGCAGGTTCGCCATTGCCTCGGCGATGGTCAGGAACTCCGCGGGCGACCAGTCGATGTGACTGCCGCGGATCAGGTATTGATCGAACACCCGCAACGCCGGGGTTATCGCTCGCCTTGCGCCGCCAAGGTCCCTTTGCCCGAGCAGTCCGATCAGCGCCAGGATGGTGGCGCGGTCCGGTGGAGTCTCGTACGCGGCTTGCAGTTCGCGGTGGAATGGCTGCAGCCGCTTCGCCGGCCAATTGAGCAGGCTGGCCTCCAGCACCACGCGGAACCAGCCGAGCGGACTGCCGCCGGCTTCCTGCACGGCCGCATGCACCGCGTCCGCGGTCGCCGGGTCGGTCGTCTTCGTCATCGCCACCAGGGCACGGGCAATGCGCAGGCTCGGGTCGGGCTTGTCCGGCCGTTCCCACGCCGATGCCTCATCCAGCGATTTGGCTGCGAGATCGGCGCGGCCGGAACGCGCCTGTTTCCGCGCGTGGGCAAGCTGCAGCTCGATCATACGCTGGCGGACCGGCAGGTTGATCGGATCCACCGCCAGCACTTGCTGGGCGAACCCGGCTGCCTTCTTGAATGCATCGCGTGCCACGGCCGCGTCCACCGCGTGCAGCAGGACGATGGGGTTGTCGGGGAAGCGCACCACCGCCAGTTCCGCCGCGCGGTACCACTCCTTCGGATTGTCCGAAGTGCGATACCGGTCCAGCAAAGCCAGCATCGCGGTCAGATCAGTCGGATCCGCCTGGAGGCTGCGCTCCAGATACAGCGCGACGAGGTCGGCGCCCGGCGCCTCCTCCTCATCATCAATATCAGGATGCTTGCGTACCAGAGCGGCCATGTGGCGCAGCACCACCGCTTCTGCCAGGCGGGCATCCGGTGCTTTGTCGCGTTCCAGCACGGAGACGAGCGCGCGCCAGTACAGTATTGCGTGATCCCAGTCCTGCTGCGCCTCGGCCGCCAGCGCGGCAATCCGATTGTGTTCGATCGGCTGAAGAGGGCCGAAGCGTTGGGTAAACTGCGCGATGCCGTCCGGCGCAGCCGGCAGCAGGTTGAGACATGCGGTGCGCAGTTCGTCATCCGGCAGCGGCAGGCCGCGCCGCATCAGCAGCGACAGCAGGGCAGTCGGGCCACGCCGTTCGGCGTCCTGGATCTGGCTCAGCAGTGCGCTGCGGTCACGCGGTACGCCGCGCATTTCCGCGACGAACTGCTGCTGCGCCGGGCGCAGTCGGGCCCAATGCCCCAGCAGGTCCTGCCCATCCGACAATGCAGCCGCGGCGGTGTCGCGGACACCAGCGAAGAGCGAGTCGGCGGGGATCATGGCCAGCAATGCCTGGGCTTTCGCGGCATCATGAGTGATGAGGCTTTTCAGGATCAGCCGCATGCCGCCGAACGGCGAGCGCAAGGGGATCCGGCTGATCAGGCGATCGACCTCATCCGTCGGCTGTCCCTGGAGCCACGCCCGCAGCGCTGTCTCAGCGGCACGAGTTTGCTCCGACCAGGTCTCGCCGCCCCCAGGCATGGCTTCCACCACGGTCGGGGCAGGCGCCGCCAGCGACAGGGCGGCGGCGGCTTCCGTCAACCGGGCAGCCTCGGCCGCAGGCAGCGTGGCCATGGCGGCCAGCGCCACCCGGCGAGCCTTCTGGATCTGGTTCTGGCGGATCAGGCATGACAGGTACAGCAATGGCTCGCGAGTGGTGCCTGCAGGGGTCAGCGTGTTCTCGAGAACGATTGCCGCTTCCTTGAACATGCCTTTTTCCGCCAAGGCACGAGCGCGGCCGGCGTAGGCATCGGCAAGCCGCTGCTTCCATTCCGGTCGCGGATCTTGCCGCAACAGTTGCTTGAAGATTTCGGTCGCGTCCTTGAAGCGGCCCCGACGCAGGGCTTCCGCACCGCTTTCCGACAGTTCCTGGGGGCAGGGTGCGAACACCGCTTTACGCACGGCAGATTTTGTCATGGCTGCCTCCGGGGGGCGCGTCGAAAAGCGTTCTCGCTGCGCATCGGAAAGCATCGAGTTGCAGGAACAGACCGAATTCTACCCCATCTGCGTCTGCTGGTTCCAGAAGCAGAGCATGCCCGACCCATTCGCCAGATACGCCACGACCGACGCCTTCGGCTGGTTCAGCGCGTCAGCACTGTTTCCCAGTGCCTACTTTCGTCATACCCGGCACGCCAGTCATATCAACGGATCAGGTTCTCTCGGCGGGCCAATCTGGCAACCGGGACACGCTGTGGGATCGCTAACTGCACCGAATGTCGAGTCAAATGGTTGGACGCTCCGCCGGCCAATGCTGGTGAAGGCCGCTGCTGGTAGTCTGCTGACGCCATGCGATTTCGGCCATGGGATCCTGCCTAATGGCGGCGCGGCTTCTTCCCGCTTGGATCAATCGTGAGCCGATGCCCCACGCTCAGGAACTGCGGGACTTTATGCCGCTCCAGGCTGTTCGACATTGCGCGCAATATCGCGATACGCAACGAAGGGAGGTCTTCGCCCGGCGCCGCGGCGATTTCGGCGGCAACAAGATTTCCCGTGATCGGGTTGCGCCGACCAAAGACACGAGCGTCGACGACGCCGGGTATGCGCAGCAGGGCCTGCTCAACCTCCTCCGGCCGCACCTTTGCGCCGCCGACGTTGATGACAGTGTCGGCGCGACCAAGGAACTGCGCGCGGTCACCCTCGATGCCGATCATGTCGCCGGTTCGCCACCAGTCGGGAGGATTCTCCAGCCGCCGCATTTGGGTGCCGAGATAACCAAGCATCGCAACCGGGCTGGCAACCTCCAACACGCCATCGACAACCCTCATTTGCACTGGGCCAATACCGTCATCCAACCAGTGTGCGGGGAACCCGGCGCGCCCATCTTTTACCGTCATGAATGAGCCGGTTTCGCTCGCGCCATAGTTCTGCCAGAGCTCCGCGCGGGGTAGCAGCGTGTGCAGTCGATCGAGCAAGGGCTGATCGATGGTCTCGCCGGCGAGCCCGACGCGTGCGAAGGGCAATTTGGCCGCCTCGGCGCCGAGCAGCGACACCAGGCTGCGCATGATTGTCGGGGTCCCTCTGAACTCATCCGGCGCAAGGCGCATAGCGGCCTCCGCCAACCGTGGCAGTGTCGGCTCCGACAGGGCTACCAGATCTCCTCCAGCGACGATCGCCGCGAGGGTCACCTTCAGCCCGGCGAAGCTCACAGGATGATAGCCGATCATCGTGCGTCGGCGCTCAGGCTGCGCATATCCGGTGAGCGGCATCAGCAGCAGGCCGAGATAGTGCCGCACGATCTTCGGTGTGCCTGTGGTGCCCGATGTCGGCAGCAGGATGCCTGCCTCCGCGACTTTGGGCGATGCGTTGTCAAGCGGCGTCGCGACCAGATCATCGTCCAGCACGGCCGTCACCTGCCACGTGCGCCATTGTGGCGCATCCAGTGCCAGCGATTCGCGGAGCAGCAACAGATCGCAGCCCACGGCCTGACAGGCCTGGATCGCCCCCACGATGGCATCCACCCTGCGTGTCGCCAGGGCCAGGCGCGCGCCACGGTAATGCATCAATCTCGCCACGGCCCGTTCGGCCGCGACACGGATTTCATCCGGCGTGTGAAGCCGACCGTCCTGGATCACCGCCGCATATTGGTCGCTTCGAAGCACGTAATCGGAGGCTGCGGCCGGCAACGGCGTCAATCCGCGTAGAGGCGCGCTAGATCGCTGATTGTGCGGAACTCTGGAACGGAAGCAGCGAATGGGTCCTTTCCCGTGTGCTGCTCAAGCTCGCCGACCAGCACCGCGAGTCCAAGGCTATCCACACCGCCGGCCGCCTCCATCAGATCCGTGGAGGCATCGACGTTGCCGGTGTCGAGGCCATTGTCCTGTGCTCGCTGCTTCCAGTGGCCGATGATGAAGGCTTCGATTTCCGCCTGCGTCATTTTGCTGAACCACGCTTTGACCATTAAATACGCTCTCTGTCCGATACGAGCAAGGAATCCGGTGTCATCCGAAGCAGCGCCACGCGGTGCAAAGTCGCTGACGCGAGCGCGCCTCGCACAGCGCGCCGGACGCGCTTTGCTATCGATCGGTGCCGACTTTCGCGTGCTCGGCATTGACCGCGTCCCTGCGAGCGGGCCACTTATCGTCGCAGCCAATCATCTTAGCTATGTCGACGGATTGCTGGCGCCCAGCCTGCTGCCTCGTGTGGATACCTATCTGATGGTCGCACATGAGTTCGAGCACCGTCCCTTCTACCACTTCTTCGCCAATTTCATCGGCCGAGCCATCTACCTCGCGCCTGATTCGAAATCGATGTTCGCGCTGCGACAGGCTGTGGCGGTGCTGCGTGCCGGGCATGTTGTGCTGATCGCGCCAGAAGGCCGCGTGAGTCTCACCGGAGCCCTCGAGCCTGGCAATCCTGGCATCGGCTATCTCGCCGCGGCCAGCGGCGCGCCAGTGCTGCCAATTGCGACGACCGGACAGGAGAATCTGTTCACCAATCTACGCCGATTGCGGCGGACCACTGTGACCGCGGAGTTCGGCGAGCTCTTCGTTCCGCCGAAAGCCCCATTAAGTGCCGAGGGCATGGCCGCGACAACGGATGTGATCATGCGCGGAATCGCCGCAATGCTGCCGCCCGCCTATCGCGGTGTATATTCCGATTGACTAACTGACTTGACGCCGCGCACCGCGATGAACGCGACACCGTAAGTTGCGGCCGCAAGCAGGAAGGGTGCGCCTGGAAAGAACACGTCGCCCCGCGTGAACATGGCGAACAATGAACCTGCGACGAGCGGCGCCGCGATCGCGGTCAGGCCCCGCAGGGAGCCAAGCGCGCCTTGCACCTCGCCCTGCCGATACGGATCGGTGCGCGTCGAAACCATCGCCTGGATCGATGGCATGCTCATCGCACCAAATGCTTGCAGAACAATGCCGGCGTATACCATCCAGCTCATGAAGGCGAAGGCGAAACAAAGATAGGCACAGCCGGCCAGGGCAAAGCTGATCATTGCCGTTGATTGTTCGCCAGTCCATGCAATGGCTCGCCTTACCACAATGCCCTGGGCAAATGCGGCACCGAGCCCCAGGGCGACCAGAGCAATCCCGTTCTGCCACGTCGTCCATCCGAGACGCAGTTCATTGGCGAGCACGAAGCTGCTCTGCAAAGCGCCAAAAGCGATCCATATGCAGCTCCACGCGATGGCCAGCCGGGCAAACCCGCGGTCGGATATCACTGCGCGCAGGACCCTGATCGGATCGACCGATTGCCAATAGAAGCGTCGGCGGCGATCTGGCGGAAGGCTCTCCGACAGCGCCGCCAGCCCGTACAAGGCATTGCCCCCGGCAAGCGCGGCCGCGACGACAAATGGCAGACGAAGTCCGTAGCCGCCGAGGATGCCGCCGATCGCCGGACCTAGCACGAAGCCAAGCGCAAACGTTGCACCGACCAGGCCGAAGCGATGCGCCCGTTCGGCCGGCGGCGTTACGTCGGCAATGTAGGCATTGGCCGAGGACACGTTCGCCACCGTCGCGCCGGAAATTGCCTGGCCAATGAACAGCCACGGCAATGATGGCGCCCAGGCCAGCAGCAGATAGTTGACGCATGTGCCGGCAAGCGACAGCAGCAGGATCGGGCGTCGCCCGTAGCGGTCGCTCAAGCCCCCCAGAAGTGATGCACAAAGGAACTGCATGACCGCGAACGTCGTCAGCAGAGCGCCCATGGTGAAAGATGCGGCCGAGCCGGACATCCCTGCCACCTGCATGATGAGGTCGGGCATGACCGGGGCGATTATGCCGAACGCAAGGGCATCGATTGCCAGCGTTGCCAGCACGACCCCCAAGGATGCTGATGGATGTTTCGCCTGACGGCTCACCGTCGACGCCGCCCTGATTGGAAAGGCAGCGCGTGAAACACGGCATGTCCATGCAGCCGAAGCAGCTTGGCAGCGGTCCAGATGCCGAACGCGCTCTGGGTCAGCACTCCAGCACTGTCGGATAAGAACTGTGCCGTTGCTCCGGGCCCAAAGGTGGCGCCCCCGATCGTCGCGAACAGCGTAAGATTAGCCAGCAATTTGGTTCGGATCACGCGCGCCTGCGCTTCGATCAATGGCGACTGATCAGGCTTTCGCACGGAGCGATTCAGTGCGAGCAGCCACACGTTGCACGCCAAATAGAGGACGGCGACGATGAAGCCCAACATCGTGCCCTGTATGATCACTGGATGCGCCAGGCGATCGGCCAACACCCACATAATGCACAGCACACCGGCAATGATAGCCGCAGCCGTCACCACGCAGCTCAGGTCGGCCAACTTGCCGAGCTGCCGACTGGATCGCGTGGGATTGCGAGACAAAGAATAGATCAGCAGAGCGAACACTGCCGCGGCCGTATCGGCGCCCCCGCGCACCAGGTCAGCGCGCAACGCCGCGGAGTTGGAAACCAGCACCGCCACGATATCGAGTGCCAGCGCGGCAACCCCAAAGGCAACCCCCGTTGCCAACGAGCGTAAACCGGCATCGCGGGCGAGCCACATACCGCTCATTGTGCCCGGACAGCCGCCAGGATGTCGGGCCGATGGCGTTCGGCGTACCCGCGTCCAACCTCGAGGATCATGGGCAGCTTGTCGATTTCGTCGAAGTCGATTGGTTCGGGAAACTGCAGATCGATCACAATCAGCTCGCCGTGGTGCATGAGCGTGCCGAGCAAAGCCACGGAGCGGCCAATCTCGCGGCGCATCGCCGTCTGGAATGTGCTGTAGCGCGCGACGAAATTGCGCTGGGGACGCGGCAGCGCCTCGCGGTTCTCGATGGCGATGATGACATCCACATTGCGGCGCAACGCTTCAACGATCGGTATTGCAACGCTGTAGCCACCGTCGCTGTACCAGCGACCGTCGAGCTGGCCAGGCGGCAACATCGGCCACAGAGCGACCGAACCGTAGACTGCGTCGGCCAGTGGCCCCTTGGTCAGCATCACCGGATCGCCGGTCATGTGGTCGGTCACGTTGATCGCCAGTGGTATCGCTGTGTTCTCGATACTCGCGTCACGAAAGATGGCGCGGATGGCGTGCTTGATCCGGGTCGGGTCGATCAAGCCCTCGGTATGACCAAGCGGCTGCCCACCAGGAATTCCCAGCAGGCCCAGCATCTTGCGCCAGCGCTTCGGCCCGAACATCCGCGGTCGTAGTACGGAGCGGCACAGCTCGGGCATCTCCGTGGCGGGATAGCCGGTCGCAGCCAGCGCCGCCACGATCGCGCCGCCGCTTGATCCCGCAAGAAAGCAGACCGGAATTCCTTCGTCCGCCAACATGCGCAAGATCGGAATTGCGGCTAATGGCTTGATGCCGCCGGCACTGATCACCACGGCAACCGACGGCTGCATCAGATGGGCGCACCCTGCAGCAATACGCTGATGTGTTCGTCGGATTGCGCCAACTCCCGTTCGCTCGCCGCGATCACTTCGGGCACTATCGTCGTGTCGAACGGATCAACTGATCGTTGCAACCGTGCGGCCAGCACAATGACTTCGCCGTCCATCAAATCGAGCGCCAGAAGGGCACTGGTTTTCAGTGCGGCCTTTTGTAGCACCACCTGCAAAGTGAGTTGCTGATCGACGAGTGAAGTATACCGTTCGCGAGGTGGAAAGCTGCACGTCGTGGCGATCACGTGGCGGAGTCCTGGCCGCAACAACAGATCGTTGAGCGGTGCAGCGTGGTACACCGAGGCATCGCACATCCAGCGCCCCTCGATGCGGAGCGGCGGCAGAGCCGGCAGCAACGCCGTGCTGGCATACGCCACGGCCGCGACGTCGCCCTTTGCAATGCTGTGGAACTGGCCGCTCAGGCAATCGACCAACGTGACGCGCAGCGGCACAGGCATGGCCTCAAGCCGGGCGTCGCCGAACAGTCGCCGGCACGCCGCCACTAATGGTTTGGATCGCCACAACGCATGTGACAGGCCGCTGTCACGAAGCGGGAGCCCAATCATCGAAAGCAGTGTCAACGGATCGCGCTGGCGGAAAACTTGGTTCGGCAGGTGGTCGGCAAGGCAGTGAGCTATGTCGCGGGCAGGCATCCCGAGCGACCAGAGCGCCGCCGGCAAAGTGGCAAAACCGGTGGTCGCCATCATTGCCGGTCGCACTCGATTGGCATCGAGCCATGCCAGCAGCGGCAAGCAGGCCAGCGCGCTCCAGCCCACGCCGCCAGTGGCCAGAGCCAGGTCGGACCGCAGCGGCGATTGGTCGTCAGAAACCAGCATCAGCCAACCTGTAGATGTTCGACTTGACCAACATCATCAGACGCTGCGGCCGCCCCGCCAAGATACGCCGGTCATGTCCGTAGGGTTTTGGCGCGCCAACGCACGACGTCCCAGCCACGGCTACGCGCAATCGACTCAAGCCGTCGATCGGGGTTGACAGCCACAGCGTGCCGCGCGGCGGCGAGCAGAGGCTGGTCGCTCTCATGATCGCCATATGCCGAATCGAAAACCCAATCGCGAAACCTCTCATTCGCATAGCGGCGCACGGCATCGACCTTCACCGCACCGTAGATCATGTCCCCATCAATGCGTCCGGAGAACCTGCCGTCGCTCGATGGGACAAGGCGCGTAGCAACGGCGCCATCCGCATCGATGAGTTCCGCAAGCCGGTTGATGATCAGGTCGAGTGAGGCCGAGACCAGGACGACATGGGCGCCGCCGCTTCGCAATGCGCGAAGTTGTTCGAGTGCGTCCGGAAGCAGGTGATCCACCAGAACGTCCGTCGTAAACGCATCGAGCAGCGCGTGCATGCGTTCGATCGGCGCACCCGTGAAGGCAGCCACCATGCGACGTTGGATGCGTGCGACTGGCAGCGGTACGCCAACACGGTAAAGCGCATACCACAGGGCGATCTGCATCATGAGGAACCGCGACGCGACACCACGCGCCACAATGTAGCGCGCGAACAGGGTCTGGCTATGACCCTCGATCAGGGTTCCATCCACGTCGAACGCGACGATGCGGGTTGGCGGATCGGATGGCATCTGTTCCAAACGTGTCGGCAACAATGTCGGTCGAAGTCGGCGCTGGCGCTAGAGCATTTTCAACGTGACTGGAAAGCTGATGGGTTTCGCTTGCCGCTCAACCCATCCTACGAATGACGCCGAACGACGCCGGACTGTGTGGCACCGTAGGATGCGGCTGAGCGCAGCGGAACCCATCGATCCTGGTCTGCCTGCGAGTGCTCTAATTGCCGGCATCTGAGGCGCTTAGCAGATAGCGTGCCTCGATAACGCCGCGAATGGCAGTGATCGGCAAGGCAACGGCCGCAAACAGCAATGCAACCTTGATTACTGTCAGGTTGTCCAGCTTCTCGGCGATCAGCATCGTCGCCAGCCAGGAGTCCGGATTTACCATGCCGAGCAGGTTGATGGCGCCAGGCAGCGCACCGGCCGCAAACAGCACGATCGCGAGTGTCAAATTCTCGCTCAGCGAGCCAAACTCCGGGTCAATCCGCACCCGTGTCTCTGCCGTACAAGCGTGGATCATGCAGGCCACGACGGGCCGGAAGCACGCGGTGAAGATGTAGACACCAGCGTAGAGTTGATAACGAACTATCAGTGCCGGATAGATGAGGCCCGCCATCACTGCATCGACCACAGCATCCAGGTATGCACCGAATGAACTCGAACGACCGGTGTTGCGTGCATGAATGCCGTCGAGGCAGTCGAACATGCCTGTCAGGAGCGCGAATATTCCGGCGGCGATGCAGGCCATTGGATCGTGCCAGGCTACGAGCAGCGCGGCCACGGTGACAGCACAACCCAGACCGAGAAGCGTCAGCAGGTTCGGCGATACCGACGCAGGCACCTTTGCTGCGATCCACCGATAGAGCGGCGAGAGGCAACGGTAAGTCAGGTCGCGATTCTCGATCCTGATCGGCGCCAACGCGTCAGGGCCATTCGGCGTGCTCATCGATGCAGCCGGGCCGCAAGCTCGGGGTAGAACACGTCGGTCAGCGTGGCATACTCGTCCGGTGTGTCGACCTCCATGAACATTTCCTCGTGTAGCGATACGGCCTGCATGCGTGCCATCGACATCATGTGTTGCGTGGCGTCCTCGTGCTCGCTGCGGGTCCTCGCGCTGCTGTACGACAGGCACCATTCGGTTGCGGCACGCAGCGCCTCGTGGTCGCTCGGTTCCCATAACAGGATGCCCGTCGCCTCACCGAGGCACTCGAGCCCCGATACCATTGGCGTCCCCAGCAAGCCTTTGCCGTGCCGCCGCGGCCGGCCGCCGGTTCCAAACACCAGGACCTCTTCGGCCGTATCGCGATAGTGGCCGCAGACCAATGTCTTGGAGTCATCGCCTGGCGCTTCGATCAGCCGAGCCAAGGCGGCCGGATCGTAGACAATATCGGCATCCATCAAGACGACCCGCGATCTGCCATCGAGAATATCCGGCGCATGATGCCAGGCGAACGAGGCCGAATGCGCGCTGCCTGACGTCGTCAGGTCCGACGTTGGGTTGAGAATCCACTCGGCGCGCGGCGCATCCGCGAACGAGCTCTGCCAACCGTTCGTAGCCGTATTGCCGACAATGCAAATGCGTCGGACGCCAACGCCTGAAAGACAGCGAAGATGCCAATCGAGAAACGTGATGGACCCATTCTGCCCATCGATTGGCAGGAGCGGCTTGGGCCGGTCCCTGGCCACCGCGGATATCCTGTACCCAGAGCCCGCGGCGAGGATAACGGCTGTCGCGACCTCCTTCACCGCACCCTCACTGCTGCCTGCTGACGGCAATCCCGCGGACAACTGACTTGATCTCGGCGATCAGATGCTGTGAACGCGCTCGCCAGGACGCACCATCAGGTCGCGGTCCGGGATCGATCGCCGGCGCCAGCACCAGAGTGATGCGGCCCGGCACAGGAAGCCGTCGTCCTTTGGCCAGGACACGCTCGGTACCCTCGATAAAGACCGGCAATACCGGCCGTCCCAGCGCCAGCGCCAAAGTCGCAGCGCCGCGCTTGAACGGCGCTATATTTCTCCCGGCCTGCCGTGAACCTTCCGGATATGTGATGATCGCCAGTCCCCCCGCACGAAAGAACGAATGCGCATCGCGGATAGTGCCGAGCATCGAGACTCCCGGGGCGGTCCGATCGACGGCGATCATCGGAAATGGCAGTGCAAGCAGTCGTTGCCAGGGCCGGCCGTCCACGAAGTAATCGCGCGCGGCAAGCAAGGCGCATCGACTATTGAGACCGAGGCCATAAATCAGCGCGAAGCTATCAACGTGACTGCGATGATTGGCACATATCACAAACGGCGTTGTCGGGATGTGCTCGTGTCCAATCACGATCGGCGCGCCGATATAACGGCCGAACAGTGTCAGCAGGTGCGCCGCAACCCGCCGCTGGTGCCCGGATGGTTGCGTGGACCTGACTGAACGCGAAACGATCGGCATTGTCGCGACAGGCGTCATGGTTCGGCAGGAAGGCGCAGGCAGGAGCGGACAAGAGCAGCAAAGTCCAGCGTCGGTGGTGGCAGCCCTAGCTCATGCAGGACATGCAGTGTTGCCGTCGCGTCGAACACTGGCGCTCGCCCGTCAAGATAGGGCAGGCCAATTGCCGGTCGCGACGACGAGCCCACGAAGATGTGGCGGAACATCATGAGTTCGAGCGATCGCTGCTGCTGTAGCTCAACAGACACCCGACGCAGGAATTCGGACATTGACACCCGATCCATCGCGCGACCCGTTGCGGCGATGGCGTCAGCGAAGTGTGCGTTCGACATCGCGTGGATCGCGCCGAGATGGTAGACACCGTGTGGAGTGCCTGGGCTCTGCATCAAGCCGAGCAGCGCGCACGCTTCAGCAACGAAGCTGACGGGAACCAGGTTGAGCCTGCCCGGCAGGTCCGGAGTGGCGCCGACTGCTGCGAGGATGCGCACCAGACAAGCGATGAAGTTGGTCTCGATTCCGCGCGGGTCGTGACCGACGATCCAACTCGGCCGCAGAGAAAGTACCTCGAACCCGCGCGCGCGGGCCGCACCAAGCATCGTCTCAGCGGCCCATTTGGTCTGAGCGTAACCCAGCGGCAGCAGAGCCGGATCCACCAACGGGGTCGTCTCGGTGACTGTTCGGCCGTAATAGCTGCTCGCTTCCAGAACACTCAGGCTTGATACGTAAACGATCCGCTTCGCCACGCCGATGGCCGCCAGCGCCAAAATGTGCGGCAGGTTGTCGACATTCACCGCACGCAACCTGTCGAACGAACTGCGGAAATCGAGCTGGGCGGCGAGGTGAAAAACGATCCCCACCTCGCCGGCCAGATGCAGGTATGCCGCCGCCGGCAACCCAAGCCGCTCCTCTGTGATCGAGCCGCTGATGACCGAGAGGCGACCTTGCGGCACCTTGGTGCCCAGTGCTGCGAGACGCGTGGTCAGATGCGCCCTGGCCGTTACCGCATTGGCGCGAGCCAGGCAGATGATCGGAGCAGTCGTTCGCGCAAGCAATGCACGCAACAGATAGCTGCCCAGGAAGCCACTCGCCCCCGTGACCAGGATGGCAGCCTCTTGAGGAGCAGGGACCGCCACCGGCTCGAGATGGTCTGGCAAGACAGCGGCACGGCGAATCCGCTCGTCCGTCGTGATCGATGCAAAAGAAGACACCGAACGAGGCGGCTGCCGTGCCTGGCTCATGCAGCGGCGTCTACCAGCTTGCCCGGGTTCATGATCGCATCGGGGTCGATGGCGGCCTTCAAGGCAGCAACCGGCATCACGTGACCAATCGCGGTCTCCGCGCGCAGCCAAGGCAGATGCTCTCGCCCAACGGCGTGATGATGCGAAAGCGTCGCACCACATTCTGCGAATGTATCGAGCAAGACTTTCTTCGCGCGGCGATAATGAGCCAATTCCTTTGGACGATCGATCCGGCCGTCGTCCGACGAACGGCAACGGAACGCGAAGCTGAAATACAAAGAAGCTCCGCTGCTGTAGCAGTGGCTGACGTGGCAGCCGAGCCACGCCCGGCGTCCGTCGGCGCTCAACGCAGGCCATGCGCGGTCCATCACCTGGCGGTAGGTATCGTGGATGTTCCTCCATAGCACGCAGGTCTCGGCAACGTCGGCCACTACATTGAAGTCCATCAGGAAGTCGCGAATGTACGGCAGGTCGAACTTGCCATCCTCCAGCGAACGCCCTGGACCGCGCCCCAGCGGGACTGCACCAACCCGGCGCCACACTGGCTCGACGGCTGCACGCTGCGTGCGCACCTTTGGTGCATCGCCCTCAAATGCTGCAATCAGCAATGCGGAGCGTGCGAGATCAAAGTGCCGGCCACGCGAAAGATAGAACTTGGTCAGCCGCTCCAGGCCACGGTGGAGTGCACCACGATTGCCGCGACGGAACGCCGACGAGAGCTGCGTTTTTGCCGGATCGTTCAGGCGCGTCATCGCCGGCGATACACCCAGCCGCGCTGCTTCGCCGATGGCATTCAGTCCTGCAGCGAAATCGGGAAACAGATAGCCGCGAAATTCGCGTATGGCCGGGCGCGGCCGGACGCGCATCGTCAGCGAAGTGATGATGCCGAGCGTGCCCTCGCTACCGATCACCAATCGCTTCACATCAGGTCCGTTTGAAGCGTGCGGAACCGGGCGCGTTTCCAGAATGCCTGCTGGAGTCGCGATCCGCAGCGCGACTACCATGTCCTCGATACTGCCATAGGCGTCGCTCAACATTCCCGACGAACGGGTGGCGACCCAACCGCCGAGCGTGGAGAACGGGAAGCTGTCGGGAAAATGCCCGAGCGTCAGGCCAGCAGGTTCCAGCGCGGCTTCGAGCGCGGGTCCGAGGATACCCGCTTCGGCGTTCACAAGGCCGGAGATAGCGTCTATCTCAAGGACCTTGTTCATGCGCCGCAAATCGACGCTGACGACCATCCGGCCGCGGCAATCCGTCGCGTCGAGGCACCCGGCGACATTCGAACCGCCACCGAACGGGATCAGCACTACGCCGAAGCGCTGTGCGGCGCCGATCAGATCCACCAGTTCCTGTTCGCGGGTTGGGAAAACCACGCAGTCCGGTGTCGCTTCGATCAAGCCCTGGCGCAGACGCCAGATATCGCTGGTACTCCGCCCATAGGCGTGACGCAGCCGGTCACCGGCCAAAGTCGACCAGGAGTCTGGTGGAAAATCCGCTCGTAGCCACTTGAGGAACCCCTCGTGCTCCCGTGCTTTCGGTAACACCACGTCGGTTACATCGATCGGCCGCCAACGCTCATCCGCACCGGTGATTCCTAGATGAGCGGTCACGTAAGGCCATAGGCCGGGTCGGTCGCGTGGATTGAACGACGCGGCATCAGTGCCCCACCCGTACCAGCGCATCGCGCCGGGCACCGCTTCACTGAGACAGGAGCTACTGGTTATCCGATCCGACATATGGTTTTGTCACCTTACCGTAAGAATATAAGGCCGGAACCGGTGCGGCCGGCAAGCTGAAACTAATAGCAAAGCTCTCTGACCCTAACTCATCTGTCGTTCTGTCGTCATGGCCGGCTCGAGGCGGGCCATGACGATCAAAGCGAATGGGTTGCCGTCAGCGAGTAGTGATATAAGGGCGAAGAGCCTCGTGGGAGTAGGATATATCTGTATGATCTGGCGCTGGCTTTAGGGCATCGACGGCACCCAATGGATCGCCAAGTCAATTCGGTAGGCTGGTTGACACGGCAGCGTTATGTTCAATTGACGCGCCGCACGACTGCGCTGGCGCTCTTGATCATCGGCCGGGATGTCCTGCTTTACAGTGCCTCGTTGTTCCTGGCGATTGCGCCAATCCCGCTGACACTCCGCATCTGCGCATCCGTTTGGGCCGGGATTATGATTGGAGGGATCTTCGTTGCCGGGCACGATGCATGTCATCAGGCACTGACGCCGCATCGGACCCTGAACGAGTGGATCGCCCGCCTGACAATGGGACCGGCCTGGACGACCGCGAGTCTGTGGAAACATTTCCACAATCGGGTCCACCATGGCTTCACCAACATTATTGGTGTCGACTATGCCTGGAGCCCGATTTCACTGGCGACCTGGCGAAGCTACGGTCCGGTTCGCCGTGTCATCTATCGGCTCTATCGCAGCCCGGTGGGATCTCTGCCGTATTATCTGATCGAGATGTGGTGGCGGTGCCATTTCCTTCCAATCGCTCCAGGCGTCAGAACAGGATGGCAAAAGCACGTCCCCGACGCCGGCTTCGCGTTACTTTGGCAGGCTGCGGTCATCGTGTTGATTCTCACTGCGGGTGCAGCGATCAATCCGGGCGCTTCGGTGCTTGGCCTTCTTGTCCTGGGATGGCTCCTTCCGTACCTGGTCTGGAATGCTCTGATCGGCATCGTGACCTATGCCCATCACACGCATCCCGATGTAGGCTGGTACACCGTCACGGGCGAAGCCGGTTTTGCCGAAGCCCAGATCATGGGTGCCGTGCATGCCACACTGCCACAGCCGCTCAAGATGCTGTCGAGCAACATCATGGAGCACAACGCTCATCACGCGGTGCCAACACTGCCGCACTACCATCTTGCCGAGGCACAGGGGGAACTGTCATTGCACTTCCCTTCGATCGTGCGCCTGACCATGCATTCGCGGGAGATGTTGGCGGTCATCACGGCTTGCAAGGTGTACGATACGGATCGGCACTGCTGGACCAACTACGCCGGACGGCCGACGGGACCCGTGCACCTGCCGCATATACAGGCGTCCACATTGGTGCAGAGGTGATGGTCTGTCGGCGGGCGTCAGTGAACGAATTACCGCGGCAGCCGCACGGTGAATTCGCTGCACTCGCCGACCCTGCTATCCACCGAGATGCTGCCGCCGTGCTGCTGGGTCACGATGTCGTAGCTGATGGAAAGGCCGAGGCCGGTGCCTTCGCCGGTGGGCTTCGTGGTGAAAAAGGGTTGGAACAGCCGATCCCTGATCTCCGCAGGAATGCCGATGCCGTTGTCGCGGACGCGGATCTCGACCGCGTCGCCCAGATCGCGCGTTGTGACCTTCAGCGTAGGTTCGAAGCCAGGCGACGCCTCGTCACGCTGCCGCTTGCGCGCCGCATAGAAGCCGTTGCTGAACAGGTTCAGGAACACGCGGGTGATGTCTTGCGGCACGAGCTCGATCGCGGCGATCCTGGCGGCGAGATCGCGCTCCAGCGTGATGTTGAAGCTTTGGTCCTGCGCGCGCGCGCCGTGATAGGCAAGGTTCAGCGCCTCCTCGACCAGTGTGTTGAGATCGACACGTCGGCGCTCGCCTGATCCACCACGCGAATGTTCCAACATGCTGCGCACGATGCCGTCTGCGCGGCGGCCATGTTCGGCGATCCTCTCCAGGTTGGTGGTGAGCATGGCAACAACATCATCGATCTCGTTGCGCTGATCCTGGTCCAGCAACGGCAGGGCTGCGCCGATCGCCTGTTTCACTTCGCCCAGCAGCTCCACCGACAGGGAGGAAAAATTGTTGACGAAGTTGAGCGGGTTCTTGATCTCGTGCGCGATGCCGGCGGTGAGCTGGCCGAGCGAGGCCATCTTCTCCGCCTGGATCAGATTGGCCTGCGTGGCCTTCAGCTCGCGATACGCCGCCTCTGCCGCATCGCGCGCGGCGCGGATTTCCTGCTCGCTGCGCTTGCGCTCGGTGATGTCGGCGTAGATCAGTACGAAGCCGCCCTCGGGGACCGGATTGTAGCGCACCTCGATCACCCGGCCGTCAGGACGAGTACGTTCAAAAACTGTCGGCCCGCCAAATCCCTGTAGCCGGCGCATCAGCTCCTCGGGATCGGCGTCCGGACCGAACTCGCCGCGTTCGGTGAGATAGCGTATATACTCAGCGTAGGTGCGGCGCTCGGCGAGCACCTCGTTGGGCACCTCGAGGATTTCCTGGAACTTGCGGTTCCATGCGATCAGTCTTGGTGTTTCGTCGAACATGGCAACGCCGTCGCCCATGTTCTCGAACGTGATGCGCAGTTCTGCCTGGCGCTGCCGGATCTCATCCAGCAGCCGGGCATTCTCCATCGCGATCACCGCCTGGGCCGCGAAGTTTTCCAATAGCGCGATTTGCTTGTCGGAGAAGCGGCGCACTTCCTGGCGGTAGGTGACGATCATGCCCAGCAGTGCCTCGTCTTTGCGCAGCGCGACGAACAGCGACGTGCGCGCGCCGCCGATATCGGCTTGTACCCGGCGCGACACGACCCCCGACCGGTACGTCTCATCGGCGGTGATATCTTCGATATGAACAATGTGTTCGCCTTGCGCGATCCTGCCCGCGGCCGATCCGGGCGGGGCAGGCATTGGCTCTCGGAGGTATTCCGCTAAAGCGGTCTGCACGCCTCGCATCGCGACGCAATGGAACATTTCATCGTGGTAGGTGAACAGAACACCAATCTGCAACTCGCACAGCCGGAGAGCTCTTTCTAACATCGCATCGAAGACCGGTACCAGGTCGCCAGGTGAGGCATTGATTGCCTGCAATACCTCGGTTGTCGCGGTCTGCTGTTCCAACGCCTCTTTCTGCTCGGTCAGTAGACGCGCGTTCTCCATCGCGATCACCGCCTGCGCGGCGAAGCTCTGCAACAGCGCGATCTGCCTTTCGCTGAACGGTCTGACCTCCTGCCGGTAGATCTGGATGGCGCCGAGCAATGCATCGTCCTTGCGCAGCGCCACACCGACAGCACTGCGCGCGCCTCCCAGGTCGACCATCGCACGCCGATCAGGATCGCCGTTGCGGTAAGCTTCGGTCTCCCTCATGTCAGGGATGTGCAGGACATTCGCCCCTTGGCGAAGGTGCCCAATCAAGGTGCCAGGTGCATCTGAAAATGGACTGTGCAACCGGTATTCGGCATACGCAGCCGGTACGCCCTGCATCGCCGCGGGTACGAAGCGTTCCCCATCGAACGTCGCAAGGCCGCCGAATGTGGCCTCGCAGAGCCGCATCGCACGATCCAGTACCACGTCGAACACCGGTGCCAGATCGCCAGGCGAGGCGTTGATCACTTGCAGCACTTCGGCGGTCGCGGTCTGCTGCTCCAGCGCCTCACGCTGTTCGGTGATCAGCCGCGCGTTCTCCATCGCGATCACCGCCTGCGCGGCGAAACTCTGCAATAGGGTGATCTGCTTGTCGGAGAACGGCCTGACCTCTTGGCGGTAGAGGTTGAACACGCCCAACAGTGTGCATTGCTTGCGCAGCGCCACCATGAGCCTCGTGCGCGCTCCACCCAGATCGGCAAATGCCCGGCGTGAGCCAAGTCCGGAAGCATAGACGTCGTCTGCGGTGATGTCCGGCTGGTGGATCACATCCGTGCCGCGCGCGACCTGGCTGAACGCCGAATCCGGGTGCTCTGCGTCGAGCGCAAAGCCCGCCCGCGAATACTCCTTCAGCGCCGGCGGCACGCCGCGCGACGCCGCCGCGGTGAAGTTTCGACCGTCGAACATCAGCAAATGGCCGAACGAGGCGTCGCAACGCTGCATCGCCTTTTCCACCATCGTGTCGAACACCGGCGTCAAATTGCCTGGCGACGCGTTGATTACCTGAAGGACTTCCGCGGTTGCGGTCTGCTGTTCCAGTGCCTCTCGCTGCCCGGTGATCAACCGCGCGTTCTCCATCGCGATCACGGCCTGCGCGGCGAAGTTCTGCAGCAGTGTGATCTGTCGGTCGGTGAATGGCCGGACCTCCTGGCGATAGATCATAATGGCACCGAGCAATGCCTTGTCGCTGCGCAGCGCGATCAGCAGTTGCGTGCGCGCCCCGGCCTCGATGAGGAGCCTGAGTGTCGGGGCATCGCTTCGAATCCGCGTGAGATCGTCTGTATGGACGACATCCGCGCCCTCAACGATCCGATGCAGAGTCATGTCGGGATGAGCTCGGAAGGCGGTGATACCCGCTATCTCTTGCGGCATGCCCCTGGTCGCCGCGACGTGGAACAGCTCGCCATCGAGCGTGTGCAGGCTGCCGTACGACGAATCGGAGAGCCGGATCGCCTTTTCCAGCACCGCATCGAATACTGGCGCAAGGCAGCCGGGCGACGCGTTGATAACCTGCAACACCTCGGCGGTTGCTGTCTGCTGTTCCAGAGCCTCGTGCTGCTCGGTGATCAGCCGCGCGTTTTCAATCGCGATCATGGCCTGCGCGGCGAAGGTCTCCAGCAGCACGATTTCATTGGCTGAAAACGGACGTACCTCGTGACGCCATGCGCTGATCACACCCAACACCGCGCCCTCTTTGCGCAAGGGGATGAACAACCCGGTGCGAACCAGGGTGTTTTCGAAGAAGCTGCGCGACACGTCGTCTTGGTAAGTCGGTCCGCCGGCTTCCTTGGCGCCATCCCGATAAAAGTATGGGGCGCCGTCGATCAGTGCCTGAAAGTGCGGCGGAATTGGATAAGATTGGCGGAGCAGGGCATCGTGCACTGATGGAAATCCGTGCGTCGCTACACCGCGGAACATCTCTCCGTCGCGGACACTGAGCGCACCTGACTCGGCGCCGCAAATCGAGTGGGCCTTGTCGAGAATCGCCTCGAATACCGGCGCTGGATCACCAGGTGAGCGATTGATGACTTCAAGCACCTCGGCAAGCGCTTTCTCGCGTGCGACTGCGGCGTCGCGTTCGGCACGCAGTTCGTCGAGCTGGCGCTGTAGTGACGTGTCGATATCCATCGTCATTCCAACGCGACCGCGATGCCGGTGGCGCCGGCCAGCAGCCGCTTCAAATGGAAGCCGACCAAGCCATCGCTGCTGTCGCGGCCGAGCAACGCGGCGAACGACGACAGCGCCGTTGGATCGCAGGCCTCTGCTCGTGCATAGGCCTCGCGATAGGCGATGGTCAGCTCATGCGTATGACGTACTGCCGTCAGAGGTTCATGCGCCGGCAACGCTTCGCTGCGGCCACGCACCATCACGCTGCCGACCGGCCGACCACAGAATTCCGGGATACGTTCCACCACGCTGCCGCTGACGCAGATGCGCGTGCCGAGTTGCTTGTTCGCAGCCTCCAGCCGCGCGGCGATGTTGATGGTGTCGCCATACGCTGTGTAGTCGAAGAAACGTCCGCCGCCGAAGCTGCCAACCAGCGCGGTACCGGAGTTGATGCCGATACGCGTCACGCCGACGGCGATGCCCTGCGCGCTCCAGCGGGCGCGGAAGTCCTCGGCATACGCATCCAACGCGAGCGCGCAGGCCACAGCCCGCGCTGCATGATCCGGCTGGTCGGATGGTGCGCCGAACAGCACGTTCAGCGCATCACCGATGATCTTCACCAGCGTGCCGCCGTGATCGAACACGATTTCGGTCATGCCGGTGAGGTATTCGTTCAGCAGCGGACCAATCGTATTGGGGTCGAGGCCTTCCACCAGCGTCGTGAAACTGGTGATGTCGGTGAACATCGAGGTGATGTCGCGCCGCTGCGCTCCCAGGTTGATGTCCTCGGCTTCCGACGCGAGGCAGTCCACCAGGCTGGGGGAGAAATACCGCGCAAGCTGCGCTCGTGCGCGTTCCGCTTCCTGTTGCCGGAGCTGGTAGCCGCGAGTGATCGCCAGGTTACGCAGTGTCTTGCCGATGGTGGCTTCCAGATCGGCGAAATCGATCGGTCTGGTAACGAAATCAAATGCGCCACAATTCATCGCGGTGCGGATGTTCGCCATGTCGCCATAGGCGGAGACGATGACGGTGGCTCGATTGTCTTCCTGTTCCTGCAAGCGCGCGAGCAGGGTCAGTCCATCCATCCGTGGCATGTTGATGTCGCACAGCAGCATGTCGATGCCGGGGTCCGCTGCCAGTGCGGCAAGCGCATTCACCCCATCGTCGGCGAAGGTGAAGGTGAACTCACCGTCGCGGATCTGCCGGCGGAAACGCTGGACGATCAGCAGTTCCAGATCGGGTTCGTCATCGACGACGAGAATCCGCGCTGTCATCCGCTGCCTCGCGCATCTGCAATAACGATCGACACCTGCTGCTTCAGTTGTGGGAAATCCACGGGCTTGGTCATGAACTTGCTGGCGCCGCGATCCAGCGCTGTCTGCACGCGTTCCGCGTCACCATAAGCCGAGATCATGAACACCGGCAGTTCCGGTCGGCGTTCCTTTACCTTGGGCAGCAGATCAAGGCCACTCATGCCCGGCATGTTGATGTCGGAGACCAGCAGGATGATCTCCTCGCCGACGCAGCCATCGAGCTTGTTCAGTGCGGCTTCGCCGGACAGGGCGAAATCCAGTAGATACAGTCCCTGGCGTACCTCGCGGCGGAACTGCTGCCGGAATAACGCTTCGACGTCAGGTTCGTCGTCCACCACCAGCACTCGGACGGTCATGCATGGCTCCCTTCGTTCGCCGCCGGGCCGCGCGGCAGAGTAATGACAAATTCGGTGAATGTGTTCGGTTCGCTGGCCACGGTCAGTTGCCCACCGTGCTGCTTTACTACGATATCGTAGCTGATCGACAGGCCAAGCCCGGTGCCTTCCCCGGTTGGCTTGGTGGTGAAGAATGGCTGGAACAACTTGTCCCTGATTTCCGCGGGTACGCCGATGCCGTTATCGCGCACGTGGATTTTCACCGCATCGCCGATATCGCGCGTGCTCACCCGCAGGGTGGGGGCAAAGTCGTCGCCTTCAACCGCCTGGCGTTTGCGCGCGGCGTAGAAGCCGTTACCGAACAGGTTCAGTAGGACACGAGTGAATGTCCTGCGGCGTCAGTGTGACCGGCGGCATTCCGGCGGCGAAGTCGCGTTCCAGCGTGATGTTGAAGCTCTGATCCTGCGCGCGGGCACCGTGATAGGCGAGGCTCAGTGCCTCCTCGACCAACGCGTTGAGATCGACCACACGCCGTTCCCCTGATGCACCGCGCGAGTGTTCCAGCATGCTGTGTACGATGCCATCAGCGCGGCGGCCGTGCTCGACGATCTTCTCCAGGTTGCTGGTGAGCATGGCGCTGACGTCATCGATATCGCCGCGCTGATCGGCGTTGAGCGCGGCAATGGCTGGTGCTGCTGTCTGTTTCAATTCGTCCAGCAGCTCCACTGACAGAGAAGCGAAGTTGTTGACGAAGTTCAGCGGGTTCTTGATTTCGTGCGCGATGCCGGCGGTAAGCTGGCCGAGCGAGGCCATCTTCTCGGACTGCACCAGCCGATCCTGGGCACGGCGCAGATCGTTTAGTGCGCCTTCGGCCGCGGTGCGGGCGCGGCCGGCTTCCTGGAACAGCCGCGCGTTCTCGATTGCCAGCACGGCCTGGCCGGCGAAGGTGCGCATCAGCGTGGGAATGCTCGGCGCGAAACCGCCAACCGTGTGGCGGCGGATCACCAGGCCGCCGATCACCGTATCGTCGCGCAGCAGCGGAACGGCGAGCAACGCGTGTATGCCGGAGGCCATCAGTTCGCGTGCACCGTCGATATCCAACCGCGTGCTCAGGTCGGAGATGTGCAGCGGCGTGCGATCCGCAGCGCTGATGCCAAGAGGTGTCTCGCCAATGCGGATGCGCCGATCGCGGAGCTCCTCCACGCGCTCGGCTGTCATGCCATAGGCAGACTTGGGCACGAAGACCTGGTCCGCCTCGTCGAATTCGTAGATCGTCCCCTGGTCGGCATCCGCAAGCTGCACGGCGCGGCTGATGATGGTGGACAGCACCGTGTCGAGATCGAGCGATGAATTGACGGCGCGCAAGACCTCTTCGAGGGCCTGCAATTCGGATACGGAGCGGGTGAGTTCTTCGGTGCGATATTGCAATGTACGATAGGTCTCGGCGCTGGTGATCGCAATGACCGCCTGCTCGGCCAGGATCCGCGCGAGGGCTTTCTGCGAGTTCGACAATCCTCCGGCTTTGCGTACTGCGATCGACATGCCGCCGATCACTCGATCGTCGGCAATGAAGGGCAGAGTTATGATGGAGCGATTGCCGTGGGCATGCACGACCTGGGCGAGACCTGCATCGGCGTCAGCATCGTCGATTTCGATGACCTGGCGATCGAGGATGGCTCGGCCAATTGAGTAATCGCGTGCCGGCGGACATGGAAACGTTGCTATGTAGGCAGCCAGACTTTCCATATCGACTGAGACGGTGCAGCGTACCGAGATCAGCTCACCGTCGAAGGAAAACACGCCTACCGTTTCTGCATCGCAAAGTAGACGCGCGTGACGGGTGATCAGCTCCAGCACCGGCTGTTCGTTGCCGCGGCGGCGGACATTACCTTCAGCACATCGATTGTCGCGGCCTGCTGCTGGATGCGCTCGCCGTATTCGCTGTTGCGTTGCGCCAGAGCCTCGGTGCGTTCCTGCAACTCGCGGTAGGTTTCGGCGGTGGTAATCGCGATAGTCGCCTGTTCGGCGAAGGTCCGTGCCAGCTCGACCTGAGCGTCGGAGAACCCACCAGACATGGCGCCGCTCAGTGAAATGACCCCGATGGCACTGCCGTCGTGGAGCAAGGGAATCGCCAGATTGGAGCGATGCCCCAGGGCGCGGACCGTGCTGTGGACGTCTGGTTCGGCCGCGATGTCGCGGATATGTACAATCTGTCGCGTCAGTAGTGCCCGACCGCTGAAGGAGCTGGAGTTGGGCGGCATGGGATACCGGCGCCGGAACGCCTCCAATGCATCAGGGGGCATGAACTCTTCAGCAAAGAAGTTCGCACGGAAGTGAACCAGTCCGTTCTCGAGTGAAAAGAACGCCGCGGTTTGTGCACCGCAGATTTCGCATGCAAGGCGGGAGACCAGATCGAACACTGGCTGCGCATCACTCGGTGACGCCGACATCACCTTCAGCACGTCGATGGTCGCGGCCTGGTGTGCCACCTGCTCGCTATATGCGCTGTTGCGCTGGGCCAGCGCCGTGGTGCGCTCTTGCAAGGCGCGATAGGTCTCGGCGCTGCCGATGGCGATCACCGCCTGTTCGGCAAAGGTCTGCAATAGTGAGACCTGGCTGTCGGAGAACCCGCCCGGTTCGCGCGCGTTGAGCGAGATTGCACCAATCGCCGTGCCATCGCGCAGCAGCGGGATCGTCAGTGTTGTCTTGCCGCCCATGGCACGCACCGACGGCTACAGTCCAGGTTCGGTATCGATGTCGCGGACATGGATGGTCTGCCGGTCCAGAAGCGCGCGACCAACCAGGTACTCCCGTGTCGGTGGCCGCGGGAACATCGATTGGAACGCGCGGGTTGCCGCAGCGACACCCCCATAGTCGGCGCGGAAATGCACCAGCTCGCCGTCGTATTCGAACAGACCCGCGGACATGCCGTTACACGCTTGCAACGCATGGCGAACGATAAGATCGAAGACCGGCTGCGTGTCGCCTGGTGAAGCGGACATCGCTTTCAGCACGTCGATGGTGGCAGACTGATGCTCGATCTGCTCGCCGTATTCGCTGTTGCGCAGGGCAAGCGCATCGGTCCTGGCACGCAGCTCATCCAGCAGGCGCGCGTTCTCCATTGCGATCACCGCCTGGGCGGCGAAGTTTCGCAGCAACGCGATTTGCTTGTCGGAGAACGGGCGTACTTCCTGGCGAAAGATGTTGAATACACCTACCAAGGTGTCGTTCTTCCGTAGCGCGATAAGAAGCTGGGTACGCCCGCCACAGATATCGGCGATGAACCGGCGGCCCGCCAGGCCCTGGCGGTAGGCATCGTCGTCGGTGATGTCGGCGATCTGCACGGCATCCTGGCCCTGGACGATCCGATACAGCGCCAGACCGGGAACCGGTCGCTGCGGAGTTTGGAGAAGGTCCTCAGAACCGTTCGGTAGTCCACGCGTCGCCACAGTGCGCAAGTATTCGCCGTCATAGGTGCCAAAGATGCCAAACGCGGAGTTGCAAAGGCGCAAAGCCTTCTCCAGCATTGCATCGAATACGGGCATCAGGTTGCCAGGCGAGGCATTGATAACCTGCAGCACCTCGGCCGTCGCGGTCTGTTGTTCCAGTGCCTCCCGTGTTTCGTTGACCAGACGCGCGTTCTCGATCGCGATCACCGCCTGCGCGGCGAACGCCTTCACCATGGCTAGCTGCTGCCCGGTGAACGGACGGACCTGGGTGCGGAAGATGTTGATGAAGCCGAGCAGGCGCGCTTCCTTGCGCAGACCGGCCATGAGCTGTGTGCGTGCGCCAAACTGGTCAGCGATCACCACGCGGCTTGGTGCTCCGGCCCTGTAGGCGTCGTCGTCGGTGATGTCGGCCAGTGAGACAATGTCCTCGCCAAGCACGATGCGGTGCATCAGCGTGCCCGGATCGACCCGGAACACGGCGTTCTCCGGCAGCGCGACACCGCAAGCGGCAACGACCCTGACAATCTCGCCATCATAAGTCGTCAGAAAGCCGAACGAAGAATCGGAGAGCCGCACCACCGCGGTCAGCAGCGCGTCGAATACCGGGGCCAGATTGGCGGGATGACAGTTGATGACATCCATCACCTCGGCCAGCGCGACCTCGCCGGCGCGGGCGATATCGCGTTCCGCCGAGCGTTCGTCGAGTTCCTGGCGTAGTGCGTCGATCGTGGCGTGAAGCGCGGTCACGTCCACGGCCGATGGCACGATGTCCGTCATGGCGCCACGCGTCCCCCAGAGCTTGCCAAGATTTGTTACAGCGTAGTCCGGTCCGGTTCTTCACGGCAAATGCGCAATAAATCTGCGCGAAAGCGGATTGGCGCAGAAATGTTCGGCCGATGTCCGGCCGCGCCTGTTGAAACCGTTGGCAAATCGTGACGTAATTGTGGCAGGCCGGTGAAACCGCCGGCAAACCGGCTGGCCACGGAGACAGGGATATCGACTGGTGCGCGATGGAGCGATGACACTGCGGTTCTGGGGGGTGCGAGGCAGCCTGCCTGCTCCTGGGGCAGCGACCACGCGCTACGGCGGCAACACAATTTGCGTCGAACTGCGCTGTGGCCCCCATCTGCTGATCCTCGACGCCGGCAGTGGGTTGCGAGAATTGGGCTGCGCTTTGGCGGCCACCGCAGTCCCGGTCGATGCTGATGTCCTGCTGAGCCATACGCATCTGGATCACATCTGCGGGTTGCCATTCTTTCAGCCGATGTACGACCCGGCGGCGCGCCTGCGCTTCTGGGCAGGCCACCTGTCGCCGCCATCGCGCATCGCCGAGGCGCTCCGACTAAGCTGGTCACCGCCACTCATGCCGGACATGGACGCCGAGTTTCGGGCGGGCCGGACATTTCATGACTTCACGCCCGGCGATGCCCTGAAGCTGCGGCCTGGTCTCAGCGTCAGCACGGCTCCACTGCGCCATCCAGGAGGTGCCATCGGCTATCGGATTGAATGGGCCGGCGCGAGCTTCTGTTATATCACTGATACCGAGCACCCGGCGGTCGGGTTGGACGATACACTGCTGCGGTTCATCGCAGGCACCCACGTCATGATCTATGACGCCACCTACACGGAAGCGGAGTACGTGTCGCGAGTTGGTTGGGGACATTCGACGTGGCAGGCGGCTGTAGCACTCGCCGATGCCGCCATGGTCGGGCGGCTCGTGCTGTTCCACCACGATCCCTGGCACGATGACACAGCAATGCATGCGATTGCCCGTGCCGCTGCCAGGAGGCGCCGTGGAACGGTGACGGCGCAAGAGGGAATGCGCATGGACGTCAGAAGCGGCACTATCCTTCGAGCCGCTCGATCGCCGCGTTCGCGTGCTGCAGACTGACCGAAGTACTGCGCGCAATCGCCAACACAAGGGCGAGCGCCGCCGGCGACGCTTCTTGCCGCAGCGACGCCAATGTTGGCGCGGACAGGACCAGCACGCGCGACGCTACTGCACAAAGCACATCGGCGCTGCGTGTGCCCGCCTCGAACAGTGCCCGCTCCCCGACTATCGCGCCTGGCGAGAGATGCGCCAGCAGCACAGGCGCCGCTCCCTCGCGCTGTGGCAGCATCACGTCCGCTTGCCCTTGCATCAGGACGTAGATGGCGTCCGCCGGATCGCCAGTCCGGCAAAGTGCTTGACCTGCCGCCAAGTCAAGGCTCTCGGCACGCTGAGCGAGCACGTGGGCGTGCTCGGCTGGGACACCGAGCGCCTGCAAAGCCTGCTCGGCTGTGGCGTATGAGGGTGGGGCGACGCCAGCTTCCACCAGGATCGCCGTTTCCGCCGCGGCCAAGGCGGTGGTGACATCGGCGAAGCAGGCGCCTGGCTCAACGCCCAGCGCATCGAGGTAATCGGCGACCGGATGGCCGGCCCTGATCGGCGCCAGGACGATCGCAAGTCCTTGCTGGCGATTCTGGCGCACGATGGCCATCAGCCGGCGTGCGCCAGACAGATCCGCTCGCACGATGCGGCTCAGGTCGATCACCACGTGCCGTGCGCCCGATGCGCGCACCTGTTCCAATGTTCGCGCAAGCGGACTGACATTGCCGAAGAAGAGAGGACCGGCGAGCTCAAGCACCGCGACCGATTGGCGATGGCGCAGCAGGGTGACGGTCTCGTCAAGGCCACGGCGCACTCGCGACAACATGCCACCACCATCGAACACGCGGCGCACGACGTTGCCGGTCATCGCCGCGGTGAACACCAGCAGGCAGGCGAGTGCTCCGGCCGCGACCGCCACGGCGAGACCGGCGAACACCGCCACCGCCACAACCGCCAGCGAGATCAGTGCACTGCTTGCGATCTCGAGCCGGTGCGGTGTGTCCTGCCGAATGGCGCGCCAGAGAAAGCGCAACGGCTCGGCGTCCAGCAGTCGTACTGCGATCGCGAGAACCAGACCGACGAGCACTCCGTGCGGTACCAGTGGGAGATAGCGACCGAGCAGCACGCCGCCCAGTCCGACTGTAACCAGGCGGCTGATTGACGCCAGATGGGTCGTGCCACCCAGCCGGAGCAATCCGATTGCCGTCGCTACCGGCGCTGCAATCGGCGGCCCGCCACCGATCGCGGCCACCGCCAGGTTGGCGACCGCGACGGCGCGCAGATCGCGCCGTCCTGCGACGGAAACACCCGCGTCGCCCAGCGCACTGATGGTCGCAAGCGTCTCCAGCACGCCCAGCAGTGCCGCGGTGACCCCGGTTACCAAGATGCCGCGCCAGGGCAGATCGGTGCCGTGCCGTGTCAGCTCTCGCAATGCATCCAATGCCATCGATGGATACGCGATCGGCGAGGGCATGGCTGAAAGCACCGGTCCGGCCGGCAGCCCGAGGTGGTCAAGGACGGCATAGGCCATCGCGCCGGCGGCAACCGCGGGCAACACGGGCGGCACCTTCCAGCGCAATGGAAACCGCAGCATGACGGCACCCGTGACAACTGCCACGAGGCCCTCCGCCGGAGACCGTGACAAAGCCGGCCACTGCGATAGGACAGCGAGTGCCGCGGTGCCGTTCACCAGCCCGGCCACGACGGGATACGGGGTGAGCGGGCCAAGTGCCGCCGCCCCCAACTGTACCAACATGAGTTGTACCACCCCCGCCACCGCAACCGTGCACAGGGTGATGGCCATAAGCACCGGCACATCCGGTATGGCGCCGTGCGCGGCCAACGGGCCGAACAACCCAGCCAGAGCGATCGCGCAGGTGCCACTTGTGAGGCCCACAACCAAGGGACTGCGTGCCAGGAGCAGTACGACGGCCCCTGCCACCATGTTGGCCACGAACACGGTGGCGGACATGGCCGAGGCCGTCTCCGGCCCCAATGCACCGAATGCCAGCAAGCCCACCACTGGAATGAGCGGCACATAGGCAAGGCCCGCGCCAATACCGGCCGCTGCATCCGCTGCCCTCGGGCTTGGCAAGCGCGTTACCCTGCCAGCCGCAGGCTGCCCAGCAGGTGTGCCATATCATCCTGCCGCGCAAAGACCTTGAAGTCGCCTCGGAACAGGCTCGGTATGAAGTCCGGGGCAAAGCTGTTGAGCGCAGCCTGCTCGCTCGCCGCTCGCGCCAGATCGCCGTTGCGGGCGCAGCAGGCAATCATGAGCGCTCGCCTCAGCGGCGCGACGGGTTCCGCCTGGATTGCCAACTCGGCCCAGCTTGTGGCCTCGGCGTAGTTGCGCGCGGTGAAGCTGACCATGGTCAGGGCGACATGCGCGACACCAATCCACGCATCGCGTGGGTTCAGCCGCAGCGATAGCGCGGCATGCGTCCGGGCGTCTTCACCCTGACCTGCCATTGCCTCACAGAGCGCCAGCCACATCAGCGACAGCGAGGAATTCGGATTGACTTCGAGCGCCCGCCGCAGATCGGCCAGCCCACGATCTGGCTCGCCACGGGCGATGTGCTGCACGCCGGCGATGGTCAGCGTCCGATGGTCGAGTGCGTTGATGCGCTGCATCTGCGCTACCTCGGCTTCCATCGTGGTCAGTGCTTTGGTGGGTTCCGGGCCCCAGCGGTACAAATGGCAAGACCACTGCGCCCAGGCCAGAACGTTGTGAGCGGCGAGCGAACTCGGTTCGGCGGCGATCGCCTGGCGAATCATATTGATTGCCTGCAAGGCCAAAGCGGATTGGCCCTGCCGCACGCTTTCAGTCAGCAGTCCATGGGCGCGCCAAATCAACTGATCGGCCGTATCGTTTGGCCGTGCGCGGCGTGCGTGCGCTATTTGCGCCAGCTCGACCTCAGGCGCGACCGCGGCCACGATACCCCGCGTGATGTCCTCCTGAACGCCCAGTACATCATCGACCGTGCGTTCGTAGTGCTCCGCCCAAAGCTGGTTGGCGGTTGCAGCCTCAATCAATTGGGCACTGACCCGCGCACGGTTGCCGACTTTGCGCGCGCTCCCCTCGAGCACATAATGCACACCCAGCTCGCGTCCCACCTGGCGCACATCCGCGGGCTTGCCCTTGTAGGTGAACGTACTGTTGCGCGCGATTACGAATAGCGCGCGGAAGCGCGACAACTCGGTAATGATGTCCTCGGTGATGCCGTCAGAAAATACTCCTGTGCCGGGTCGTCGCTGAGGTTGACGAATGGCAGAACGGCGATTGAAGGCTTGTCTGGCAGAGCCAGGGAGTTGGCGGCTTCCTTTGGGGCAAGTTTGCCCGCATGCGCCGGATGGGCGCGCCGCCACGCGATATCGCCCACGATAAGGGTAAATCCGAGCCCAACCAGAAGCCAACGCAGGTCGATCCAGGAGGACCATAAATGCAAGGCGTCATTCGACACATGGAGGCTATCCAGCAGTCGCGCCATCCAGTGCTCGGGTGCAACGCCGGTCGCTGCGACAATGATGCCCGCGGCCGCCCAGTGCGTAACGAACTCCCGCCCCGTGTGCAAAATATGCTTTAAGGTGGGTGGCATCGCCCCGACGTTTCCGTTGACCGACAGCGCGGCTCGTCCCGTTCCCAGGCCGCACCGTGCAAGGGTGACCCTTTAATGGTCCTTCTGCAAGCTTAATGGTTCGCGGGGCTGGCAGTCTGCATCTCCGCGCTCAGGAAGTTGCCGCCAAGGATCGGACATGTGACCATCGTGCCGCGTTCCAGATGCGTGGAAGGATGTCGTTATGACGCCGCACGGCACGGATGATCACGACCACAATCACAGCCTCGTTCCGGACGACACCGCCTTGCGGGTGAAGGCGCTCGAGTTGCTTTTGGTCGAAAAAGGGCTCGTCGATCCGGCGGCACTGGACGCAATCGTCGACTACTACGAGCACAAAGTAGGGCCGCGAAATGGGGCCCGCGTTGTGGCGCGGGCCTGGTCGGATGCCGCCTACAAGGCAAGGCTTCTGACAGACGCCACCGCTGCCATCGCGGCGCTTGGCTATGCGGGGCGCCAGGGCGACCACATGGTGGTCGTCGAGAATACGCCCGCCGTCCATAACATGGTCGTCTGCACGCTGTGTTCCTGTTATCCGTGGCCCGTCCTTGGACTGCCGCCGGCCTGGTACAAATCCGCCGCTTACCGTTCCCGTGCGGTGATCGAACCTCGCGCCGTGCTGCGTGAGTTCGGCCTTGATCTTTCCGAAGAGACCGAGGTGCGCGTGTGGGATTCCACGGCGGAGGTCCGTTACCTCGTCCTGCCGAAGCGCCCGACCGGCACCGAAGCCATGACCGAGGAACAACTCGCGGCGCTGGTGACGCGCGACGCAATGATCGGCGTTGCCCAGGTTCCCGCGCCATGAACGGCGTGCACGACATGGGCGGGATGCATGGTCTGGGATCGCTTGTTCCGGAACCGAATGAGCCGGTCTGGCACGCGCCGTGGGAGGCTCGGGTCTATGCGATGGCATCCGCGATGGGGGCCTGAAGACGCTGGAACATTGACGCGGGCCGCCAGGAACTGGAACGCATGCCCGCGGCCGAATATTTGCGCGCGAGCTACTACGAAAAATGGTTGTACGCGCTGGTCGAGAGGTCGGTCCGATATGGCCTGATCACCCGCGAGGAAGCCGAGACCGGCAAGGCCGACCCTGCGGTGCCCGAGGCCACGCCGCCCCTGACCGCCGCGGACGTTCCTGGTGTCATGGCGCGCGGCGCTCCCACGACACGCTCCGTGGAACGGCAGCCAGCGTTTCAGATTGGCGACGCCGTTCGCACTCACAACATTCATCCGACGACGCATACCCGTTTGCCACGTTACGCGCGCGACAAGCTCGGCGTTATTCTCCGTTTGCACGGCGCACATGTGTTCCCTGACACGAACGCGTTGTTTCAGGGTGAGAACGCACAACCGCTCTACACCGTGCAATTCCAGGCGCGTGATCTGTGGGGAGAGGCGGCCAGTCCGCGCGATACGGTCTGTATAGACCTGTGGGAGGATTACCTTGCGCCAGCCTGACGGCCTCGCGCGGTTCGCGTCCACCAAAAGCCTGCCGCGCGATGGCGATGAACCAGTGTTCGCCGAACCTTGGCAGGCTGAGGCATTCGCCCTGACCGTGCGGCTCTGCGAAGCCGGCTGCTTCACCTGGCCGGAGTGGGCCGAAACGCTCGCCGGCGTGCTACGTGAAGTACGGGAACGCGGCGAGCCGGACGATGGCTCACACTATTACAACCATTGGCTCGTGGCGCTGGAACGGCTGGTCACCACGAAGCGGGTGTTGAGCGCATCCGAGCTCGAACGGCGCAAGGCGGCATGGGCGGAAGCATATCTCTCGACGCCGCACGGCAAGCCAGTGGAACTGCCGTCTGGCGCCGCGTGAGCGGCTAGAGCAATATCGGACGGGCTGACGACCGAGTTAGTGTCATTGCGAGCAAAGCGAAGCAATCTCGACGGGATTGCTTCGCTTCGCTCGCAATGACATGGGGGACAGTCAGCCCGACTATGCTCTAAGCCAGCGCGTCGGCGAATTTCGCCTCGATCCGCAAGTAACTGGCGGGCCCTCCCGGGACGCGCGAGAAAAGGTCGATCCACTCCGGGCTCGCTAAAATCCGTGCCCACACTTCGTTGCGTTGGGTCAGATCGGGCCAGCGGATGATCCACGTAACGTTGGCCGTGCCGAGATGGTCATGTGGCTCGCCCATGATCTCGGGTGCGTCATTCGAATTGATCCAGAACCCCACCACATCCATGAGTGAGCCGAGATAGGGACTCGCTTCGCTTTTCGCCCATGCCTTGTAGGGCTCGATGAGGTCGGGGCGAAAATGGTAGTTGCGGATTTCGTAGATCATGGCTGCTCTCCCTGTATCGGTATTGGTTGGATCCTCCGCGCACGGCACATCGGGCTGTTGCCTGTTTCTGTTCGGGACGGCAGGAGTTTGGCACGCGAGCGTTTTCAATGTCCATCTGCAAGCAAGCCGTGCGCTTTTGTCACCCACCCGAGACGAGTTGGCCAAGCGGCGAACGGAGGCTACCCTCCTGATAAGCTGGCATCCGACGCGGCGACCTTGCCAGCCGGGGGGCACCATGACCGCGACGCAAGACGAGATGATCGCCGAACTCCAGCGCACCATCGCGGAGCTGAGGCGCGAACGCGACGCGGCGCTGGCACAGCGCAGCAGCGACTACGACGAACGGGTCACGCATCAGGCCGCGACCATCGAAGTGCTGAAAGAGATGTCAGCCTCGCCGGGCGATGCGCAACCGGTGTTCGATCTGATCTGCCGCCAGGCGGAAGCGCTGCTCGGTGTTCAGGCCGTGACATTATTCGAATACGATGGGCGGCTGGTGCATATGCGCGCGAATCCCAGCCACGAGCGGATGATCGGTGCCGCCGCGTACGCAGCGTACAAAAGCGCATTCCCTATGGTGCCGGATCGTGGATCATTGACCTGCCGGGCCATTCTGGACGGGACGATGGTCCATATCCGCGATCTGGCGTTGGAGCCTGGACTGTCCCACACGGTTCGCGATCTTGACCACAGGACACAGGTGACGATCCCGCTGATGCGCGACGGCCATGCCATCGGCGCGATCACGACGGCGAGCATGCGGGTCGACGGCATCTCCGAAACACAAATTGAGCTGCTGAAGACCTTTGCCGAACAGGCGGTGATCGCCATCGGCAGCGCGGAGACGTATGGCGCTTTGCAAACCCGCACCGCCGATTTGCAGGAGTCGCTGGAATACCAAACGGCGGCCAGCGATGCGCTGAAGGTGATCAGCCGTTCAACGTTCGATCTGCAACCCGTGCTGGATGCGGTCGCGGAAACTACCGCGCGGCTTTGCGATGCCGATCAGGCTGTGATCGCCCGCCGTGAGGGTGATGTGTGGCAGCCAGCGGCGAATTTTGGATTTCCACCGGAATACGAGGCCTATCACAGATCGCGCGGAACGATTTCATTCGGCGCAGACAATTCGAGTGTCGGAGCGAGAGCCGTGCGTGAGCGCCGTCCCGTGCATATCCGCGACGTGGCGGCCGTTCCAGATTATCCGGAGGCGTCGATCCGGCTGGGCAAGCAGCGGACCTCGCTGGGCGTGCCGCTATTGCGCGAAGGTGATGCGATCGGGGTCATTGCGCTCGCGCGCCAGCGTGTCGAGCCGTTCACCGAGCGGCAGATTGAACTGCTCAGCACGTTCGCCGATCAGGCGGTGATCGCGATCGAGAACACGCGGCTCATCACCGAGACGCGGGAGGCGTTGGAACAGCAGACTGCGACGGCTGAGGTGTTGCAGGTGATCAACGCGTCGCCGGGCGATCTGGGTCCGGTGTTCGATGCGATGCTGGAAAGGGCAACACGCCTCTGTAATGCCGATTTCGGTATTCTTTGGAATTTCGATGGAGAGCTCGCGAAGGCCGGTGCGCTCCATAGGGTGCCGACGGCTTATGCCGAAATGATCCGTGCTCCGTTCCGTCCCAGTCCCGAATCGGGCCCGGCGCGAATGATGCGAGGCGAAGGCACGTTTGTTATCGCCGATTTGCTGGAATTTCCCCCGTATCGTGCCGGCGACGCCCTGGTGAGAGCTATTGTCGATCTCGCCGGTGCACGCAGCGTCATCATCACACCTTTGCGCAAGGATGCCGTTACGCTCGGCGCGATCACGATCTACCGCCAGGAGGTGCGGCCATTCACGGACAAGCAGCTCGCTCTGCTGGAGAATTTTGCCGCCCAGGCGGTGATCGCGATGGAGAACGCGCGGCTGATCAATGAACAACGAGAGGCGCTGGAGCGGCAGACCGCGACTGCGGAGGTGTTGAAGGTGATCAATGCCTCGCCCGGCAATTTGACACCGGTGTTCGATACGGTATTGGAAAAAGCGATGCGGCTGTGCGAGGCCGCGTTCGGCGAATTGCACACATTCGCCGGGGAGCGCGTCACCATCGGGGTAACCAAGGGTGTACCCGCCGCCTATGCGGAATTCCGGCGCCAGGAGCGCCAGCCGAGGGAGGTTCGGCCGGGCACCATCTTTCGGCGCATCCTCGATGGCGCACGCGTAGTACATATCCACGATCTGATGGCGGATGACATCTACCAGCAGGGCGACAGCGGTCGTGTCGCAATGGTGGAACTTGGGGGCGCCCGCACGACGCTTTGCGTCGCGCTGAGAAAGGATCGCGCCGTGCTCGGTGTGATCAATGTCTACCGTCAGGAGGTTCGCGCGTTCTCGGATATGGAGATCGCCCTGCTGGAGAACTTCGCCGCCCAGGCGGTGATCGCGATGGAGAATGCGCGGCTGCTCGGCGAGTTGCGGCAGCGCACCGACGATCTGCAGGAATCGCTCGACTACCAGACCGCGACCGCCGATGTGCTGAAGGTGATCAGCCGCTCGACGTTCGATCTGCAACCGGTGCTGGATACGGTGGCCGAAACCGCCGCGCGGCTTTGCGATGCCGATCAGGCTGCCATCTTCCGCTCCGATGGCGAGCTGCGGTGGCTGGCGGCAAACCACGGCTATTCGCCGGAGTATGAGGCGTCCTTGCGAACGCTAGGCATGTTTCGAGTGCCTCCCGACTCACCAATGCCTGGTGCGAGAGCCGAGCGTGAGCGTAGGCCTGTGCATATCCACGACGTGACGACCGTTCCGGGCTACTCGGACACCTCGATCAGGCTCGGTGGGACGCGGACCGCGCTGGGCGTGCCGCTTTTGCGCGGGGATGATGCGATCGGGTCGATCGCACTTTCCCGCCGAAGGATCGAACCATTCAGCGACCGGCAGATCGAGCTTGTCAGCACGTTCGCGGACCAGGCGGTGATCGCGATCGAGAACACGCGGTTGATCACCGAGCAGCAGGAGGCGCTGGAACAGCAGACCGCGACGGCCGAAGTGTTGCAGGTGATCAACGCTTCGCCAGGTAATCTGGCGCCGGTGTTCGATGCGGTGCTGGAGAAGGCGCTGCGCCTTTGTGAGTCGGCATTCGGCACCCTCCACACCTATGATGGCGAATCCATTTCGACCCCCGCGACTCGCGGGATGCCGAAACATCTGGTCGACTTCTTGCGCCAGCCAATTCGACCCGTGCCAGGAATGGGCTTCTATCGGATTATTCAAGGCGAGGACGTCGTGCACACAGCCGACCTCACTGATGACGAGGTCTATCGGTCGGGAAATCTGGCGCGCGTGGCACTGGTGGATGTTGGCGGCGCGCGTACCAACTTCTGGTCGCGCTGCGCAAGGACAACACTCTGCTTGGCATGATCAACGTCTTCCGACAGGAAGTGCGGCCGTTCTCCGACAGGCAGATCGCACTGTTGCAGAACTTCGCTGCTCAGGCCGTGATCGCAATGGAAAACGCACGGTTGCTGAATGAGATCTCGTCAGCGCCAGGAGGAATTGCGCATCACGTTCGAGAACATGGGCGACGGCGTCGCCATGTTCGACGAAACGCAACACCTCGTTGCGTGGAATCGCAAGTTCCAGGATATCCTCGATGTGCCAGATGAGATCATCGCGCAACGGCGGTCGCTACCCGATTACATGCGCTATCTGGCGGAACACGGTGAATTCGGCACGGACGCCGATGTGGAGGAACAGGTCCGCCGCGTGTTGGAAACCGCTGGCCAGATGCGGGTCTTCGAGCGTGTGCGTCCGAACGGCAGTGTGATCGAGGTGCACAGCAATCCGGTGGAAGGTGGCGGCTTCGTGCTGATCTATTCGGACGTCACCGAACGCAAACGGAACGAGGAGGCGATCCGCGCCGCTCGGGACGCGGCGGAAGCAGCGAGCCGCACGGTCGAGGCTGCCTACCGCGAACTGAAGACCGCACAGGCCAACCTGATCCCGGCGGAGAAGATGGCCTCGTTGGGCAACTCACAGCCGGCATCGCGCATGAGATCAAGAACCCGTTGAACTTCGTCAACAACTTCGCCGCGCTGTCGGTCGATCTGCTGGCCGAACTGAAGGAAACCGCGGCCCCCGGCTTTGCCGCGTTAAGCGAGGGGCAGCGCGTGGAGATCGACGACCTCTCCAGCCTGCTCACCAGCAACCTGCAGAAGATCACCGAGCACGGCAAGCGCGCCGACAGCATCGTCAAGGCGATGTTGGAACACTCGCGCGGCTCCTCGGCCGAACGGCGCGTGATTGATCTGAACGCGCTCGTTGATGAGGCACTGAACCTCGCGTACCACGGCGCCCGTGCGCAGGATCAGAGCTTCAATGTCACGCTGGAGCGCGATTTCGGCGATGGGATCGCCCCGATCGAGGTCAACCCGCAGGACCTGACGCGGGTATTCCTGAACCTGTTCAGCAATGGCTTCTACGCGGCGAAAGATCGCGCTGGGACTGGCGCGGACGTGGGATTCGCGCCGACACTCAAGGTCACGACGCGTGCTGCTGGTGATGCGGTGGAAGTCCGCGTGCGCGACAACGGCACTGGCATCCCGGGCGACATCCGGGGCAAGCTGTTCGAGCCGTTCTTTACCACAAAACCGACAGGAGAAGGCACCGGACTCGGCTTGTCGATCACCTACGACATCGTCACCAAGCAGCACGGCGGCACCATTACAGTGGATAGCGAGGTCGATGGATTTACTGAGTTCGTTGTCACGCTGCCCCGTGCGATGGTCGCGAATGAAGCAAGCCGGATCTGACCTGACGCCTTCTGCCATGTACGCGTTCAGGCATTGTCGGCTATAGAACTGTGCAGGGTCGATGTCTGGCCAGCTCGCGCCCGAGCGGCAGATCGAGTTCGACCCGGTCGTGCATCACCTTCGGCGTGATCCGTTCTCGCTCGCCGCGTTCGAGGCGGACGAGGCCGTAGCCTTCCATCGTCCGCAGCGTGCGTGACAGGTTGGCCTTTGCCTTGCCGGTAATCCGGGCCAGCTCGTCGAGCGCGCCGGGCGCCTTCTCGGCGATGACGCGCAGCAGCTCGCGGTTGCCGGCCGACAGGACCTTGGCGAAGGATTCCGTCGAAGTGAACCAGACCTTCGGGTCCTCTGGCGCGATGCGCTGCTCGCCGCGCGCCACCGCCATGGTGCGGGCCTTCATGTCCTCGTAGCTGGCGATGCCCACCTTCAGTGTCGTTATGGGATCGCTCCTCTCTCGCGCAACGCTGCATCTGCGGTTTCCCAGAAATCAGCGAGCAAGGGCGCCGCCTCCTGGTACTCGTAAGGCCTGATCGTCCGCTGGTCCCCGGGCTAAACCCGGGGATGACGATGTTCCTGCGGTTCGCCACGCTTTTGCTGCGTCACCGGATGGGCATTGTCGAACCCGACCAGCCGCTCTCCATTCGGCCAAGCTTTTCCCTTGCCGTCTAGAGCATTTTCCCACCTGATTGGATCGGATGGGATTCACAAATCGGTCGCTGTCTGATTCAAGCTTCATGCTGGCGGAGGAGGCCAGCATGAATGGCCAAAGCGATATCGATCGATCTGCGTGAGCGGGCCTGCGACGCCGTGTCTGAGGGGCTCTCCTGTCACCAGGCTGCGGCGCGGTTCAAGGTCAGTCCGTCCAGCGTCATCCGATGGATGGCACGGCTGAAGACAGCGGGTGTCATTGCGCCGCAGCCGCAAGGTGGAGATCGCAAATCCGCGCGAATTGAAGCTGAAGCGGCATTCATCCTCGGCTTGGTTGAAGCGACGCCCGACATCACGCTGGAAGAGCTGCAGGCGCAACTGGCGGGCCGAGGCGTCAGCGTTGCCATCAGCACCATATGGCGGTTCTTTGATCGCCGGCGGATCACGTTAAAAAAAAGACCGCGCACGCGGCGGAGCAGGAACGGCCCGATGTGAAGGCCGCACGAGACGCCTGGTTCGACAGTCAGCACGACCTCGATCCGGCCAGGCTCATCTTCATCGACGAGACCGCGGCAAGCACGAAGATGGCGCGGCTGCGCGGTCGAGCGGCACGCGGTGTGCGATGCAGGGCCGCGATCCCACACGGCCACTGGATGACAACGACCTTCACTGCCGGCCTGCGGCTCGGCGGTATCTCCGCGCCAATGCTGCTCGAAGGGCCGATGGATGGCGACGCCTTCCTTGCCTACATCGAGCAGGTGCTCGTACCCAGCCTGACGATCGGCGACACGGTGATCATGGACAATCTGCCGGCTCACAAGGTGACTGGTGTTCGTGAGGCGATCGAGGCAGCAGGCGCCAGCCTCGTCTATCTCCCGCCGTACTCCCCTGACTTGAACCCAATCGAGATGGCGTTCTCAAAGTTCAAAGCGCATTTGCGTGCCGCCGCCGCAAGAACGCTCGACAGCCTCTGCACCGCGGTCGCACAGGCGATTAACCGCTACACACCAACAAACTGTGCAAACTACTTCGTAGCAGCAGGATATCGTGCAATCTGATCGGAAAATGCTCTAGCATTCGCAGATATCGGGCTATGGCGTAGACATAGTGCTCATCATCATCGGCCCTGGCACGCCCGCGCATTGATTGGACCTGGCCGCACCCTCACCCGGCGCGCGGTGCGCGCCGACCTCTCCCGCGCAGCGGGAGAGGTGTTGGGCGGGCAGGTGTTCGTGGATTTCGGCGTCCGCAGGACCACGCAGGATATCGGCGATTTACCGCCCCACCTGATTTACGCTAACGTGGCGACGCCGCAGTGGGCAGCGGTCCACCAAGCCGATCCCAGTTCTACGCAACAACCACAAATGGGGAGCGAAAGATGTCCGAGACAATTCGCCTGCACCCTTCGATCGACCAAGGCGTCAAGCCGGGCGCCGCGAACTTCGCCGGCGGCACGCTGGTCTGCAAATGCGCGACGGCGCCGGTGAAGGTCGCGATCAGCGGCCAGGTCGCCTACGATCATGCCTGCGGCTGCACGAAGTGCTGGAAACCTGCCGGCGCGATCATGTCCGTCGTTGCCGTCGTGCCGCGTGCCAATCTGTCGGTGACAGAGAATGGCGACAAACTCGCCATCGTCGACCCGAGCGCCGCGATTCAACGCTATGCCTGCAAAGACTGCGGTGTCCACATGTATGGGCGCATCGAGAATACCAAGCACCCATTCTACGGGTTTGACTTCGTGCATCCCGAACTGTTCCAGGAATCCGGCTGGGCGCCGCCCGAGTTCGCCGCTTTCGTGTCGTCGGTGATCGAGTTCGGGTGTCAGTCCTGACCGGATGGCGGGTATCCGCGGCAAGCTGTCCGCACTCGGGCTTCCGCCGTACGACTGTTTGTCGCCGCCGCTGATGGACGCGATCGCCACCCACATCGCCAAGGCCTCGGGCGCGTTACCGGCCTGACGGCGGCAACGCGCGCGGCGAGGGCGTCAGTACGTCACGACGCTGCGGATGCTCTCGCCGCGCCGCATCAGTTCGAACCCTTCGTTGATTTGATCGAAGGGCAGCACGTGCGTGATCAGGTCGTCGATGTTGATACGGCCGTCCATGTACCAGTCGACGATACGCGGCACGTCGGTGCGGCCTCGCGCTCCACCGAACGCGGTGCCTTTCCAGATGCGCCCGGTCACCAGTTGGAACGGCCGCGTGGCGATTTCCTGCCCGGCGCCGGCCACGCCGATGATGATCGACTGGCCCCAGCCACGATGCGCACATTCCAGCGCCTGACGCATGACTTTGACGTTGCCGATGCATTCGAACGTGTAGTCAGCGCCACCCCGCGTGAGATCGACCAGGTACGGGACAAGGTCGCCCTGCACCTCGCTCGGATTGACGAAATGCGTCATGCCGAACTTCTCGGCGATCTCGCGACGTCGCGGGTTGAGGTCAACGCCGACAATCATCTCGGCACCCGCCATGCGAGCGCCCTGGATCACGTTGAGGCCGATGCCGCCGAGGCCGAACACCGCGACGCGGGCTCCCGGTTCGACCTTGGCTGTGTTGATCACCGCGCCGATGCCGGTGGTGACGCCGCAGCCGATGTAGCAGACCTTCTCGAACGGCGCGTCCTCACGGATTTTCGCCAACGCTATTTCCGGCAGCACCGTGAAGTTGGCAAACGTCGAGGTGCCCATGTAGTGCATGACCGGGGCGCCACCGGACGAGAACCGGCTGGTGCCATCGGGCATCACGCCGCGACCCTGGGTGGCTCGGATCGCCACGCATAGATTGCTCTTGCGGCTGAGGCAGTATTCGCATTGCCGGCACTCCGGCGTGTAGAGCGGAATGACGTGATCGCCCTTCTTCAGGCTGGTCACGTCTGCGCCGATATCGACTACGATTCCTGCGCCTTCATGACCCAGTATCGCGGGGAAGATGCCTTCCGGATCTGCGCCGGAAAGGGTGAACTCATCGGTGTGGCAGATGCCGGTCGCCTTGATTTCGACCAGCACCTCGCCGGCCTTGGGACCGTCGAGGTCTACTGTTTCCAGGCTGAGCGGCTTGCCGGCCTCGCGAGCCACGGCGGCACGAACTTTCATGGCCATTCCTCCCTGCGGCGAACCGTCAGATTAGCAGAACGACGAACTGCGTGCCATCGTGCCGGGTCCTGGTGTGCGGCGCGGCAAAGCAAGGTTTCACACGGAGGCCACGGAGAGGCAAAGCCACGGAGCACCACGGAGGAACGGCTATGCGCTTCGCGCGAAGCGCATTGGATTCCTTCTCGGTGTCCTCAGTGGCTTTGTTCCTCCGTTGCCTCCGTGTGGAACCTTGCTTTACTGCTTCTTTTGTCCGTCTGGTCCGAATTGCTCGAGAAACGCGATCACGTCCTGCCGCTTCTGCGCATCCTTCAGACCGGGAAAGATCATCTTCGTATGCGGTACCACGGTTTGCGGCGAGGTCAGGTACTTGTCGAGTTCCTCTGGCGTCCAGACGATGCCTGAATCCTTGTTGGCATCGGAATACTGATAGCCTGGGAAAGTTCCCGCCTTGCGTCCGATCACACCATTGAGCACGGGACCGACCGCGATCTTGGCGCCAGGACCGATCTGATGGCAGGCGCGGCACACCAGAAAATCCTTCTCGCCGGCCGCTACATCCTGTGCAAGTACCGGAACAACGCCTGCGATCAGCAGTAATGTTGCCATGCATATTGTGCGTAACACTCGATATCCTCCCTGGCTCGCATGTTGCGAAAGCGCCGAGGGCTGTCAACCGGTGCTCAGCTCTTTTCGTCCTCCCGTTCCGGCCAGGCACAATGCCACCGAGCAACGCGGTAATTCGGATGCTCGCCAACCCACTGCGCCAGATAAGGTTGCGCGCGCATCGTGCAGGCTTCCAACGATCCCGCCGACTGGAACAGCACGTGGTATTCATGGCATGAGGCCGGATTGGCCAGGCTGCATGCCAGCAGGATCAGGTCGACCAGTTGCATAATCACCTCCTCGGCTGCTGCGCCGAGCTAAAATATCCGCGTAACTGATTGCCATAATTTCACGTCCTCCACCACCATTCCGGAGGCTGCCGCACGCTGGTGCTCTTGAAGCGCTGTATGGAATTCTTCATTCTGGCGCGAATGGAACGTCCAAAGCCGATGCGGCGCTGCCGGTTCGGCAGGCGAGCGCTGTTAACTGCGGCGGCCGGTGTCGTACTGGCGGCAGGAAACCGTGCGGCCCTCGGGGACACAGCGACGATCCGCATCGGCTACATCCGCTGGGCGGAACCGGAACAGACAATTTCGCTGTTGGATAAGCCGCCGCGGGATGACGGCCTGGCTGGCGCAAAACTCGCCATCAACGACAATAACACCACTGGTCAATTCATTGGCCAGCAGTTCGAGTTGACCGATGCGCTCGTGCACGACGGCGATGATCCGACGGTGCCACTCGCGGCGATGATCGAGCATGGCATCACCCTGGTCATGACCGACGTGCCAGCCGCGCTGTTGTTGAAGCTCGCCGACAGTGGTCGCGACAAGGGCGTGACGTTGTTCAACATTCAGGCGCCCGACGACACGCTGCGTCAGGAGGATTGTCGCGACAACGTGATCCATGTTGCGCCATCGCGCGCCATGCTGGCCGACGCCCTGGCGCAGTACCTGGTGTGGAAGAAATGGACACGCTGGGTGCTGGCTTATGGTTCGCATCCTGCTGATGCACTGCTGGCGGATGCCTATCGTCGTTCGGCCAAGCGGTTTGGCGCACGTATTGTCAAGGAAATCGAATACAAGGACACCGGAGGCGCGCGCGAGACGGATTCCGGTGTCGTGCAGACCCAGCAGCAGATGCCCGTCTTCACCCAGGGATTGCCCGACTACGACGTGCTGGTAACAGCAGACGAGAGCGAGGTGTTTGCCGGCTACCTGCCGTTCCGCACGTGGGACGCGCGGCCCGTGGTGGGTTCGGCTGGACTGCGTCCGGTGAGCTGGGATCCCAGCAGCAAATCGTGGGGCGGCACGCAGTTGCAGGACCGGTTCGTGCGGATGGCGCATCGTCGCATGACCCCGCTCGACATGCAGGCCTGGACAGCGACGCGCATGATCGGTGAAGCGGCCAGTCGCGGCGGTTCAGCGGATACCGCGAAGATCATGCACGACATGAGGAGTCCGGATTTCGGCGTCGCCGCTTACAAAGGTCAGAAGCTGTCGCTGCGCAATTGGGATTGGCAGCTCCGCCAACCGATCCTGCTGTCTGATGGCCGCAGCGTCGTGTCGATCTCACCGCAGCCAGGCTTCCTGCACCAGGTCACTGAACTCGACACGCTCGGCTTTGATCAACCGGAGACGAAATGCAAACTGCAGTGACGCGTTGCGGACGTTTCCTCGCATGGTTGTGCGCCACACTGGTTGCCATGTCGGCGTGCGGTACCGGCTGACGCGTACACGGCCTATGTGTCGAACGAACGCGACAACACCTTGAGCGTGGTCGACCTCGATCAGATGAAGACGATCAAGACCATACCAGTCGGACAGCGGCCGCGCGGCATCACAATGACCAAGGACGGCAGCGAAATCCTGGTGTGCGCCAGCGACGACGATACGATCCAGATCATCGATGCCGCCACGCTGCGTATCGTCGGCACGCTGCCATCCGGCCCGGACCCCGAGACCTTCGCCCTGCATGTTTCGGGCAACCCACTCTACGTGTCGAATGAAGACGACAACATGGTGACCGTGATCGACGTGCCGACACGCAAGGTGCTGGCGCAAATAGCGACCGGGGTGGAACCCGAGGGCATGGCGGTCAGCCCCGACGGACAAACTATCGTCAATACGTCCGAAACGACCAACATGGCGCATTTCCTGGACTATAAGTCGCGCAAGATGGTCGCCGGCGTGTTGGTCGGCGCGCGGCCGCGCGTTGCCATGTTCAAGCATGACGGATCGCAGGTCTGGGTGTCCTCCGAGCTTGGTGGCACGGTCAGCGTGATCGACCCGGCGAAGCATGTCGTCACCCACACGATATCGTTTGACGTTCAAGGACTGCGCGGCGATGCGATCCAACCGGTCGGCATCCAGTTCACCGCCGACGATGCCACTGCGTTCGTCGCCCTGGGCCCAGCCAACCGCGTCGCGGTGATCGACGCGAAGACCTATGAGGTCCGCAAATACCTGCTGGTGGGACAGCGCGTCTGGCAGATGGCATTTACGCCGGACCAGAAATACCTGCTGACCACCAATGGACTGTCCAACGATATCTCGGTGATCGATGTCGCCGAACTCGACGTCGTGAAGTCGATCCCGGTCGGCCGGCTGCCCTGGGGCGTGGTTGTGTCGCCGAAATGAGCGTCGCCACCATCCCTGCACCGATTGCCGTCACCGGGCGCGATACGGCCGCGCAAGTACCGGCAATCGCTGTGCGCGGCGTTAGCCACTCATACGGGACGCGCAAGGCACTCGAAGACGTCAACCTGACCGTCCCCGCTGCACGCTTCACCGTGTTGCTCGGCTTGAACGGCGCCGGCAAGACCACATTGTTCTCGCTGATCACGCGGCTTTATGACACGCGACAAGGATCGATTGACGTTCTTGGCCATCGCGTGTCGCGCGAGCCAGGTGAGGCATTGCGCCGGTTGGGTGTGGTGTTCCAGGCGCGCACGCTCGACCTCGACATATCGGTGATGGAAAACCTGCTGTATCACGCAGCGCTGCACGGTATTGGCGGCCGCGAGGCGCGACAGCGCGCGCTGGCCGTGCTGCAGGATATCGAACTGGCTGACCGGGCACGCGATCAAATACGCAAGCTGTCTGGCGGGCAGATGCGGCGGGTTGAGATCGCCCGCGCCCTGTTGCACCGGCCGCGCGTGCTCGTGCTGGACGAACCGACGGTCGGACTGGACGTCGCGTCGAAGTCGGCCATCGTGCGCCACGTACGCGCACTCGTTCGAGACCAAGGCGTCGCGGTACTGTGGGCGACCCATTTGCTGGATGAGGTGGCGGCAGGCGATGCGGTCGCGGTGCTGCATCGCGGCCGGATGCTCGCGTCGGGAGAGGTCGCCGATGTCGTGGCCGCCGCCGGCTGTGCCGATATCCGCAGCGCGTTCATCGCCCTGACCGGCGGTGCACCAGAGATCGCCGAATGAGCGCCACCGCCATCAGCGATGAACACCGCGGCTTCACGATCGGGCAGTATCTGATCTGTCTGCGCGGCATTGCCTGGCGCGAGACGTTGCGCTTCGTCCATCAGCGCGAGCGCTTCATCTCGGCGTTGGTGCGGCCACTGGTCTGGCTGTTCATCTTCGCCGCTGGGTTTCGCCAGATCCTTGGGGTGTCGATCATCCCACCCTACGACACCTACGTGCTGTATGAGGTCTACGTCACGCCCGGACTGATGGCGATGATCCAATTGTTCAACGGCATGCAATCCTCGTTATCCATGGTCTACGACCGGGAGATGGGGAACATGCGCATGTTGCTGGTCAGTCCCTTTCCTCGCTGGTTCCTGCTCGTCGGCAAGTTGCTGGCGAGCACCGCGGTGTCGATCCTGCAGGTCTATGCCTATTTGTTCATCGCGTGGCTGTGGGGTGTTGAAGCGCCGGCGTGGGGTTATGTCACCGTGCTGCCTGCGTTGGCGTTGGCCGGCATGATGCTTGGCGCATTGGGCATGCTGCTGTCCTCGGTCATTCGGCAACTGGAGAACTTCGCCGGCGTGATGAATTTCGTTATTTTTCCAATGTTCTTTGCATCATCCGCGCTGTATCCGCTGTGGCTGGTGCAGCAATCCAGTCCGGTCGTCTACCTGGTCTGCCGGCTTAATCCGTTCACCTATGCCATCGAACTGATTCGCTTCGCGCTGTATGAGCGGGTCGACTGGATGTCGCTCGCTGTCGTCGCGGGAGCGACGCTGGTGTTCACGATGGGTGCGATCATGGCTTATGACCCCGCGCGTGGATTGATTGCGCGACGCGGCGGAGGCGCCGGGTGAGCGCACGACGCATGACCGCGCTGGCATTGGGTGTGACGCTGATCGCCGGTGCGTCGGCCAATGCCGCACCACCAGGACCACGCGATCCAGACTGGCCGTGCCAACAGATCAAGGTCCCGGAGCTTTCGCTCGCAGCGGTCTGGACAGGACCTGCGGTGGATACGCAGAACACCGATTGGCAGAATGACCAGGCGGTCGCCGATCTGGTGCACGAGATCGTACAGCGGCGCGTGCCGCTCGCTGAGGCGCAGGACAAGATCCAGGCCTTCGCGCAACAAGCGAGCGACCAAAAGCAGCAGAAGCTGCTGGGGCTGATCGGCGGAGTGTTCAGCGTGCTGGATGCGGAGCGTGCTACGGTCATCGCGGGATTGGACCGGTTCGGCGCGCGCCAGAAAGAGCTCGCCGCCGGGGTCCGCGAGGACAGCGACAAGTTGCGACAACTACAGGCGAATCCTGATGCTGATGCCGGCGCGGTCAACCAGCTCTTGCAGCAGGTCACCTGGGAGGCGGAGGTCCTCCAGGATCGGCGGAAGGCGCTAAGCTACGCATGTGACGTGCCGAGTAAGATCGAGCAGCGGCTGTTCGCACTGGCACACACGATCCAGCAGAATTTGCAGTGATGGTGAGTGTGGCGCAGCGAAGCAAGGTTTCACACGGAGGCCGCGGAGAAGCAAAGCCACGGAGAACCACGGAGAAACGGCTATGCGCTTGGCGCGAACCTTGCTTTGCTGCGCACACGATGACAGCGTTTACGGCTCGTCGTGAACGAGAATGCTTCGTCGCTACGCTCCTCGCAATGACACGTGGGTGCAGCGTGTCTCGCGTTCCTTCGACAGCGGGTACTCGTCCTCACTCAGCCGCTTGCGGCCGTGGTACCGGTGTCCGCAGTTCGAGCGGCAGGCCTTGCGCGGCCCAGCCATCGGTGCCTTCCGGGTACCAGGCTACATTTGTATATCCGATAGCCAGTGCGCGCTTCGCCGCGTTCCATGACATCCAGCAATTCGCCAGACAGTAGAACACGATCAGACGGTCCTGCCTGCCACCGGTCGCCTGTTGCAGCCCGCGCGCGAAGTAATCCTGCATGACCGGGGCCAATGCGCCGTAGCCGGTGTCCGGCAGCCACATGCTGCCTGGTATGTCGTCGCGCGGCTTTGGTCGCCAGATGGTCGATGGCGGCAAACCCACCGGACGCGGCGGCTGTGGCAGAACGTCGATGAACACCGCGTCGTGGTTTTGCCAATCCGCGCGGGCCTGGTCATTGGAAAGCACGCTGGCGCCGTGCAACGTCGCCGGTGTCGGTGCGCGGTATTCATCCATGCGATAGCCCGAAGGCTCAGGCGGTGGGTTCCCAGCTCCGGCACCACACAGCAGCACCGCTGCACTCACAGCGACCATCAATCGATAGGCTGCGGCATTCATGGCGTCATCGGTTTGCCCTGCTCGTCCAGCAACGGTACGCCGTATTGTTGCAGGATATGGTCAATCTCGGGCTGCTCTTCGGCGATCATCCGATTGAGCAAACGCTTCCAGTCCTGGTCGCTGTGCCGTACCCCCATCGCGATCTGAAAATCCATCCGCAACGGCTCCTTCAGCAGCGGCACCACGACAAGCTGCGGCGTCACGCGCTGCGCATAATAGCCGGCGAGCGGACCCCACAACACGCCGGCATCGATCTGTCCCGACGCGATGTCGTTCGCCATGTTCTGCGACGGCACCTCGATCCGCGTATCGACAGTGAGTGGATACGGCCTTGCCAGCGCCATCAATCCCTGCTGAACCAGCGCGCCGGACGGCGGCGTTCCGGCAATGACGCCGATGTGCTTGCCCTTGAGCCGCGGGTCCTCCAGCGAGGTGATGCCGTCCAGTCCACTGCCTGGCTTGAAGACCAATGCATAGGTGGTGTGGTAGTACGGGGTGGTGGTCTGCATCAGGTCATCGCCGACCGCCGCGCCGATGACCACGTCGCATCGCAAGGCATTCAAGGTGTTGCGCACGAAGCCGATGACCTGCGGATAGTAGGTGTAGTTGATCGGTCGACCGAGCTTGCTGGCGAACAATTGGGCGATCTTGTTTTCGAAACCTTCGCCGGCCTCGTTGGAAAATGGCAGATCATGCGGATCCGCGCAGACGCGGAAGGCATGCGGGTCCACCAATTCCGCCGATGCGCCGAGCCCGGGAGCCTGGGCAAACGCCAATCGCGACAGCAGCAACACGGCGATCACCGTCGCCGCCGCGAAGATGCGGTATCGCGTCATCCCATGCATTCGTCTTCGGCCTTGGAGAAGGAATCCGGTTTTGGCGCGTGCTTCTGTGGACGACCTCGATCGAGTGCGCCATCTCCCCGCGCGCGCAGGTATACGTAGATCGCGTCAATGTAGCACATGACGTTCTTGTTCTCGCCTTCCGCCGGCATCACCAGGTCTTGCGAGGCGGACACATCCTTCTTGCCGCCCGCCACGATCCCGTAGAAGTCGGTGTAGCTCAGGCGCTTCATCGAATCGATCAGCGCCGGGGCATAGGTTGAGCCCACACCATCCGGGCCATGACACCGCAAGCATTCAGAGCTGTAACGGATGAACCCGGAATAGGTGTACCAATCCACCGTTCCATCCGGATCGATCTTGAATGTCGGATTGCCGTCCTTGTCGGCCCACTTGCCGTCGTCGGACTTGACGGCGGTTGGATCGCCGGAACCATCCGTGATGGCAGGGGCGGCCGCGGAAACAATCAGCACCGCGGCAATGCAAGGCACAGCGCGAATGAACCGTCGCACGTTATCCGTTCCTGTCTATGATGGAAAAAAGCGCGGCCGGCCCGGGTGCGTTTTCCCCGATGCCGGCCGCGAACCTCATCAGTCGCCGAGTTTAGCTCGGAGGCAGCGCGAACACCGTCAAGGTACCACCCAACGCGGTGTAGTTGTTCAACGCAGCGTAGCCGCCAACCGCGCCGAGACCGGCATGCGGGTCAGTCAATCCCGCTGCCAGGCCGATGCCGGCCCAACCACCGACGCCGGACAGCACTGCGACGTACTGCTTGCCCTTATGCTCGTAGGTCATCACGTTGCCGATGATGCCGGACGGGGTCTTGAACTTGTAGAGTTCCTTGCCCGTCTTGGCATCGACCGCCTTCAGGTAGCCTTCGAGAGTGCCATAGAATACGACACCGCCCTTGGTGGCCAAGGCGCCGGACCAAACCGAGAATTGCTCCGGATCGGACCACACGATCTTGCCCGTGCGGGCATCCCAGGCAATGAAGTTACCCATGTCGTTGCCGCCCGGTGCCGGGAACATTGACAACGTCGCTCCGACATAGGGTTGCCCCGCCGTGTAGGACACACGGAACGGCTCGTAGTCCATGCACACATGGTTGGTGGGCACGTAGAACAACGCGGTATCAGGCGAGAAGGCTGCCGGTTGCTCATCCTTGCTGCCCAGCGCGGCAGGGCAGATGCCCTGGTAGTTCTTGTCCGCGCCTTCTGAACCCGGAGCGTATTTAGCGACGACCGACGGGCGTCCGTAGTTCGCGCTGCTCTTGTTCATGTCTACGCCGGTGGTCCAGTTCACCGCGGGATCATACTTGGCCGCGACGAGCAATTCCCCGGTGGCGCGGTTCAGCGTGTAGCCGAGCCCGTTGCGGTCGAAGTGAACCAGCGTCGGGACTTCCTTGCCGCCAATCATCTGGTCGGCCAGGATCATTTCGTTGACGCCGTCATAGTCCCACTGGTCGTGCGGGGTCATCTGATAGACCCACTTCGCCATGCCGGTATCCGCGTCACGGGCGAAGATGGTCATCGACCACCTGTTGTCGCCAGGCCGTTGCACCGGGTTCCAGGTCGATGGGTTGCCGGAGCCGTAATAGATCAGGTTCAGCTTCGGATCGTATGAGTACCAGCCCCAGGTGTCGCCGCCACCGATCTTCCACTGATCGCCTTCCCAGGTCTTCAGGCTGAAATCGGCGCCGATCGGCTTGCCGAGCATTGTCGTCTTTTCCGGATCGACCAACAGATCGCTGTCAGGACCTTCGGAATAGGCCCGCCAGACCTGCTTGCCATCGGCAACCGCATAGGCCGCCATCCAGCCGCGCACGCCGAACTCGCCTCCGGAGACGCCGACATACACCTTGTCCTTGACGACCATTGGCGCGTCGGTGCCCGTCTCGCCCTTGCCGGGATCGCCGGTCTTCACCGACCAGGCCACCTTGCCGGTCTTCGCATCCAATGCGACCAGCGTGGTATCCGCCTGATGCAGGAAAATCTTTCCGTCGCCGTAGGCGACGCCACGGTTGACGGTGTCGCAGCACATCACGGGAATGACGTTCGGATCCTGCTTTGGCTCATATTTCCACAGGATCTTGCCGTCATTGTTCAGATCGAGGGCGAACACCGTGTTGGGAAACGGAGCGTGCACGTACATCACGTCGCCGATGACCAGCGGCGCACCCTCGTGGCCGCGCAGCACGCCGGTGGAGAAGGTCCACGCCACCTGGAGTTTGCCGACATTCTGCGTCGTGATCTGGTTGAGCTTGGAATAGCGTTGGGCGTTATAGGTGATGGTCGGCATCACCACGTTGGCAGAGTTCTGTTCCATCTTGAGGAGATCACTGCCGCCGGCGGTTTGCGCGGTCGCAGCAGACATCATCAAGCCGGAAGCCAGGATTGTCCCCGCCGTCAGGCAAAGTCCTGCTGAAGCTCGTCGCATGGGTTCCTCCCGTTTCTTGTTGTCGCCAAGTCCCCTGGGACCACACCACTTTCGGCTAGCCATGACGATACGGGCGATATTCTTAGTGCTGGAACGGACCCGCTGTGGTGGGTGCTGATACCCCAGGCGAACGACGCTATGGCAGGCGCGGCAGGTCTGCAAGTCACGCCATCGAGAAAAATGTGGTAATTGGACGCTCAGGCGCACAATTCTTGCCGTGATGGCCAAACCATCGCAATGGAGGCACCTGTCTTGCCGGCCAAGTGTTTGCTCGTCGCCGGTCTCCTCGCGATCCTGGTCAGTTGCGCCGCGCAGGCCGCACCGCCGGATGCCACGCCGCTCGCCATCCAGCGAGTGGCCGATGGTGACTATGTGCATTTCGGTCAGGTCGCCATGACGACGCCAGCCAATGCCGGTGACATCGCCAATCTGGGCGTCATTATCGGCCGCGATGCCGTTGCGGTGGTCGACACCGGGGGGAGTGTCAACGTGGGGCGGCGTTTGTTGCTTGCAGTTCGCCGCATCACCAGCAAGCCGATCCGCTATGTAATCAACACGCACGAACACCCGGACCATGTGTTTGGCAACGCCGCGTTCGGGTCAGGCGTGACCTTTGTCGGACACCACAACCTGCCGACAGAGTTGGCGAAGCGAGGCGATTACTACCTGCGGTCGTTTCGTGACCAGCTCGGCGCGGCGGCCATCGCCGAGGTCAGGATCATTCCACCGACTTTGCTGGTGAACGACGAGACGACCCTGGATCTGGGTGGCCGGACGCTGCGCCTCACAGCGTGGTCGCCGCCGGCCCATACCGCCTGTGACCTCACTGTGCTTGATCAGGCAACGGGCGTGCTCTACTCGGGTGACCTGGTGTTCCTGCAGCACGTGCCGGTGATAGACGGCAGCCTGACCGGCTGGCTCTCGCTGCTGCCGCGCCTGGCGCAATTGCCGGCCAGGCTCGTGGTTCCAGGCCATGGTCAGGTTGTTGCGCCCTGGCCGCAGGCGCTGGACGACGAGCGCCGCTACTTCACCGTCCTGGCAGACGACGCGCGCCGGCTGATCGCCGCCGGCGTGCCACTGGCGCGCGCCGTGCCGCAGATAGGTCAGTCAGAACGCGATCGCTGGAAGCTGTTCGACGACTACAATCCACGCAACGCGACCGTGGCGTTCAGCGAGATGGAGTGGCAGTAGCGGCCACGCGTACCGGGCGCCCGCGATAGGTGTATTGGACGTCGCTGCCAGCGGAATCATGCTCTGCCAGCGCCAGTATGCGCGCGTGGTGGGGCGACAGCTCGCAAGCTGGGTCGGTGGCAGCCGCGTCGCCCGCGATGGCCAGTGCCTGGCAACGGCAACCACCGAAATCGACCTCGCGCAGCGCGCAGCTTCGGCAGGGCTCTTGCATCCAGTCGGTGCCTCGGAACGCCTGGAACGCCGGCGACTCCGCCCAGATCCGCTGCAACGAATACTCGCGGACTGACCAGAACAGCAGACCGGGAATCGTTTCGGCGGCATGACATGGCAGCACGCGACCGGACGGCGTCACGTTCAACGAACGACTCGCCCATCCGCCCATGCATGCCTTTGGCCGTCTAGCATAATAGTCCGGCACGACGAGGTCGATCGCCATGCGGCCGGCGTAGCGCGGGCGAACCTGCTCGACCGCCTGCATTGCCTGGTGCACCTGGTCCCGCGTCGGCATCAGTGCGGGCCGGTTGCGCAATGCCCAGCCATAATACTGCGCGTGCGCGATCTCGACGCGTCCGGCGCCGAGTGAAGCTGCCAGCTCAACCAGAGCGGCGACGTGGTCGATATTGGCGCGATGAATCACGGTATTGACGGTGAGCGCTAAGCCGAGCTCGGCAACCGATCGCGCGAAACTGAGCTTGCGGTCATGCGCGCCGGGATAGCCGGCGATGTGGTCGGCGGTTGTCGCGTCGGTGTCCTGCACCGAGAGCTGAACGTGGTCGAGCCCCGCGTCCCGCAGTTGTGCCAGGCGGCCCGTGTTAAGTCCGATGGCCGAGGTAATCAGGTTGGTATACAGGCCCGCTTCGTGGGCGGCAGCGACGATCTCCACGAGGTCGCGGCGAGACGCGGGTTCGCCGCCAGACAGGTGCACTTGCAGCACGCCCAGCGCCGCGGCCTCGCGAAAAACGCGCGCCCAGGCGGCGGTGTCCAGCTCGTCGGCACCGTCGTCCAAAACCAGCGGATTGGAGCAATACGGACACGCGAGTGGACAGCGATGCGTCAGCTCCGCCAGCAGGCCGAACGGCGCGTTCATGCCACCAGCATTCGTTTCTCTACGAGTTCGGCCAGCATATCGCTTACGTCGCCGGCGATCTCGGCCCGTTCGGCGGCATAAAGCGCGGCAAGCTCGTCGACGATCTGCGTCACGGTGCGGTTACCGTCGCAACGGCGCAGGATCTCGCTGGCAGGTCCCTCCATCTCGATCACCCGCTCCGGACCGAGGAATACCCATGCATCGCGGGTCTTATCGAAGTGGAGCCGCACACCGGGCGCGAGGCGCGGACGTTCGGGCAGCCGGGATGTGTCGGGGCCGGGCATCAGCCGCATCCGCCAGCGACATGGGTGCGGCTATGAAAGCGGGCGCGCGCCAACTCGGATCGTCGATCGCCTTGTACAGGCGAAAAACGTCGTGCTGCACGGCCGCACAGCACGATGCACCAGCTATAGCCGCGCCGCGTGGTTACAGAGTTCCGGCGAAGTAGCCGTTGATTTCCATGCCCACGCAAATTTCGCGCAACATCGGACGTGTCCAAGCCATAAGATAACTCCTCGTTTTTTGTCGTTCACCAAGAACACGCGGTCGGCTGTAATCCCGACCGGGGCACCCTAGCAGGTTGATCGCGGCGGCGTCCAGCCATGGGCCAAGAGTCCAGGGCAATCGGGTGCACCGGGCCGCATCCCGGTGCGTGAGGCAAAGCAAGGGTTCGCACGGAGGCCACAGAGGAACAAAACCACGGAGGACCACCGAGAAGAAATTCAATGCGCTTCGCGCGAAGCGTATAACCGTTTCTCGGCGGTTCTCCGTGACTTTGCTTCCCCGTGGCATCCGTGTGAAACCTTGCTTTGCCGCTCCGCAAACCGGGTTCGGGATCGTTCGCCCGATTGCCCTGCCCATGGGCCAAGGGTCCAGGGCAATCTCAGTTGGCCGCAGTCACGCCACGTCATGGCAGGCAATGTCATATCGGCGCGAACTGTGATAGCGTGATGTCCTTGGCAATGGACGGACAGGCTGCGGCACTCATGTCATGCCGCAGTGGAGGGGCGGCCATGAAGCATCAAGCAAGGCAAGCGACGGTGTATCGTCGGAGCATACTGGCGGCGGTGGCGCTCGGCGCTGTCGGCCGCCGCGCGGTGGCACAGGCGCCGGCTGCGGAAGATCCGTGGCCATCGTTGGCCACACAGATCTTCGCCGGCCGGCCGCTCCAGGATGGCGCTGCGATTGTCGGGATCGATGCCCCCTATCGCGCAGAAGATGCAGCACTGGTTCCGATCGGCTTGCATAATCTGCTGCCGGCGGACGACAAACGGCAAGTCCGCAACATCACACTGGTGATCGACCAGAACCCATCGCCGCTCGCGGCGGTGTTCTCGCCGGGCCCCGCAGGCGGACTGCGATCCCTGTCAACGCGGGTACGCGTCGACACCTACACCAACATCCACGCTGTTGCCGAGCTGAGCGACGGGCAGCTCTACGCCTCCGCACGCTTCGTCAAAGCGGCGGGCGGATGCTCGGCGCCGGCGGCGAAACTTGAAGCGGACTCGATCCCGCTGGGCACGATGCGATTCCGCCAGTTCCCTCCGTCGAGCGATGCGGCATCTGGTCTTCGCGAGGCGCAATTGCTGATCCGCCATCCCAACTATACCGGCATGCAGATGGATCAGTTGACCCGGCTTTACGTGCCGGCGCACTTCGTCGCCACGGTGCGGATTTGGCAGGGCGACGATCTGCTGCTGACGATTCAAACCGGAATTTCGATCTCCGAGAACCCGGAATTTCGCTTCGAATACCGGCCAAACGGCGCAGCCAGCTTCCGTGTGGAAGCCGATGACAGCGAGGGACAGTCGTTCAAGCAGGAGTGGCCTGTGGCGCGCGTCTGATACCGCTTCTGGTTGACCGCGACGCATTCGCTGAACCGTCATGGCCGGACTTTGACCTGGCCATCAGGCGCAACGGCACAAAGGTGCCAATGCATGCCATGGCCGGATCAAGTCCGGCCATGACGACGAGGCAACGACTGGGCAACAGATAAGTCCCGGTCAGTGAGCTTTGGTGTAGGAGCCTTCGCACGGTTCAGAAGCAGCGAACTTCCGCCTCGGCCTGGGCCTCATCGAGGCCGCGCACCATGTCGTTGGTCACCGCGCTGCGGAATTCCTCACCGAGATATCCGCCAGCGGAGCGGCGCATGCGCAATGTGGTCTCGGCCTTCTCGTAATCGTCGTAGGGCAGCACAGAAGCGATCACGTCGATGGCGCAAGAGCAATGTTGTAGCGCCTCCTGATTGTTGCCATTGGTCGCCATGCAGGCGAACACGTACTCGGCACGGGCAGCGGTGGGATAACCGCCGCCTTCGTCGGCGTGGCCTGACTGCACGAACGCAAGGCTACCGAGCGTCAGCAGCAAACCAATCAGGCGGACGAAGGATACCATTGCAATCCTCACGATGACATTGCGCTATTACCCGGAATCGGTAAAGCGCGGCACCCATTGACACTCCAGCAAGCACGGATAATTGCTGGGCTGAGGGAGGCAGACCGATGCAAATTGCGCGGCGAACATTGCTGGGCGCCAGTCTTTCAGCTATCGCCACGCCGCTCTGTGCCGCACCGACGCCAACTATCCGGGTCGGGCTGCTGCGTTTCGGTACGGTGTCGTGGGAAATCGACGTGATCCGCCATCACGCACTGGATGCGGCGGCGCATATCGCAATCGAACCGATCGAGTTCGCCACTGCGCAGGCCACCCAGGTCGCATTGCAATCCGGTCAGGTCGACATGATCGTGATCGACTGGCTGTGGGTGGCACGGCAACGCGGCAGTGGAGCGGACTGGACATTCATCCCGTTCTCCAATGCAGTTGGAGCGTTGCTCGCGCCGGCTGATTTGCCGGTGCATGACGTGCCCAGCCTGGCGGGACGATCGCTCGGCATTGCCGGCAGTCCGCTTGACAAGAGCTGGCTCATTCTCCGTGCCTACGCATCGCAACGCTACGGAATCGACCTCGACACCGCGACAAATAAAAGCTTCGGACCTCCGCCATTGCTCGCGGAGGAAATGAAGGCAGGACGCCTGGATGCGCTGCTGACTTACTGGCCATTCGCGGCAAAGGCCGAGGCCGGCGGTGCGCGCAATATCCTGGCCGTCGAGGACGCCGTCAGCGGGCTGGGGATCGCCGCCGGAGTGCCCTATATCGGCTACACGTTCGCGCAACATTGGGCAGAGCAAAGCCCCGCGTTGATCGATGCATTCGTCGCCGCCTCACGCCAGGCCCGCGGCATCCTCGCGACTTCTGATGCTGAATGGCAGCGCATAACGCCGTTGATGGGCGCTAAAGACAACAGCGAAGTGGTGCGGCTGCGCGATTGGTACCGGCGCGGCATCCCCGCACGATGGGGCGAAGCAGAACGCCGCGCCGCCGCCCAATTGTTCGGAATCCTGGCGAAAGTTGGCGGCCCGGAACTTGTCGGACCGATCAGCGCCATACCACCGGGAACCTTCTGGCCTGTCACTTGGCAAGCGGACAGCTAACGGCCCGTACCGGTTGGGAATTGCCGACGCGGCTGCTCTCCGCGCTGGTGTTCCTGCTCGTCTGGCAGATCGCAGCGAGCCTTGCCGACAGCCGGCTGCTGCCGACGGTCACCGCCGTGCTGCAAGCGATGGTGCAGCAGACCATCTCGGGCGTACTGCCGTGGAACCTGGCGATCACTCTTGGCCGCGTCGCCGCTGCGTTCACGCTGTCGCTGCTGTTGGGCAGCGCACTTGGCATCGCCATGGGAAGCTGGCGGCGGCTCGATTTATTGTTGGACAATACGGTGACCGTGCTGCTGAACCTGCCTGCGCTCGTCGTGATCGTGTTGATCTATATCTGGTTCGGCATGAACGAAATCGCTGCCATCGCGGCGGTTGCACTGAACAAGTTTCCAACCACCGTGGTCACCTTGCGCGAGGGCGCCCGTGCGCTTGATCCCGCGCTCGCCGAAATGGCCACAAGCTTCCACATGTCACGCTGGCGCAGGTTGCGGCACGTGATCCTGCCGCAACTTTTGCCCTATATCTTTGCCGCCTCGCGTGCCGGTCTGGCATTGATATGGAAGATCGTCCTGGTCGTCGAATTGCTTGGCCGCAGCAACGGGATCGGCTTCCAAATCCAGATCTATTTCCAGTTGTTCGACGTCACGATGATCCTCGCCTACACGCTCGCCTTTATTCTCGTGGTCCAGCTACTCGAATGGGGCGTGTTGCAGCCGTTGGAACGCTGGGCCACGGAATGGCGGAGGTGATGCTTCGGCTGCGTCTCGATGGTAAGGCGTTTCGCACGGACCGCGGTCAATTGCCGGTGTTGGGCAAGATCGAACTTACGCTCGGTGCGCGCGAGATCGTCGCGCTTGTCGGTCCATCCGGCTGCGGCAAGACGACACTGCTGCGGATTGTTGGTGGCCTGGACAGCGACTTTCAGGGCAGCCTCGAGTGGCATGACGGCATGCAGCCGCGCATCGGCACGGTGTTTCAGGAGCCGCGCCTGCTGCCCTGGCGCACGGTGCGGCAGAATGTGCTGTTGGCACAGCGAAATGCGGATGCGGAGCTTGCCGACAATCTGTTGCACACATTGGACCTTGCATCATTCGCAGACGCATTCCCCGCCAAGTTGTCCCTTGGGATGGCGCGGCGGGTCGCCATCGCGCGCGCATTAGCGATCGCGCCACAACTTGTTCTGCTGGACGAACCGTTCGTTTCGCTGGATCCCACTATGGCCGCGCGTAGCCGAGCGCTGCTGTTGAACACCTGGCGGGCGCGTCCGACCGCGGCATTGCTTGTCACGCATGACCGCGCGGAGGCCGCGTCGCTGGCCGACCGCATTCTGCTGCTTGGTGAACGTCCGACGCAGGTGCTTGAGGAGATCAGCGTTGCGAACGAGCAGCGTGGCTCAGATCGGCAAAGCTGACGGCGCGATTATTCACCCCTCGTGAGGCACGAAAGCACCGGGAGGGACCATCTTCGGCTCCACATACGCCAGATGCAGAGCATCCAACATCGCCCAGAGGATGTCGCACTTGGTCCGCAATACCGCCTGCACGGCCTCCTGTTGTTCTGGCGTGCGCGCATGTTCCTTGACGTAGGCCAGGGCGTAGTCGGCATCCATTGGCGCCTGGTCCAACCGCGGCGTGAAATAGTTGAGCGTGTCGGCTGTTATGAAATCATAATTTGCCAGCATGCCGCCGACGCGCTCGGCAATGATCGCGGGGGAGAACAATTCTGTCAGGCACGACGCAATGCCTTCCAGGATCGACCGGTCGCGCACGATGTCCACGTATGCATCGACTGCGAACCGCGTGATCGGCAACAGGCCTCCGGTTGACATGACGTACTGGCGATCGAGCCCCAGTCCATCGGTCAGCTTCAACCACCGTTCGATGCCGCCGGTATTCGGTTCGTCGCCGTCATGGTCATGCAGGCGTCGCCGCCAGGCGCGCCGCAGTTCCGGCGTCGGTAGCCGCGCGATCAACGTGGCGTCCTTCGCGGGGATGCGGGCTTGGTAGTAGTAGCGATTCAGCGCCCAGGCCTGAAGCTGACCACGACTCAGCTTCCCCTGGTACATCAGCTTATGGAAGGGATGATTGGAATGATACCGCTCGGCGCCGATTTGTCGCAATGCAGCTTCCAGTTCATCGGGGGAGAGCAAGCGAGCGGTCATAACTGGATCTCCATTCCGTCGTAGGCAACCTCCCATCCTGCCGCCTCCACTTCGGCCCTTTCGGGGGAATCGTCCAGAAGGATCGGATTGGAGTTGTTGATATGCAGCAGGATCTTACGTCGAATGTCGATCGTCCTGAACGCGGCGAGTGTACCATCCGGTCCGCTGACGCTCATGTGGCCCATGCGCAACCCGGTCTTGCTACCGACGCCCGCGCGCAGCATCTCATCGTCAGTCCACAGCGTGCCGTCGAACAATACGATGTCCGTACCTTGGAGCCGTCGTGCGAGCCCGTTGGTCATCTTCGCGCAACCTGGGATGAACAACAGTTGATGATGCCCGTCGGTGATCGCCGCGCCGACGGTCTCCTCGCCTTCGGCGATGACTGGTGCGACTGTGGCTTGCTCCAGATAGAGCGGCACCTTACCAGGCACTGGGAACAACTCCACCGAAAGGCCGCTGGGCGAACCATCGGGAAGCTGCAACATGAACGGCACGCCAACGGCGACGCTCTGCCGCACGACCATATCGCGTCCCAGCACTTCGAAGATCGGGTTCGCGTCGAGTATCTGGTGCATTCGGGACGTGCCGTAGATTGTGAACCTGTGGCGTTCTCGCAGCGTCAGCAGTCCGGCAATCGCATCCACGTCCCCGCCGGTCAGAACGACGCCGGAAATGGGTGACGAACGCAGGCCGTCGCGCGGATGCAGACAGGATGCCGCATCGATCTGCTGGCGCAGGTCTGGCGAAGCATTGAACAAAAACCACGAGTTGCCGTCGGTGCTGACGGCAATCGACGCCTGTGTACGTGGCCTGGCCAGTGGGTCGCCGGCGCGGGCGCGACGGCACCCGACGGCATTCGAATTCCATTGCGGAAAGCCGCCGCCAGCAGCAGCGCCGAGAACGCGTGCGTGCACGAATATGACCTCGCGGTGTAGCGCGACCACGCAACTTTCAGCCCGGCATGTGAGTGTTTTTCACGGCCTGGAGCCTTGAGTTGAGGCTATCGACCGGCCCATGTGTGGTCAAGCGACAGCGACAGGGTTCCGTGCGGCCGCGGATTTCATCAGGAGAGCCTTTGGGCCAAACTGGTAGCTGGCGTGCCGTCGGAGAACGCCAGGTGTTCACATGTAGAAATCTGTTAGGCTATTGCCTGGCCATGGAAGGCTTCGCGCCGATCCACAGTCGAAAACTCGACAATAAGGGAGAGAGTGTCATGAAGGTGGTCACGTTGAGCAGTATCCCCGAAGCCCCAGCGCCCGGCGCCGCGGAACCGACGGATGGATATTCCGGGCCTGTGCATCGCACCCGCCAGACCATTATCGAGCCGGGGGAGTTGGCGAATTTCAATTGCAGCATCGTGAACTTCAGCCAAGGATGCAACACGGGCTGGCACGTTCACGATTGCGACCAGATACTGATCGTCACCTCGGGCAGCGGGTGGGTTGCCACGGAAACCGAGCGTCGTGAAATCAAGGTCGGTGACGTTGCTCACGTGAAGGCGGGTGAGCGCCACTGGCACGGAGCCAAGGCCGATACCACGATGGGCCACATCACCATCACTCTGGCGAGCGGTAAGGCCACCTGGGGCTGATTCTGGGGCGCACGGGGTATTTCGGCGGTCAACCGCAAGCGGATACCCCTGTGCCCACCAGAAGCCAGTGCATGTTCCAAGGACGGCGTGCTGCGCCCACGAACGCCCACTGCCGCATGACACCCCCAGTCGGTGCCTCATACGCTGATGCACCGGAGGAATGCACGCACCTATTGGCATCATGATCGGGACAGAACATCTCCTGATGGCGGAGATAAATGCCATGCATATTTCATCTGCCCTGCCATTGCTCACCTCGATTGCACTGACTGCCTGCGCCGGGTCATCGGCTACGCTGGCAATGCAGCCGGATTTCGAGGTGATCACATCAACCGGCCCCGCCAGCGTCAGCATTCGCGGGGCCCCGCCAGACATGACCTATGCGCAGTTTGAACATGTCGTCAAAGCCGACATGGAATTGGCGATGCCGGCGAACACTCGAGCGAATACTGTCGCTGGTCCATTCCCCGAACGTCGGATTGTGTGGCACGTCCTGCCTATGCCTCCGCACGGTACTTTGCGATTGGTAGTTAACATTTTCAACGGTTCTGTTCCATTCGCCTACGAGCAGCAGGTGATAGATGGAAGCGCGCCGACGAGTGACGTCGCATACGCGGTCGAAGTGCTGACAGGGCGTGTTGTTTCGGTGCTCGATCGACGAGATCAGGAGAGTCTGGGTTAGCCCATGCATCGGCTGTTCACATTGCTGCTTCTCCCATTGCCATTGCTGGCCATGGGAACCGCACCTGATGGTCGCACAATTGCCCATGACGGCAACGGCAAGGGAGCCATGGCCTGCGTGTCCTGCCATGGTCAGAATTTTCAAGGCAGCTCGGCGATCGGCGCACCGGCACTTGCCGGGCTATCGCAAGCGAAGATACTGGAGAGGTTGGCGCACTACGCTGGTCCCAGCGGCCACAACGCATTGATGCGCCAAGTGGCGACTGCACTGAGCCCGACCGAGCGAGAAGCCGTTGCCGCTTATTTGTCCAACCTGCCAGCCCGGCGCTAAAGAACCAGCACTACAGAGCGGTTTCCTTATAGACGAGGGACAGGTATTCGCCCATGTACCGGCGCCAGCCATTGGCTTGGCAGCTTGGTCATTGAGGATCCTGGATTCTGATGCAGCACATTGCAGTCGATTCACTTGTCGCGGGCAACTCGACCCGACGGTTGGCGCAGGCCAACGCGACGTCGGCTGCAGGCGTCAATCCGGGCGCGATCGATCTGAATTTGCTCAGAGTGCTGGACGCGATCATGCAGGAACGCAGTCTGACGCGTGCCGGCCGAAAGCTCGGACTTAGCCAGCCGGCGGCCAGCCACGCTTTGGCGCGACTGCGTCACATGCTGGGTGACGAACTGTTCATTCGGACCCCGGAAGGTATGCAGCCAACGCCCCGCGCAGAGCGGATCGCGCAACCGATCCGAGAAGCGCTTAGAGTACTGCGCACGACGCTCGAGCCCGAACATTTTGATCCGGCAAACTCTGTCCGCGAATTTACCCTGCTGGTGAACAACTACGCCGCCCGGGCCGTCGTGCCTACCTTGTCGCGCATGATTGCCGAGGAGGCGAAAGGCGTCTCCTTGGACATCCTCCCGCTTGGAGCTCGAGATGCACTGGATCTGCTGGATGGAGGCGCTGCCGACGTTGCACTCACGCGCCTGGTGGATGGCGGCGAGCGATTTAAATGCGTGCGTGTCACCGACGACGACTACGTTGCACTGCTTGACAGGCAGCATCCCGCCGCAAGCATGGGGGAATTGACTGCGCAGCAGTTGGCTACGATCCCACATGTTGTCATCACATCCTCCGATGTTGACTCAGACTTTGTTGATGACGCACTCAGCGAGCTTGGTCTGTCTCGCAGAATTGCATTTCGCGTGCCATTCCTATCAATCGTCCTGATGTTGGTAGAATCCGATCGACTGGCGATCATGCCGCGTCGAGCGGCCAACGGTCTTGCTGCTGTTTGCCCGCTCGTTCCGATGGATCTGCCATTCGCTTCGCCACGCACCGAGCTGTCAATGATTTGGCATCGAGGGCTGGACAATGACCCAGCTCAGCGGTGGCTGCGCGGGTTGATCCGCGCATCGGTGCAGGACTGAGTTGATCCATTCGTCGTGGCCGGCACGCGCCGGCCACGATGAATGTATTATCGCGGTGTGCCGACAACCTGCGGCAACTGACCAGGCGCGATCAACGTGCTTGTCCCGTTGCCGTTGCTCATGAGCAAACCCTGGCCCGGACTACCGGGAATTGTGGTTGTCTGCATCGAGCCGAAGCTGCCGGTTATGTAGGCGGGGCCTCTGGAGGTCTCGAAAGAGTTAGGCGCGGCGAAAGCGGGCACTGCCGATCCAAGCAGTGATGCCATCGCAGCGAGGGCAAGCGTCATAGAAGATCTGCGGATTGTCGTCATGGCTATCTCCTGTCTCTTGTAGTCGTGGGGGATTCTCGGAACGCGCCGCGTTCCTTTGCGTCCGCCATCGCATATCGCGGTTCATCGAGTGGATTCCATATCGCTTCTCAGCATGGCGGCATTCCGCAATGGAATTACGATCTGCTCGCCGCTCGTCAGGGCCGACACCATTTGAATGGTGGTTTTGATCCTGCGAGGAGCAGAGAGATGTTCGACAGTGGCGCTCAGCAGTCCATACACAGCCATCGCTCCCAGGGGATGGCGGTTCGGCGGCAATCGTTGGACTCCCTGCCTTGGCCAACGAACCTTCTTGGCGAATACGCGACGATCAACGAACTGCTATCTGGAGCAGTCCCGGCGCCCAGCACAATCCGCGATACCGGACGCCTCTCAGCGGCGGGAGGTGGACAATGAACATCGGATTCATTGGTCTCGGTCGCATGGGAGCCGGAATGGCAGCCAATCTGTTGAGCGCCGGCTATGACGTCACGGTCTATAACCGTACCCGGGAAAAGGCCGGGGACTTGATTACGCAAGGCGCTCGCGCCGCCGTCAGTATCGCCGATGCGTGCAAGGGCGATGCAGTCATAACGATGCTTGCCAACGACGAGGCTGTTGAGAGCGTCGTACTAGGACAAGATGGCGTCATTGCCAATCTGCCAGCAGGCGCCCTGCATGTTTCATCAAGCACGATCAGTGTCGAATTGTCGCAGCGTCTTGCAATGGCACACGTCGCAGCCGGGCAACACTTCGTCGCTGCACCAGTATTTGGTCGCCCTGATGTCGCCGCGGCAGGCTCATTGTTTGTCGTGGCTGGCGGAACATCCACCGCGATCAGGTTGGCAACGCCGCTGCTCGATGTCATCGGACAGAGAACATTCATCATTTCCGATCGACCGGAAGCTGCCAACCTGGTGAAGCTCAGTGGCAACTTCCTGATTGCTTCTGTGATCGAAGCGCTCGGCGAGGCGTTGGCGCTTGTCACCAAGGGTGGCGTCGATGGGCGGCAGTACATCGAGCTACTCACGTCGAGCCTGTTCAACGCGCCGGTCTACAAGACCTACGGGGCGCTCATCGCTGGCGGAAATTTCGCGCCGGCTGGCTTCGCTGCACCGCTGGGACACAAGGACATCCATCTGGTGATGACTGCGGCGGAAGATCTGCGCGTTCCGTTGCCGCTCGCGGACCTGCTGCACAATCGGTTCCTCACGTTGTTCGCGCACGGTGGCGAGCAACTTGACTGGTCAGCAATCGGCAGGCTCGCGGCGCTGGATGCCGGCATATCGGCGGCCTGTTGACGCCACATTCTCAAACACTCCGAAGGTGAATCATGGAACAGATTGCAATTGGTGCTTCCGGCCTCACGGCCTCGCGGATAGGTCTCGGCACATGGGCCATTGGCGGCTTGATGTGGGGTGGAACCGACGAAGCACAGTCGATCGCGACGATACGTGCTGCCGTGGAACGCGGGGTCACGCTGATCGATACGGCGCCGGCCTACGGTTTTGGCCGCTCCGAGGAAATCGTGGGCAAAGCGCTCGCTGAAGGTGGACTGCGCAATAAAGTACAGATCGCGACCAAGGTTGGGCTCGGTTGGAAGAATGGCGCGGTGTTTCGCGATTTGCGTCCTGTCCGCATCCGGCAGGATATCGAAGACTCGTTACGGCGTCTTCGGACCGACGTGATCGATCTCTATCAGGTCCACTGGCCTGATAGCGAGACGCCGCTTGTTGAGACGGCGCGTGCGCTTGAGGACCTCCGCCGCGAGGGAAAGATCCGGGCAATTGGCGTCAGCAACTTCTCGCCTGCACAAATGGATATGTTCCGTGCAGTCGCCAGGATCGATGCCGTGCAGCCGCCATACAACCTGTTCGAGCGTGAAATCGAAGCGGACGTGCTGCCATACGCCAAGAGAACCGATCTGACGGTTCTGAGCTATGGCGCTCTGTGCCGTGGTCTGCTCACTGGAAAGATCACCACCGGGACCAGGTTCGGCGGTGATGATCTGCGCAAGGTTGACCCGAAGTTCCAGGGTAGACGCTTCCGACAGTATCTGGCCGCGGTTGACGCGCTCGATTTGCTTGCGCGGGAGAGGTTCGACAAGTCGGTGTTGGCGCTTGCCGTTCGTTGGGTGCTGGATCAGGGACCGACGATAGCTCTGTGGGGCGCGCGACGTCCCGACCAGATGCAACCGGTCGAGAAAATCGAAGGGTGGCATATCGATGATGCGACCAGGAAGGACATCAACGCGATACTGACGCGCTGCATCGCCAATCCGGTATCGCCCGAATTCATGGCGCCCCCGCTGAGGCGGGAGAGCGTACAACGTCCCGCAGCCTGATGCCTTCCACTCTGGCAAAGAGATCGGCCATGAAGACGACAGCGTTGCTGTGCGCATTATCCCTCGCTGGTGAGCCATCGCTTGCTTTCGCAGATGACGGCCCGCCGTCGCGTATCGGTAATATCTACGGCGGCTTTGATCACCAGCCAACACAATCAGAGGTGTGGCAGCGCGAACGAGCCGCCCGCATCAACCTGGATTCCAACGAACTCAAGCGGAACACCGCCATATTGGACGAACTCTATCGGGAGCTCGAGAGTAAAGCAGCCGCAGCTTCTGTGGGTGCGCACTATACCCGGAATCATTGAAGGACGATACATCGAAGACTGTCATTGCGAGGAGCGAAGCGACGAAGCAATCTCGGACGAATTGGGCGATCTCGAATTGGGCGATCTCGCCGGGATTGCTTCGTCGCTTCGCTCCTCGCAATGACATGGCGTCAGGATGACGCACGCTCTTCCGATCGCGGGTACTAGAGCACTTTCAGGCAAACCGGAATTGATGGGTTTCGCTGCGCTCAACCGCATCCTACGGCGCCGCACAGTCCGGCGTCATTCGTAGGATGGGTTGAGCGGCAAGCGAAACGCATCAGGTTTCCAGTCACATCGCAAATACTCTAGAGCAATATCTACCGCGACTGTCGTCGTGTCATTCGTCCGTGAACCCGATGGTGGTCTAAATGCGGAAAGGGCCGGCATTGCCGGCCCTCTCACTGCGACACTCTGCTTGGTATCAGCCACCACTGTTCGGGTTAGGCGGGAACAACCAGGTGCCGTGGCTTGACTGCGTGACATAGGTGCTGATCGGGTCGCCGCTCGACTGAGTTGCAGCGTCGCCCTTGGGTGCTGTCTGCGCCGCCTCGTTGCCCCAAAAGTCGGGGTAGACGTAGCCGCTGGCACTCTCGCTGGTCTGAGCAAAGGCCGAACCCATGCCAATGCCCAGCGTGGCCGCGGTTGCCAACAGCAGGGTGGATAACTTCCTTGCATTCATGACTTGCATCTCCTCATCTATCCACTGGTGACATGCACCAGGCGGGGACATCAGCGTCTCCGTATCTACGAGATAGGTGACAACCCGACTGATGCCCAATGAGGTCTGCTTACTGGCACATGCGCCAAAAGCATGACCGGCGAATCATCCGCCACTGGAGGAGTTCATTCGGCCGGGACTTTAACTGGAGCACTGACTCTCGCCTTTTTCCACGACAGCAGATGCGACAGCTTGTCCATGTAGATGTAGACCACCGGCGTGGTGAACAGGGTGAGGATCTGCGACACGACCAGGCCACCGACCATGGCGTAGCCGAGAGGCTTACGCAGTTCGGACCCGGTGCCGTTGCTCAGCATGAGCGGAAGGCCGCCCAACAAGGCGCACATGGTCGTCATGAGGATGGGTCGAAAGCGCAGCCGGCATGCTTCATAGATCGACTGCTCCGGGGTCAGGCCACGGTGCCGCTCCGCCTCGAGGGCAAAGTCCACCAGCATGATGCCGTTCTTCTTGACGATGCCGATGAGCAGGATAATGCCGATAATCCCCATCACATCCAGGCCAAACCCGAACACCAGCAGGACGAACAGTGCTCCCGCCCCTGCCGAGGGCAACGTCGAAATGATGGTCAACGGATGCACGGTGTTTTCGTACAGCATGCCCAGCACGATGTAGACCGCGATCAAGGCAGCAACGATGAGGATTGGCGTGCTGGAGAGTGACGATTGGAACGCCTGGGCATTGCCTTGGAAGCTTGCCTGCAGCGTCGGCGGCACATGCAGCGATTGCATGGCCTTGTTGATCGCCGCGACGGCAGGGCCAAGCGGCGCATTGCCCTTGAGGTTGAAGCTCAGCGTCACGGAAGGGAACTGCCCCTGGTGATTGACCGACAGAGGAGCGAGGGTCTCGTGCTCCGTAACGAGCTCGCTCAGCGGCACCATCCCCGAATTCTGTGATCTGACATAGATCCGTTGCAGCGCGTTCGGGCCAAGCTGGAAACCAGGGTCCACCTCCATGATGACGAAGTACTGGTTGAGGCTCGTGTAAAGCTGCGAAATCGGCCGTTGTCCGAACGCGTCGTACAACACGGCGTCAATCTGCGCTGCATCGATACCCAGGCGCGATGCGGTATCCCGATTGATCTCCAATGTGAGCTGTGGCGCAGCCGATTGCTGGTCACTCGCCAGATCGGTGATCTGCGGCAGTTTCGCCATGGCATTCTGAATGATCGGTGCCCATTTGTTCAGCTCGGTCGCATCAATGTCCGACAGCGTGTATTGGTATTGTGTAGCCGTGAGACGCCCGCCGATATTGATGTCCTGCACCGGTTGCATGAACAGCCGGACACCTGGAATGCCGCGCATCTCCGCATCAAGCCGCGAGATGACAGTCATGATCGGCGCCCGTTGTGGTTTCGGTTTCAGCGCCATGAAGATGCGCCCCTGGTTCTCGGTCGATGTGGCACCGCCGGCTCCGATGTAAGCGCCGACGGAGGCAACCGCTGGATCCTTCAGCGCCTGCGCGATCACCTGCCGCTGAATGGCTGCCATCCCGCTCGGGGAAACGTCTTCCGCTGCCTCGGTGATGCCGAGAATGAGTTCGGTGTCCTGTTCCGGGAAGAATCCCTTGGGGATGACGACGAAGAGCACCACAGTCGCGGCCACCGTCGCCAGCATGGCCATCAAGGTGATGAAGCGGTGGCGCAGCGCCACGGTCAGCGCGCGCGAGTACCCGGCGAGCAGCGCGTCAAAGAACGACTCCAGCGCACGGGACACAGGGCTCTGCTGTTCCGGATGTTCCGGCCGCAGCAGCCGGGCACCCATCATCGGTGTCAGCGTCAGCGACACCAGGACGGAAACGCCGATGGCAACGGTAACGGTGACCGCGAACTCCTGGAACATGCGGCCCACCAATCCGCCCATCAGCAACAGCGGGATGAACACGGCGACGAGCGAAATGGAGATGGAAAGGATCGTGAACCCGATTTCGCCGGCGCCATCTATGGCAGCCTGCATCGGTCTCTTGCCCATCTCGATATGCCGCGCGATGTTTTCGACCATCACGATGGCATCGTCGACGACAAATCCCACCGCGATCGACAGCCCCATCAGCGACAGATTATCCAGGCTGTAACCCAGGGCATACATCACGCCGAACGTGCCAATGATCGACACCGGAACCGCAATCGCTGGAATGATCGTTGCCCAGAGACTGCGCAGGAACAGGAAGATCACGCCGACCACGAGCGCGACCGTCAGTATCAGGGTAAACTGCACGTCAGCGACTGAGGCCCGGATGGTCGTCGTCCGGTCCGAGATCACCGACACATTGATGGTTGGAGGGATCGACCGCTCCAACTGCGGCAGCGCGGCCATGATCCCCTGCACGGTGCTGATCACATTGGCAGCAGGCAGGCGCTGGATCGCAAGGACGATGCCGCGATGATTGTTGACCCAGCCTTTCATCGTCTCATCCTGCGGACCAACAAGTGCCTTGCCGACATCGCGCACCCGAATAGGTCCGCCATTGCGATAGGCGATGATCTGATTGTCCCAATCCTGCGGCTCGAGGATTTGGTCGCTGGTCTGCAGCGTGTAAGCCCGGCTCTGTCCGTAGAGGTTACCCTTCGGCTGAATCACACTGACATTGGTCAGCGCGTTGCGAACATCCTCCAGGTCCAGTCCATTGGCAGCAAGCTGCGCCGGGTTGAACTGGATGCGAATCGCCGGATGCTGCTCGCCGCCAATGCCGACGAGCCCGACGCCCGCCATCTGTGACAGCTTCTGCGCGAGAATGCTCTCGGCATAATCGTCCACCGTCGTGATCGGCAGAACATCAGACGTGAGACCAAGCACCAGGATCGGCGCATCGGCAGGATTGGTCTCGTGATATGTCGGCGGCGTCGGCATGTCCTTGGGAAGCTGACCTGCCGCCGCGTTGATCGCCGTCTGGACAAGCTGTGCCGCGGCGTTGATGTCGTCGTCCAGCGCGAATTGCAGTGTGATCTGCGTGTTGCCGGTCGAGCTGGTGGACGTCATCTGCGTCAGGTACGGAATTTCGCCGAACTGCTTTTCCAACGGTGTGGCCACGGACGACGCCATGGTTTGCGGGTCCGCGCCCGGCAACTGGGCTTGCACGGAAATGGTTGGGAATGCCACGTTTGGCAGTGACGCAACTGGCAGCAATTCATAGGCGATCGCCCCGAGCAGAATGATCGCTACCATCAACAGCCCGGTCGCAACCGGCCGTTTGATGAAACCGGACGAGAGATTTATCACAACATTCCTGCGGTGGCTTCCGAGCTGTTCTGCACGCGCGGATCACTCGGCGGTACGCTGACGACTTTGACACCGTCGCTCAGGAGGTACTGGCCCCCGGTCACCACCGTGTCGCCAGCCTGTAGGCCCTTATCAATATAGGCCCGACCGTACAGCGTCTCGCCGACATCGACCGCGTGCGTTGCGACCGTCTCATCCGGGCGAACAATGAAGACGAACGAACCGTTCTGTCCCTGCTGCACAGCGGTCAATGGCACGCTGATGGCGTTAGGCTGTTCCGCAAGTACTAGCTGGACATTGACGAACTCCCCCGGCCACAGCTCCCGATTGGCATTGGGAAAAGTCGCCTTCAGCTCTGCGGTGCCCGACGCCTGGTTGACGATGTTGTTGACCAGTAGCAGTGAACCTTCGTCGAGCTTTGTGCGGTCGTTTTCGTCATAAGCGATGGTTTTCAGCAAACCCTTCGCCATCGCTGACTGTATTTCAGGAATGTCCTTCTGCGGAAGCGTGAACAGGACGGAGATCGGCTGGACCTGCGTGATGGTCACAATTGGCGTGGATGTGCTTGGTTGAATGATGTTGCCGATGTCGACGCGGCGAATTCCGGTGACACCATCGATCGGCGAGGTGATCGTGGTGTAGCTAAGCTGCGTTTGCGCATTGAATATGGCGGCCTTGTCCGCGAGGACGCTCGCCTGCAACTGGGTCACCTGCGATTCCTGGTCGGTCACCTGCTGCACCGATGCAAAGCCTTGCTTCATCAGCGGCGTGAACCGATTCAGATTGACCTGCGCGTTGGTCAGATGGGCTTCATCGCGCGCAAGATTGGCTTCCGCCTGCTGGAGGGCAGCTTGGAAGGGACGGGGATCGAGTTGCGCGATCAAATCGCCCTTGTGGACCGTCTGACCTTCCACAAAGCCGATCTGCTGTATCGTGCCGGTAACCTGCGCGTGAACGTCCACGACGTTGTACGACTGCACCGACCCAATACCGGTCAGTATGATCGGCTCGTTGGAGACCTGAACCTTTTGCGTCACCACCGGGACTGGGGGCGGCGCGGCCGGAGCCTCGGTCACCGCGTCGGCACGCTGTATGTGCCAGAAGTCAGCGCCGCCTAGGATGGCCGCCACACAGACTCCAAGAATGATTATTCCCTTCCTCATCCTCGCGCACTCCGGAATTTACAATCGATGTTTACGAATTGCGTCGCGGGCGCACTTGCACAAATTGATTGTGGACAGACGGCTATTAGCTTTGTGCATGTGCCATGCAGAGAAAGACAGATCATGAACTGGAATACCTTCGACCTGAACCTTCTCGTCGTCTTTGACGCGGTCATGCAGGAGCGAAACCTCACCCGTGCTGGCCAGCGGCTGGGCATGAGCCAGCCTGCTGTGAGCCATGCCCTCGCGCGCCTCCGCCAAGCACTGAATGACGACCTGTTCGTACGCTCGCCTGAGGGGATGCGTCCCACGCCGCGCGCCGAACGAATGCTGGGGCCGGTGCGCGCCGCCCTGCAGGAGCTGCAAGTGACACTCGAGGCCGACCAGTTCGACCCCTCGGCGTCATCTCGCGAATTCGCGATCGCGGCAAACAATTATGCGGCGCGGGCCGTCATTCCGTCATTGGTTCACCACGTGGCAAAGCTCGCGCCGTCCGTGGTACTCGATGTGCGCCCGCTTGGCCTGTTGAATGTGCTCGACCAGCTCGACAATGGCGCAATCGAACTGGCGTTGAGTGCGCTGGTCGAAGGTGGTGACCGCTTCAAATGCGTCAGATTGCTCGAAGACGAATATGCTGTCGTTCTTTCAAAGGATCACGCTGACGCGGCCGCTGAGCTGTCGCTCGAGCAGTTCTCGACCCTACCCCACATTGGCATCACGTCGAGTGGCGATGATTTGCATTTCATTGACGATGCGCTTGCTGAGCGCGGACTTGTGCGGCCGATTTCAGGGAAAGTGCCCTTGCATTCGTTGGTTTCTGCCTTGGTTGGTTCGCAGGCTGTCGCGGTGCTGCCGCGCCGTGTAGCCGCCGACCTCGCGGCGTATGCTCCCCTGACGATAAAGGCGCTTCCCTTTGCGTCGCCCCGTATCGCACTGACGATGATATGGCATCGACGGCTCGACAATCATCCAGCCAATCGTTGGCTTCGAAGCACGTTGCGGGCCACTGTCGCCGATCCGTCATTCTGAGATCGGCCGCATGAGATCAACCACGACCGTGCCCTGCAAAGCCGCCCGCATGGGCGAAACGGACCCCGCCGGAATGGAAGTGCGCGAAGCCGCCGGGATGGAAGGCGTGGCCGAAATGATGGAATGGATGGTGATCCAGTCCGTCCCGATGGAAATGCCCAAACCCGTCAACGAAGACGTCAGGGCTGTAGAAGTCATCGTAGAATGGTGCGTCATAGACCTCGCTGGTAGCGTAAGGCTCGCCCCAGCCAGTTGATGTGGTATCGTACGCGCATCCAGCGAGTCCCAAGCTTAGGATCGCAGCCAAACCGCAATGCGCCAACGATTTGCGGATAGTCATCGCCAACCTCCTCCAACCAACGGAGCCAGGCAGCCCCGCAGTTGCTGAGGTGGTCAGGCCGCCAGTAGGAGGCAATCGGCGAACCCAGTCAGTCGAGGCATTCGCCAATGCCAGGCGTGCATGGGATGAAAACTGGCCAAAGCGGCATTTCAACCTACATCACAGCCAGGGTTTGGCGCCTGTGAGGGTAGACCGGCGAAGGTTCATCAGGAGCTTGAAATGGCCGTACTGAATTGCCGATTTTGGGCGATTGCGCTGTTGGGCATCATCACACTCGGCGGAACACTGCCGGCCTACGCATTTGGCGGACACGCTGCCGCTCCTATGCATATCCAGCGAGAGGTGGGTCGCTTGCGTGCTCAGCGGCGCATAATGGTTCCGAGGCGAGAACCACATAGTAACCGCGGCCGCGCCATCGACAACAACGTGGCGAGTGCGTTTGGGTCTGACTCGCCGTACTTCGATGGCCTGCCAGCCGACGTCTACTCGGATGGGACCGAAACTCCCGCCGGTCCGGACGTGGTTTTGTTGCCCAACCCGCCAAGCGTCACGGCCCCGAATCCGGCGCTTGAAGCACCGTTGGACTTCAGTTACGTAACGGGCTGCCGTCCGATACCGAATGGCTATCACTGCGACAGCCAGCGCCAGTAGGCATCGCAATATTGAACTGCGGTCCATCGAGATGAAGTTGAAATCGACAGTGTTGCTATTTGCGTTGGCGCTGACGATGGCCGGTTGTTCGCTGCCAATAACGCACAATCATCCTGATTTCGGTCCCCACTACGGGGATGGTCACTGATACTGGGTGCGTTGTGGCTGGCCATGGTGTCGGCCGATCGGTATCGGCATTGAACTATTCTCTATTGTCCGGCAAGAATATTTATAATACCGCAATGTTTCGATTTGCGAGTGCCACTTTTGTGTGTTCTCAATCAAGAGCGGGTGAAGAACGACCCTGGCTGGCGTGGGCCATCCGTCTACGATTGACCTCGGGTTACGACAGTAGCAGGGTGCACAAGCGGCGACAGACAAAATGCGAACTCTGTGGAGCGCCAATGACCAGCAACCTCGGGCAAAACGCTACGCCGGCGGTATTTGAAAAGTTGACCTGGCGATCTGGTGCGCGGATTGTCAGTGCCTCGCAGGGGGACGCTGCACCGTGTCACATGGTGGAAAGCGGCCTTGTCGCGGGATATGCAGCCATCGACGGGACCAAACTTGCCTGCTTCGGCCTGAAAGGCCCTGGCACATTGATCGGTTCCGAAACAAAACCCGGTTGGCCGGAGCCAGTCTACCGCGCATTGACATCAGTGATATCGGTGGAAGTGCCGGCGCCGGAATTATGCCAGGCTATGTATCGATCTCCCTCATTCCAGGATGCATATCTGGCGCAGGTGCAGGACGAGCTTGCCCGGATCCGTCAGGTCGCTGCCTGCAACGCCCACCATACCTTGGCGGAGCGCTGTGCGCATTGGTTGCTCAACCTGCATGCCTATCTGGGCAATATCCTGCCGGTGACGCATGCGGGGCTGGCGGCGTTGCTCGGAGTGCGGCGAGCCGGGGTGACCTTGAACTTGAAGGAGCTTCAGCAGCGTGGCGCCATCCGGCAGCAGCGTGGCACGATCACCGTGCTGGACCCGGCGCTATTGCGCGCGGGCGCCTGTTCCTGTCCAATAGACCAACCGACTTAGATGAATTTGTGGAACTTATTGGCCGATGCTGGTGCGAGTGTCGGGATGATTGATGGACCACGAAGCTGGTTCGAACGGGAAGTCGCAGTCCGAATCGGTAACTCGAGCAAGGACGAAAGCGAATGGGTACGCAGGGAAATAGCATTGCGAATATGTCGTTCGGTGGTGACGCGCGGTCAGGCGCTGATAGCCCACTAACGCGTCCCCAGGTCCAGCCTGCCACCTCGTCCGATGAGACGACGCGGTTACGCGCCGAACTGGAACAATCGCAAGTCGCTATCGAGGACATGGAACAGCGTCTGGGAGAATTGACGGAGGAGAATGTCGACCTTCGGGCTCAATTGGCCGAGCTGCTACGCATGCGCGCCGCCGCGGAACAGGAGTCCGAGCTGCTGCGTGGGGAGATCAGCAAGCCACGCGATACCGAAGAGTTGCTGCTTCGCCAGGAACTCAGTGTCACGCTGGAGGAACTCCAGGTGATGCAGGAAGAGCTGCAGGTGGCACACGAGGCCCTGGCGCGGGTACGCGCAGAGGCCTGAAGCCCCGGCGTTACCAGCGGCGCTGTTGCAGCAGTTCGTCGAGCCGATCGATTGTGCCGCGCAATTCGTGTGCGTCGCGCTCGTCCTGTTCGATGGCTTCGGTCACCACCGGAGCCGCTCCATCGGCCGGCGCATAGCCGATCGTGCGGCGTGTCGTCTCGATGTCCCAGCGCATGCCGGGATTGTCGCTCATCAGATTCAATACCGCGAAGCCGACGCTTTCAGCCAGCACCGCACGCTCCATCGCCTGGCAAAGGTCGCGGTTGGATAGCCACATCGCCTGACCCCAGGTACTCCAGCCCAAATGCGCGCCAGGCTGATTGTCGCCACGTTGCAGATAGCCGATACGAAAGCAGATCACCGATACGCCACGACGCGCATGCAGGCTGCGGCCGATGCGTTCGCCAATCAGCTTGGACACGCCGTAGGGGTTGATGGGATGCGGTGGCATATCGGTTGTCAGCGGTCCTGCCGATGGCCGATATCCCGCCATCACCCAGTTGGAGCTGGCGAACACCACCCGCTGGACCCTGTGCAGCGCCGCGGCCTCATATACATTGGCCGTCATGTCGATGTTGTCCCGCTGCGCCGAGGCCCAGGACGTTCGAGGGCTCGGATTGCCGGCCAGATGAATCACACTGTCGACGCCTGCAAATCGCGAGACCCACGCTTCGTTCCATTCGGTCAGATCGGCAACTTCGATCTCAGGATTGCCGCCTGCATCGATGTCGAGCGGACGGAGCGTCCAGCCCAGGCTGGAAAAATGCGCCCGCAGCTTGGAACCGATATTCCCGGCAGCGCCGGTGATCAGAACGGTTTTACTCATCCGGGAATTGCGCGATCAGATCCACCTCCACCACCCACTCCGGCCGCGCGAGTGCGACGACAACCAGGCCAGTGAAGACGGGGAACACGCCCTTCATCCATCGTCCAAGTACCTGATACACCGTCTGGCGATAGCGGATATCGGTCACATACACCGTGACCTTACAAATATGCTCGAGCGATGCACCGCATTCGCGGAGCAACTGATCGATGTTCTTCATGACCTGTTCGGCCTGTGCGGCCGGATCACCAATGCCAACGCTGGCGCTGGTGTCGAGGTCCTGCGCGACCTGGCCGCGCAGATAGATCATGCGCCCGGCGACCACCGCTTGACACAGATCGTTGTCGAGCTTCTGCTCGGGATAGCTGTCGCGCGTGTTGAAACGGCGAATTCGAGTATGGATCATGATCAGCGCTTCCCCTGTCGCACGCGGTCCGATAGCCCAGCCGATTTCTGTGCAACCCGCAATGGCTCATCCCAATTGAAGTTTCGATAGACCGCCGCGAGGTTCGCATAGGGCGGCGATTGCGCGAACAACTGGAAGGTCAGCCGATGGCCGGCATAATCCGAGTTCAGCAGGTCGCGCGCGAATGCCAGTAACTTGCGGCGATCCTCCGCCTGCCAGTTCTCGTTCACCGTGTAGTATTTCTCCAGCCACGGCGCAGTTTCCGGATCGCGGAATGCGGCGGCGTCAGGCGTGACGCAGATCTGTCCGCCACATAGCTCGCGTGCGATATGCATCATGTGGTGCAGCTGCGATGACGCCAGGACGCGGCCGGTCATCAGCAGCGACTGCTCCGGCATCAGCAGGCCGGCCGGGCTGCGCTTGGCACAAGCGATCGAGGCGGTCAGATGTGCGTTGATGCCCTCGCGATAGCAGGCAAGTTCCGCGAGTTTCTCTTGCACGGCCTGCTGATGATCCAGTCCCGTCTGCCGTGCATTGAACAATGCCGCGCCGATCATCAGATCGGCCAGACGGACGTTGCGTTGGACGAACGCGAAGGCACTGTAGCGGTGCAGTGTCGCGCGAATGAATGTCGCGGCCCGCGTGTGACGATAGAACAGCACGTCCTCCCACGGGATCAGCACATTGTCGAACACCAGCAACGTATCGACTTCATCGAAGCGGTTAGACAGCGGGTAGTCCTCGGCCGGCGCGCGTCCGGCAAAGCCGGTGCGGCAGATGAACTTCAGGTTCGGCGAACCGAGATTGCAGATGAAGCCAACTGCATAGTCGGAAAGCTGCGAGTCGCCCCAATTGGCGATGGTGGGCTTGGTGAAGGCCTGGTTGGCATAGGCGGCAGCAGTCTCGTATTTGGCGCCGCGAACGATGATGCCCGCATCGGTCTCCTTCACCACGTGCAGCAGCATATCGGGATCCTGGTCCTGCGGCCGCTTGGAGCGATCGCCCTTCGGATCGGTGTTGGCTGACACGTGGAACGGATCCTCGCGCACCACGCGATCGACGTGACGGCGGATGTTTTCCGAGAACTGTGGGTTGACCTCGTTGAGCACATCCTGGCCGTCGTACAGCGACCACATCTCGCCAACGGTCTCATCACCAACGCGCGTGACGATGCCGCCCACTTCGTCCAGCACCGCATCCACCGCGACGCGCTTGGCCTGCCAGTCTTCCGGCGTCAGCGGCAGTTTCGGTACTGACAGCGTTGGTCTCGCCGCCGTCGCCTTGATACGCCATCGTCGCAGCATGCTGCGCCTCATGTGCCATATCGTGGATGCGTGCGCGGATATCGGCCGCCGGCTTGAACATCGGATGCGAGGGCACATCGCGCACGCGTTCGCCATTGATCCAGACCTGACGGCCGTCGCGGATTGAATCACGATACTGTTGGCCGGTGCGGATCATGGCGGGCCTTTCGCTGTTTGCATGTACTCAGTCGGCGGCAAGATTGGTCGCCGTTGCATGGCGGCTTGCGGGACGCGGCAGGCCGAGATGGTCGCGCAATGTAGTGCCGGCGTAGTCCTCGCGGAACAGGCCGCGCCGCTGGAGTTCGGGAATCACAAGCTGGATGAAGTCGTCCAGTCCTTGCGGCAGAAGAGAGAAGGTCAGCATGAAGCCGTCAGCCGCATTGCCGCGGAACCATGCCTCCATATGGTCGGCGATCTGCGACGGCGTGCCGCGCACAACATCGCCACCGCGCGCGGCGCCGTAGCGCAGATAAAGTTGCCGCAGCGTCAGGTGTTCTTCATCGATGAGGCGGAGGATCTGCTCGAAGAACTGCTTGTGTCGATTTGCCGCAGCCGGAATTCTCTCGCGCGGGATTGGCTTATCGAGCGGCAGATCTGCAAGCTGAATGCCTTCCAGGTCCTCCGACAGCAATTCCAGTCCGACTTCTGGATGGATCATCGATTGCAGCTCCTGGAATTTCGCCTCCGCCTCGGCCGCGGTGCGGCCAACGATGGAGGTGAAGCCGCACAGTATCTTCAGATGATCGGTCGGCCGGCCGAAGCGCGCCATGCGTCCCTTCACATCAGCATAGAACTGCTGAGCACGTTGCATCGATGCGTCGCGCGTGAAGATCACTTCCGCGGTTTCCGCTGCCAGCTCCTTGCCGGATTCGGAGCCACCCGCCTGAATGATCACCGGCCTGCCTTGCGGCGGACGTGCAATATTCAGCGGCCCGCGCACGGAAAAGTATTTTCCCTTGTGATGCAGATAGTGCATTTTTTCGGGATCGAAATACAAGCCGCTGGCGCGATCCAGCACGAACGCATCATCGTCCCAGCTATCCCAGAGACCGAAGCAGATATCCACGAATTCGCGGGCGCGCTCATAGCGCAGCGCATGATCTTCCAGACCATTGCGGCCAAAATTGTAGCCGCCTGCGGGATGCGCCGAAGTCACCACGTTCCAGCCCGCACGCCCTCCGCTGAGATGATCAAGCGATGCAAACTGACGCGCCAGATTGTATGGCTCGTAGTAGCTGGTGGACATCGTGCCACAGAGACCGATCCGGTCAGTGACGGCGACCAGCGCCGACAGCAGGCTCAACGGCTCCCAGATGTTCATGAAGCGCGGGGCCCGGCTGAGCGCCCGCATGTTGCCGTCGCGCGCGCCGGCAGCGTCGGCCTGAAACACGAAATCGAACTTGGCCGCTTCGCATTTGCGGGCCAGATTCACGTAGTGGGCAAAATTGTTGGCACCGTGCAGTTCGGTGCCGGGATGCAGCCAGGCGGCAGGATGATTACCAGCGGGACTCATGAGCCAGCCTAGTTTCATCTGTCCCCTATCGTCCGGCTGCATCCGCATGCTCCGTCTATTGCTGGTATCGGCTGCGCGGGCGCGGCAGACCAAGCTGGTCGCGCAGTGTAGGCCCTTCGTATTCGGTACGGAACAGGCCGCGCTCCTGCAACTCTGGGATGACCAGCGCGATGAAGTCGCGCAGTCCCCCTGGTAGATGCGAGGGTTGGATCAGGAATCCATCGACGCCACGATTGACGAACCACTCTTCCATCTGATCGACGATCTGCGGCGCGGTACCGATGATGGTGCGTTGCCCCCGAGCACCGGCGAACCGCTGATAAAGCTGCCTGATCGTCAGATGTTCCTCGCGCGCCCACCGCAGCACGTTGTTGAAGGACGTGGTGCTTCCCCTTGGAACGACACTGAACACAGCGTCCGGCAACGGACCATCCAGGTCGTAAGGCCGCAAATCGAAACCAGCCAATGCATTGGACAGCACCTCCAAACCGACATCCGGATGGATGAGCGATTGCAGATACTGATGCTTGTCCTGCGCCTCCTGCTCGGTGCGGCCGACGATCGGATTAAGGCCAGGCATGACCTTGAGGTGCTCGGCCGAGCGGCCATATTTCGTCATGCGGCCCTTGAGATCACGGTAGAAAGCCTGCGCACCTTCAAGTGAGTGCTGCGGCGTGAATACAGCCTCGGCCGTGCGCGCGGCAAGTTCGCGTCCTACGTCCGATGAACCGGCCTGGAAAATGACCGGATGACCTTGGGGTGGCCGCGCCACATTCAGCGGACCACGCACCGAGAAATGCTCGCCCTTATGGTTCAACGTGTGCAGCTTGGCCGGATCGAAGTAGCGGCCGGTCTTGCGATCGCGCAGGAATGCGTCATCGTCCCAACTGTCCCACAGGCCGAACACGACTTCAGTGAATTCCAGCGCGCGGTCATAGCGTTCGCCATGCTCGAAATGTGCCTCGCGGCCGAAGTTGTAGGCTTCCGACAGGTTGGCTGACGTCACCACGTTCCAGCCGGCGCGCCCGCCACTGATATGGTCAAGCGATGCGAACTTTCGCGCCACATTATATGGCTCATTATAGCTGGTCGTTGCAGTCGAAACCAATCCAATGTTTTTAGTCAGGCCCGCAATACCCGACAGCAGCGTGATCGGCTCGAAATACGCCATGTATTGCGGCCAGCGGCTGAGCGCCTCCAGATTGCCGTCGCGGATCGCCAGCGCATCGGCCAGGAACATCAGGTCGAATTTCGCCGCCTCGCTCATCTGCGCGAGCTCGACGTAGTGGTGGAAATTGGTGCCAGCGTCGATCTGGGCGTCGGGGTGCAGCCAGGATGCTACGTGATGCCCGGTCGGATGAAAGAACGCGCCCAGCTTCATCTGGCCGCGAGAAGGATCACGTTGCATCCTGGTCATTGCTTAGCCCGCCAACTGCCATTCCTTGAAGCGCTGCGCCGTCTTATCGAGATTGGCAGCCCACCAAGCGTCGTCCTTGATGAACACCTTGTGCGCCAAAGCGGGATTTATCGGGAGAATGTCCGCAATTTCCTTCGATACAAGCGGCAATGCCGCCGTGTTGGGAATCGCATAAGCCGTTGAGGTCATATAGGCAGCATCGCCTTGATTATCGGTCAACATGAAATTGAGGAACTGCATGGCCTCCTTCATGTTGGCTGATGCGGCACTGACGCAATAATAGTTGCCGCTGACGGCCGCATAATCCGGTGTGAACCCAAGGTTTGCTCCCGCCTTGTTGGCTAACAGCACGCGACCATCGAAGGCCGCCGCAAGCGTCACGGCGCCAGAGGTGAGCTGCTGTATCGGCTCCTGGTTCGCATTGTACCAGATGATGTTGTTGCGCCCCAACTTGTCCAGGCTCTTCAAGGCGCGCTCGACATCGAGTGGGAACAGCTCGTTCAGAGGGACACCGTCCGCCAGCAGTGCCTGTTCCAGCGTGCTGCCGTCGGAGATGTTCGCATCGAGTGACCGCTTGCCGGGCCAGCGCTTCGTATCCCAGAACTCGGCCCAGGTCTTTGGCGCCTTCTCGTCTGCCAGCTTCTTGCGGTCCCAACACATGACGAAAAGGTAGAGCGAGAATTTTATCCCATATTCCTGCTTGTATTCGGGCGGCACGTGGGACGCGTTGATGATGCTGTAGTCGTAGGGGACGATCAGCTTGTCCTTCACCGCGGTCACGTATTCGCCGCCGGTGAGATTGATCATGTCCCATTGGGCCGGCCCGCCGGATGTTGTTTGCAGCTTTGCGAGTGCCAATGATGCGCCGGAGCCGAAATTGACCTTGATGCCGGTCTTCTGCTCGAACGGCACGGCAAAGTCCTTGGTCAGATAATCGTTCAGCGCGCCGCCATAGCCTGCGACGTTCAGCGTTTTGCCTTGCGCCTTCGCACCTCTGGCCAGCGTCGTGGCCAGGGCACCGGCCATCAGGCCGCGCCGCGTGGTTTCATTCGCCCCCATTCCCGACTCCTGTATTGTTGTTGAGTAGCTGTGCGTCGTCGTCGCTCCAGTCGAGCCATACAGGTTCGCCACGTCCCAGGCTCACGATATCCGTCGTGCTGACAACAAGCGATTGGCCCATCGCCTGCACCACGATGCGCGCATGCCGGCCGAGAAAATTGTGAGCTATGACCATACCTTCGATGTCGCCATTGAGCCGGATGCGCTCTGGCCGCACTGAAACCAGTGCCTGTTCGCCAGCGCGTAGTTGGTGTCCCAGGTGGGGCAGGCATGCGCGCCGAATTGTGCTGCCGGCGTAGCGGACAACAGCGCGGTCACCTTCCGACTTCTCGAATATGACGGGCAGCAGGTTGGTTTCGCCCAGAAAGCCGGCAATGAAGGGCGTTTCCGGATGTAGATACACCTCGGAGGGCGAGCCGATCTGCACGATCTCGCCGTTGCGCATGACAGCAATACGATCGGACATCATCATCGCTTCGTCCTGATCGTGCGTGACGTAGAGGATCGATATGCCGACGCGTTGCTGGATCTCCTTTATTTCAATCTGTAATTGCTCGCGCAGCTTGCGATCGAGCGCGCCGAGCGGTTCGTCCAGCAACAATGCGTCGGGCTCGAAAACGAGGGCACGTGCCAACGCAACGCGTTGCTGTTGGCCACCGGACAGCTCGCGCGGACGACGTGCGGCGAAGTCAGCAAGACCAACGCGATCCAGCATGTCGAGCGCCTGACGCTTGCGCTGGCGGCGGCCGACCCGCTTCATGCTGAGTGGAAACTCGACATTGGCCAGCACGCTCATGTGCGGGAAGAGTGCGTAGCCCTGGAATACTACGCCGAAGTTACGCCTCTCCGGTGGAAGATTGGCGACATCCTTGCCATTGACGCGGATCTGCCCTTCATCGGGCGTTTCGAAGCCCGCCACCATCATCAGCGTCGAAGTCTTGCCGGAGCCACTCGGCCCCAACAGCGTCAGAAACTCACCCGGTTGTAGCGTGAGGGTGACGTCGCGCACGACGTAGTTGCCGGGCGTATAGGCCTTCCACACATGCTGAACATCAACGTGCCGTCCGGTCGCGCGACTTTCCGGCATTGCAGCCCGAGCGGACACAGCGGCGTCCATCATCGCACAGGACGACGCGACGTCAGCAGGCTCTGCGCCAGCAAAGCCAGAGTGGCCAGCATGATGAAAAGTGAGGCACTGGCTGCGACTTTCGGAGTCAGCTCGAATTGGATCGCGGTGAACATTCGCACAGGCAGGGTTACTGTGCTCGGGCCTTGCAGGAACAATGCCACGACGACTTCATCGAACGATACAGCGAAGCCCAGGATCGCACCGCTGAGCACACCCGGCAGCATCGCCGGCCAATACACATGGCGGAACACACTGAGGCGGTGCGCTCCCAGGCTGCGTGCGGAACGCACCAGCGCGGGATTGAGTTCGGCGGTCAGGCTGGTTTGCACCGAGATGAAGACATAGGGTGTGACCAGCATTGCGTGGACCAAACCAATTGCCGACCCACGTTCCGATCATGTGGATGCGCGCGAATAGCAGGTATTCGCCAAGGGCCAGCACGATCAATGGGACGACGATCGGCGCCAGTATGACGCTGGTGACGAGGCCTTTGCCGGGAAATTGCCTGGCATGCAGCGCGAGCGCGGCTGCGCTGCCGGTGACGCAACCAAGGACAACGGCCAGGATCGCGACCTGGAACGAAAGCCAGGTGGAATGCATCCACTGAGGGTCGGAAAGATAATCTGCGAAGGCGTGCACCGAGATCCATTCGGGCGGGAACTGGATCAGTTCTCCCTTGGTCAGCGCCATCGGAATGATGATGAGCGACGGCAGTAGCAGGAATGCCAGTATCGGCGTGCAGGCCGCCATCAGCAGCAGCATTGCCACGCGGTCAAGTTGGGCCATGCATGCTCTCACGCGGTAGCAGTTGTTGCACGACGATCAACGGCAGAATGGCGAGCAGAATCAGGACGGCGAGTGCAGCGGCAGAGCCGAAATTCACGACCGTATGAACATAATAGTCCACCAGATTCGCAACCATCATGTCGGACGGTGCACCGAGGATTACCGGCGTGATGAAGAAGCCACATGACACTATGAAAACCAGCAGTCCGGCGCTGGTGATTCCCGGCAGTGTCAGCGGCAGGATGATGCGCCAGATGACATGGGGTGGAGCGGCGCCGAGACTACGGGCCGCGTGCTCGATCCGTCGGTCAATCGAGCGCATGGAGGTATAGATTGGGAAAACGGCATAGGGCAGCACGTAATGCACCATGCCGATGATTACGGCCAGACGATTGTGCAGCAGTGTGATGGGCGCGGACGTGATGCCGATAGCTTGCAGGAGGTTGTTGACCGCACCGTTGTCTTGCAACAAGGACGCCCAGGCGAAATTCTTGATCAGTACCGCCGTCCAGAAAGGCAACAGGATGAACGCGAGCAGCAGATTGCGCTGCCGTTGATTGGCACGCCACAAACCAGCAGCGAGCAAGTAGCCAAGCAACAGTGCCACCAGCGTGGTGATCAGGCTGATCACCACGGTGTTTTCGGCAGCGCGCAGCAGCAATGGGCTGTGCAGGACCTCGGCATAGTGTGAGTCGCCATCGTCGAAACTGAACCGCACGATGAGCGCGATCGGCAGCACGGCCAGCAGGCCATAGAGCAGCCCAACCGGCAGTAGCAGCCAGAGGCGGTTCGATGCGAGCTTACTCATAAGGAGCGAACTGCTCGGTACGCCATTTCAGCGCGGCGTTCAGGCCCTCGCCGCGACGGATCGCGTCGAACCGCTCGGCTTCGGGAGAGCTGGTCGCATCCATGATCGCTGAAGCCTCCGCGCCATACATGATTGCGCTGCGCAGACCCATCGTCTCGAAGGCCTGATTCACCGACCGCTTGTTCCACTTCAGGCAGTCAATCGATACACGCGACATGCGTTTGGCGACCTTCGTCACCTCCGTATGAAGTGTGGCTTTCGGAAACACCTTGTCTACCAAGCCAAGCCGAAACGCCTCGCCGCTGTCGAATGCGTCACCAGTGTAGAGCAGCGCACGGCAACGCTGACCAATCAGCCATGGCATGATCATGGTGGCGATTCCATTGGAAAACCGCGCCTCAACGGCGGCAAATGTCGAAGTATCCGAGCAATAGCGGATGTCGCAGCACATCGCGAACTCAAGCGCGCCAGCGTAGCAGAAGCCGTCGATCATCCCGATAACCGGTTTGGAACAATCCCAGACCGAATAGGTGAATCGGATGTCCTTCTGCATCCGCGCACGCCATTCCGCCAGTGTGCGCTTGGGCGTTTCGGCCGATTCCTTGATGTCGTAGCCAGCCGAAAATGCTCTACCACCAGCACCGGTTACAACCAGCACGCGAACATTCGGATCAGCATCAGCCTGCGCGACGGCGGCCATGATTTCGTCCACCAGCGGCTGGCTCAATGCGTTGTGGCGCTCCGGCCGGTTCAGCGTGATCGTGGCAACGCGATCATCGACCGCGTAAAGCAGGTGCTGATAGCTCATGCGAAAGCCCCCGGAAGGTTTTGGCGATAGTTGCGCCGTTGCGGCTGGTTCACAAGCCTCCTGTTATCGCGTTATCTGGATCAACAACCTTTGGGGGCATCGTCACTATGCGCAAAGTCATTGATCTGGAATGCGATCTGCCGCCGGATGAGAACGGCAATCCGCGCAAGGTGGAGGCGTTGGCGACACATCCACCTGGTTATGGCGACCCGGAGCGACTGCCGCCTCTGCCAGGGCACGGATTCTCCAACTACGAACACATATTCACGCGCCGCACCGAGGGGCGCGCGGCACCCGACGCGGCCAAAGAGCATGGCATGAAGCTGGCCGATTTCGTCGCCCTGATGGATCGCGCCGGCGTAGAAGTCGGTGTCCTGCGCGCCGGCAACACCATCAACGCGCAGGTCCTGGGGGAATACCCGAAGCGCTTCATCGGACTGGCGACGATCAGCCCGCACGACGGCATGCGCGGGGTGCGGGAACTGGTGCGGCTGGTGACCGAGTGTGGGTTTGGGGCACTGCGCGTCTCGTCACTATATAATATGGTACCAGCGAGCGACCGCCGGTACTACCCTCTCTACGCAAAATGCGTTGAGCTGGAAATCCCAGTCCGCATCTACACAAATATGAACTATGCGACCGATCGGCCGTATGATCTTGGCCACCCGCGGCATCTCGATCAGATTGCCATGGACTTCCCCGAGCTTCGCATCGTGGCTGGCTTGAGCGGCTGGCCTTGGGTGAACGAGACGGTCGCGCTACTGCGGCGCCATCCCAATCTGTACGCGGACACCGCGTCGCATCGGCCGCGCTATTTCGGCGTGCCGGGCTCCGGCTGGGAGCAGTTTTTGCAGTTCGGCAATACGCTCTTGCAGGACAAGATCATGGTCGGGCTGTCCTGGGAAGCGTTTGGGCTGCCGATGGAGGCGCTGGTTGAGGAATACGCCTCACTGCCGCTGAAGGATTCCGTGATCGACAAGTGGCTTTACGGCAATGCGCAGCGGTTCTTCCGCCTGGGCTGACCGCTTCGCCCAGGGCTTGCGCCCGCCACCCAGATCGTCAGTATACTGATTATCTGACGATCGCGGGGGCGGCGATGGAACAGGACGTGGTGCTTGTCGATCGGGCGGGGCGCATAGCCACGATCCTGTTCAACAATCCACCGGTGAACGCCGCCTCGATTGTGCTGATGGAGGCATTCCATCGCGCATTGGATAGTGTGGAAACGGATAGCGCGATCCGCTGCATCATTTTGTCGGGCACCGGCGAGAAAGCATTCTGTGCCGGAGCCGACCTTCGCGACGAAGAGCGGCTGAGGGAACCTGCAGCGAGTGCGGCATTCCGCGCACTCGGCCGCCGCACCGTGCAGCGTATCGAAACATGCCCGAAGCCGATCGTCGCGGCGATCCACGGTTACTGCATTGGCGGCGGCACTGCGATCGGCTGGTCCTGCGACATTCGCATCGCGGCGGACAATGCATTGTTCCGCGCCGGCGACGCGTATCTGGGCATTATTCCAAGCTGGGGCATGGGGTTGCATCGCCTGCCGCGTTTGCTCGGGCGTTCGTGCGCGCTGGATGTGCTGGTGCTCGGCGAGGATTTTGGTGCGCAGCGTGCCTATGAGTTGGGGTTGGTGACGCGCGTGGTGCCGCGGGCAACGCTGATGCAGGAAGCCCAGCGGGCCGCGGACCGCATCGCGAGTGCCTCGCCGAATGCCATGCTGGCCATTCGCCAGGCGGTGAACTTCAATCTCCGGCATAGCTGGGACGAGATGGCCGCGTATGAAGAGGAACTCAGTCAGCAGGTGTTCGCGCACCCAGATGCGGCTGAAGGCATGTCCGCGATGCTCGCCAAGCGCAAGCCGAACTTTCGCGATCTGTGATTGAGCCGGGAGGGAACAGTGACAGACCAAATTCATACCGAGGTGGTTCAGCATCCGTCAGCCTGGCATGGGCGGGATCTGGCGAATGACCCATCGTCCTGGTTGGTGCATCTGACGCCGCAGGACCTGGCGGAGATCGCAGCGGCCGTGCGCGCCGTAAAGGCGCACAGATTGGCACTGGGCCAAGTGGGCCGCGGCAATTTTCCGCTGCCAACCCTGAGCAAAAAGTTGGCTGAATGGCTGGATGAAATCCAGACTGGCCGAGGCTTTGTGGTGGTACGCGGCCTCAATGTCTCCGACTATACGGATGACGAGGTGGGCCTGATATTCTGGGCGATTGGCGCGTATCTCGGCGTGCCGGTGACGCAGAATCCACATGGCGATCTGTTGGGACACGTCTACGATCATGGCCGCCACTACGGCGATATCGACGTGCGTGGCTACGAGACCAACGCTCATCTGCCGTTCCACTCCGACAGTTGCGACCTGGTGGGACTGCTGTGCCTGCGCCGAGCAAAAAGCGGCGGGCTGAGCAGCATCGTCAGTTCCGTCACGCTGCACAACGAGATCCTCCGTCAGCATCCGGAGTACCTGGCGCCGCTGTATCGTGGGTTCCACTATATCAAGCGCGAGGCAGCGCTGACCGACGATCCGGTGACGTCCTATCGGCTGCCGGTTTTCGGCGCAAAGGACGGCTACATCAGCTCGCGGCTCGTGCGCAATCAGATCAACGCCGCCTGCGTCAAGACAGGCGAGCCGCTGGAACCTTTGCAGCAGGCGTCATTGGATTTCCTCGACAGCCTGGCCTACGAACCGGATATCCATCTCGATATGGACCTGCAACTCGGCGACATGCAGCTCTGCAACAACCTGACGGTGCTGCATTCGCGCACGGGGTTCGAGGATTGGCCCGAACTGGAACGCAGGCGCCATATGATCCGGCTGTGGCTCACGTTCGAGCAGCGCCGACCGCTGGCGGACAGCTTCCCACCGCATAATGGTTATGGACGCAACCAGATTGCCGAGGTTGCCTTCCAATCCAGCGTCGCGGCGTGATCGCCCCGCGCCGTTCGGTACGGCAGATACTGCATCCGCGCGCTGTCGCGGTATTCGGTGCCTCTGAGGATCGCGGCAAATTTGGCGGCCGCATCATCCATTTTCTGATCAAGCATGGTTTCAGCGGGCGCATTGTCCCGATCAATCCTCGGCGCAAGGAGGTTCTGGGTCACGCAGCCTATCCGAGTCTGGCAGATGCGCCGGCTGGCGTGGAAGTGGCGATCCTTGCTGTTCCGACCAGCCACCTACTGCCCGCAATCGAGCAGTGCGCGAATGCTGGTGTCGGCTGCTGCGTGATCATCACGACCGGCTTTGCCGAAGCAGATGAAGCCGGCGCGGAACTGCAGCAGCGCATTCTCGACATCGCGCAACCTGCCGGCATGCGTATCGTCGGGCCCAATTGCATGGGGCTGATCAACCCTGGAGCACAGCTCGCGCTATGCTCTTCAATCGTTCTGGACACCGATCGCCTTCTGACGGGTCGCATCGGTCTGGTCAGCCAGAGCGGCGCGCTGATGGTGTCTCTGTTCGATCGTGCGGCAGGCGAGGGGATTGGGTTCAGCGCTTGCATCTCGCTGGGAAATCAATCCGATTTGGAAATCTGCGATTTTCTCGAGTATTTCATTGAAGATCCTGCGACCGATGCGCTGTGCGTCTATATCGAAGGGCTGCGCGATCCCGCCAGATTCGTGCACGCGGCTGCGGCATGCCGACGAGCAGGCAAGCCGATGGTGGTACTGAAGACCGGCAAGACGGATGATGGCGTTCGCGCCGCACGTTCGCACACGGCAAGCCTCGCTGGTAGCTATGATGCGTTCGCCGCGGTGTGCCGGGCGCATGGTGTCGTACTTGTGGACGATCCGGTGACCATGGTGCGGGTCGCTGATATGTTGCTGCGTTATCCGAAATTGCCGGCCGATGGCATTGGCATTTTGTCGGGCTCGGGCGGCGGCAACGGGATTATGGTGGACCGCGTCATCGGCAGCGGGCTGCGGCTTGCGCGGCTGTCGCCGGAAACGCGTGCGGCGCTGGGAGAATTGTTGCTGCCGCCGCAAGCTGACAATCCGGTCGATCTCGGTGGACGGCTGCCATCGCAACCTGATGACGTTACCACGCCCGCGCTGCGCGCGCTCGCCGCGGATGCCGATGTGGGGATGATCCTGCTCTATCTCAGCACGATGCCGTTCTTCGCTGAGCGTACCCGCACTCTGGTGGAAGCAGCGAAAGAGAGTGGCAAGCCAACGGTGGCTGTGGTGCTGCCTGGTCCCGCCGGTGACAAGCCACGCGAAGTGCTGCGTGAACTGGATTGCCCCTATTTCAATTCGGCAGAGGACCTGCTTGCGTCGTTGCGCGGCGTGTTCGACCACTATCGTAGCGTGGCCTCGACTGAGCCGCCGCAAAAGCCTTCGAGGCTTCCGATGTCAGTCTCTTCGCGCAAGAATCTCGCGCAGCTTATCGGGGCATATGGTATTGCGGTGCCACTCTCCGCTGTGTGCACCTCAGCCGATCAGGCGGTGAACGATGCCGCGCTGATTGGCTTTCCTGTTGTGCTGAAGGGCATCGTCAAAGGCGTCACTCACAAGACGGAATTGCAAGCGGTCAAGCTAGGATTGACCGATAATGCCGCAGTCAGTGTCGCCTGGCTCGATATCGTCGCATCTGTCGCGGCGCACGGTTTGACCGATGCATTTGTGGGCTGTGTTGTTCAGGAGCAGGTTGCACCCGGACCGGAGCTGCTCCTGTCGATACGCCACGATCCACAATTCGGGCCTATGGTGATGGTGGGCGCTGGTGGGACGCTGGTCGAATTACTGCATGATGTCGCGTCGGCGCCGGCGCCCGTATCGCGTGAGACTGCGTCACGCATGGTGGCCGGATTGCGCATTGCCAAACTGCTGAACGGCTGGCGCGGCGATGCGGCTCGCGATGTCGAAGCGGTCGCCGACGCAGTTGTTCGATTGAGCTGGCTTGCAGCCGACCTGGGCTCACAGTTGGTCGATTTGGAAATAAACCCACTCATTGTGGGTTATATCGGGGTAGGGGTGCGCGCCGTCGATGTTCGCGCGGAGTGGATGGGGGAACAATGAAAAAACACTGGCTGATCGCGGCCTTGTTAGCGGGATTAAGTGCGGTGCCAGCAATGGCGCAGAGTAACTGCACGCCAACGCTCGGCCACCCGCCGTTGGCGCGCAAGGGAATGCTGATCGCCGCCATCAATCCGACCGTGGCGCCCATCCAGTATATCGACGATGATGGCAACATCATTGGCTTGGATGTCGAACTGGGGAACGCGATTGCCGCTCGGCTCTGTCTGAAGATGGAATTCCAGAGCACCCAGTTCGCTACGATGATCCCGATCCTGAAGGAAGGGCGAATCGATTTGATAGACTCCTTCATGTTCTATACGCCGGAGCGAGCGGCACAGGTGCTGATGGTTCCGTACGGTGCTTCCACCATGGCGATCGTCGTGTCGAAAAAGAACAACGATACGATCAACGGGCCAGAATATTTTTCGGGGAAGTCGTTTGGTGTGGAGTTGGGAACCGTTGATCTGAAGGATGCTCAGGCTGCAAGCGAGGCAATGCAGAAAGCTGGCAAGCCTCCGATCGATATCCATACGTTCGATACCTATGCTGATGTGCTACAGGCTTTGGCGGCGGGCCAGGTGGATGGCGCGTTCATCGGCACCGAACAGGCGTTCTGGTATCGCAAGAAGGGCCAGGACTTCTTCCGGATTGCGCTGACTGGATACGATCCGCATGCCGAAGCATTGGCGTTCAAGGAACCGGAGTTGGCTGATGCGGTGGTGAAGGTGATGAATGTGCTACACGCTGATGGCACGTTCGATAAGATATTCAAGCCGTATGGCCATTGTCTGTTGCCCGGACCGTACAAGGTGACCACGGGTCCGATTCCAACGCCGGACTGTCCACCACAAACGCAATAGGCTACCGGCGCTGCGGGTACGGCAGACGCAGATGATCGCGCAACATGGTGCCCGAATATTCGGTGCGAAACAGATCGCGCCGCTGTAGCTCCGGCACTACGTTGTCGACAAACACGTCCAGCTCATCTGGAAAGTAAGCGGGCATGATATTGAACCCGTCGCAGCCGCCAGTTTCGAGCCAGGTCCTCATATAATCGATCAACCCCTCCACGGTGCCGACGAACGTGCCATGCGAGCGGGACTTGGCAACAAGGTTCGCACAGGCGCGAACGGTCAGGTTTTCTCGGTCAGCACGATCCATCACGCTGACGACGCGCGGTGTGAACGCCTGGCCGGATGCGCGAATATCAGCACTCGGAAGCGGCCCATCGAGCGGGTAATCATAGAGCCGAAACTGCATCTGCTCGCTGAGCATCCAGACGCCGACGGCTGGTAGGATCAGTTCATCCAATTCCGCTTCCTTGCGTCTCGCTTCCTGCTCTGTCGAGGCGACGATTGGCGAGAGACCGGGCAGGATCTTCACGGCTTCGGGTGAGCGTCCGTATTTCGGCATCCTCTCCATCACTGCATTGCGGAAAGCGCGCGCTTCGTCGAGCTTTGACTGAGCAGCAAAGATCGTTTCGCCAACCATGGCGGCAAATTCGGTACCGGATGACGAGCCGCCGGCCTGGATGAGCACTGGCCAGCCTTGTGGTGGGCGCGGCAGTTGCAGTGCGCCGCGCACGGAGAAGAACTGGCCTCGATGATCAATTCGATGGACATGGCGGGGATCAACGAAAAGCCCGCGCGATGCATCTGCCACCAACGCATCGTCATCCCAACTGTCCCATAACGCCTTGCAGATATCGACGAATTCCTTCGCTCTCTCGTAGCGAAGTGTCTTTTCCATGTGGCTCTTCTGGCCGAAGTTATAGGCGGAATCGTCGTTCGCGGTGGTGATGATATTCCAACCTGCCCGGCCGTTGCTGATGTGGTCGAGCGAAGCAAAGCGTTCCGCGATGTAATAGGGCTCGTTGTAGGTCGTGGACAGCGTTGCGACCAGCCCGAGACATTCGGTCACTGCGGAGATTGCCGAGGTGATGGAAATCGAGTCGATATTGTTCAACCCACCTTCCTGGACAACGCGGCCGTCTTTCTCGCGTGCGGCCAGCATGTCGCCGACGAAAAACAGGTCGAACTTGCCGCGCTCCGCGGTTCGTGCTGCTCGCGCGTAGTAGTCGATCCCCGCGATGGTGGAAGGATCGACTGCGGGATGGCGCCAGCCAGCGATATGATGACCCGCGGGATAGATGAACAGACCAAGATGCAGGTGTCTGGGCATCAGTCGCTGTTACGTCTTGCGTAGCGGCTTGGCGGCCTCGCAAGTCCCAGATGTCCACGCAGTGACGTTCCCGTATATGCGCTGCGGAATACGTCGGAATGGCTTGCAATTGCTTGCACGATCTGGTCTGCATCGTCCGGCAGAACGGCCGGGAGAAGGTTGAAGCCATCACAGGACTTCCGTTCGACGCAGTCCGCCAAAAGGTCAACAAACCGTGTCGGAGTGCCGACGAAACGTGAGCAATCCGATGGCTGTGGCAGGAACGCGTCGAGCATCGTAGCACGCTGGTGGGCTAGGCTTTCTGTCTCGTCCAGGATGCATAGCATATTGGCGAGAATGCGAATGTCGCGCTCTGCCGCAAAAGTACGCAGTTCCTGGCAAAGGGAACTCGAAGGTGCGTTGATCAGAATGACGTCCGCGACCCCCGTGACAAACGGACGCGCCAACCTGTTCGCGGGGTCTTGCAATATCAGCACAGGATTGCCTTGTGGCGGCCGCGGCACATTCAGCGGACCGCGAACATTGAAGAAACCGCCGGCATGGTTGGTCGGATGCACGCGATCGGGATCGGCGAACATTCCGTTGGCCTTGTCCAGCGCGAAACCCTCGTCTTCCCAGCTATCCCAAAGTTCCTTGACCACATCGACGAATTCGCCAGCTCGCGCGCAATACGCCGCCAGATCTGTGGCCTCGCGCGCCTTCCCGATCAACGGCAATAGTGGCTCTGTCTCGAACATGCCGGCAAACCACGCCGTTCGGCCGTACGATAGATGATCGAGTGTGGCAAACACGCGCGCCACGTGGAAAGGCTCGGTAAAATCCACGGTCCAACCTGCGGCAAGACCGATACGATCGGTGGCGGCAATCAGCGAGCCAAGCAGCGGCAGCGGGTCGAACTGCATCGTATTGGTCTGCTCGAGACTGCCGACTACCGGGAGGCCAAGCAGGATCGCATCGAAATGCGCATGCTCAGCACTGCGTGCCAGCGACTGAAATACTGCAGCCGATGGCACATGTGGCAGGGTGGATACGCGCCACGAGGCGGGATGATACCCATTGCCAGCCAATGACAGGGTGAGATGCAGCGTCATTCGTCACCGCGCCCCACGACCAGACGGAGGAACTTCTGTGTCCTCTCATTGCGAGGATTGGCAATCAGCTCGGCGGGGCTACCTTGTTCAACGACCGCACCCTCATCCATGAACAGGATGCGATCTGCGGCCTTGTTGGCGAACTGGATCTCGTGAGTGACGATGATCATCGTCATGCCCTGGCGCGACAGCGCCAGCATCGCCTGTAGCACCTCGGCGACCATCTCGGGGTCCAGCGATGAAGTCGGTTCATCGAACAGCATGACCTTGGGATGCATTGCGAGCGCACGCGCGATCGCCACACGCTGCTGTTGACCGCCGGAAAGCTGATCGGGATACGACTTTGCCTTTTCCTCCAGATCGACCAGCGCGAGCTGCCGGCGCGCCTCTTTCTCTGCCGTCGCCTTGTCCTGGTGCAACACCTGCAAAGGTCCAGACATGACGTTTTCCAACGCGGTCATGTGGCTGAACAGGTTGAACTGCTGAAACACCATGCCGATGTGGCGGCGCTGTTGCGACAGCACTGCATCGGAGACGGCGATCATCCCGCGATTTCCGGTGCGGTATCCGAGCAGCTCGCCGTCGATCCGCACCCACCCCTGATCCGGTGCATCCAAATGGTTCAGGCTGCGCAGGAACGTGCTCTTGCCACTGCCGCTTGGTCCGACAATGACGACCACCTCGCCCTTTTGCACGTTCAGGTCGATGCCGCGCAGGACGTGGTTATCGCCGAAATGCTTGTGGATGCCGACGGCTTCCACCATCAGGGCGTTGCCGTCACGTGGCATCGTGCGACAGCGCTGTTTCAAGCTTGATCATTTGTGGCGCCTGGCCGGGAGAGCGGTTTGACGCAGTCACCGAGCGTGAAAAATGCGCCTCGAGCCGCTGCTGCACGAATCCCCACAATGTCGTCAGCACCAGATAATACAAAGCGGCGACGATGAATATTTCCAGGACTTTGAACTGGACCTGGATCAGCAGCTCCGTTCGCCGCAACAGTTCCTCCATCGAGATGACCGACGCCAGCGACGAGGTCTTCATCAGCCCGTTGAATGCATTGCCGAGCGGCGGGATGATGATACGGAGCGCCTGAGGCATCACCACGACCCGCATCGTTGTTGCGCGTGTCATGCCGATGGCGCGCGCGGCCTCGAACTGCCCACGGGGCACGGCCGATATCCCGGCACGAATGATCTCCGCGAGATAGGCTCCCTCGTTCACGCCCAAGCCGATCAGCGCGGAAGCGACGACGCCAAATTTGATGCCAAGCTGCGGCAGGCCGGTGTAGATGATGATGAGCTGCACCAGGACCGGTGTGCCGCGGAACAGCCACACATAGAACGATGCGGGACCGCGCAGCAGCCGGTGCCGCGAGCGGCGCATCAGCGCGGCGATCATGCCGAGCATCAAGCCGATTGCCATCGCGCCCACTGAAAGGGCCAATGAAATGCCAGCGCCTTTGATCAGATAGGCGCTATGCAGGTAGTGGAAGAAGGTATTCCAATCCCACATGAAATCGGCGTCTCGGTCCCCGGTGGATATCATCAGTATGCTGACGACCTTGTCCCCGGCGCAAGTGGAAGACTGAGGGGAAAGGGTGGGTAATTGGCCGAAAAGTCGCATGTGGGGCACGCCGGTGGGCATGATATGCCCGCCAACATGCCCATTCTCTCGCCGCCTCGAGTAGCTTTATGCTAATGGGAATCTGGCATCGTTGGAATGGTATCGACGTGCCTTCAGAGCTGGCGCGTGCGCTTCAGTTGGGGGAACCGGTGAAACTGAGTGAGATCCCGAATAGTCATGTCATTCTGCTCTTGGGGGCGCCTCGTTCCGGAACATCATGGCTAGCGAAGATTTTCGATAGCCATCCCGACGTACTGTTACCGTCACGAGCCGGATACGGTCCTCAGAACGGAGGCATTTCCGTGGATGTGCACGGAAGCGGACGTACGTCAGTTCAGCGAAGAAGCCGAAGCGTACCTGCGTCGACTGATGGACGTTACGACGTTAAAGAGTGCTGGCTCGCTGCCGTTTTTCAACAAGAGCTATCGTGGCATGCTTTCTGAACGATTGCGGTCCTCGCTAATTTATGGCTTGCGTGCTGCTGACATGGTCGGTGGGGCCAGAAAGGTTATCCGAGGTCTCCCAATCCCGGATAGTTTTGGTCCGCTCAATCATTCAAATCTGCGCGTAGTGATCAAGTCTGTCAGCTCGCGTGGGCGAGCGCGCCTGTTTGCTGAGGCGCTGCCGGACGCAAAGGTTATCTTTATTTTGCGTGATCCGTTCGGACAGGTTGCTTCGATGTTGCGAGGCGTAACGCTTGGGAAGTTTGAGGACGAAGTGCCTATGGGAGAGGTACTCCAGACTCAGCAGGCGGTGGAATATGGGCTGACGTCTGATTTGTTCAGATCCCTGCCGGCCCTGGAGCGTCTTACCTGGAATTGGGCAATTCTGAACGAAAAGGCAATAAACGATCTGGCTGCGGTTCCGACGGCGAAGGTATTGCGATATCATGACATTGGCACTGATCCGATGGAGACGACACGAGCCCTGTTCGAATTCGCAGATCTTGCCTGGCACAAGCAGACAGAGGAGTTCATCCAACGCAGCACGACATATAACGGACGAGATCGATATTACAATGTGCTGAAGGATACGACGGCCGCGATGAACCGGTGGCGCAGTGAATTGAGCGATGAAGAACAGGGGCGTATTCGCGCCATTGTCCGGCGTACGTCGCTGAAATGCTACTTTCCCGAAACCGCGGATTGAAATGCGGGAAACCACGTCGCGAGGCTTGGCTGCCGCTTAGGTTGGTTGGTGTGCGCTGACAGATCCGCATCTTGGCGTGCGTATCGAACCGTAGTGGTTGAGCAACACGTGGTGAATTAGGTAGACACTTGGCTAGGATATCAGCCCTCGCTGGAGGCATATCAGACGGTGACCACGTCCAACGTCTCTCTTTCTGTTGCTACCGCGAAGGGTGCGAGCTGGATCGTCGGATGGCGACTTGCCACGCAATTCCTTGGCCTGGCGAACATGCTGGTCATGGCGCGTCTGCTCCTACCTGGAGATTTTGGGCTCGTGGCCATAGCAACCTCGTTTTCCCAAGCTGTTGATACGCTTGGTGAAATCGGTGTAGGTGACGCTTTGGTCCGCGAGCACGCGCTGGATCGCTCTATCTACGACACCGGCTTCACGCTGAATGCGATACGTGGGTTGGTCTCGGCGCTCGTCCTGTTGCTTAGCGCGGTCCCAATAGCCCATTTCTTCGGCGATCCGCGCCTTGCACACATCATGATGGTGCTCGCGGTGGCGATGTTGATGAGTTCGCTCGAAAATATTGGGATCGTTGACTATCAACGGCACCTCGCTTTCGACAAGGAATTCCTCCTTTATGTAGTGCCACGGATTATGGGGATCGGGCTTGGATTGATAACGGCCTGGTATCTGAGAAGCTATTGGGCATTAGTTGTTGGCATATTCACGACCCGGAGCCTGCGGGCGGTGCTGTCCTATGTGATGCATCCTTACCGTCCACGATTCGCGCTGACTGCATGGCGAAGAATACTGAGCTTCTCGGCGTGGGCGTGGGGTCTTTCCGTGGCGGGGATAGCCCGCGACCGGATCGACTCATTTGTGATCGGCCGCTTGCTGGGGGCTGCTGCGGTAGGAATTTATACGGTTGGTTGGGAGATAGGCTTTGCGGCTTCGGTGGAACTTGTCTTGCCACTTTCCCGTGCACTATTCTCGACATTCTCCATCCTCCGTAATCGAGCGAAAGACATTCCGGATGCTTATTTTCGGGTAATGTCTACGACAATGCTGGTAACCCTGCCCGCAAGCACTGGAATTGCTCTGGTTGCCGATCCGCTTGTCCGGCTGGCGCTCGGCCAACGGTGGGTCAATGCGGTTCCGCTCGTGCAGGTCTTTGCCGTTGTTGGTGCGTTCAAGGTAGTTGGCTCGATCAGCGGCACCCTGCTTCGAGTGTTTGGGTTACAGCAGGTGCAAGTGAAGATTTTGAGCGTTACTGTTGTGGTCCGGCTGGCCCTTCTCATAGTGCTGGTTAATTCGATGGGGTTGTTGGGAGCCGCACTTGCCGCCGGCGCGACGTCTGCGATTGACGATTTGGCATTGCTGTTGCTGACATTTCGCAGATTTAAGGTGCGAGCAATGGACCTTCTTCTGAGCAATTGGCGCTGCTTCGTTGCAACTGCATCAATGGCTGTGACGGTTCTGACGATTTAGGTACTACCAAGGTGCGGTCGCTGACGATGCTTACTCGATCGCGCGGAACCTGGGCCTTGATGTTGCTGCTGGAGCCGCCAGCTATGCCGGCGTGCTTTTCAGCTTGTGGTTCATTGCTGGTCGTCCGCATGGGGCTGAAATGTATATAGCGGACCTGTTGCGCCGGGTTGTGTGGGTACGGTTCCAACGCAAAGGTCCGGTCGGAATGAATTAGCGGTCAGGTGATGGCCCACTTGTATGAGAGCGGTTTATGAGCGGCGTAGCCCCTCAACTCATTATCGATCCAGTCATGACAGGATTTCGCTTCCGGAATTCCGATCCGCGCCGCAGCGGCGAGGGCCCCCCGAGCGTAGGACGGATAATCCAATCCAACTCCGAGGCTCAGATGGTCGGTGTCTGGGCCGTCCTTCGCGTAACTGGCCGCGTTCAACGCAGCCGCTTGCTGCCACGAAGTAGCCCAAGGCGACTTCGCGTCGCGCCGCAAAATAATGAAATATGGAGCCGCATGTGATCGCGGCCAACCGCTCTTACCATTCGTTCGAGCTATTGTTTCTCCGACCTTCCAGCGAGCAATCGGTTCCCAATCGTTGTGTCCCATCAGAACCAGCCAACAAAGGATGAATGCCTCGAAGTCTTCCTGCCAGGGCGCGATGCTGATACCTTCGCTTCCCTCATCGTCGAGTTCCATCATTGATTGACCGGAACACGGCTCGGGGCGGGTCAGAGGCTGCCACGAATGTCTGCGTCATCCAGTCTCGTTGCTTGTTCAACAATTCCTGAAAATAGCCACGTCGCAGCATCCATCGTGGCGTGGCGTCAGGTGTAACACGAGCTAGCTGTCCCAGCGTTCGCAATGACCATGCATGGCCGCGAACCTGATGCGTACGATAACGCGCATTCGCCGGCCACGTAACGATATTGTAGGTAGACTGGAATTGCATTGTTTCCAAATGATAGGGATCGCCAGTCAAAAGAAATGGAACATATGCGATGGCTGGCTGGTGCGCGGGATCAACAGTGACTCCAGTTTTGGTTCTGGCGATGAATGGTTTTCCTGCCTCCGGCGAATAGATTGTTGCTTTATCATATCTTATAGTGTCGAGAGGGGCGCCAGTCCGCTCGTCGCGAAGGTGCCAAGGTATGGTACCCGCGGCTTCCGCTTGAGCCAGCAAAGTCTGCAAGGCAAGTGCGTTCCCGGTACAAACGAATTCCGCCTGTGACTCGGTGACTGGTCCAATGTCGTCGCGTTCCCCAGTCGTGGGCATATAGCTGGTAATACCAGCGAGTGCCATGATCTGGTAAGATTGCGCTTTCACTCCGCGACCAGCTCCATAGGTCGCTCCGGCCTCATAGTGTGGCAGCAGCCCGCTTTGGATCAGACTGTCCACCTTCCCGGTCACCGGCCTTGGAGCAGATTGCCAACGCCATCGCGAGAACCAGTAGTGCTGTGGAACATTTGTGCGGAAGACAGTCTTGTCACCGCGCATGATTGTCACGTTGTAGCTGGTCATGTTGGCCGGCGGGGTGGTGGACCAAAGCCGACCAAGTTCGAAAACAACTTCAATCCGCTCTGCATTCCGATCACGGCGGAAAGACACAGTTAATGGCAATTGCTCATTTGTGGTCTGTACCTGAATTCTGAACAAAGCGATTTTGCGGATCGATGTAGGCACCCAGGTCGGTGCCTTTCACCTCGTCATACCGGTAGACTTGGCCGTTATATTCGATGACCGCTGAAAGAGGACCCGTCCCTCCGGTCGGCAGTGAAGCGCCCGTTGCAGTGGGCGCCGCGGTTGCACTTGCCGTGAATGCGGATCGACCACTTGAGGCACACGCCGCCAGACAGCCGCCGGCCGAAGCCGCAAGGAAGAATTCTCTGCGTCGCATCTGTTACCCCTTCGCGCCGACGGTGGCTTTCTTGCCAAGCTGAGACGATGATGAGCAGAGGGACTCGAAAAGCGAGATCTGGCCCGCTGTCGTTTCGTCCCAACTGAAGTTCTGCGCATAGGCCTGGGTGTCGCATCGCGATGGCAGATGCGCAAACAGATCGCGGATTGCGGCAGCCAACCCGTGCGGCGTACTGTCGTTAGCGACAACACCGGCCTCGGGAGCTCGGACGACTTCAGGGTTGCCCCAGACATTGCTGGCGATCACTGGAGTGCCGCATGCCATCGACTCCAGCAGAACGTTGGCCCAACCCTCTCTGCTGGAGGCAAGTACCAATGCGTCTGCGGCGGTATAGATTTTCGGCATTTCCGCATGCGGTTTGGCTCCCAACAGTCTCACGCGATCGGAGACGCCGAATTGGTGTGCGAGCCCGATAAGACGTTGTCGCTCGGGTCCCTCGCCGACGATCAACAGGTCGTAATCCGGCAGCTCGATCATCGCCTCGATAATTCGATCATGTCCTTTGCGCTCAATCAGGTGGCCGACGGACAATAATGTCCGACGCTTGAGGTCGAGCGTCGCCCTTGCACTTGTTCGCTCGGCGGGACGGAAAAGGGTTGTGTCGACACCGTTTCGTAGAACGGAAATACGATCGGCCGGCTGTCCGAGCGCGACGAGCTCATTTTTCAGTGCAGCACTGACGGCTACCAGTGCCGAAGCCCGTGGTAAGGTGCGGCGGATCAAGTGCCGTGGCCCGGCGTACCGAGGGATCAGATTGATATCCGTGCCGCGCGCAGTTACGACTGTGGGTAGCCCGAGCTTTTGTCCGATCCAAATCGCAGCGAGCCCATCGGGATATACGTAGTGCGCATCGATCGCATCGAAATGTTTCCCAGTTCCCATCAAGCGCTGAACCGTTGGCAATGCACTCCAGTATAGCAAATGGGGTGCTATCGACATGCCAATTCTTGGTATGACCGGGTAGCGCGGATGATGAACGGTCAGGCCGTGGCGCGTCTCCGTCGCTGGAACACCGGCATTGAGCGCCCAGTCACCGAACAGCGGCGATTGGCTCGGGAACCAGGGCACGGGCGCTACGACGGTACTGGTCACCGCTCCACTCGCTACCAAATGACGCAATCTGTTTTCGACGAATATCCCGTGGTGCTGCCGCCGATCGTTCGGGTACAGGGTCGAAAACGTCAGGAGACTAAGTGTCATCCGATCGCCGCCCTATTGAGATTGGAGCGCGCATCGATACTGAAAAATTTGCCGCCGAGCCATGACTGCTCATGCAATTGACTAAGACTGCATGGAGTAGCGCATCTTAGCGCGCTCGCCGCTGCCACGGTCGCGGCGGATCTACTCGCGCCTGCTGTACCTGGGGCTTCTGACGCTGTTGCCCGGTTTCGGACATGTCCCTCGAGCGAAGGTCGAATGGCCACCAGATCCGGCTCAATTTCGAATGATCGACGCAGCACCAGATCACAAGCCACCCGACACCGAGCATGATCAGCAAAAAGATGGCGCCTTCCATCGGCTAGGCTTCCTCGATCACCGTGGTGCCGTCACGGCCGCGGGAATTAGTGCTCTGCTCACGCGCAGTGGCTGCGCTGATTTGCCGCCGACGACCGACTTCACGTGTGCATGGACGGCGGCAACCGCTACGACGATGGTGAAGTAAAAATCCCAATAGCACAGCGAGAGAAAGGAGCCACCAACGCAATAGGCAACAGTGGATACCTGCGCCATTTTCGCGAGGTTGACGCACCATTCAAGACCAGGGACCCCCTTGGCCTGTTTGACAATCCGGCGTGCGTAAACAACACCAGACAGCACAATGCCTAGCCAAAAGAAGAATGTGAGTAAGCCATGCTCGCCGATCACTTCGAACCAGATGCTGTGGACCGCTCGGGCGTCGACATTTGATACGAAATGGTCGACCACGGACTGGGTGTACGGGCCATAAAACCCTGAGCCGAAAAACCGCGACGTCCCCATGACCCAACTGGCGTACCAGATGTTCAGCCGGCCCATAGCCGAGCCGTCTTGCTGATAGTCCTGGATCGATTGCATGCGCTCGACCCAGCTTTCTGGCATGAACGCGATAGCGCCGCCTACCACAACCAATATGATCAAGCCCGACAAGAGCTTATTTGGCGTCTTTAGCCAGAGAACAAAACTCATTGCTCCCAAAGCAAGGAATGCACCGCGAGAATAGCTTCCAACAACCGAAAAGAATGTCAGCACCATCATTCCAGCGAGGCCGAAGCGGATAATGGCATGCTTGGACTCCATGCGGAGGTAGTTCATCAGCGGAAGGCAGACCAACAGCGCTGTGGCCAAATGGTTGTTATCTCCGATCATGGAACCGGGGGGACCAAAGACTTTATTGACGCCGCCTCCAAGGATGGTGAAAGCCCCACCCTTGATGCCAAAAAATCCAAGCGACAACACCATGACCCAGATCAATGCGTGGATTTTATCGCGCGAAGTCAGCAGTGAGGCGGTAACCAACAGGAACAGGAAGCTCTTGAACGTGACAGCGTATTTATCGAATACGTCGCTCCACGGCGCCATCGCGAAGCAGGTGGACAGGCTGATCATCACGAGAAACATGATGATCGACACAGTCACGGCATTATTTGGAAAGCGCTTGGGCTCCCGTGCGACGAGGCATCCGATCATCGTCACAACGAAGATCAACAGCGCCCAGGGAGGTGTGGCACCAATGCCGCCGTATACCAACTTATGCGGGTTCATAAAGGAAACCCACGACCACAGCACCACGCCGACAAACGGCTGCACCAGGGCAATCGGCAACAGCATACTCAGCTCACAGAACAACGCGAGCGAGCGCATCTTTTATCTTTGCCTCCGGCATCGCAGTTGCCGCTCTCACTGACCTCGCTCATCCCTTGTTCAGTTGGTCCAGCAGCTTTTGAGCATCGGCCTTTTCGTCAAATGTGCCTTGTTCGCTACCACCACGTTGAGCAATTTGACAGCCTCGTCTTTCTGGCCGGTATCGTTCAGAGCGACCGCAAAATGATAGAGAACGCGCGGATCCGTCCGGCCTGTGCAGCCGCCTGGCGCAACAATGGCATCCCTCGTGCGGCGTTGCCACCGGAGACCAGGATCCAGCCTAGCGTATCCGCGGTCTGACCGCCCGGCGACAGGATATAAGCCTCCTGTGCCAGTGCCTCCGCTCTCTTGTCACCCTGTAGCGAGTAGACCCACGCGAGATTATTCAGCGCGATTGGATTATGCGGCTTTTTTGATAGAGCAGGTCAGATGCTTCACTGCATCGTCGTACTTCTTCGACACGATCTCGAGTTCCGCGAATTGCTCAGAGACCAACAAGATCATCTGGATGCTTATCGACCCAATCATTCGCCGCCTGATCGCCGCGGCTTCACCTTGCCCCGTTCGCGCGAATACTCCGCCATGAGCGTGCTTGCAGCATCTGTGACGGTGCCGCGTCAGCGCCTCCTGGTAAGCCTGTACGGCATCCGCCGGCCGATTGGCTGCCTCATACACATCTCCGATCAGCGCGCGCGCCGGCTGAAAGTCTCTATCCTGCTCAATGAGTTGTTTGGCCGTCGCAGAGGCCGCATCAACACCGCTCGCCTTCAGATCCACCATCACGTAATCCTGGTAGAGCTGGTAGTTGCGCGGGCTACTGACCAGCCCTTCCTTGATCAGGTTGCGCGCATGCTCGTAGTCACCGGCCTGCACCAGCAGAGCTTCCAGTGCGCGGCGTGCGCGATGAATGGTCGGATCGACTTTCAGGATCTGGCTGTAAGTGTCGCGCGCCTGATCCTTCTGGTCGAGCGCCATGAAGGCGGCCGCCTTCAGGAGAGCAGATCCAGGCTCGCTGTCGGCACCCTTTTCCTTGTTGACCAGCGCCAGCGCCTCGGCAGGCTTGCCGATCGGTATATAAATTCGACCGAGGCTGGTCATGAGGCGGGTATTGTGCCGGTTGGCCTTACGCGCTTTCTCCAGCAAGGCGATCGCATCAGGCATTCGGTTGGTCTGAGCATATTGCGACACCAGCATCGTCAGCGCGGGTTCGGAGTCGGGATTCTTGTCAAGGATACCCGATAGCATCTGCTCGGCATCGCTCGGTTTGCCCTGCATCGCTGCGACGCGAGCCAGATTGATTTGGGCCGGCATGAAGTCTGGATGCTTGGTCAGGATGTCCTGAAATTCGCTTTGCCGCCATCCAGGTCGAGATTGGCGAGCTTCAGCAAGCCTTCCAGATTTTCCACGACCGGCGTATCGCCTTGCGCGGAGCGGACCTGATCGATCGCATCGGCTGCCTTTTTCAGATCGCCTGTTGCCAGCGCGGCAAAGAACAGCGCCTCACCAACCTGAGGTGCCGTCGGGGCCAATTGCAGGGTGTGCTCAAGGTCACCCATCGCCGCATCGGCGTCGCCAGCGCCCATACGCGCGCTTGCCAGACGTGTCTGGAGACCAACGTCGTTCGGCGCGAGGGCTTCTGCCTTTTGGAACGCCTTCACTGAGTCATCGGCGCGGCCGGTGGCGGCATAGGCGCGGCCGAGCAGGTCGTACGCCTCTGCGTCGCCGTGACCGGACTCGACGACTTTCGACAGTGTCTCGGCAGCCAGATCAGGCCGCCGATTGGCGAACTGCAGACGAGCCAGCACCTTGTAAGCCGCCAGATCGTTTGGCGCGCGCGCGATGTAGCGTCGGATCGCATCCTCGGCCTGAGCATTCTGGCCAAGCTGCTCTTTGACAATTGCCTGGAGGAAATACGCGCGCGGGATCCGCGGAATGAAGGCGTTGATTTTGTCCAGTGTTGCGTCGGCGGTCTTGTAGTCCTTCGCCTCTACCTGCATCACGGCCATCAAATAGATGGCTTGCACGTTGCCGGGTGTCGACTTCAGCACCGCCTGCAGATCGGCTTTGGCCTTGTCGGGCTGTTTCGCAGCGATCAGCATCCCGGCGCGATCGAGCAAGCCGCGGATATTCCCTGGTTGATCCGTAAGGAACTGATCCAGGATCGAAAGGGCGCCTGTGAGATCGCCTTTTGCGCGGAGTATCTCGGCCTTGGCCAGCCGCGCTTCGGTCGATTTCGGCTGCGCGTTCAGCGCGCGGTCGACCTTGCCCTGCGCACCTTCCAGGTCACCACGTGACGCAAGCAGCCTGGCACTCGCCAGCAGCGGTTCCACTGCATTCGGCGCGGTCTGCTCGGCAAGCGCGAATGCAGCCTGCGCCTGATCCGTGTTTTTCAGACCAAGTTGCGCATAGCCGCGTTCCACCAAAATCTCGGCGTCCAACACGGCGTCCTTGCCGGTCGGCTGCAGATCGTTCAGCAGATCATTGAACTTCTGCTGTGCCAGGAGAGCCTGACCCAGCAGCGGCACGACCTGGTGCGGATCGAAGCCGCGGTCCTTGGCCGCGCGCGCTTCGCGTTCTGCCGCCACGGGATCACCGAGGTCCAGGCTGACGCGGCCAAGCATAAAATGCGCCTCGGCGTTCTGCGGATCCGAGCGAACGGCGTTGCGCAGATCGATCTGCGCGGTGCGTAGATCACCCTTTTGCAGCGCCTTGCGGGCGTCGCCGAGATCATCGGCATGAGCCGCCATCGGCAGCAGGCCGAGCCAGGCAGCCGTCAGGATCCAACCGAGTGACCGGTAGCGCATTTTGCTTGACCTTATTCTATGTCCAACCTGGTTTCTTCCGATTCCGATACTACATCAGCGGACTTGCCAGGCTCGATTTCGACACCGTGAACTTCCATTAATCCGTAGAGCGTCGGTCGACTGATACCGAGCAACTTGGCGGCAACCGACAATGTCCCGTTGGCCCGAGCAAGTGCGAGCTGCAGCACCTCGCGCTCAGCGCGCAAGCGCGCGGCGCGCAGATCCAGCGGCAGAGCCTCCGATTGCGCCGACGGCGCCAGTTCCAGATCGGCAGCGTCGATCATTCGGCGCTCGGCCATGACCACGGACCGCTTCATGCGATTTTCCAACTCGCGCACGTTGCCCGGCCAGGCGTGACACGAGAGTGCCGCTGTAGCAGCCTCCGTGAAGCCACGGATGTTGCGGCCGAACTCGCGATTGAACTTGCCGAGGAAATAGTTGGCCAATAGCAGGGCGTCGCCACTACGCTCGCGCAGTGGCGGGATCCTGACCGTCACGGCGTTCATGCGATAGAACAGGTCGCCGCGGAACACGCCTTCGCTGACGCGATCCTCAAGGCTGGCGTTGGTCGCTGATACGATGCGGACGTCCACTTGGATGCGTTGGCGTCCGCCAATACGTTCGACAATCTGGTCCTGCAGGAAACGCAGCAGCTTGACCTGCAACTGATGCGGTAAGTCGGCGATCTCATCCAGGAACAGTGTGCCGCGATTGGCGCCCTCGATCTTGCCAATGGTCTGCTTTACCGCGCCGGTGAACGCCCCGCGCTCGTAGCCGAACAGCTCGGATTCCAGCAGGTTCTCCGGGATCGCGCCGCAGTTGATCGCGACAAACGGATGCTTTGCTCGTGGGCCCAGTTCGTGCAGCGCCTGCGCCAGCGCTTCCTTGCCGGTGCCGCTTTCACCAAGCAGCAAGACAGGGACATGCGTGCCAGCCAGCTTTTCCACGTCACGGCAGACCTTCAGCATCGCCTGGTTGGCCGTGACGATACGTTCGATCGGCGAGCGCGCCGGCATTGCCGCCAGCCGGCGGTTCTCATCCTCCAGGCGATGCAGGTTGAGGCCGCGATCGATGATTGTGCGCAACACCTCGATCTCAACCGGCTTTTCGCAGAAGTCGTACGCTCCAAGGCTGACTGCCTTCAACGCGTTCTTGCGTTCGCCATTGCCGGTCACAACGATGACCTTGGTCTCGGGAGCGATCTGCAACACTTCCTCGAGCGTGGCGAAGCCTTCGGAGACGCCGTCAGGATCAGGCGGCAAGCCAAGATCCATGATGACAACGGGCGGGCGTTCTTTTTGCACAGAGGCTACGGCGGAAGGACGCGCGGCCGCCATGACCACGTCGCAGGACGGGAACGCCCACCGATATTGCGAGCGCAGTCCTTCGTCATCCTCGACGACCAGGAGTTTGGGCTTGGCCGCCATTCGCGTCAGGCCGACAATGCCGCGGCGTCCGCGACGGCAAGTCGAACCGCTGGCAACAACAGGCGCATCGTTGTGCCGTCCGGGCGCCGGCTCAGCACGAGCAGGTCACCGCCAGCAGCCCGCAACAGCTCGCGGGCCTGATAGGCGCCGATGCCATGGCCACTGCCTTTGGTGGTAGAGAACGGCCGAAACAGCTCATCGCGAATGAACTCCGGCGACATGCCCGGTCCTTGGTCAGTTATATCGACCACGACGCTAAGCGCCTCATTACGCAATGCAATATGGACAGGACCGGTATCGCCCGTCGCTTCGATGGCATTGTTGAGCAGATGCTGCACGACGGCATCGAAGGATTCGGGGTCGATGGCAACACCGACGCTGTCGCCATCGTCCGTCAGTTCGATCGTGCCGCCGCTGATCTGGTGCGTCACTTCGACAATGTCGCGCAAACGTTGCACCGGATGGATCAACGACCGGCTGCGTTCCTGCCTATCGGCCTGGAGCCTGGTAAGCAGGCGGGTGATTTTGCCAACCGACGCTCGTACCGTCGCCAGCATATCACGCTGGAACTCAGGATTGTCGGCATGAACCTCGGCGTTGGTAAGCAGCATGGATAGCTGACCGGAAACATTCTTGATGTCGTGAATAACAAAGGCGAAGCGTTGGCTATATTCACGCAATTGTTGCGTCTGTGATAATACCTGCGCTGCCAGTTGCTCGGCAACCCTGCTGGCCACCTCGCGCCCGATGATGCGTAGCAGATCGAATACCTCGCGGTCCAGCTTGAACTGGGCTCGGGAGCGAGACAATACGACGAAGCCGAGGAGGCTGCCTCGATGATTAAGCGGAACTGCGAGCCAGGTGCGTGCAAGGTCCTCAGCCCATTCGGTGACGGGAACTGACTTGCCGAGCTCTACGATCCAGTCGCCGTCGCGGAACGCGCCGATCAGGGCATGACCGGGCGGGATCGGTTGGGTCGCGGCGGGCATGTTCCAAGAGCCGGCCCACTGAAAGGCAACGTCGTCGGGTGCGCGTACGAACAGCACGCCAGCCGGGCTGTCTACCACTTCTGCCACGGCCTGGATTGCCCGCACCGGCAGGCTGGTATGTGCGGCCGGAGCGGTCAAGGTATCGATGCACCGCATCCACTCGCGCCGGTAGTCGTAGCGATGGCTGAAGAAGTTATCGACGAAGATCGTGCGAATACGCGAACGCGCCGACCCAGAGGTCAGCAGCACGGCGATCGTCAGCAAGCCCGCGAAAATCAGCGAGACTTCGGCGACATAACCCCATTCGGCGCCGCTGCGACGGAAGATCTCCCCAGTCGCAGCCAAGCCGAGCAGGAATATCCCGCTGACGACAAGGGTGGCGGTATGGAACACGACATCGCGCGACACATGGATGTCGATCGCCCACCGCCGGTTTCGGGCGGCGGCTATGGCGATCAGTGGCGCAGCGAGGGCAATGGCACTTGCGCGGCCCTCGAAGAGCGGCCCGGACACCCGGTGAAACAGCGCCGCATCCGAGTAGAGCACCAAGTCATAAAGGAACAGGCCAGCCAGCGCCACACAGAGCAGATTGATGTGCCAACGCAAATCGGTCGGCGTGTTGAAATAGAGGTTCTCCAACAGGAGGATGTTGCACACGGCAAAACCCAGGCGAATGGCAGTGCCTGCCGACCAAAGCGTTGCCGATGGCTGGCTGCTGAGCAGGTCGATCAACGGCAGGCCGCCGACCAGCAGCAGCGCGAGTAGCCCCATCGTGGTGAAGGCCTGCCTGATCTGCCGATGCGCGCTGACCGTGCGGCGATACAGGTGCAGAATGAAGCCGTACCATGCGGCGGACCTGGCGATCTCCAGCCAACTGGCGATGCCGCCGAACGGGCTCTGTAATTCCGAGCGCACGACTTCGAGCCATGTCGCTCGACCAGCGCTTTGGCTGTAGCCGGCGGCGAGCGCGACCGACATCCCCCATGCCGCAGTGACGAGACACGCGCCAGCAAGCCAGAGGCCGGTTCTGCTCCAGGGGCGGCGTACCAGGATCAAGGCCGCCAGCCCCAGATAGAGCACCGCGCATCCCGCGTGCAGCAGTGCCAAGGTCGAAAGCGACTGTGTCATACGCTTTCCTGTTTCATGCGTTCAGCCGGCGGCGTGTTGCGACCCGCACCTGCCGGTCAGCGCGCACCTTCGCGGAACAGAATGACGCGGATCGTGGCCAGCAGAATAAACAGGTCGAGCAGCAGGCTGCGATTCTTCACATAATATAAGTCATATGACAATTTCTGTCTGGCGTCCTCGACGGAGGCGCCGTAGGGGAAGTTCACTTGTGCCCAGCCTGTGATGCCGGGCTTCACGTAGCTCCGGTCCTGGTAGAACGGTATCACCCTGGCCAGTTCCTCGACGAACATCGGCCGTTCCGGTCGAGGTCCGACCAGGCTCATTTCGCCGCTCAACACGTTGAGCAGTTGGGGCAGTTCGTCGATCCGCATCGGCCGGATGAAGTTGCCGACACGAGTAATCCGGGGATCTTGCTGGATTGCCCACCGTGGCTTGCCGGCTTCCTCGGCATTCGTCGCCATGCTGCGGAATTTGAGCAGCGTGAACGGCTTGCCATGCAGCCCGACGCGCGTCTGCCGGTAAAAATCGGCCCGCGCTTTCCAGCCTGATCAGCAATGCGGCTAGCAACATCAACGGCAGAGTCAGCAGCAGCAGGATCAAGCTGACCAAGATGTCGAAGGCCGCGTTTGATCGCATTTGAGATGCGCCCGTTGGCGAAACCTTCGGCAAACAGCAACCAATCGGTGCGAACGTTATCCAGATCTATCCGGCCCAATTGTTGCTCGCTGAAGCCCGGCCTCGTCGAACACCGGAACTCCGCGTAGCTTGCAGTCCAGCAGTCGCCGGACGGGAACGTCGGAAGGCTCGACGTCGTCGCACTCTCCAGCGATCGACAATTCCCCAGATCCGCTGCAGGCGGAGGGCGGCGGGCGAGGGCGCTTCGGCGAAACTCGACCTTACCAGCGTTTCCACAGCGAATACTGGCTCGAACAACCGACCACGGCCGGAACTGGTCAATTGCCGGATGCGCGCGAGGCGAGGTCCCGGACCCGAGCACCAGAACACGCCGGACAAACCACCGCTCACGCATGACGCGGTTGAAGATCAGCCGGCTCGCCACCATGCAGACGAGCCAGGCAAACAGCACCTTGGTCAGCCATACCATGGCATAACGCGACAGTCCGACATTGAAGCTCGTGCTGACCACGAGAACGGCCGGGAAGGCGAGCACGCCGGCGACGCCGTGTTCATCAGCAGACGCCGCCGCTCAATGCAGATCTCGGGTCGATAGAGGCCGATAGCCGCAGCAGTGAGCACGACCGTGCAGGCCAGCAGTGCGGCGAGGGCGGCCGTGTCACGTGGCCACCGTGTCGGGCGTCGCCAGACTGGCATGGCCAAGCAGCATGGGTACCACGCCCGGAGCATTCAGCATCGCGTAAATGACCAGGAACGACAGCGCCAACTCGCATAGGCCTAGCAAGGCCATCTCGAGCGACACAAAGCGTCCCAGAACCCGAGTCATTCAACTCTCCCCCCGGAACAAACCGCCGAGGTTGCTATCTCCACCGCGCAAACCCTTTGGGATGGCATCCGGCGCGGCAGGCGGTCAGCCGGCTTGGTCCACCTTGACAGGTCGCAACCCCGACATGCATCGGAACGACGCATGTTGTCCACAATTTTAAATGCCCAAGCTGCTTACCACGACGTTTCACCTCGTGTAGACCAGAAAGCTTCAAGGTTGAAACCATTTAGCTTTCTGCTGTCGAAATCGTGAACTGTCGCCGGACGGACGCCAAAACGCAATCGTCTGGCAAAACTTCTACAACTATGGCGTGCATATAATGTGCGCCGCTTCGTGCCCTCTTCGATTGCTCGGGTGCGCATCTCATGCTAGAACTGCTATCACAAACCGGAGAGCGGCCGCCACACCCGAATTGGGGCTTGCGGTCCCCGGAGCGAGGCGCGTAGCTCAGTGGCAGAGCGCTGCCGTTACATGGCAGAGGAGGGGGTTCGAATCCTTCCGCGCCTACCAGGCGGGCCGGTTCGTTGGGTTCGTTATTTCGGAGACGCCGTGATTTCCCTTTTGCGGGCTTGTTGGCGTCGCCGCGGCGATTGCACGGCTCTATCAGCTTGCAGGTTGTTCGTCCGGTGGAGGCGCGCCACCCGTCGTCCCGGCACGCAGCGCCACCGCCTGCGGACAACGCCAGAACCAACGGCGCCATACCCAACGATCAATACGTGATCGGTTCGGGCGATTCACTCAGTGTGTTTGTCTACCGTAATCCGGATCTGAGCGAGGGTGGGGTCGAGTGCGCCCGGACGGCCGCATCTCGGTGCCGCTGATCGAGGACATGACCGCGCCTGGCAAGACACCAACCCAGCTCGCCCGTGACATCGAAGACCGCCTTAAGAAATACGTCCAGGACCCGAACGTCACTGTGATAGTCCGTTCGTTCATCGGCCCATCCGACCGGCAGATCAAGGTCATCGGCGAGGCCACCGACCCCTCCGCTATTGCCTACAAAGACCACATGACGCTGCTCGACGTCATGATCGCCACCAAGGGTCTGACAAAATATGCGGCAGGTAACCGCGCCGAAATCATTAGGCGCGAACCTGATGGCAAGCAGGCCACCATCAACGTGCACCTCAACGATCTGATCAAGGACGGCGACATCAGCCAGAACATCGAAATGCAGCCCGGGGATACACTGATCATTCCGCAAACCTGGTTCTGACGAGGCAGCCCCATGGATTCATTGCGGGCTCTGGTTGAGCAATATCTACGGGCAGCCTGGCGCCGTCGCTGGATCGGCGTCACCGTGGCGTGGGCTATCTGCGGACTTGGCTGGGTCGCGGTCTACATGGTGCCGAACCAGTTTGAGTCGAGTGCTCGCCTCTACGTGGATGCCGATGCCATTCTGACGCCGCTGCTCAAGGGGCTTGCCGCTGATTCGGCGCCCACGAGCCAGCTCGAAGTGCTGCAACGTACCCTGCTGAGCCGCCCCAATCTCGAGAAGCTGATCTCGAAGACCGACCTCGATCTGTCTGTCGGGGGCCCGTCGGATCGTGAGCGGCTGCTGCAAAGCCTCGCCACGGAGATCCGGTGTCACTCCGCAGACCAAGAACCTGTTCACCATCACCTATCGCAATCCCAACTCCAAGCTGGCGCACGACGTGGTGCAGACGTTGCTTACGATCTTTGTCGAAAGCGCGACCGGCAGCAACCGCACCGACATGGAGAACGCCAGGCGCTTCCTGGAGCATCAGATTTCGTCCTACGAGCAGCAGTTACGCGCGGCGGAAAAGCGGCGGGCGGACTTTCGTGCCAAATATGCGGACATCCTGCCGCCACAGTTGAACTCAGATGGTCCATCCACATCGGCGACCGAGACAGCGCGAACCAACCTCCATACGGTCGACGGCAAGCTGCAGGACATGATCATCGCACGCGACACGCTCAACCAGGAGCTTACGAACACGCCGCCGATGCTTGTTGTCGAGGAGGCACCGAAGGCGATGGTGAACGCCGCCGGCCAACCGATAGCGCCGGGCAAGACCAAGCTACAGGAGGCCCAAGAGCAATTGAAGATGCTGCTGCTAAGGGATACCGACCAGCATCCTGACGTCATCGCGCAGAAGAAGCTGATCGAGTCGCTTAAGTCTTCGCCCGAAGGGAGCGCCCCGGCGAATGGCGGCGAAGGCGGGAAGGCTGGTCTCGCCGCGGCTGCCGCGGGGCCGCAATCGGGGCAGCGCTCGGTGCCGAACCCGGTGTACGAGCAGCTCAAGGTGAAGCTGGTTGAGGCGGACGCCTCCGTTGGTTCGCTACAGCGGCAGCGGACGGCGGCGGGAGATCTGGTCGATCGGCTGGAGAAAGTGCAGCGCGAGCAGCCGGGCCTCCTGGCCGAGTACCAGAACATGGACCGTGACTACGGCGTCTTGCGCAAGAATTATGAGGAGCTACTCGGCCGCCTGCAGTCCGCCAACCTCGCTCAAGCCGCCGACACCCAAGCCGACAAGGTCAAGTTGCAGATCGTCGATCCTCCCGAGGTGCCTCGACTGCCCGCAGCGCCCAACCGATTGCTCCTCGTTTCGGGGGTATTGTTCGCCGGCCTCGGAGCGGGCGTCCTGTTCCCGATCCTGCTGGGTCAGCTCGACCGTTCGTTTTCGACCGTTGACGACTTGCGCAATCTTGGCTTGCCAGTGGTGGGAGGGATCTCGATCCTTGGTCAGCCGCCGTTCTTGCAGCGTGTGATGATAGCAGCACGCTTCAGTGCCGCCGTCATGGCGCTGATGGTCATTTACGGGGGACTGATGGTCCACCTTCTGCGCAGCGTGGCGTTGATCTGAATGATCGGTTCAAAGTCTGGCCACCTCGTCGAGCGTGCCGCCGAGCGGCTGTTGCAGGCAGGGGTGTTGGAAGGTTCGGCGGCCCAGCTTCTCGAGCCTTCCCAGGAACGTCGGTCGCCGTCGGTGCCGCCTCAGCGCCCGGCCGCCAACGTGGCGGATCCGCCGCCACTCGCCGCCATTCCGCCAGCCGACATTCTGGTTGCGGACGCGGCAACGCGCGACGTGCAAGAGGCGCGCGAGCGGCCACCACAGGCGGATCGCCCAATCATCGATCTGGCGACCTTGGAGCGCGCCGGGTTGTTCGATTGGACGCGTGGGCGCAGCCGCATCTCCGAGGAGTTCCGTCTGGCCCAGCGTCAGTTGCTGCGGGCAGCGTTCGCTCCTACGGCTGAAGCAGGAATTGCGAACCTGCTGATGGTGACCAGTGCCCGCCCCGGGGAAGGTAAGAGCTTCACATCGCTGAACCTGGCGTGCAGTGTCGCGTTGCAGGGCGATCACAACGTGCTGCTGATTGATAGCGACGCCAAACGGGACTCGCTCTGCCAGGCGCTAGGACTGGGCGACGCGCCTGGCATCCTCGACCTTGCGTCAAATCCCAGCCTCGATGCAGCCGATCTGATCATGGCTACTGAGATCGAACATCTGTCGATCCTGCCCGTCGGCCAGGAACGCGGACGCAGCTCCGAATTGTTCGCAAGTCGCGAGATGACGCAGTTGGTGCAGCGCCTTGGGCGGCGCTATTCGGACCGGCTTGTGATCCTTGACGCTGCGCCCTGCCTTTCCACCAGTGATCCCGCTGCGCTCGCTCCCATCGTCGGGCAGGTCCTGTTCGTGGTTGAGGCTGAGCGGACGCAGCGCGACGAGGTTGAGGCGGCGCTGGACCTGATCCAGGCTTGTCCGCTGATTATGATGCTGCTGAATAAGGTGCAGATGTCAACGCGGTATACATTCGGAGCCTACTCCAACTACTACTCCTCCTGAGATTCGATTCCATAACGGGGGGGCTGTATGGGTGTCGCGATTGTCCGGCCGGGGGCTCCCATACGCCTGACCTTGGCGGTCGCCTTTGGTTGCCTGTTGGGCGCCAGGATCGCCGACGCATTTCCAGCAACGGACGCCGCTACCCCGTCCATCGTTGCCAACCCCACGCCGCCGACGGATTCGGATCTGCAGCATCAGCTTCAACTGCAAACGGGCATGGGCGCGGCCGCTGCCAACGGCAACGCCTGGACTTACGTTCCAGCTCTTGGCGCTCAGGAGATGTACACCGACAACGTGCTGCAGACGCCGACAAATCGTCGCTGGGACCTGATCACCGTCCTGACCCCCAGCCTCGGGATCGTCGGCGATACGCCGAACGCGCAGGTCAATTTCAACTACGCTCCCCAGTTGCGGGTGGATGCCAGGACGCCGGCCGAGAATGGCTTGACCCAACAACTGGCGGCGACCGGCGAGTTCACCATCATTCCTGATTCGTTCTATGTGGATGCGCGCGCAATCGCGGGTGGCACGCCGGTCGGGACTGGTTTTGGAGCCTTTGGTTCCACGTTCACACCGAACCTTGCCGGGGCCGGCGGTTTCGGCACTGCGGGCCTTGCCAAGCAGAATCTCGCTCAGACCAGCAGCCTCTCGATCAGCCCCTATTGGCTGCACCGTTTCGGCGACACGGGCACTGCGAAGATCGGCTACGAGTTCAATGAATCCACCATCTCACAAGGTAGCAGTTATTTCCCGCTATTCATTCCAACTGGCAGCAACGGTCAGCATAGCCTGACCAACCAAGCTGTTGCGCAATTCGAGACAGGCGAGCAGTTCGCGCCATTTCGGAATCTGCTTGTGGCGAATCTCGAGGAAGGGAACGGTACCGGCGTGTCCCAGGATACCAAGCGGGATACGATCAGCAACCAACTGGGCTATGAATTCAGCCGATCGATCAGTGTGTACGGGCAGATTGGTTACGAGAAATTGCAGTTTGGCGGCGTGCCGCCGACGCGCATCGACGATGCGACGTGGAGCTTTGGAGCTACTTTTACACCCAATGCCGATAGCCAGATCACAGTCGGCTACGGTCATCTGAATGGTATAACAGGCGCGCAGTTCTCGGGATACTGGGCCATCACGCCGCGTACCAGGATCAGCGGCAGATATAGCGTGGGACTCGAATCCGATCTCGGGCAACTGGAAAACCAACTTGATCTGACGGCTCTCGATCAGAACGGGAATGCGGTTGATGCCCAAACCGGGGCGCCCTTGTTCAGCGGCCTCAGCGGCATCGGGTTGCAGAATGGCCTGTACCGCTCCAAATCTTTCTCACTGAGCGCGAGTACCGTGCTCGACCGCGACCAGATTACCTTTTCTGCCCAGTGGTCACAGCAAACGACGATTGCAGCGGATACTGCCCTGGTCGCGACCAGCCCGTTCAGCCCCGTGGCACCTCCGGTCGGATCAACCAGTGACGGGGTTACTGGCATCGCCAGTTGGGTTCATTCGTTCAGCGAGGACCTGACGATGAGCTCGAGCGCATCCTATGGCGTGAGCGATGTGACAGGGGCGGCCCAGCGGCGCAGCGGGAACAGGCAGGCAGACTTCAATTGGCGCCAGCGTCGGATTGCAGTACATGTTAAGTCAGACTCTCGCAACCAACGTACGCTATTCTTACTTCAAGCGGGGTTCCCCGCTGCCGAATGAAACCATCTACCAGGACCTCTTCCTGGTCGGCATCAACAAACAGTTCTGAAGCGGTACCGTGTACGAAAAATTCTACATCTTCTCTGGAATTCCCTTTCAGCTGACGCCGGACAGCCGGTTCTTCTTCGGCTCCAGCGGGCACAGCCGGGCGATCGCGCACCTGGTCTATGGCCTGGCGCAGGAGGAAGGCTTCATCGTCATCACCGGCGAGGTTGGCGCCGGCAAGACCACGCTGGTCGAGCAGCTCTGGTCGCAACTCGACCGCAACAGCTACGTCATGGCGCGCATCGTCACCACGCGGGTGTCCGGCGACGACCTGCTGCGGCTGGCGGTGGCCAATTTCGGCGTGCCCGACGACGGCGGCGCCGACAAGGCAACCCTGCTGCGCCGGTTCGAGCGCATGGCGCGCGACCAGCGGCCGCCGGACGGCGTTGCCTGCTGGTGGTGGATGAGGTGCAGAACCTGCCGATGGCGGCGCTCGAGGAACTGCGCATGCTGTCCAACATCACGGTGGACGGGCGCGCATCGGTGCAGACCATCCTGCTGGGCCAGCCGCAATTCCGCGCCACAATGGCCAACCCTGATCTGGAGCAGCTTCGCCAGCGCGTCCTGGCCTCGTACCACCTTGGTCCGCTGACCGAGGCCGAGACACGCGCCTATATCGAGCATCGGCTGAAGCGCGTCGGCTGGAGTGGCGATCCGCGCTGGGAAGATGCCGCCTTTGCCTATGTCTACCGCTACACCGACGGCATTCCGCGCCGCATCAACACGCTCTGCTCCCGGGTGCTGCTGTTTGGAGCGATTGAGGAAACGCACACCATCACCGGGCCGATGGTGGAGACCACGGCGAGCGAGCTGAACCAGGATCTTGGCGCCGGGCTAGCTGCGCCACAGCCGGCCATTGTCGCTTCGCTGCCGATCGCTGCCGAGACACCCGGCCGTGATACGCTGACGCAGCGGATTGAAGCTCTCGAAGCGACCACAGCGAAACAGGACCGCGTATTCCGCCGCGTGCTGGAACTGCTGAGCGCGGTGACAGATCGATGAAGCAACGCATCTGCAACGCGATGACGGTGGACGTCGAGGAGCACTTCCAGGTGCAGGCCTTTGCCGGCTGCATCGACCGCGCCGACTGGGACGGCTTCCCCTCGCGCGTGGAAGCCAACATCGATCGCATCCTGGCAGCAGTTCGCTGATGCCGGCGTCTGCGCGACGTTCTTCACGCTGGGCTGGATCGCCGAACGCCACAAGGCCATGGTTCGCCGCATCGTCGCGGCCGGGCACGAACTCGCCAGCCACGGCTAGGATCACACCCGCGCCGACAGCGCAGGATCCGGCAGCATTCCGCGCCGATGTTGGCGCGGTCGCGCCGGCTGCTGGAAGATATCGGCGGTGTCTCGCGTCCGCGGCTATCGCGCGGCGACGTTCTCGATCGGCGCGCGCAACCAGTGGGCGTTCGGCGTGCTGGAGGAGGAAGGCTACGAGTACAGTTCCAGCATCAATCCGATCAGCCACGATCTGTACGGCATGCCGGACGCGCCGCGCGTGCCCTATCGTCCCGGCGGCCGACGGCTGTGTGAAATCCCGATGACCACGGTGCGGCCTTCGGGCCGCAACTTTCCATGCTCAGGCGGCGGGTATTTCCGTCTGCTGCCCTACCCGGCATTCCGCTTCGGTCTTTCTTCAGTGAACCGGCGTGGCCAGGCACGGCGTGTTCTATTTCCATCCCTGGGAGATCGATCCGGCGCAGCCGCGCATCGCCAACTGCGGCTGGAAGTCGCGCTTCCGGCACTACAACAACCTGTCGCGCATGGCCGGTCGGCTCGATCGCCTGCTGCGCGATTTCGCCTGGGATCGCATGGATCGGGTGTTCGCCGGATTGCGATCAGTTCACCTTCTGGCGGGCTGAGCGCCGCCGCGTAGAGCCATGGCCATCCGGCTGAGACAGCTCGATGAGGCCAGCGCTGCCGCCTGGGACGCTTTCGTCGCCAGCCGTGCCAGACGGCACCTTCTTCCATCGCGCGGCCTGGTCTCGCGTCATCGAAACCGCGTTCGGCCATCGCTCCCATTACATGCTCGCGGAGCAGGACGGCGCCATCGTCGGCGTGCTGCCGCTGGCTCACGTCCGGACACGGCTGTTTGGCAATACGCTGGTATCCACGCCATTCTGCGTCTACGGCGGCCCGCTTGCCGATCGATCGCGAAGCCGCAGCCGCGCTGGATAGCCACGCCGAACAATTGCGCCAGAAGCTCGGCGCCACCGCGGTCGAAATGCGGGAGCGCACCGCCGTCGGTTGCGATTGGCAGGTGCGTCCCGATCTCTACGTCACATTCCGCAAGCCGATCACTGGCGATGACGACAGCAACATGAAGGCGATCCCGCGCAAACAGCGCGCCATGGTGCGCAAAGGGCATCCAGAACGGCCTAACGTCGGCATGCAATCAGGACGTAGCAGTGCTGCATCCGCGTTTATGCCGAAAGCGTACGCAATCTCGGAACGCCGGTGTTTTCACGGCGCTATTTCGAGATCCTCAGCCGGACGTTCAGCGATTGCAGCGATATTGTCACGGTGCTGGACGATGGACGACCGATCGCCTCGGTGATGAATTTCTACTTCCGCGATGAGGTTTTGCCCTATTACGGTGGCGGCACTGCGGAGGCTCGCCACAGGGCGGGAAACGACTTCATGTACTGGGAAGTGATGCGACGGGCCGCAGAGCGCGGCTTCCGCCTGTTCGATTTCGGTCGCAGCAAGCTCGGCACCGGCGCGTTCGCCTTCAAGCACAACTGGGGTTTCGAGCCGGAAAAACTGCATTACCGTTACCGCCTGGCGCCTGGCGCCGCGATCCCGGACCACAACCCGCTCAATCCGAAATACCGGCTGTTCATCGCCGCCTGGAAGAAGCTGCCTTTGCCGTCGCCAATCTGCTCGGCCCGCCAATCGTGCGCGGGCTCGGCTGACATGCGCGATCTGCTGTTCCTGGCGCACCGCATACCGTTTCCGCCCGACAAGGGCGACAAAATCCGCGCTTGGAACGTGTTCCGCCATCTTGGCGCGAACACATCGCATGCATCTCGGCTGCTTCATCGACGATCCGCGCCGATCGGCAGCATCTCGCTGAACTGCGCACGCATTGCGCGGACCTGTTGTGCCTGCCAATTCATCCGCGCCTTCGCCATATCAAATCGCTGCTGCGCGTGCGCCACGGCCAACCGCTGTCGCTTGGCTATTTCCACGATCGGCGACTGCAACGCTGGGTCGATGCAAAGCTTGACCGGTGGTGCGATGGCTGGCGTCTACGTGTTCTCATCCTCCATGGCGACCTATGTGATGCACGCCAGCGGGGTGCGGCGTGTGCTCGATATGGTGGACGTCGATTCCGCAGAAATTCGACCGCCTACGCCGAAACCGCGCGGTTTCCTGCTCGGGCCGTTTGGGCGCGCGAGGGCCGTACGCTGCTGGCTTTCGAGCGTCGCGCCGCCGCGCAGTTCGATCACAGCCTCTTCGTCTCCGAGCATGAATGGCAGCACTTCGTCACACTGGCGCCGGAGGCAGTTCATCGGACGAGCTGGGTCTCGAACGGCGTCGACCTGCGACTATTTCTCTCCCGCGCACCACTTCATGGCTCCGTTCGAGGGCAAGGGCGCCGACATCGTGTTCACCGGACGCATGGACTACTGGCCGAACATCGACGCGGTGCAATGGTTCGCCCGCGAGGTACTGCCGGTGCTGCGTCAGCGCGTACCGTCAGCGCGGTTCTGGATCGTTGGCGCGGCTCCGGCAAGCGATGTGCGAGCGCTCGCCGCGCTGCCTGGCGTGCAGGTCACTGGCCGGGTCCCCGATACGCGGCCCTGGCTCGCCGCGGCCGACGTCGTTATCGCACCACTGCGCATCGCGCGCGGCATCCAGAACAAACTGCTTGAAGCGATGGCCATGGCGCGCCCCGTCGTCGCGACCCCTGAAGCATTTGAAGGCGTGCAGGCGGTTCCGGGACGCGATATCCTGCTCGCGAATGGGGTCCATGAAACCGTGCAAAGGATCGCCGAGGTGCTCGACGGCCGTCATGCAGGTCTGGGGAGTGCCGGACGGCATGCCGTCGAAAGCTCTCATCAATGGTCGGTGACGTTGCGCCCTATCGATCGCCTGTTCAGCCAGCACGATGAAGCCACGCGGTCTGCGCTCAATCATCCGGATATCGCAGTATGAATGTCCGTACTCTGACCGCTGGAGGTATCAGCGATGTATTCCGCAGCGGACCCGTCATCGCCGCGGGAGTCGGGCTGATCGCGCTTGGCCTTCTGTTCCACGCTGAAGTCACTGCCGCGGTCGGCACCTGGGACACCTCGACAGCCTACAATCACTGCTTTCTGGTGATCCCGATCGTCGTCTATCTACTATGGGACCGGCGCGAAGTGCTGCGCGGCGCTGTCGCCGAACCAATGCCAATAGCGGCATTGGCAGCACTGCCTTTGGTACTTGCGTGGCTGGTCGCCGAACGCCTCGGCATCATGGAAGGCCGTCAGCTTGTGGCGATGAGTTTCGTCGAGCTGCTATTCTTCACGCTGCTTGGACCACGCTTGTGGTGGAAGCTCGCTGGCCCGCTGCTCTATCTGTATTTCCTTGTCCCATTCGGCGCATTCCTGACACCGAAGCTGCAGGACATCACCACAGTGTTTGTGGAACATGGGCTGCGGCTAGTGCACATCCCGGCCTATATTACCGGCTATACGATTGAAATTCCCGAAGGTACGTTCCTGATCGCTGAGGCGTGTGCTGGCCTCCGCTTCCTCATCGCGGCCGTCGCCTTCGGCTGCCTCTATGCATTGGTGATGTATCGTTCGCCGATCCGTCGCACGGTGTTCATCCTCGTGTCCATCATCGTGCCGATCATCGCGAACGGCTTTCGGGCCTTGGGTATTGTCTCGCTTGGCCACATCCTGGGTAGCGCGGAGGCAGCCGAAACCGACCATGTGTTGTACGGTTGGATTTTCTTCTCCGTCGTGATCCTGATCCTGATCGTGCTGGGCTTGCCGTTTCGCGAGGATCATCTGGCGCACCCAGCAATGCGCCCGACCCCCGCACCGGATGGCGGCTATTTCCGCAATCATCTGCGTCCAGCGATGATTGGTGCCATCGGCCTGGTTGCCCTGTCGGCGATCGGCCCGGCCATTGCCATGCAGCTCGACCGCAGCGCTGCGCCTGACATGCTGAGCAAACTGCCGAAGCTCACGTCTGCCAATGGGTGCCAGGAGCAGCTTGCCCCATTGACCGAAGGACTTGATGCGCCGGGTCGTATACTCGTGCAGCGCTTCGATTGCGGTCAGGGACCCGTCACGCTCATGATCGAGGTATTCTCGCCTCGCAGCACGGCCAGTCGGCTGGTGGCTGAACAGCGGCGGTTGACCGAGGTGACGGGTGCCGACGATGTGGAGACTGTGCAATTGACTGTTGCCGGCGCTCCGCACGGTGCGTGGCGCCTGGTGCAGCGCACGAGGCCCAATCGTGTCGCGGCGACCAGCCTCTGGATCGAAGGCAGGCCGGCAGAACTGGGTCTGATGGCGCGGGCGAGACAGGCTCTGCATAGTATCGTCGGCTCGCGTTATTCACCCATGCTTGTGGTGGTAACGCCGGATCAAGCTGCAGACACCGGCACTCCGCCGGCCGGCCAGCAGGCAGCGCGAAGTGTCGTGAGCTTCGTACAATCCCAGCCAGGGTTGACCCAACTGATCGGCCAGCTTTCTGGTCCGGTGCCCGTCAAGGATTGACAGTACCAGGTCCAATCAATGGTGTGACCTGGCCTTGCAGATGATTGCCAGACAAGATGGCAGGTGTCGTGGTGCGGTTGTGCACGAAGCTCGTCGGCACCTCCATGTCGTTCGTAAAGCTGTTGTCGCGAATGACCAGCGAATTGGTCGGGTTCTTCACCCCCTCGGCGCCAATCGCCACCGCCGTGTCGTTGTTCTCGCTATGCAGTCCCTTCTCCAGGGTGTTGCCTTGCATGAGCAGATCGCCGCCGTTCGAAATGTCCACCAGATAGCTGGAATTGCCGGCGGGACCGTCCTCGATGTCGTTGTCGATCAGCACCGTGTGCAACGCACGCGATTTGATATGATGTCCGACATGCTGATCGAAGAAGTGCGACTGCTCGATATCGAGCCGATCAATGGCGCCGACGTAGATACCGTGCGCGCATTGCGGATCGCATTTGCCGTTCCCGCGGAATTCGCTGTCCAGGATGCGGATCTGTACCGCTCGCGATCATGGCGGAGAGAATGCCATCCTCATTGTCGATGAACCGGCTGTGTTCAATCGTCAAATTGTGGCCTTCGGCGCGGATGCCGGAACCGTTGTGTTCTGGCACGGCCGCATGCGCGAAGGTGATATTGCGCACCGTTACGTCGCTGCCACCAATAATGAAAATCCCCTTGTCGGCACAGGATTTTCCGGCCAGCACGGCGCCGGCACCCTCACCTTCGATCGTCAGTTGGCTGGCACGCCAGATAGCACAATCGGCGTACTCGCCTGCATCGATGCGTATCGTGTCGCCTGGTTTGGCAATGGCTGCCGCCTGGCTCGGCAGCTTCAACTGCCGCGACGGACCAACATTCAGAACACTGCCCGTGCTCGGTTCAGCCGAGCAGGCCGTCAGCAATACAATCAGGCTGCACGCCAGTACATGTCGCATGCGGGTCACCCGGCGGAATCAATGGTCGGCGCCTCTACACCGGAACTGACGGCGTGGCAAAACGTGTCCAATGGCTGACACATCCGCCCGGCTGTTGCTGCACGTGTTTCCTACCTTTGCGGTTGGCGGCGCCCAGATGCGTCTGGCGAATTTTGTGCCCGCATTCGGCAGTCGTTACCGGCATATCGTGATCGCGTTGGATGGCAATTACGCCTGCGCGCGGCGTTTGGCGTCTGATCTGCCAGTGCGATACGACACGATCGAGGCCCCAAAACAGAACACGCTTGGCAACGTACGCAAATTCCGCAGCCGGCTTCATGAGCTGGCACCGGATGTCCTGGTGACGTACAACTGGGGTGCGATCGAATGGGCCATGGCAAATATCCCGCGCCTCGCGCCCCACATCCACATTGAGGACGGCTTTGGGCCAGAGGAACGCAACAGCCAGATGCGCCGGCGTGTGCTGACACGCCGTCTGGTGCTTGCACGAAGCACCGTCGTGCTGCCGTCGCGCAATCTGTGGCAAATTGCGACTTCGATCTGGGCGCTCGACCGTCGTCGTGTGCACTACCTGCCAAACGGCATCGATCTCGACCGTTTCGCCGGCCCGGAGCGGATCGCCGGCGACTTTCCAGTGATTGGCACCGTGGCGGGATTGCGGAACGAAAAGAACCTCTCCCGTCTGCTTCGTGCGTTCCGTCTGCTGACGGAGGAAGTCCCGGCACGCCTCGTGATCGTCGGCGACGGTCCGGAGCGCAGCAAGCTCGAGGAACGGACAACTCAGCTTGGGCTGCACACACAAGTCCAGTTCGCCGGCCACATCGACGACCCATCATCGTTCTATCGCTCGTTCGACATTTTCGCGCTTTCTTCCGATACCGAACAAATGCCGCTCTCAGTGATCGAGGCCATGGCGTCCGGCTTGCCAATCGCCGCCACCGATGTCGGCGATGTCGCGAGCATGGTCGCTGACGAAGGTCGCCCATTCATCGTCTCGCTAGACGACGTGGCGTTGGCGCGTGCGATGACCACACTCGTCGGGGATGGCGCGCTGCGTGTTCGTCTCGGCGCCGCCAATCGTGCCAAGGCGGAACTCGAGTTCGACCAGGCGGCCATGGTTGCCGGCTACACCGCGTTGTTCGACGGAACCGCGCCGGCTACCGCATGACATCGATCACGCTTTCCCGGGTGACCGATTGGGCCGCCTTGGGGGAGCTCTGGCGCGATCTGGAGGCGCGATCCGACTGCTCGTTCTTCCAAAGCTGGACCTGGACTGGTTGCCTTGCCGAGGAACGGTTCACCGACCCAATTCTCCTGCAAGCCAGGCGAGATGGCCGACTGGTCGCGATGGGCCTGTTCAATCGCCGCCGCACCTGGACCGGGCGCGAAGTGTTGTGGCTCGGCGAAACTGGCCACGCGCGCCATGACGCTGTGTTCATCGAGTGGAACGGTCTGCTCGCCGAGCGAGGCACGCCAGCGGACGTCTTGAGCGAGTGCCTGCGCGCCGCATGCCTGATACCGATCGATGGCGAACGCCTGCTGCTCCGGAGGCGTCTCGTGCTGAGCGGGGTTGATACCCCGACTGCTGGCCTTGCCGGTTTGGCGAGTGCTGGCTTGTTCGTGCATCGCAGCATGGCGGCGCCTTTCGTTGATTTGGCGGCGCTGCGCGAAACCGGCCAACCATATCTGGCGGCCTTGAGCGCCAACGCCCGCTATCAGCTCCGGCGCTCGGACCGCCGTTACCAGAATCTAACCTTGGAACGCGCCGCCTCGGGCAAACTGGCCTGCGGCTTTCTCGACCGGTTGGCGATGTTGCACCAGGCGACTTGGCAGCAGCGCGGCCGCCCCGGTGCGTTTGCCGACCCATATTTCACACGCTTCCACAGGGCGCTGATCGAGCGGGGGTTCGATCGGGGTGAGATCAACCTCCTGAGAGTCGGCTCTGGACCGGGAACTGTCGGATTTCTTTACAATTTCGAATGGCGCGGCCGCGTCATGGCCTATCAGAGCGGCTTCGATTATCCTGCGGCCGGACCGCATCAGAAGCCCGGACTTACCTGCCACCATCAGGCAATCGAGGACGCACTCGGCCGCGGGTTGCGATACTACGATTTTTTGGCTGGGGCGGATCGTTATAAGCGAAGTCTCGCAACTTCCGAGACGATGCTCCACTGGGCCGAATTGGGCCCAGCCAATCTGCGTCGCCGGCTGGCGGTGCGGTTGAAGGTTTTGGCAGCCTAGCGCACTATCATTACGAAATCGTTAAGGTTGTGTCTCTGAGCGATTTAAACCGGGGCTCTCGCGTGAGTCGGCAGACTTTACACTTTATCAAGGATTGTCCTGTAAGGGAGATGTAACCGATTGAAGATGACCGGTTTTTTCCATGGCACGGAACCTGCATCATCCTGCGTGATCCGTGGTAGCAGATCTGTCACGGGTATTTATCTGTTTTTGCCGGGTATCATCTGGCACGGCATGCTAATGACGTGACCAGCGCGGGGCACCGTTATGAAGGCATCACTGGTATCGGCGACTTCGGTCATCGCGCTCCTCGCGTTGGAGAGTGCGCCTGCCAGTGCGGCCACCATCTTCACTGTCTCGCCGAACCCGCTGAACTTCGGGGATTCGCTTGTCGGCCTTAGCCTGAGCGGCAAGGAAACGGCCCAGAACAACATCCCCGTGGCGAACACCATCACTTGGGGCGCGGCCACAGCGCCGTTCGGACCGACCTCGTCAGCGACGGCCACGATCACGGGCACGTCCGGCGCCGCGTCCACCGCCACGTTCACCTACACCTTCACGCCGTCCACGCGTGGCGCGGCCACCTCGACAGTTACGGTGACCGGTGTCCGCCAGACTTTCACCGTGAGCCTGACGGGCACAGGTGTGGCGCCGGTGCAGAGCGTGACGACGTCGACCACCACGTACGCCCTGGTGAACGGGCCCTCCACGACCAGCACCGTCACGATCTCCAATGTCGGCGATGGCAGCAAGGCGTTAAACGGCACCACGACGCAGAAGCAACTCAACGGCAGCACGTCAGGGATCAGCGGTTCGGCCTTCTTTGGCGGCTCCAGCGGTGGGACGTACAGCCTGAAGGACTCCAACGCTGGCGCGACCACATCGACGTTCGTCTACACATACCAACCCACTATCCGTGGGGTGACCACAGCGTCTGTCGTCTCAACTTTCACCAACGGTAACTCGAGCGGCAACAACACCGCACAGACGGTCACCAGCGTGGTCACCGGTCAGGGCGTTGCGCCAGTGGAAAGCATGGCGGGCGGCAATGCGGGCTACACACTGGTGGGTCAATCGAACGTCGCGTCTGTGACTGTTGCCAACAGCGGCGACGGCAACAAGTCCGGTCTTGGCGCGGTCAGCAACCTGAACGGCAGCATTGGCGGCCCGGCCGGCAGCAGTGTATTCAGTGGACCAAGCCCCAATCCCAACCCGCTCAGCCTGACCGATACGTCGTCAACGACGGTGAATTACGTGTTCACGCCCACGACGCGCGGGATTGCCTCGGCGACGGTGACGGGTAGCTTCAGCAATGGCAGCCCTGACAATAAGAACCTCGCACACAGCAACTCGGCAGTCATCACTGGGCAGGGCGTGGCGCCCGTGCAGAACACCGATACCGCGGCGAACGCCGGCTACGTGCTCGTCGGCACAAGCAAGAGCCTGTCGTATACCGTCCGCAATACGGGTGATGGCAATCTGGCAACGGGTGGCCCGAATCCCATTAGCAACCTGAATGGATCGGTGAGCAACGCTGGCTTGTCCGGTGACCCTGAGTTCGCGGGTCCTTCGCCTAACCCGACCACGTTCAGTCTGGCCGATACGTCGTCGACCACTGTCTCGATGGTGTTCGCGCCGACAGTGAAGGGAGCGCCGGTGTCGGCGTCCGTCACTACCACCTTCAGCAACGGCAACGCGCTCGGCAACAACCAGGCTGACTCGGCGACGACTGTGCTGACGGGCCAGGGTGTCGCGCCGGTCAACAGCATCTCCTCGACCGTCGCCGCGGCGCGTATTGGCGGTGCAGGTGGGTCCGGCAGCGTGACGGTTGCCAACGTCGGCAACGGCAACCTGGCAACGGGTGGCGCGGACCCTAGCAGCAATCTGCAGGTGACCGGCATCTCCGGGCCGAGTGGCGGTGGCTTCTCAGGTTCTGGCTCTGGCGGCTTCACCTTGCCGGACACCACATCCTCGGCGGTGTCCTCTACCACCGCGACCTACACGTATAACTATGCAGCCGCGAAAGGCACGGCCCGCGGAACTTACACGAACACCGTGGTCACGACCTTTGCCAACGGCAGTACCGATGGCACGAACAGTGCCGGCTCGATCAATACGACAGTGTCCGGACAGGCGGTCGGACCGAAGTATCTCAGCACCTATGGAACGAAGAGTGGCCCGGTGAACAATCCGTGGTCGACGCCGGGCCCGATCAGCAAACAGGGCATCGGCTTCGGTACACTCGGGGTCAGCGGCAGCAAGACGATCTTTCTGGATATTGCCAATGCGACCCTGGATCCGGGCGACGACGCGTTGACCGGCCTGGATATCGGCAGCTTCACCTTGACCGGTGACACGGGCAACTTCGCTGTGTCGGGCTTCACGCCGACGCTGCTGCACAGTGCCACGAATGGGGGGGGCGTGCTGGAGGTGGCGATCAACTTCACCGCGAGCGGCGCCGGCAGTTACACGGGGGACCTCCAGTTCACCACCGACCAGGAAGCCGCTTTCGGCGACACGGCGAGTGGCGATGTGTTCGACTATGCTCTCTTTGCGAGTGCCACTGTTCCCGAGCCTGGCACATGGCTGATCCTCGGTGCGGGGCTTGGTGGTCTCGCCGCCGTGCGGCGGCGCCGACGGGCCAGGTAAGCGCTTCCGTCCTTCGGATCCAGTCAAACCCCGCCACAAGGCGGGGTTTGGTTTTTTCGGCGAGCCGACGTCGTCACAACCGAGCCAACGCCCCTGAGGCCCCGGCCCTGCTACGTCCTGTGGCATTCGGATATCCCCCCAGGCCAGGTGATCAAGTGCAATACCACCACTCGCTGACGGGGTGATGCCGTTACGGGTGGCCGGGACACGCCCGGCGATGACGATGATATGGACGCCGGCCATGACGACAGGGCGACAGATGAGAAAGGGTGTTGCGGGGTGGCCTCGCCGCACGCTTGGCGCTGGAGGGCAAGAGCTGGCTCATCGGCATTGTCGGAATGTTTTACACGGCCTCCTCCATGGAACAGAAAATCATTGGATTCCAATGGGTTAAAAGTTGGCACGAAAACTGCTTGTCCTTCACTAAACTCGGTTAACGCAGGAGTGCCATCATGCTACGGCGAACTCTCTTCCTCGCCCAAGTACTAGCGATCGCTGCGCCCGTTGCAGCCTTCGGTACAACAATCGTCGGGAATGGCGGCAATGTCGGAGTTCCGGATGGCAGCATCCCGAAGCCTCCGTCCGGCGATTCGATGGTGCAATACGTCAGCACCAGTGGCGGAATTGAGGGGGTCGGAGCTAACCCCGACGGAAGCTCATTCGCCCCCACGAACGGCTCCACCTACATGACGGCCAACTTTACCCCTGGTGTTGGCGGCTCGCTGCAGTTTGCCTTCAATTACATTTCGTCTGACGGCAATAGCGGCGGTGATGCGTTTCCAGACAACTCCTGGGTCGATCTTGTCGATGTAACGAACCCATCCATCACGGAGCTGTTTTCCTCGACAACGACCAGTTCGCCGCTATCCGGGGGAACGACTGCTTCGGTGTTGGGCGCGTGGTCCGGCCAATGCTTTGGGGCTGGATGCGGCAACAGTGGCTGGCAATCGGTGGTCGACGACATTACCGATAACGACACTTACTACCTCGAATTCGGCGTCGTGAACTCCCGCGATGAGGAATACGATTCCGCCCTATACTTCGATGGTACGGAATTCAATGGTAAGTCACTGACGCCGACGCCTGAGCCGGGAACCCTTGCGATCGTTGGATTTGCCCTCGTCGGTCTTGCTGGTGTACGTCGCGCGCGTCGCTCAAAGAGCTAAGGGTCTGTCCGAAAACAGACCAAGTCTTCCGAACCGGTCAGCGGCCGGGGCTTACAGTCGCTGAAGCAATGATGGCTCCTGATACGGCACCTCCTCAAGAGGTGCCGTATTGAGTCTCTGCCCGAGTTACAGTCGCAGTATCGTCGTGACCTTCTTTGCGTTCCTAAGCCACGTGTAATCCCGCCCGTCGATCTCCGCTCGCGCCGCCAAACCCAAACAGGACCGTAGCTTCGGATCCGATGCGAACCGCCGGATAGCCCGCCACATCCCGTCCGTCTCGCCTGGATCGAACAGCAGCGCCGTCTCTCCATCCTTCAGCACTTCGCGGATGTTCGGCTGGTCTGGAGCGACAATCGGCTTCCCAGCCGCCATATACTCGAACAGCTTCAGTGGCGACGCGTAGGCCACAACACGCGGTTGCAATGCAATGTCGAAGCCGGCCACTGCCTCGGGTATCGCCTCATGCGGAACCAGCCCGACAAATCGGACCCTGTCCGCCAGTCCCAGCTCTGCCGCCTGCTGCCGTAGCGCGGGCACCGCCGGTCCCTCGCCAACCACCACCAACTCCAGACGAGTGGACCGGTCCGCTGCCATCGCCGTGATCACCGCGTCCAGCCCGTGCCAGTCGCGCACGAACCCCACAAAACCCAGGACGACGGGATCAGACTTTTCCGGCCGAGGCGGCAGAGACGCAAAGCGTGAAGGATCGATGCCGTTCGGCACCACCTCGATCCGCTCCGCCGGCACCCCCGCCGATGCAATCATGCCCTTCAGCACGCTTGTCACGGCAAACACCTGATCGGCCGAGCGCCAGACAAACGCCTCGAGCCTATGTGCCAGCCACGGAATGCCCAACCCGCCATGCCGGCCGCGCTCATCGGCAAGCGGTGCATTTACTTCCAGGAACAGCGGAACACCGGCCCGCCGCGACACCAACGTGCCCGCCAGAAAGTACAGATTGTTCCGCTCGTATATAAGGTGTGGCTGAAAACGCCGGCACGCCTGACGCAGCCGCCACCATGCGGGCAGGTTATAGGCAAGTTCCGCCAGCTCCCCGACCCAACGCGGCAAGCGCGAACGTATCGCCGCGACAAGCCCACTTTCGCCGCCGAACTCCGCTTTGTCGTAGAAACCAGGCCCGACCACCAGCACCTCGTGACCCAGCGTGCGCAACGCGGCGACCATTTCCTCCACATGCACGCTTTGCCCGTCACGCGACTGGATCCGGTGGCTGTACAGGATGCGCATCAGCGTCGCAGCACGGCTCTCGCGCGGCCGAGTGCATGCCTGGCGAGGAACGCCATCCCGCGTGGATGCCGTGGATTGGCAAATATCATCCCGATTCGCTGCCGCCGTTGTTGCGCCCAGGCTGCCTTGTACCCATCGTCGCCGCGGCCGAAGTCGATCTCCGCCACATGGTCCTCATTCAAAAGCCGCTGCAGCATCAGTGCAGTCAGCACGGTGCCAGGCGATGCCGCCTTGAATGCTTCGTCATGCGCAAGCTTCAGCACAGTGGCACGCTCGCGTTCGACCACCCAAAGCTGCGCCGCGACGGTGGTATCGCCGATCGACAATATGCCCAAGCGGAGCAGTCCCAGAGGCGCGACCGCGCGCATCAGCGATGCGTTGAAGTCGGGGAAGGGCTCCGGTTCCTTCCAGCTACGCCGATACACGGCCTCGAATGCCGCGATGCCCGCATCCAACTGCTCGCCGCACTCAATCAGTTCGAAACGACACTTCTGCCGTAGCTTCCGGCGGATCGTCTCGCGCAACTGGCCTGGACGTGCTGCGAGATATGCCTCCCAACTCTGGCCACGCACGTCCTCATACCAGTTGCCGAAGTGATCGAACTGGCGAACCGATAGACCGGCATCCCGCGCGGCTTCGGCACAGATCGAGCGTTGCGGCCACTCAACCGGCAACGCGTCCAGCCGCGTTATTGGCCGGGCGCGGCACGCAAGTGCGAATGCCGCGAAAGCATCCGCATGTTCGGCGATCGGCTGCCAGCGGCAGGTATAAAGCGTGGTCAGACTGGCGAAACCGCGCCCGCCATCCGTTACCTGCATTGGAAATATTGACGAACCGCACCATAGGAACCGCGCTGCCTCGCTGTCGCTCATGCCACTGCCGAGAACTGTGCGGTACCACGGCAGGCTCGCGAACAGATCGGTCTGTGCATCAGCGAACAAGCCGGCAACTTCGTCGATTTCAGCAGCGACTGCCAGATTAGCGGAGCGCATACCAGGCACAGCCAACCCATTCATGTGCTGCGTAGAAGGCCGCCAGCCAACCGCCAGCGTTGGGTACAAACGACATGGCCAGAAATGGTTCGGGTACTTCATCGAACCGTGTTGGAGCGGCCGTCACGGTGATGCCTGTGTGGGAGAACGCAATCAATGCCCGGCGCATATGCCACGCCTGCGTCACGACATAAACCGACTTGATGCCGTGCTCGCGCAGTATCGCGGCGCTGAACTGAGCGTTCTCCCAGGTGTCGTGTGCCCGATCCTCAACCCATTGCACGGGCACCAGGAAGTCATGTTGCATACTGTCCGCCATCACAGCGGCGATCGACGGTTCGTTGCGGCGTTCGTGGCCTCCGGTGATCAGGATCGGCAGATGCGTCTGTCGGTACAGCAGCGCCCCGTCACGCAGGCGTTCCAGCGACAGCGGTCCCGGATGCAGTGTCACGATCGTATCGCCGCTGCGCCGCAGATCGCCCCCAAGGATGACAATCGCCTGTGGCGGAGCGTCAGCAGGCGGTTGCAAGGGCAACCCTTCTTCCAGCGCAATCAGAAGATTGCGGCTGACGACGGGCATTGCCAGCACAAAAGTGCCGACAACGCCAAGGATCACCATGCCGTGTCCGAGCCGCCGATAGCGCAGCTCGACCAGCAGTCCGGCCAATGCCAGCACAAGCAACGACACCGGCGGCAACAGCAACGCTTCCGCCACTGACTTGAGCGGCACCTGGCCTGATCTCCCAGATCGATGCGCGTGGGTTACCTTGTGCCGCCAAGCCAGTCCAGCACCTTGGACAGCCCCGTCCGCAACGCGACAGGCTCCGGCAGGCACAGTGCGGCCTGTGCGAGCGCTCGCGATCCAGTCGAATGGCGGATTTCCCCCACGCGTGGCGGCTGATGGCGGACGTCTAGTTCGGTCGCCGCGGCATCCGCAATCGTGCGGGCAAGATCCAGCACCGAGGTCGCCTTGCCCGGTACAAACGTTAAACACCGGAGCATCAGCGGGGCGCAGTTCCATCGCTGCCAGCAATGCCGCGACTACATCCGCCACATAGACGAAGTCGCGTGTCTGGAGGCCATCGCCAAACATGTCCACCGGGGTGCCACGACGAATGCGCTCGCAAAAGACCGATATGACGCCGGAATAGGGAGAGCGCGGATCCTGGCGAGGTCCATAGACATTGAAGAAGCGCAGCCCGACGGTCGGAATGCCATGCACGTGGCTGGCAACGCGCGCATGCAATTCGCAGCCGTATTTGTCCGCGCCGTAGGCCGATAAAGGGCGGCATGGAGTGGCCTCGGCAATCGGCAGGGTCGCAGCGTCGCCGTAAACCGCTGCGGACGATGCATATACGACGGGGCACTTTGCCCGACGGATCGCGTTGAACAGTGTTATGGCCCCGGTCAGATTGGCTCGATGCGTGCCAAGCCAGTCGTTGACACCGCGTTCGACCGAAGCGGTTGCCGCAAGATGGAAGCAACCCGCGACATCTTCGACGGCGCGCTGCACGATTGCCGTATCCGCCACGTCGCCCTCAATCAACTCGGCGCCCGGTGCCAGTTTTTCCCGCTTGCCAGTCGACAGATCGTCCAACACGCGGACCTCATCGCCACGCGCGAGCAACGCCTCGCACAGATGCGAGCCGATGAAACCCGCGCCGCCGGTCACCAGGTATTTCGTCATGCCGTGAGTGCTTCGCTCCTGATCATACGTACGCCAAGGCCACCCAGCCGTTCACGCGTTTCGTCCATCGTCGTGCGATTGCCGCCCAGGGGAATGCCGATGCCGCGACACGCATCCTCGATCACCACCACATCGTAACCGAGACGCACGGCGTCCTCCGCCGACCATCCGACACAGAAATCGGTGGCGAGGCCGGCCAGGAACAGCCGCTTGAAGCCGCGCTGCCGCAGCCAGCCATCCAGCCCGGTTGCTGTCATGCGATCGTTTTCGAAGAACGTCGAATAGCTGTCGATCGCAGGATGAAAGCCTTTGCGGATGATCACCTCCACCTTGCTCAGATCGAGATCGCGATGTAGCGCGGCGTTGGCACTGCGTTGCAGCGCATGATCCGGCCAAAGCACCTGCTGGCCGTACGGCATCTCGATGGTGTCGTACGGCTTTCGGCCGGGATGCGCGCTGGCGAACGAACTGTGACCGCGCGGATGCCAATCCTGCGTCGCAAACGCATGATCAAACTGCCGCAACAGGCGACTGATCGGCGCGACAACGGCATCACCGTCCGCCACGGGCAGTTCGCCACCCGGCATGAAGGTTGGCTGCACATCGACCAGTCCAAGAATGTCTGTCGCACGGTCGATCACCGGCCTCGCTCCCTGCTGGATACCGCGCCACGATAATATGGACCACGCACGCGCGGGAGCGATGGACCCGAATGCGAGTCAGGGGAAGCGGCTCGGTAGCACACCTCTCCCGCTTCGCGGGAGAGGTCGGCGCAAGGCGCCGGGTGAGGGTGCATCCCGGGCTTATTCAGCATCCTTCTCCCCCCGCCTCCAGCGTCTCCGCCGGCACGAACGCCTTCCACCGCCCCGGCATCTCCGCCTGTTCGCCGTATCCAAGCAACCCATCCGCGGCACGCCCAATCAGCTCCGCGAACGCCACCCCACGCTTCTCCAACACCACGTCCAGCTCGGCGATCACGCGTGTCAGCCCATCGAACCCGTCATGCATCACGACAGACAGCAACTCGCACGCCGAAGCGCCAGCGAGCGCCATCCGCGCAACATCCGCACCCGACCGCACACCATTCGTTCCAAGCAATGGAAACTCCGGCCCCACCGCCTTCCGGCTTAGCGCCAGAAACCGGCACACGATCGGCAACGCCCAAGCTCCACCGTAAGCCCCCGAAGTCCCAAGCACCGGCACAAACGTATCGAGGTCCGGCACCATGGCCATGAAGCGGCCCATCATGCACACCGCATCGGCTCCCGCTCGCGACGCGGCCGACGCGAGCGCCGGTAGATTCGCGGAAAGTCCGGTCAGTTTCACCCAAAGCTGCATGCCCTCGGTCGCGGCGCGCACCCGTGCGACAAGCTCGCCAAGCCTTGCAGGATCGGTCTCCTGTGCGATTGCTCCCGGCGTCGCTTCAGACGCATGCGGCGCCCCAACATTCAGCTCGAACACGCGCAAGCCAGCGCGGCGCGCAGCACGCGCGATCGTCTCGGCGCCCTCGACGCTTGCGAGCACGATGCTCGCAGCGACAACCCGCCCCTCCCGCGCCGCATCGCCATCGATGCGTGCCAGCGCCGCGAACCAGTCCGGCGGATCAATTTGTGCCAGTTCCGAGCGGCAGAAAATCGAAACGCCATGTACCACCGGGACGTTCGCCGCATCCAACTGCGCATAATCAGCATAATCGAGTTGCCGCGCCGCAGCAGGCTGCTCGTTCACCGATTTCGCGATCACGCCCGCCACCCCGGCCCGCAGCGCAGCGCGAATGCCCGCTTCAGTCATCACCGGCTCGCCCGACCCGCAGATCACCGGGTTAGGAAGGGTCAGTGAACCGATTCTTGTCGTGTGTCGTGATGCCATATCCTCAGTGTTGCGCCGGCGCCGGCGCCTGCCTAGCCTCCGACCATTATGGACACGCAATCCTTGTTCGAGCAGGCGGCCCGCCTGGCCACTTCCTATCGCGACGCAGTCAACGAGAGCGCCGCTGTGGTTCCTTACGCGACCATGCGTGAAGCCTTCGACGCGCCGACACCAGAACACGGCGCGCCCGCAGCCGAAGTCCTCGACGACTTGGTGAAGCGCAGCACACCCGGCCTTCGCGCGATGACGGGTCCGCGCTTCTTCGGTTGGGTGATCGGCGCGTCGCATCCAGTCGGCGTTGCCGCTGATTGGCTGACCGCAACATGGGGCCAGAACGCCGGCAACCATGAGGCATCACCAGCCGCTGCCGCCGCCGAGACAGTCGCTGCCAAATGGCTGCTCGATCTACTCGACCTGCCGCGCGAATCATCGGTCGGCTTTGTCACCGGCGCGACGATCGCCAATTTCGTTTGCCTCGCCGCAGCCCGAGGCGCGGTGCTGCGCCGCGTTGGCTGGAACGTTGAGGCAAATGGTCTGTTCGGCGCCCCGCCGATCCACGTGCTGATCGGCGACGATGCGCACACCAGCGTTTTCTCCGCCTTGCAGTTCCTGGGATTGGGCCACGACCGGGTCATCCGCGTTCCAACAGATGCACAAGGCCGCATCATCGCCGAGGAGTTCGCGCACGCCATCAGCAATTGCGCCGGCCCCACCATCGTCATCGCGCAGGCGGGCCAGCTCAACACGGGCGCGTTTGATCCTGTTGCCGATATCGTCGCGGCAGCGCGCCGGCACGATGCTTGGGTGCACGTCGATGGCGCATTCGGACTCTGGGCGCGGGCGTGCCCAGCCACCGAACATCTGGCAGCCGGCTTCGATACAGCAGATTCCTGGGCGACCGACGGCCACAAATGGCTTCAGACGCCATACGATTGTGGATACGTCATCGTGCGTGATGCTGAAGCCCATCGCAGCGCCATGACCATCGCGGCCAGCTACCTTCCGCCGGTGGCTGAAGGTGAGCGCGATCCGTCGCATTATGTGCCGGAGCTGTCCCGCCGTGCGCGCGGGTTTGCCACCTGGGCGATGATCCGGCACCTCGGTCGTGACGGCATTGCTGTCATGGTCGCCGAACATTGCCGGTTGGCGCGCGTGCTGGCCGAGCGGTTGGCGCGCGAGCCCAGCGTGCATGTGCTGAACGACGTCGTGCTGAACCAGGTGATCGTCCGCTTCGGCAGCAGCGAAGCCGATCAGAATGCGGATCGCATGACGCAGGAGACGATCCGACGCATTCAGGCCGACGGCACCTGCTTCGCGGGCGGTGCGCGATGGCGCGACCGTTGGGTCTTGCGGCTGTCGGTCATCTCGGCCCCAACGACCGAGGCCGACATCGTCCGAACCGCCGATGCGATCTGCGCTGCGTGGCGCGCGGTGGTCCGCAGCAACGTCAACTGAAGCGCGGGATTATCTTCTCGCCGACGATTTCGATCGACCGCATGATCTGATCGTGCGTGGTGCGCCCGATCTGGAACATGAAGATCATCTGATCAACGCCAGTTTCTGCCCAGCGTTCCACCTGGTGGCACACGCTGTCCGCGTTGCCGCCAATGGCCATACCGCTGTCCAGCATGTCGTGGTCTGAATAAGCCGCCATACGCGCCTTGATCCGCGCAACGCCTTCCGACGAACCGAACCGCACGTGGTTCAGCTCCGCGTCGTTGTCGCCATAATAAAACCGAGCCGCCGCGCAGCCGATCTCGCGACCGATGCGATCGTCATCGTGCACGCATCCGACAGCGAACACCCCAACATGATTGTTGATGAATTGGCCAATGGGTGTTGCGGTACGGATAGCCGCGCGATACGCATCGATATGTGGCTTCACCTCGGCATGCGTGTAGCGCGTGACGCTCAGCACGCCGACACCGAGCGCACCCGCCCGCTCGAACGTCTCCAGATTGGATGCGGCAAACCATAGCGGCGGATGCGGGTGCTGGATCGGCCGAGGCACGACCTGCCGCGGTGGCAGATCGAAGTGCTTGCTCTTGTAGCCGGGGAAATGCTCCTGCTCGAGCATCTGCACCACGGCTTCCAGCGCCTCGCGACCGACCTCGCGCCCATACTCCGCATCAGCGTTAAAGCCGAGCCCTTCCACCACATAAGCCGCGGTGCCGCGGCCGGCGCCAAACTCGCAGCGCCCATTGGAAAGCACGTCCAGTGTCGCGACGCGCTCGGCCACCATGAATGGGTTGTGGCACGGCATCAGGATCACCGCGAACCCAAGCCTGATCGTGCGTGTGCGTTGCGACAGCGCGGCGAGGAACATTTCCGGGCAGGCGCAATGGCCGATCTCGGCGAAGAAATGCTGCTCAGTCAACCAGAAATGGCTGAAGCCGGCTTGCTCGGCGGCAACCACGTGATCGAGGTTCTGCCAATAGACATTACGCTCGGTATCCTCGGCCCAAGGCCTCGGTACCCTGAAGCTGGCTCAACAGCCCGAATTTCATGTCTTGCATCTCCTGGTCGCGCGGCGCGACCGTAGGGGAGGCGGCCTACTTGCGTCCAAGGCATAACGTGCATAAGCAGCATAACCGTACGGTTATACCATGGACTTGCGCTCGCTACGCTATTTCCAGACCGTCGCCGAATGGGGCAGCTACAGCCGCGGCGCCGAGATGCTGCGCATTTCGCAGCCGGCAATCAGCCGTCAGATCGGCAAGCTCGAAGACGATGTCGGTGCACGTCTGTTCCGCCGGCATGCGCATGGTGTGAGCCTCACCGACGCAGGCGAAGCGCTGCTGAAGCGCTGCCACTCGGTTTTGCGCGAACTCGAACAGGCGAGAGCAGAAATTCGCAGTGGCGCACAAGGTCCCTCAGGCAGCATCGCTTTTGCCGTGCCGCCCGCGGCGGCGCATTTTCTGGTGCCTGCTCTGGTGCAGCGCTTCAGTGCGCAATATCCGAACGTCTTCCTCAAGCTGGCAGGCGGCTTCTCTGGCCATATCCACGAGTGGTTGGTGCGGGAGGAAGTCGATATCGCTTGCCTGCATGATCCGCTGCCGCAGAAGGGCTTCGAGATTACTCCGCTGGTAAAGGAAGAGGTATTCCTGGTCGGTCGCCCGGACATCGTGCCGACCGATCGAGACTATTTGCACATTGCGCATCTGGCTGACGTGCCGCTCATTGTGCCAAGCCGGCCGAACGCATCGCGCCGCTTACTCGACCACTGGGTGGCACGCACCGGCGTCACGCTGAACATCCGGGCCGAAGTGGACGACCATTTGATGATACGGGCGCTGATCCAGGCCGGTGTCGGTTGCAGTCTCCTGACTCAAGGGGCCTTCATCGGTGAACGTGCGCGAGGCGAAGTGGCCGCGCTGCGCTTCCGCCCGCGCGCTTATTGGCCGTTGGCGATTGTTCGCACCAGTGGGTCCGGACGGGCGCAAATCCTGGAGGTCTTCCATCAAACGATTCGTTCTGTGGCCCGTGAGCTGACACGAAGCGGTACCTGGCCAGCACATTCGCTTAACCGTCATGGCCGGCCTTGAGCCGGCCATCCACCTGCTCCGGTGGTGCGCGGATGGCAGTGCAACAGATCAGTCGCCGTCAGTAGCCTCCTGCACCAGCCAATCGCTGAACTGCACAACCTGCGCCTTGCGGCTTTTTGGATCCGCTCGCGTCACGACGTAATAGGCGAACTTTGCCGGCCACGACGCATTGAAAGCTATTGCCAGGCGTCCAGCGGCGATCTCGTCCGCCACATATGTATCGCGCAACAGCGCCAGGCCTTGCCCGGCAATCGCGGCGCGGATCAGCAGGCCGGCGTCGGAAAAGCGCGTGCCGTGCGCGATGCGCTCATCGCGGTGTTCGGCACCCATTGCTTGCAGCCATAAGCGCCAGTCTGCACCGAGCGAATCATGCAACAGTGGATAACGCAGGCAGTCCGTTGGTTCCCGCACCGGGGGGCCTGCGGCCAACAAAACCGGGCTACCCACCGGCACCAGGTGTGGCTGCAGCAAAGGCCGCGCTTGCAAGCCGGGCCAATCGCCCAGCCCGTGCCGGATCGCGATATCCGCGCAGCCCGGACCATCACCGATCGGCACCAACTCCTGCGTTGTGACCACCTGCACATCAGTCCTGGGATGCTGCGCCACGAACCGTCCAAGCCGAGGCACCAGCCAGGTTGCGGCAAATGATGCGGTCGTGCTGACAACGAGCCGAGTGCGGCGATCCGTCCGTGCCTGGGTGATCGTTTCCAACGCGGTTTCGATCCGCCCAAATGCGTCGGCGAGTTCGGTGAGCAAGCGCTCCCCGACTGCGGTAAGCCGCAACGCGCGGTTCTGACGCTCGAAAAGGCTCACGCCCAGGCGCTCTTCCAGCGCCTTGATCTGCTGGCTGACCGCGCCAGGCGTGACGCCCAGCCGGCGCGACGCCTCCTTCATGCTGCCCAGGCGCCCCGCCTCAGCGAACGCACGCAGCCCCAACAAAGGCAACGGACCGGACATGGCGTCAGATTAGCACAGCTAAACCGAACGGCCAGAAGAACTGGTTTGTCGCGATGGTGCCGGTTCACGAGATTGGGACGACCTATGAGGAGGTTTCTCCCATGAGCCAGACTGCATTTTTGCGCGCGGAGCCTGCCAGCGAACTGCGCCGGTTCTGGCCGGCTGTCGCCGCTTGTTTCGTCACCGCCGTCTACGGCTGGGGTTTCGGATTTCAGCGGCGCGTCGGTCTATCTCGCCGCATTGCAGCAGCAGCGCGGCTGGCACGGTGCACTGATCGCATCGGCCATCACCGTCTATTACCTGCTGGGTGCCGTCTGCCTGATGCGGGTCCATGTGGCCCTGCGCTGGCTCGGTCCGGGACGCCTGCTGGCAACGGGTGCCGTGTTGTTGGGTCTCGGTGCGACACTGTTCTGCCGCAGCCAGCAACCGTGGCAGATGTTCCTCGCGGCCGCCGTCATGGCGCTTGGCTGGGCGGGTTGCACGTCAACGGCAATCACCACGACGCTTGCCCTTTATTTCGAACACCAGCGCGGACTGGCCATCACACTCGCGCTGAATGGTGCCAGCACGGCAGGCTTCACCATCGGCCCATTGTTGGTCGAACTCAGCCACCACATCGGCGTCGGCAACGCGGTTCCGTTGGTTGCAATGGGCGGACTTGCGGTCGTGCTGCCGCTGATCGGCCTGGGCGTCCCAGCGCCACGGCCTTCAGGTTTCAATGAAGCTGCTGCTGTCCAGAGCCATGGGTCGACGAATGTCGGCGAGGTTCTGCGGCATTGGCGTTTCTGGTCGGTGGCGCTGCCGTTTGCCCTGGCGCTGGCGGCTCAGGTTGGGCTGATCGTGCATCTGGTGTCGTTCCTGCTGCCGCATCTCGGCCCCGACGGTGCGGCGACGGCACTGGCGCTGACGTCGGTCGCGGCCGTCATCGGGCGGACGCTGCTGGCTGGCGTTATCGATCGGTTGCCTCAGCGCCGCGCTGCCGCCGCGAGTTTCGCCAGCCAGGCTGTCGGCGTTGCACTAATGATCGCCTTGGTTCATCGGCCCGAGGCGCTCTATGCAGGCTGCCTGTTGTTCGGCTTCTCGGTCGGCAACGTTATCACGATCCCCGCGTTGATCATTCAGCGTGAATTTCCCGCCGCGGCCTTCGGTATGGTCGTGGGACTATCCACCGCGGTCAGCCAGTTCACCTTTGCGCTGGCACCGGTTCTGCTGGGCGTGGTGCGGGACAATACAGGCGGTTACGCGGCGGTGCTGGCTTTGTGCATGGTGCTGCAATTGGGTGCGTCAGTGTTGGTGCTGGCGGGGCCTCGGCGTTGACGGACCCGTGCCGTTCGTCAAGCCCGGCCATGACGTGGAAGGAGGTGCCAGTTCCTCGTGTTATTGCGAGCGCAGCGAAGCAATCCCGTCGAGATTGCTTCGCTGCGCTCGCAATGACGGGGGCTACTCCCCCGCCATCGCCACCGCTGGCCGCGTCCGCGCAATCCGCATCACCAGCATCGACGCGGCCAGGCACGCCACGCCGCTGGCCATAAATGCCAGCAGATAGCTGCCGGTCCACGTCCTCACGAAGCCCGCCCCAACCGCTGCCAGCGCACCGCCGATCTGATGCGTGGCGAAAATCCACGACATGATCACCGGCGCCGCCTTCTTGCCGAACACCTCGTTCACCAACGCGAAGATCGGCGGCATCACCGCGATCCAATCCAGCCCATAGAACACCGCGAACACCGTCAGGCTCACCATGTCAAAGTTCGTATAGGGCAGCACCATCAGCGACAGGCCGCGCAGCCCGAAGATCCAGAACAGCAGGAAGCGCGGGTTGTATCGGTCGGTCAGCCAGCCCGAGATCGTCGCGCCCATCAGGCTGAATATGCCAAGCGAGGCCAGGATCCCCGCGCCCGCGAACTGCGTGTAGCCATGATCGACGCAGAACGCGATCAGGTGCGTGCCGATCAGCCCATTGGTCGAAAATCCACAAATGGCGTAGGCGGTCGCCAGCAGCCAGAAATCGATCGACCGAACACCGCGGACAAGTCCGTCGATGGCCAGCGCGAAAGGATTGCCGGAACGCGGCGGCGCGGGCGGCTCGACATCCGCTCCCAGCGGTCCCATTCCGACGGCTGACGGCGTCTCCGGCAGCAGGAAGACAAGCGGTATCAGCGCGACAACCGTCAGCGTCACCGCGATACAAACGCTGCGCCAGCCATAGTCCTGTGCCAGCCCGCCGAGCATCGGCAGGAAGATCAACTGGCCCGCCGCATTGGCCGAGGTCAGCAGTCCCATCGCCAGCCCACGATGCGTGACGAACCACCGATTGGCGACCGCCGTCGCCATCCCCACCGCGCCAGCACTCGCACCAACGCCGATCAGCAGGCCCCAGGTAAGGAACAACTCCAAGGGCGTGGACATGAAGATCGACAGCCCGGTCCCGGCCAACAGCGTGAAAAGGCAGAGCAGGATGGTGCGCCGTAGCCCAAGCGTCTCCATCAGCCCGGTGATGAACGGCCCGGTCAGCCCAAGCAACAGGATGTTGATCGAGATCGCTATCGAGATCGTGCCGGCATCCCAGCCGAAGGCACGCTCGAGCGGCACCACCATCACGCTCGCGCCCGAGCGCACGCCAATAGCGCCGAGGGTCAGTGTGAAGGCCACGAACAGCGCGACCCAGGCGTAGTGGATGCGTCCTGAGAAAAGTCTTGCCACCGCGGCCGTCATGCTCGATGCCTTTCTGCTACAAGCGAGTATGACCACGCACTTCGCTTTCCACCAGTCCCACACCTCCGCCTTCAACGCAGCATACTCCTGCGAGAGCTGGATCGACACATGCCGAGGCCGCGGTAGCGTGTTGTGCAGGATCGCCTTCACCCGCCCCGGCCGAGCTGACATCACCACAATCCGATCGGCCAGGATCAACGCCTCATCGATGCTGTGGGTGATGAACAGCACCGTCTTTCGGTTCGCTTCCTGGATGCGCAGCAGCTCCTCCTGCATCTCCTGTCGCGTCATCGCATCCAGCGCCGCGAATGGTTCGTCCATCAGCAGCACTTCCGGATCAGCCGCCAAGATTTGCGCCAGCGTCACGCGCTGCTGCATGCCCCCGGAAAGCTCCGCCGGATAATGCCGTTCGAAGCCCTCCAGCCTGACCAGCTCGATGAACCGCGCGGCACGGCGGCGGCGTTCATCGGCGGGAACCCGCTGCATGCGAAGCCCAAATTCCACGTTGCCCTGCACCGTCTTCCACGGAAACAGCGCATACGACTGGAACACCACGCCGCATCGTGGCTCGATCCGCGTGATAGGCGCACCGCGCAGCAGCACGTGGCCTTCCGTCGGCTGGATGAAGCCCGCGAACATGTTCAGCATCGTCGTCTTGCCGCAGCCCGACGCACCGAGCAGGCAAACGAATTCGCCAGCCTCCACATCGAGCGAGAAATCGCTGACCGCCACGACGGCAGGGCCGCGGCCAACGGAGAAGCTGCGCGTGACGTGTTCAGCGCTGAGGACAGGCGGCATCAGGTGCGGCGATGCCGCTCCCACGGCAGCAGCAGGCGCTCGATCTGCGCAGCGAGCATGTCGGCGATCAGCACGGTGATCGATATCGCGACCATCCCGACCAGCACCATCGGCAGATTACCCCAATCCTTGCCTTGCCAGATCAGCGCGCCAAGCCCCGATTGCGCGGCCACCAGTTCGGCCGACAACACGCAGGACCAGGATATCGCCAAGGTGATCTTCAGTCCCGCGATGATGCCAGGCAGTGCGGCCGGAAAGATCACCTGCACCATCACCGCAAGATCGCCTGCGCCGAGATTGCGCGCAGCCCGGATCAGCACCGGATCGACACGCTGCACGGAAGCGAGCGTATAGATCAGGATGTAGATCCACGACCCAAGAAACACGATCGCGATCTTCTGCTGCTCGCCGATGCCGAGCCAAAGGATCGTGAGTGGGATCCACGTGATCGATGGCAGTGGCCGCAGCAGCGAGATGAACGGTTCGGCGATAGCTTTCGCCGGCCACCACACCGCCATGATCACGCCAAGCGGCACTGCCACAACGCCTGCAAGCAAAAACCCCGCGAACACGCGTTCTGACGAAACAAGCACGGATTGAAGCAAGTCGCCGCTGGCGAGCAGGTCCCGTGCCTGGGCAGTCACTTGTGCCGGTGTCGGCAAGAAGATCGGAGAGATCGCGCCACTGGTGGTCGCCACTTGCCAGGCAAGCAGGAACGCAGCGACAGACGCCAGCTTGATGATCAAGCGGATCGGAACCTGTACACCTCGCCCACGGAGTGGGAGAGGTCGGCGCGCAGCGCCGGGTGAGGGTGCCGCCTCAGGCACCCCGCTCGTCATTGTTGCGGCATGAAGCTGGTGTTTTCCCACTTCGCCACATCAGGCACCGATGGAATCTTCTTCGCATCAAACAGCCACTGCGCCAGGTACTGCATCTGCTCCGTGTGCAGCTTGATGTGCTGTGCCCAATCCTTCGTGCCGTAGTAGCGCTGCGGCTTCATCCCCTCCAGCACTTCCTCCGGCGTCTTCTTGAAATAATGCGCGACGGTCTTCGCCGCGTCCTCGCGATTGGCGATCGTATAATCAGCACCTTTCAGAATGGCCAGCGCGAGTCCCCTTGCCTCGTCCGGATGCTGTTCGACCAGCTTGCGCGAGATAATCAGAATATCCGGCGACGCCATCGTGCCGAACTTCTGAAACGACGGCGTATCAGAATCCAGTCCAAGCAGCTTGCCATCCGGAGCCGCCTTCTTCAGTCCATCCAGCAGCGGCTGCCAGACGCAAGCCGCCTGGATGTCACCCTTCGCCAATGCCGGTGCCATATCCGTCGGACCAAGGTTCAGGTAATCGACATCCTTCTCGGTCATGCCCTGTGCATCGAGCAAACCATTCAGCGTGATTTCCGCCGACGTATTCGCGGCAACCTTCTTTCCGCGCAGATCCTTGATCGAAGAGATACCAGGCTGCGCCCAGCAGCCTTCGATGCCCGGCGAATCATCGACGTTGTAGAAATAGTAGAAGTTGGTGTCACCGCGCGCCATCGCTGGGATCACCGAACTCCGCCCGAGATTGCTGAACGCCGACGAACCCGCGTCCACCGATGCAAGCCGATCGCTGGAGTTGAGGATCACCTGGTACTCGATCTCCAGCCCCTGATCCTTGAAGTACCCCTTGTCGATCGCGACCATGATCGGCACCTGACCGAACCAGGTAACCGAACCAGCGAAACCAAGCGTCTCCGCACGGACCCCACTGGCGGCGAGCACCAGCATCGCCACGCCCGCAAGCAGCTTAATCATTCCGCCCATGATCGCCCCCGTTCTTGCGTCAGCGCCGTGCCGGACGCTCCGGCGCTCGCGCATGCGAGCCGCCATGTTCGGGCCATTCCCACGGTCCGTCTACATCCACCCCTTTCGACCGCAGCAACTCGATATGATCTTCCGCATTGTCCTGTGGCCGATAGCCAAGAAAATCCCAGCCCGCATCAGCAACCTTGCGACGCGTATTGGCGGAGTAGCCGTTCACCACCAGGCACCCAGGATCGGCATGGCGCAGCGACGCATCCACCAGCCGTGCGACATCGCCCGGCGACAGCCACGTCGCCAACGAGCGCTGATCAATCGGCAGCGTCCGGTAGGTGCCAATACGCAGCGACACGGACCGAATCCCGTGGCGGTCGAAATAGCAGCGCAGCATCGTCTCGCCCCACGCCTTGAACGTCCCGTACAGACTGTCGGGGCGCGGGGGCAGGGCAGGGGAGACGCGCTCCTCGATCGGATAGCAGCCATGGGCATGATTGCTGGACGCGAACAAGATCCGTTGCACCCCAGACAACCGAGCCGCTTCGAACACGTCGAACACGCCGCGCGCATTCACGCGCCACAGGTCTTCCAGCGTGTAGTCGCCGCCGACCCCAGCCAGATGCACGACTGCCGCCACGCCATCCATCATCCGCTCGACTGTGGCGCGGTCGGACACATCAGCGACGATGCACTCTTCGTTGGGTGTCGGATTCGCGATGGGCTTCGCGTCAGTCAGCCGCAAGCGACGCCAATCGGCGCGCAGTCCGTTCCGCAATGCGGTCCCGATGGCGCCGGCGGCACCGGTGATCAGGACGCGATCGGTATTGGGGTTGATCATGGGCACGAGCTCCTCCCGATTTGGGAGAAGGCTCGCGCCTCACGATCGCCCTGTCCAGCGCGGCAGGATCACCCAGGCATCGCAGCAAACCGTTTCCGCTCGCCGCTTCCGTGGAACCAGGGCTGAGCGCTGTCGCAATAGATCTCCATGGCCGGCTGATACGCCGAGGTGTCGTCCAGCGTGCCGACCAGCACCATGATGATGCCCTGCATGACCTCCGCTTCCGCCAGCACGCCGGATCCGCAGTTCGGACAGAACCGCCGGAACACCGACTTCCCGGAATCTCCGGTGTCCGCATACGTCTTCAGCTCGCCCTGCACGGAGACCGCACTCGCCGGATACGCCGCGACAGCCTCGAAGGTCGATCCGGTATACCGCTGGCAGTTGCGGCAATGGCACAGGCCGGAGAACGCCGGATCGCCGGTTAGCGTATAGCGGACGCGGCCGCACAGGCAGCCGCCGGTTAGATCAGCCATGTCATAAGCCCCCCTCGTTATTGGCGGCGCCAGCAAAGCGCGACGCCCCCATCCAAGGCAAGTTCATAATCCTTCGACGCAGCGTGCTACTTTTTCCACGACCGCCAGATACTCGTCGATCTCGCGTTCTTCCGGCGCGATCAGCACATGCTGGATGCCCGCCGCCTTATAGGCCTCCAGCCGTGCGCGCACCGCTCCCATGTCGCGCTCGTACGGCGCCCGCACCGACACAGTGAAATCCGCACCCGGCCGCTCCGCGCGCAGACGCTGCACGACGGCCGGCGCCTGTTCGGGCGTCACACGGCTGCCATGCCAGCCATCCAGTCGCAGTGCCCGCGCAATCGCCGCATCAGATGAACCTCCGATCCAGATCGGGATCGGCGCGCATGGCTTCGGCTGCATCCGCATGGTGTCGATCTTCGCGGCGATCCAGCGTGTCGGGAACGTCACGGGGTCGTCGTTCCATACCGCCTTCATCATCGCGATGCCCTCGTCCATCCGCCGCCCTCGCTCGCGGAACGGCACGCCGAGCGCATCGAACTCCGCCTCCATCCAGCCAACGCCACCGCCCAGGATCAGCCGCCCCTCGGAAAGGTTCTGCAGCGTCGCCAGCTCCTTCGCGAGCGGCAGCGGATGCCGCATCGGCAGCACCAGCACGCTGGTGCCCAGCTTCACGCGTTTGGTGAATGCGGCCGCCCAGGTGAGCGTCAGCACCGGATCCCAGAAATTGGGCGAGGGCGGATAGTTCGCATCCTTGGGAATGATGATGTGCTCGCTCACCCAGACATCCGCAAAACCCAGCTCCTCCGCTTGTACCGCAGCGCGGCGGATCGCATCAGGGCCAGACTTGCGGCCGATATGCGGCAGATGGATGCCAATTTGCATGGCGTGATTCTCCTCCCGTCATGGCAGGAGGCTCGCGCGTCATGGCAGCCGGGGCAAGCTCTGACGTTCAGGCGGCGCCGCGTTGCTGTGCCAACACGGCAAGCGCACGGTCGATGCGCGAAAGCGCCTGCGGCTCGGAGCTGAACACCACAGCCAGTTGGCCTTTCTCGGACCGCGCGACCCGCGCCGGAACCGAGCCGCCGGCGTCTGGCAGTTCAACCTCAACCGTCGTGCCCGGAGCCAGCGCCCAGTCGCAGACCAGCGCCGCACCGCCACGGGAAATATCGCAGACCGCGACACGCGTCGCCGGATGTCCCTTGCTTTGCAATCCCGCCATGACACCGTTCACCGTCTGACGCTCATAGCGACGGCGCTCTCCGCCGGCGTCATCGCGCACCGCTGCCAGGAACTGATCAACCTCAGTGCGGAGCGTTTCGGCCTCGCGGCTGATCTCGCCCGAGCCCGTCAGCACATCGCCGCTGACGCCTCCCGCTTCATCGGCCACCGTCACGACATGTTCCATCGCTCGCGCGGCATTCGCGGTGGCGGTGGTGACGGCCTGCACGCTCGCTGCGATCTCGCGGGTGGTGGCGCTTTGCTCCTCGACTGCGGCTGCAATGGTGGCCGAGACCTGGTTCATCTTGTTGATGATGCCGCCGATATCGGCCATGGCCGTGACGGCCTCGCCGGTGGCACCACGCACCGTTTCGATCTGGCTGCTGATCTCAGCGGTTGCCTTGGCGGTCTGTGCCGCCAGCGCCTTCACCTCGCCGGCGACGACAGCGAATCCCTTGCCTGCCTCGCCGGCTCGTGCCGCCTCGATGGTCGCGTTCAGCGCGAGCAGGTTGGTCTGACTGGCGATATCGCTGATCAGGTGCACGACATCGCCGATGCGCGCCGTCGCCTCGGACAGGCCCTGCATCGTGGCATGGCTCGAATCGGCGCGTGCGACCGCTTGCTGTGCCACCGTCGTTGCCTCTGCCAACTGGCGCGATATCTCGCCGACGCTGGCATTGAGCTCTTCAACAGCAGCGGCAACGGCCGTCAGATCTTGCGAGGATTTGCCGGCGTCGGCAGCCGTGCTTTGCGCCTCGCCGTGTACCGCTTTTGCAGCTTGAGCCATTGCGTCGGCCGCGTGCCGCATGCCTTCGGCAGACCCGGCGAGCGTAGCCATGACGCCGGAGATCGAGCTGCCAAAGTCCTGCGTATACTGCTCCATTGCAGCCGAACGCCGCTCCTTGGCCGCGCGGGCGGCTTCCTGCTCGCGCGCGAGCCGCTCCACCTCGACGGCATGTTCTTTGAAGACCTCGACGGCTCGCGCCATGTCGCCGATTTCGTCGTGGTTGTCGCGCGCCGGAATATCAACGCTGTGGTCGCCGGCCGCGAGCTTGCCCATGACGCTGGTCATCGCGCTGAGCGGCCGTACGATGCCGCCTCCGATCACGAAGGCCAGGCCAGCACCGAGGAGCAGGGCCAGGGCTGCCAGGAATGCATCGGACCACCCCGCGCCGGAGATGGTGGCAAACGCGGTCGTGCGGCTATCGGCAAAGTTCTGCGTGAGGGAGGTCTCAGCAGTGCCGAGTTGCTGCTGCATGGCCAGAATCCGCGGCCGAAGCTGGTCGGAGTAGATGGACTCAGCCTTAAGCTTGGCATCTGCATATGCCGTGAAGCTCGCTTCGTACGCTTCCAGTGCCGCCTGTACTGGCGCGACCAGTTGCGCCACCTCAGGAGTAGCTGCCTTCTGCATCGTGCCGAGAGCGGCGTGTGCGTTGCCGGCATTGGTCTTGAATGTCGCGACGCCTGCCTTGTCTTCGGTTGCCATAAAACGCCAGTTCGCCACACGGACCAGCAGGATGGTACGGTCCACTGCGTCGGCCGCGGTGCCGGCCGCCTCGTTGTTGGAGGCGCGCGCGGCCGCGGTCAGCTTGTCCGTCGCGGCGGTCAGTGCGTCACCGCCGGCGAACAGCTTGGCGCGCGCCGCGACCCAGGCCGCGGAGGCTTGGGCAAATGGGTCGAGATTGGCGGTCAACTCGTGCAATGTGGCTTGCACAGCGGTGTACGTCTTCCGACGCTCCTCCGACAGCACAGTCTTGATTGCGTTGGTCAACAGCCTGTCTGCCTGGCTGGCGTTGTCGCGCGCGTCCTTCATCGAAGAACTCGTTGGCATCGATCAGATAACGCGTCCCGGCACGGCGGATCGCCTCGAGCTGGCGCGTCAGGGACAGCACGCGCTGTATGTTGGCCGCCAACGCGTCCATCTTGCCGACGTCGGCGCCGACACCGGAGGTTTGGTACGTGCCGAAGAGGGCGATGCAGAGGCCCAGGGCAGCGAGCGCCGCGAAGCCCAGGTAGATGCGCGTGCGCACCTTGAAGCGAAAGAATTGCATAGTGGTCCGCCAGGTTGGTAGCTGGCCACCATGACAATGCCCCACCAATATTCGGTTAACGGGACAGCTCGGGCTAGCGACTTGCGTTGACCCGGCTGACTGCGCCACCTTCGTCGTCATACGATTCGGTGCGCTCTGCAGCCATGACCACGACACGCGAGGCAAAACCGCGAGCCAAATCCACCCGACGCTCGCCGCGCCGGATGGATGGAGCGACGCCGCCCGAGACCTTTGCTCCATTGGCGACGGAGCGGCTGATCCTGCGGCCGCTGGCGCCCGAGGACGCCGAGGCGATGCATCGTCTGGTCAACGACTGGGAAGTGACGCGGAATCTTTCTGTTGTCCCGTTTCCTTATCCTCGGGAATTGGCCGACGAGTGACCATAGTCAACCAAACGGGCGCTCGCGGAACGGACCAGCTACGCCTTGGCGATTACCGGCCGCGAGGGCGAGCACGAGATGCTGGTCGGCGTCGTCGGTCTGCGCATCGATGCCGCCAAGCGGACCGGGCGTCTTGGCTACTGGGTTGGACGGCGTTTTTGGGGCCACGGCGTCGCCACCGAGGCCGCAAGTCGTCTGGCGCGTTGGGCGTTCGCCAACCTGGACCTCGATCGCCTGGAGGCTGGGGTCATCACCGACAATCCAGCGTCGGCCGCGGTCCTGCGGCGGATCGGATTCCGCGAGGTCGGCGAGGGTACGGACAAGTTCCTCGCCCGTGGCTGCGAGCATCAGGTGTGGCACTTTGAAGCAACGCGCGACGACATTTTTGGCCAAGCCGGAACCGAACAGGAAGACGGCAGCAAGCCTTTGCTGCTCGTTGCCGCCTGCGCGCTGATCGATACCGATGGCCGTGTGCTGCTGGCCCGCCGTCCGGAAGGCAAGAAGATGGCCGGCCTGTGGGAATTCCCCGGCGGCAAGCTGCACCCCGGCGAAACGCCCGAGGCCGCACTGATCCGCGAACTGAAGGAAGAGCTTGGCATCGACGTCTCCGCCGCGTGTCTGGCGCCGTTCGCCTTCGCCTCGCACGAATACGAGCGCTTCCATCTGCTGATGCCGCTGTATCTCTGCCGTCGCTGGAAAGGCATGCCGAGACCGCGCGAGAACCAGACGCTCGCCTGGGTGCGACCACATAAGCTGACCGACTATCCGATGCCGCCGGCCGACAAGCCGCTGATCCCGCTGCTCCGCGACTTCCTGTAGATGACAGATGACTCGCCGCCAGTTCCCGAACTGATTACCGATCGGCTGCGACTGCGCCGCCTTGGTCCGAAGGACGCCCCTGGCCTGCATCTTGCGTACGGCGATGCCGAAGCGATGCGGTACTGGGATGCACCGCCATGCCGCGATGTGGCCGAAACTGAAGCGCGCATTCGACAATCCTGTCGCGCGAATACGATTTGGCACGCCGCATGGGCGCTGCTCATGCAGGACGATCAGTTCATCGGGATGGTGAACTACCACGCGCGCCAGCCGTGGAACCGCAGGCTTGCAGTGGGATGGATCCTGGTGCCCCAGTTTCAGCAACGGGGTTATATGCGGGAAGCCATGCGAGCGCTGCTGTCGCATTGCTTCAACACACTGGAAACGCATCGGATCGAAGCGGAAATCGAACCCGACAACCACCGATCCATGCGGCTTGCCGAACGCCTGGGCTTCCGCCGCGAAGGATTGCTGCGTGATCGTCTGTGCGTCGGCGGCGAACCGCGTTCAATTTGGATGTATGGCTTGCTCTGCCCCGAGTGGAAGGTGACATGACCAATCCCACAGCCTGCCTGCTCGTCATCGGCAATGAGGTGCTGTCCGGCCGTACGCAGGACGCGAATATCCGCTTCCTCGCGGTAGGCCTCGGCACGATCGGCATTCCGTTGCGCGAGGTCCGCGTGATCCCCGACGTGGCCGAGACAATCATCAGCACGGTGAATGAAGTCCGCGCGAAGTTTGACCACGTGTTCACCACTGGCGGCATCGGCCCGACGCACGACGACATCACCAGCGAATGCGTCGCGGCAGCATTCGGCGTGCCCTGGGAGCCGCATCCCGAGGCCTGGGCACGCATGGAGCGCAGCTACAAGCCCGGCGAATTCAACGCCGCGCGCCAGCGCATGGCAACGATGCCGCGCGGGGCGACGCTGATCGACAACGGGCTGTCAGTGGCGCCAGGCTTTCAGATCGGCAACGTCTACGTGATGGCAGGCGTGCCACGCGTCATGCAGTCGATGTTCGAGTGGCTGGCCCCGCGCCTGAAGGGCGGCCCGAAGATCGTCTCGCGTGCCGTCCATTCGATCGGATTGCCGGAAGGCGTGATCGCCGAGGGATTGGCGGCGATCCAGGCGCGTTATCCGCAGATCGATCTCGGCAGTTATCCGTTCTATCGCCCTAGCGGCAACGGTGTCGCACTGGTGGCAAAGGGTGCCGACGAGGCTGCAACCAAGGCCGCAATCGCCGAAGTCACCGCGCTGATTTCGCAACTCGGCCGAGTGCCGATTCCGGGCGAGCCGGAGGTGTAGAGACGCCGATGGGTTTCGCTTCGCTCAACCGCATCCTACCGTGCCGGCACGATCGATCGGTATTTGCGATCATCGGTCCCGCATGTTCCAAAGTCAGAACCTGCGTCATTCAGTATTGCGGCAATGCGGATCCCTGCGCCTGCGAAGCGTAGCTCGGCGCCGACCTATAAGCAGCCGGTGGGGGATGGGGCGTTGTCACCGCGCCTGTGATGGCACCCACCGCGCCTCCGGCCAACGCTCCAATTGCCGCTCCATGCCAGCCAGCAGCCGCCCCGCCGATCGCGGCCCCGGCGCCAGCACCAATCGCACCGCCAGCCAGCGCACGCTGCGCAGGATCATATGGATTGCTGCACGCGGATAACCCAAAGAGCAGGACAATCGCGGCAGCGGCGCAAGAAATCGGTCGCAACATGAATGTCAGTCTCCATTGCGGAACAGCAATACTGACGCCTCATATTATTTGTTCACCGGAGCAAATCTGTAAAGGCAAAAAGCAATTGCACAAGTGGGTGACTCGTCTGTCGCCCATGACGGTTAAAGCGAATGGGTCGCGGTTAGCGAGCGAGTAGTGGCAGGGCTCACCAATCCGTGACGCATCCGCGTTGAGAACGACACACACCTGCCACGATTACACCGGCACAAACTTCGCCAACCTCACCGCCGTGTGACCGCGGCTCGGCCGCAAACTCGGCATGATCAGCAGGCAGTCGTCATGCGGCGTGCGGATTTCCGTCTCGCCATCCAGTGCGATCAGCGTGTTGCGTCGCGCGATCACATCGCCACCGCGGTACGGCTGCACGAATGCGAAACTGCTGCTTGCTGCCGTTACCGCCATCGTCACCTCGGCAAAGCGCTGCCCGACGCACCGGGGCGGTGGCAGAGCCGGATGCTTCTCCACCATCTTCGAATGCCGCAGCAGCCCGGCAACGCTCGCCGCCATCGTATCTACAGTCACTTGCTGCCAATGCTGGCCGGCTTCCACCAGGCTCGCAGCGCATTCGGCCGTCGCCTCGGCAAACCGTGGATAATCGATCAACCGCCGTCCGCTCGTGTGGCCATGATCCGCAACCACCAGTTCCGGCACACCGGCGCCAAGCGCCAAACGCTTCCCCTTCGGCGACGTGCCGCACAGGATCAGCGGATCCGATGGCCAAAGCATCGAGTGCAGATCGAACAGCACATCCACCGTGTCGATCAGCGGCCTGATCTCCCGCGCGCGATCCAGCTCCGTCGAACGCCGCGCACCTTCCAGCATCGCCGGATCCCACAGCCGGTTCATATCCTCATCAACAAATCGCGATGCCGTCGGCTGCCGCGGATCGAACCGCTCATAGGCCGCGAGATTCGCGAAGCCGAATGTGAGCGCACCGCGCGCCGGCATCAGTTCGGCGCGCAGCAACCGCTCGAGCACGATCGCGCCGGCAATCTCGTTGCCGTGCATCAGCGCGAGCAGCGCGACGTGTGGACCAGGAACACCCGAGGCGCGCGTGATAAAGCCGGGAACGCCCGTGTTCCCCGACAGCCATCGGCCGATATCGGGAGCAGCGAGCTGCACCTCGAACGTCGGCAACGGAGGCTGGGGAATCGGTGACATCTTGCATCTACTCAGATCAGCAGCCGATCCACCAGCCGGTGGATGAATGCGTCGCATGCATCGAGCTGTTCCTGCGCAATCCATTCATCAGGCTGATGCGCCTGCGCGATATGGCCCGGCCCGCAGACGATGGTTGGGATATCGGCTCCTTGGTAATAACCGCCTTCGGTGCCGTAGCTCACCTTCCCGGTGCTGTTGAACCCTGTAAGCTGCTTCACAATCGAGGTCAGCTCGTGATCGGGGTTAAGCGACAGCCCCGGCATGGTGATCAGCACATCGAGCTCAAAACCGGTATTGCGGTTCACCGCATGCATCGCCGGCTCGATATTTGCCACGACGAATTGACGCATGCGCTCCAGGTGGCGCATCGCATCGTCACCGGGGATCGTGCGCCATTCCATGATGAATTCGCAACGTTCCGGGATGATGTTGAGGATCGTGCCGCCCTGGACGGTGCCGACATGGATCGTGGTGTGGGGCGGATCGAAGCCGTCCTCGAATGGGCCTTCCTTCGCCAGCCGCCGCGCCTCGGCCGCAACATAGGCGATGGCTTCGCCGGCCGCCTGGATCGCGTTGACGCCCTTGCCCGGTTCGCTGGAATGCCCCGGCAGACCACGAACCGCGACGCGCAGGTTCAGCTTGCCCTTGTGCGCCAGGATCGGCTGCATGCCAGATGGCTCGCCGACCACGCACAGCGCCGGCTTCAGCCCCGATTCGTCGAGGTCCTCGATCAGCCGCTTGGCGCCGTGGCAGCCGACTTCCTCGTCATAGCTGATGAACAGGTGCAGCGGCCGCGCCAGGGCGCGTGCCTTGACCGCCGGCACCGCAGCCAGGAATGCCGAGACAAATCCCTTCATATCGGCCGAACCGCGCGCATAGAGCCGGCCATCGCTGCGGCGCAGCGTGAATGGGTCCGCACTCCACGCCTGGCCGTCCACCGGAACGGTATCGACGTGCCCTGACAGCGCCACGCCGCCGGGCTGCTGCGGCCCCACAATCGCGTGGATGTTGGCTTTTTCTCCGGTCGGAGTCGGTGCTGATCCGGTAGGGGATGCCGTGCGCGTCCAGGTAGTCCCGCACATACGCCATCAAGGGCAGGTTGGAATTGCGGCTCGTCGTGTCGAACGACACGAGCCGGGCCAGGATCTCCGTGGTGCTCAGGCGCGGTGCAGTCTGTGTTCCATCCATACGGTGAAGCTTAGCCGGGCCGGCGGGCACGGCCAACCGACCAGAGTCCGCTATTGCAGTGGCGCAATCACGTCGCGCCGCGCCGGCTCGTGCGAGCGTGCAATGTCGCCAACGCTGATGCCGAGGCAAAGCCAGAACGTCAGGAATATCGTCTCTGGCCAGGTTTGCCGCCGCAAGCGCCCGCTCCGCACGAGCGCCGCACACGCCATCGGTCCAGCTTCCAGCGCGCGCACGATCACGTCCAATTCGCGGCGCGACGCCGCCGACAGCAGGTGCCTCTGGCGTTGCAGCGCTGCTACATGCGCCTTGAATTGCCCGACGAACGCAACTGGCCCTCGGTGCAATACCCTGCTCAGTCGCCGGATCGGCGACCGCGCAAGGCCGATCGCATTGCTTCGGTGCTGGCGATACAGGATCATTGGCTTGTCGTCCGCTACAATCCGCCCCCCAGCCGCGGACACGACGATGTAGCACCACCAGTCATGGAAAGAGCTTGCCGGAGCGTTGCTCGAATTGACCAATTCAACGGCCCGGCGGTTCAGTGACCATGGTGCAGCCAGTGGCGACGTTCTGCACCAGAGCGTCCGGGAACCCTGGCTTGCGGCGAAGTCGCATCGACTTGCGGAAGCAGCATAAGTCCTTATCCACGCCAATCTGCCGGGCGCAGTATAGTGTCGGATTTCCATCCGCCTCTGGGCCAATGCCACTGACGGCGCGCGCGAGCTTCTGCTCCAACCAGACGTCGTCCTGGTCGGCTAACGCAACGAGTGGGTAGCCCCCGGCCACGCGCAGCAAGGTCATGTAACTGCGCGTGGCTCCGACATGACGCCGCGTATCCGCAATTTCCTGACAACGGCCAGGACCGACTACTTCGGCGAAGTCTTGCATGATTTCTCGGCTGCCATCGCTCGATCCATCGTCGCGCCACAACAGGATCCAGTCGCGATAGGTCTGTCCCACCAGGCTCTTAAGCTGTGCTCGAAGGTATTTTTCGCCGTTATAGACCGAGAGCAGGATTGCTACGGTATCCCGAGGCCTGTCGGGGGCAAGGTGCATGACGGTCCCTGTGAATGGGTTGGGGCTGCCACTCTCGTCCGGAGACATTAACGGTCGGTGAAGGTCAGTAAAGGAACGGCTGCCTTGCGTTGTCCTCGCGTCGTGCCTGCGTCATGAATAGGCAAGGCCTTTCCCATGAGCCGAAACCGCTGAAGCGCGGATCGTTCAACCTGTCATTGCGAGGTGCGGACCGACGAAGCAATCTAGCCCGAAGTTCCCCCCAACGTCCCTGCCAACAGGCTGAGGAGCCTCGTGTTTTTGGCATTGTCCTGCCTACGTGTCGTGTTTGAGGCCGAGTAGTTGAAAGGCTCGCTGGTGCACGGCGGTTGGTCTGGAGAGGACAGTAACCGGCAATGCATCGCGAAAGCGGACGGTATTGCGGGTGAGGTTTGCGAGATCGGCGAGCAGTGTTGCGAAGCTGTGAACGGGTTGGCCATCGGCACTTCGCTTGGTGGCGGCCTTGGCGCGCGCGGCCGGCGAGACGCGCGCGGCGGCGACGGGTGAGGTGCGCTGGAGTGCAGCCGCCTGCTTGTCGTGATCGGCGAACAGCATGGGCGCCAGCGCCTGCTGCATGTGCCAGGTGACGTAGTAGGCGAGCATGCAAAGCAGTACATGGCCACGCACGCGCCGCGCGCGGCGATGATGGATCGGGCGGATATCGAGATCGGTGGTCTTGAGGCTGCGGAAGGCACGCTCGACCTGGCTCAGGCCCTTATAGGCGAGCACGACCTGCTCGGTGGGGAAGACCTTGGCTGGCAGGTTGGTGCGGATGACGTAGAACCCGTCGAGTGCGGCCTCAGCAGCGATGGCGTCCTGCTTGCGTGACCATGACAGGGAGGTGTCGCTGATCACCACATCGAAGTGCTTGGCCATCTTATGCTTGTTGAGCACGGCGCCGACGGCGATGCCGATCCTGGCCGCGCCGCGCAACGGGCGGCGTTTGTGCTGCAGCCTGGCGGCGACGGCAGCGAGCAGACGCTCGGTCGCCTCCAGTAGCTCCTGGCGCTTGCGGCTACGCCTGGCGGCGAGGTCGGGATTGCGGCAGACGACGAGGCGTTCGCCGGGGTTGAGCCGCGAAGCGGATCGACCGTCGGCGGTGATCTCGGCCATGTCGCGTTGGTCGAACAGGGAGAGCTGCAACGGACCGCCATCGGCAGCGAGCTCGCGGATAGAGGGCGCGCCAGCGCAGTGATCCAGTCCAGGCCAGCAGGTTTGACATCGGCTTCAAGCCGCGCGTCGGTGATCATGCCACGATCGCCGACCAGCACGACGCGGCTGAGGTTGAAGCGTGTTCGCAGCTTGGTGATCTGGGCCGCGAGCGTCATCGGGTCCGCGGTGTTTCCGTCGAACACCTCGACCGCGATCGGGCATCCCTGCTCGTTGCAGAGCAGGCCATAGACAATCTGCGGACGATCGGGCCGGTGGTCACGGCTGTAGCCACGCTGCGCAAGTTCGCAATGCTCGCCTTCGAGATAGCTCGAGCTGACATCGTAGAGCACCAGCACGCCGTCCTTGAGATGACGGCGGGCGAGTGCCTGTTCGATCTCCGGCTGGGCGGCCTGCAGCCGATCCAGTGCCTCGTAGAGTTCGTCGGCATCGACTTCACCGAGACCGAGCAAGGCGCCGAGCGCGTGCGATGCGGTGGCGTCGCTGAGCTGGCGCGCGGTGGCGAGCTTGGCGGCCGGTTCGACCACGCGGGCGACGATCATGGCTGTGGTCAGCTTGGCCAGACGGTCGGACGTCTGGGCAGGATCTGCTCAAGGC
>CAVTEC010000030.1:0-53926 GCA_963733475.1 uncultured Alphaproteobacteria bacterium | reverse complement strand
CTGTTGTTGATTGTCGCGGCTGCTGTCTGGCGGCTGGGCCTGGATACGCCCATGGAACATGCGAAGGCTCAGAGCGCACCGCCGGAAGTTCCGGTCACCGCCGGCGTGGTCACCGCCCAGGACGTTCCGCAGTTCCTCCAGGGCATCGGCACGGTCCAGGCGTTCAACACCGTGACGGTGAAGACCCAGGTCGATGGCGCGATCGTCAAGGTCGCCTTCTCCGAGGGGCAGGAGGTCAACCAGGGCGACCAGTTGTTCTAGATCGATCCGCGCCCCTATGAGGCGGCGCTGGAGCAGGCGCTGGCCACCAGGGAGAAGGACCAGGCCCAGCTCGCAACCGCCCAGGCCGACCTGGTGCGCTATGGCAGGCTGGTCGGATCCGGCTTCCAGACCCGGCAGAGCTACGAGCAGCAGCAGGGCCTCGTGGCGCAGCTCACCGCCGCGATCAAAGGCGACGAGGCGCAGATCGATACCGCCCGGCTCAACCTCGGATACACCAACATCCGTTCGCCGATCGATGGCCGGCTCGGCGCCCGCCTGGTCGATATCGGCAACCTGGTGCAGGCGAACGACAACACCGCGTTGGTCACGATCACCCAGATCAAGCCGATCTTCGTCAGCTTCACGCTGCCGCAGGACAATCTGGACCAGATCCGCCAGTATCAGCAGCAGGCGCCGCTGACGGTGATCGCGCTGGCGAGCAATGGCAAGACCCAACTCGCCGAGGGCAAGCTCACGCTGATCGACAACATGATCGACCAGGCGACCGGCACCATCCACCTGAAGGCAAGCTTCGCCAACCAGGATGAACGCCTCTGGCCCGGCGAGTTCGTCAACCTGCACGTGGTCCTGCGGGTTCAGCACGACGTGGCCACGGTGCCGTCACAGACCGTGCAGGACGGCCCGGACGGCCACTACGCCTACGTCATCAGCAAGCAACGACACGGTCGAGCGGCGCCCGGTCGAGATCGCCGCGGCGCAGGACGGCATCACTGTCGTCAGCAAGGGCCTGACCCCGGGGAGCATGTCGTGGTTGACGGACAGTACCGGCTCACCGACGGCGCGCGGGTGAGGTTGCTGCCCACCAAGGCCGCCGGGCCGGCGAGCTGAGGCCGGGAAACCACGATGAGCATTTCGGAACCCTTCATCCGCCGGCCGATCGCCACCTCGCTGCTGATGGTCGGCGTGCTGGTGTTCGGCATCCTCGCCTATACAATGCTGCCGATCGCCGCGCTGCCGCAGGTCGATTTCCCCACCATCACGGTCACCGCCAACTATCCCGGCGCCAGCCCCGAAACCATGGCATCGGCGATCGCCACGCCGCTTGAGCAACAGTTCACCGCGATTCCGTCGCTGGACCAGATGACGTCGCTGAGCGGCACCGGAACGACGACGATCACGCTGCAATTCAACCTGTCGCGCAACATCGATGGCGCGGCACAGGACGTGCAGACCGCGATCAACGCCGCCGGCGGATTGCTGCCCAAGGACCTGCCCAACCCGCCCACCTACAAGAAGGTCAATCCGGCCGACTTTCCCGTGCTGATCTACGCGGTCTATTCCGATGCCGTGCCGGTGTATCGGCTGGACGACTATGCCTACACGATCCTGGCGCAACAGCTTTCGACCGTGCCGGGCGTTTCCCAGGTGTCGGTGTTCGGCCAGAAGCAATACGCGGCGCGGATCGAGGCCAATCCCGGTGCGCTCGCCGCGCACGGGATCGGCCTGGAGGACGTGCGCAACGCGCTGGTGGCGGCGACCGTCAACGGACCGAAGGGTGCGATCGAGAACGCCCACCAGACCACCGCGCTCGACACCAACGACCAGCTTTTCAATGCCTCGCAGTACGGCAACGTGATCATCACCTACCGCAACGGCGCGCCGGTGCGCGTGAAGGACGTGGGCGACGCCATCAACTCGGTGCAGAACATTTTCGTCGGTGCCTGGTTCAACAACCGGCCGGCGGAAGGCGTCGCGATCATGCGCCAGTCCGGCGCCAACACGATCGACCTGGTGAACCGCATCAAGGCGCTGATGCCGCATCTCGAGGCGTCGATCCCGCCATCCGTGCATGTTGCGCTGATGTCCGACCGCTCGCTGGTGACCCAGGCCGCGGTGCATGACGTGCAGATCACCATGATCATCACGATCTCCCTGGTCGTGCTGGTTATCTTCATCTTCCTGCGCACCCTGTGGGCGACCATCATCCCCAGCCTGGCGGTGCCGCTGTCGTTGCTCGCCACCGCCGGCGTGATGTACGCGGCCGGCTTCAGCCTCGACAATATTTCGCTGATGGCGCTGACAATCTCCGTCGGGTTCGTGGTGGACGACGCGATCGTCATGATCGAGAACATCGTGCGCTATATCGAACAGGGCGAGCGCCCGTTGCAGGCGGCGTTGCGCGGGGCGGGGCAGATCGGCTTCACCATTATCTCGATCACCTTCTCCTTGATCGCCGTCTTCATCCCGCTGTTCTTCATGGGCGGCATCATCGGCCGGCTGTTCCGCGAGTTCGCGATCACCGTGTCGGTCGCTGTTGTGGCCTCGGCGGCGGTGTCGCTGACGCTGACGCCGGTGCTGTGTGCGCTGTTCCTGAAACACGAGAACGCCCGTGACGCCGGCCGGGTGACCCGATTGGCAGAGCACTTCTTCAACTGGCTGGTGGGCGCGTACGACCGAGGACTGCGCTTCGTCTTCCGCCACCAGCTTGCCACGCTGCTGACCACGCTGACGCTGATCGTGGTCACCGGCTATCTTTACATGATTATGCCGAAGGGTTTCTTTCCGCAGCAGGATACCGGCTTCATCTTCGGCGAGGTGGACACGCGGCAGGACGCCTCATTCCAGATGACGACCGGCCTCGCCCACCAGATCGTCGATATCGTCAAACGCGACCCGGCGGTGCAGGGCGTGTTCTCGCTGGGCGGCGCCTATGCGTACAACCCGACCGAGAACACCACCCGCGTGTTCATCCAGTTGAAGCCGTTCGACGAGCGCGACGTCACCGCCGACCAGGTGATCCAGCGGCTGCGGCAGCAAGTCGCGCAGGTGCAAGGCGCGCGGTTCTTCATGCAGGCGGGGCAGGACATCACGATCGGCGGCCGGCTGAGCAGGACGCAGTATCAGTATACGTTGACGGATACGAACCTGGATGAGCTCAACCACTGGGCGCCGATCATCGAGCAGGCGATGCGCAAGCTGCCGGAACTGCAGGACGTGGCGTCCGATCAGCAGGTGGCGGCGCCGCATATCGCGATCGCGATCGATCGTGACGCCGCCTCACGGCTTGGTTTGTCCGCGTCGATGATCGACAACACGCTGTACGACGCCTTCGGCCAACGGCAGATCGCGACGATTTATACTGCGACGACCCAATACAAGGTCGTGCTGGAGGTGCAGGCACAATTCCGCAACGACCCGGCGGCGCTGTCGAAGATCTATGTCCCGACGCCATCGGGCGCCCAGGTGCCGTTGAGTTCGTTCGCGCACTTCACCTCGAAGGTGGAGTCGCTGTCGGTGAGCCATCAGGGCCAGTTCCCGGCGGTCACGCTGTCGTTCAACCTGGCACCCGGCAAGGCGCTGGGACAGGCGGTGGACGCCATCCAGGCGCTTACCGCCCAGTTGCGCATCCCGCCGACACTGAACGGATCCTTCCAGGGTACTGCTCAGGCTTTCCAGGCATCGCTGTCGTCGATGCCGTTGCTGGTCGCCGCCGCGATCCTGGTTGTCTACATTGTGCTGGGCATTCTGTACGAGAGCTATATCCATCCGGTGACGATTCTCTCGGCGCTGCCTTCGGCGGGGGTCGGCGCGCTGGTGATGCTGATGCTGTGCGGCTACGACCTGTCGGTGATCGCCATCATCGGCATCATCCTGCTGATCGGCATCGTCAAGAAGAACGCCATCATGATGATCGACTTCGCGTTGCAGGCGGAGCGTATCGCCGGCAAGAGCCCGCGCGAGGCGATCCACGAGGCCTGCCTGCTGCGGTTCCGCCCGATCATGATGACGACGTTTGCCGCATTGTTCGGCGCACTGCCGATCGCGTTGGGCCATGGCGCGGGGTCCGAACTGCGCCGGCCACTCGGCATCGCGATCATCGGCGGATTGCTCGTGTCGCAATGGCTGACGCTGTACACGACGCCGGTGGTGTATCTGTATCTGGAACGGCTCAGCCGCTGGCTCGGCCGCTCGCATCGCCCGTCGCGCGTTGCGGACGTGTTGTCGGCGCCGGAGGTCGGGGGGGTGCAACTCGCACAGGACCAGCAGGGTGCGGAATGAGTGACGCATGGGCGGTGGAAGATCCGGCGGAAGGCCGCACGTTCGGGTTCCTGCTGCAGGACGTGGCGCGTCTGCTGAAACGTCATTTCGAGCGGCGGGCGCGGCAGGCCGGCCTGCCCATCACACGGCGGCAGGCCGCGGTGATGATCTACGTGTCGCGGCACGAAGGGGTCAGCCAAGCCGAGGTCGCGACGCGGCTCGATCTGGAGCCGATCTCGCTGGTGCGCTTGCTGGACAAGCTGTGCGAGGACGGGTTGATGGAGCGGCACGCGCATCCGACCGACCGCCGCGTGAGGACGTTATGGCTGACGCCGGCCGCGCGGCCGGCACTGGACAGCATCCTGCGCATTAACCGGGAGATCCGTTCCGAGGCGTTTGCCGGCCTGGCGCCGGTGATGCGCGACGCGTTCATCGATGCGCTGGAGCATGTGAAGGGGAACCTGGCAGCGGAGGACGTGGCAGGAGTTGAGGCGATGGAAATACCCTCCCCCTCCCCTTGAGGGAGGGGGTTGGGGGGAGGAGTGCGTACATCCGTGACTGCCGGATGTACGCACCCCTCCCCCCAACCCCCTCCCTCAAGGGGAGGGGAGTATTCTTTTCCTTCACCCAACCATCCACGCCGGCACCGGCAGGTTCTTCGACCGCAGGAACTCCAGGTTGAACAGCTTCGACTGATAGCGCGAGCCGCCATCGGCCAGGATCGTCACCACCGTTTGGCCCGGCCCGAGCGCCTTCGCCACCCGGATCGCCGCGGCGATGTTGATGCCGGACGACGTGCCGACCGACAGCCCTTCATGGATCATAACGTCATAGATGCACGCCAGCGCCTCGGCATCGGGAATGCGCTCCGCATCGTCGATCGGCGCGCCTTCAAGGTTGGCGGTGACGCGCGAATTGCCGATGCCCTCGGTGATCGAGCTGCCCGACATCGACAGGTCATTGCTCTTGACCCAGCCGTACAAGCCGCTGCCTTCGCAATCCGCCAGCACGATGTGCACCTTCGGATTTTTCGCCTTCAACGCGAACGCCACGCCCGCCAGCGTGCCGCCCGTGCCGCACGCGCAGGTGAATGCGTCCACCTTTCCCTCGGTCTGTTCCCAGATCTCCACGCCGGTGGTGGCTTGGTGGCCGTCGCGGTTCGCCAGGTTGTCGAACTGGTTGGCCCAGACCGCGCCCATCTCCTCCGCCATACGGCGCGAGACATGCACGTAGTTGCCGGGATCGCGATACGGCTTGGCCGGCACCGGACGCAGATCGGCGCCGATCATGCGCAGGAAGTCCAGCTTCTCCTTGCTCTGCGTTTCCGGGATCACGATGACGGTGCGATAGCCACGCGCGTTGCCCACCAGCGTCAGGCCGATGCCGGTGTTGCCCGCGGTGCCCTCCACCACCGTGCCACCGGGTTTCAGCACGCCGCGCTTCTCTGCATCGGCGATGATGAACAGTCCGGTGCGGTCCTTGACGGAACCGCCAGGCGACATGAACTCCGCCTTGCCGAGGATGGTGCACCCGGTCGCCTCCGAAGCGCGGCGCAGCTTGATCAGCGGTGTGTTGCCAATGGCGGCGGCCAGGTCGTTCTCCCAGTGGGAGCCGTGATATAGACGGGTCATCGCGTCCTCATGCAGCCGGAGTGTCCGAGATGGTCGAACCCAAGGGGATTTAGAATGTGCCGCCCAGGCAGGTATGGGAAGCCCTGCGGTCCGATCCGCAGGCGCAGTTGGTGGATGTGCGGACTGAACCCGAGTGGACCTTCGTCGGTGTGCCCGACCTGGCCTCGGTTGCCAAGCAGGCGGTGCTGATCCCGTGGCAGGTCTATCCGACGATGCAGCACAACGACGCGTTTGTGGACCACCTGCGCCAGGCCGGATTCACACCCGATCACCACATCTACTTCCTGTGCCGCAGCGGCCAGCGCAGCTTGGCGGCGGCCCAGGCGGCACAGGAGGCGGGCTTCCCGCATGTCTACAATATCGCGGACGGGTTCGAGGGCGGGGTGGACGCCGACGGGCACCGCGGAGTCAAGGCCGGCTGGAAGGCGGACGACCTGCCCTGGCGGCAAAGATAGAGACGCAGCCACGCCCTTCCCGTCATGGCGGGCGAAGGCCTGCCATCCACGACTTCGCAGCACGCCGCAGCAACAGTCGTGGATGCCGACCGGAGCCTGCCACCGGGCGCCGCACCAGACGACGCGGCGTGTCTTGGCCCCCTACGCCGGATCGCTTCCGTTCGGTTTGAATTCAGGTCAATGCAGCGAATATCGCCGCGTGGGAGTTAGCCAACCGTTAAGGGCATCGCGCGGAAACTGGCGCCTGCCAACGGCCGGCATAGAGCCGAAAAAAGGAAACCCACGAATGAACGACCAGGTACTGGACTCCACCGTGCAGCGCGGCAGGCTGCGCGCGCGCTATGACAATTTCATCGGCGGCAAATGGCAGGCCCCCGTGAAAGGCCGCTATTTCTCCGACCCCAGCCCGGTGGACGGCACCAAGCTGTGCGACATCGCACGCTCCGATGCCGCCGACGTCGAACTGGCGCTGGACGCCGCGCACGCCGCCCGTGACGCCTGGGGCCGCACCTCCCCCGCCGAGCGCGGCCGCATGCTCCTGAAAATCGCCGACCGCATCGAGGAAAACCTCGAACTCCTCGCGTATGCGGAAACGCTGGACAACGGCAAGCCGATCCGCGAGACACGCGCCGCCGACGTTCCGCTGGCCGCCGACCATTTCCGCTATTTCGCCGGCTGCATCCGCGCCGAGGAAGGCACGCTGGCGGAACTCGACAACGACACCGTCGCCTACCACTTCAAGGAACCGATGGGCGTCGTCGCACAGATCATCCCGTGGAATTTCCCGCTGCTGATGGCGGCCTGGAAGATGGCGCCGGCACTGGCGACCGGCAATTGCGTGGTGATCAAGCCGGCCTCCGACACGCCGCTGAGCCTTGCGGTGCTCATGGACCTGATCGGCGATATCCTGCCGCCCGGCGTGCTGAACGTGGTCAACGGTCACGGCTCGGAAGTCGGTGCACCGCTCGCCTCCAGCCCACGTATCGCCAAAGTCAGCTTCACCGGTGAGACCACCACCGGGCGGCAGATCATGCAGTATGCGGCGGAGAACCTGATCCCCAGCACCATGGAACTCGGCGGCAAGTCGCCGAACATCTTCATGGCCGACGTGATGGACCAGGACGACGCTTTCCTCGACAAGGCGCTGGAAGGCTTCGCGCTGTTCGCCTTCAACAAGGGCGAGGTCTGCACCTGCCCGTCACGCGCGCTGGTGCAGGAATTGATCTTCGACAGGTTCATGGAGAAAGCGGTCGCGCGGGTGGCCAAGATCCGCGTGGGCCATCCGCTCGATCCCACCACGCAGATGGGCGCACAGGCGTCGCGTGGGCAGCTTGAGAAGATCCTCAGCTACATCGATGTCGGCAAGCAGGAGGGCGCGAACTGGCGACAGGCGGCGAGCGGGCGCATCTCGGGCGGCGAACTGGAGAACGGCTTCTACCTGAAGCCCGACCGTGTTCGTCGGCCACAACAAGATGCGCATCTTCCAGGAGGAGATCTTCGGGCCGGTGCTGTCGGTGACCACGTTCAAGACCGTGGAAGACGCGATCGCGATCGGCAACGACACGATCTACGGCCTGGGCGCCGGCGTCTGGTCGCGCAACGGCACCGTCGCTTACCGCGTCGGCCGTGAGATCCAGGCCGGGCGGGTGTGGACCAACTGCTACCACATGTATCCGGCGCATGCGGCGTTCGGCGGCTACAAGCACTCGGGCTACGGCCGCGAGACGCACAAGATGATCATGGACCACTACCAGCAGACGAAGAACCTGCTGGTCAGCTACAGCCCGAACGCCCTGGGCTTCTTCTGAGGGCGAAGCGGCGCCGCCTCGGGTGCTGGTCACCGAGGCGGCGGCCGACTGCTGCGGCAGTTGCGGGACCAATATGGTCCGCTGCTGTTTACCAGTCGGGTGGCTGCTGCGAGGGCAGTGCGCCGATGTGCCTGCGGAGCAGCGGGTTTCGGGTCGGCTCGCGCGACGTGAGGTTGGGCGAGATCGAGGGCTGCGCGTTCTATGTAAGTGCCGAACAATTTCCTTATTGGGCACATAGTCAGCTTACCATCGACGTGGTGCCGAATGGTGGCGACAGCTTTTCGCTTGAGGCGGCTGGAGGCATGCGGTTCATCACGCGCTCGCGGATATTCAGCGATGCGGAGTGCGATGCTTTGGGGCAGCGCTGAGCGCCGGCGACCGGTGGCAGGAACTTCCTGGTGCTCAGACGCTTTCTGATGATTCGCTGGCACTACTCTCCCGTCATTCCTGCGAAAGCAGGAACCCAGGGCGAGGTTTGTGTCCGTGGCCCTGGGTTCCCGCGATCGGGGATGTAATCCAATCCGCTCCCAACGCTTTGCCGTCGGGAAATGGGCACCTTATACCAATGCTCACTGACCCTGACTTATCGGTCGCACTGTCGTCATGGCTGGGCTTGACCCGGCCATCAGCGTACATTGGCACCGTTGTGCCGCTGACGCTGATGGCCGGCTCGGGGGCCGGCCATGACGGTTGGTTAGAGCGAATGGGTCGCGGTCAGTGAGCTTTGGTATTAGGCATAAACTTCGGAGCTCGGGCGTCGCTAACTCGACCATAGACCGCACGAATACCCCTTATGCGCACCGCGATTTCCGGGCGTCCCAAGCGGCAGTCGGTGAATTGAGAATCGATAACGCGCCCGTTCGCGGGAATGACGGGGAAGCCGGTGCATCATCCGTGTGAGTCAGAGCACTGGCAAGTGCGTCCGACCGCCCACAGGCTCAAGTTCGATATGCCAGCGATCGAACGTTTGTACCCTATACGGGTGGCCGGGACACGCCCGGCCATGACGACAAAAAATGGTGAGCACTAAGCGACTGGCGCGCCGACGGCCAATTGCAGCACGACCATCCACGGGTAGCGCGTATCGAGCACGTTGCCGTCCGGGGTCGCGAGTTTGCCGTCAGATGTGACTGGCACATGCTTCATTGTCACGGCATCATCGACGTTGCCGCCGACGACGGAAATCTGCCCGGGCACCGACGTATCTACAACGATATCGCAATGCCCGGGGAAGTGGCCGGCGGGCAGTTCGTCATAGGTCAGACTGCCGGCCGAACCACGGCCGAGGCAGATCAGATCGCCCGGCTGCGGTGCATAGGCTTGCGGAGGGCGCGCGGTGACCAACCAATTCGACGTTTGCCCCAATGCCTGCTGCTTGGCGATGTCGATGTAGTCGGAATGAGCGGCGGAATACGGGAAATGCGGTCCGGCGCCGGCAATACGCATGACGTATGAGACGAAGGCGGCGGACCAGGCGTAGTTGCCATCCTCGCTGGCGGGAAAAACGGCGCCGGTCGCATCGTGCTTGCCGGTCCAGGCCGCGTCCGGTGAACCGGCGTTCATTGCCAGCCACCAGTATTCGCCGACGCGCTGCCACAGGCCTTGCTGGCGTTCTGGCTTGTCCTGAGGTGTCGCTGGCTGGTAGGACCCGGGCGGATTGTCGTCCACGGGCGAGCCGAACAGGCGCCATTCGCGGAGTGCGATTGCAACGACGGCCTCACGCGAGAACGGTTCGTAGGGGACGCGCGCGAATGGCGGCACATGTGCATCCGGTGGCGTTGGTGCCGGTGTGGCGCAGGCGGACAGCACGATCAGCAGCGGCCAGATCAGGTGGTCGGACAAGGCTCGACGTGGAAGGGCTGTCATTGCGAGCCTCGCGAGGCGAAGCAATCTCGGTGAAGAAGCGCTGTGTTTCCCGGGATTGCCGCGTCGCTACGCTCCTCGCAATGACAGTACATACTAAGCGGCATTTCTGATCATCTCTTCGGCTGATGACGGTGGATACTGAGCAGTATCGCCAATGGTTACTTGAAGAATAGCTGGCGCTTGCAGCGTCAGAGGCAGTAGCGCGTCGCCATTCGTCCAACGCCAGATCGTGGTTTCGTCCCGTTCAACTGCCCACCAGCCATCGGTCAAGCGCGGATCGTCCATGGCTAAATCGATCCAATCGGCATCGTGGCGGAGCAAAATCCGTTGGACCATGACACCGAGGCGACGGTGTTCATCTGTCCAGGGTCGCCGGTCTGAGGGCACGGCGGCACGGGAGCGCAGCCGAACCGGCATCGATGGAACTACAAATGTATAGCGGAGACCGTCCATGACGACAGGCGGCAGGCTCCGACCATCGATCACGACGCGCAGGTCGGGTTCGGCAGTTGTCTCCGGCGCTGGCACTGCGATTTCGGGGCAAAGCGCACGCCAGATTTTTTCGACGGAAGCTGGATCGGTCAGCAACGGCAGACAGGAACGGCGTTCACGATCCAACTGGGCATCAACCGTCATCTGGGGGTGCAGCACCCGCGGCTGGTCCGAGTTGGCGAACAGGCCGCGATTGCCGGTATCGAGATAACTCTCCGCGGCGAGCCCCTCGGCATCCAGGATGTCGTGCTGCTGCAATTCGATGTGGAAGTAGGTCACTTCTGGCGTGTCCAGCTCCTGGCGGATGGTCGCCCCGTTCAACAGACGCCGAATGACGACAAGATGCCCGCCGATGCGGACCGCATGATCGGATGACAGCAGCACGTCACGACGAGGTTGTCCTGGACCGAAGGCATTGGCGGCGATGCGCACCGGCCAGACCTGCCGCGGATCGGGGTGACGCTGGCAGTCGATATGGCGGTGACCGATCCAGCTAATCGGTGCAGGGCCGGCGAGCTGCGTATACACGATATCATCGACGTTCAGGTCCTCGACCGGCACGTAGCCCCGCACGGTTCGAATGCACGTGCCTGCGACGAAGCAGGCTGGTGCCAGCTCGTAGCCAAGAACATCCATGACATGCAGATCGGTGGCGGAAACCGTGTTGGCGACGCCCGAACTGGAGAACGCATCATAGGCATCGTGGGTAACGCTTGATGCCCAGTCGCCCGCATCTCCGCTAGCGACGGTATTGAAGTTCGCAAGATCGGTGGTGCCGTCGTTGATTGAGAAATATGCGGTGTGGCCTGCGACAAGCTGGCGCGTGCCGGTATTGCTGAATCGGAACAGATCGAGCGGTGTATAAGCGTGCGTAATGGTACCAACGGTCTCGCCGAGCAGGGCGATGCGGCCCATGACTTCGGAAATCTCGTGCTCCAGCACGCCTATGGCATCAAATTCGCCGCTCACCGCGCGATTGTTTGGGTTGTAGTCGAACGATGCCGTGTTACTGATACCGACATTACCAGCAAAGTCGGAAGTCCCTACCCCCATCATGCCGAGCGCCTCGGCCTCGGCTACCGCGATTTCAAGGTTGCCGCCCTTTGTCGGATCACTGGTGCCTAGCGAAGCGACAGCGGTAGCATCATCGGCAGAGGTTGCCGCGACAGACAATGCATTCACAACAGAGCTGTAGTTATATGGCCCCGAAAGCTCAGTTAGGCTTTCCCCCAAGTCACCGGCGCCAAGTGTGTTGCCCCCGACCTCGCCAAAACCAAAATCGATACTGATCGTGATCGGATTGACGATCTCGGTTTCGTAAAACTGGACTGCTACGTCTATTGCTCCAGTGATTTCGGAGTACAGTGTTGGCGATGAGCTCGCCAGGTTGCTGATGCTCGGGTCGAGCCCGATATCGATCACGAATAGCGATGTCTGCTCGCTTTGCGGCACCGTCGCATCGGCTTCGACGATCGCGCTGGTGCCCGTAACGTCATTACTGCTGCTGGCAGCGATCGGAGCGTCAGTCGTTGTATGGGCCGGAATCGGATAGATCGCCGCGTATCCGGCGATCGGATCGTCGAACTCATTGAGCGACAATAGGCCGTTCGACCCCAGCGTGCCGAAGTTCAGCATGCGTTGGCCATTTTGCTGGTGCTATGCTCGCTCTGGAAACAAACCAAGCAGCCCCTCCGCGCTGGCCGGACAGCGGCCTCGCTCCGTGATCATGCCGGTTACCAGACGCGCCGGGGTCACGTCGAATGCTGGATTGGCGGCTGGGCTGTCCATTGGCGCCACGCGTACGGTGGCGATGGCGCCGGTGGCGGTACGGCCGGTCATTTCGGTCACCTCGGCGGCGTCGCGCTGTTCGATTGGGATTTCGGCGACACCATCGGCGACTGTCCAGTCGATCGTGGTGGACGGCAGGGCGACCCAGAACGGCACGTTATTGTCATGGGCTGCGAGTGCTTTCAGATACGTGCCGATCTTGTTGGCGACGTCACCGAGCCGGGTGACGCGGTCGGTGCCGACGATCACCAGGTCCACATCGCCGTGCTGCATCAGATGCCCGCCGGCGTTGTCGGCAACCACCGTGTGCGCGACGCCATGCCGGCCGAGCTCCCAGGCAGTGAGCGCCGCACCCTGATTGCGTGGCCGGGTTTCGTCCACCCAGACATGCAGGTCGATCCCCGCGTCGTGCGCCTTGTAGATTGGCGCAAGGGCAGTGCCCCAATCGACGGTCGCCAACCAGCCGGCGTTGCAGTGGGTCAGGATGTTGATGCGACGCCCTTTTGCCGCCTGCTCGATTAGCGGGAGCCCGTGGCGGCCGATCGCTTCGTTCTGTGCCACATCCTCGTCGGCGATCGCGGCGGCTTCCTGATAGGCAACGCGGCCACGCTCTGCTGCCGGCGTGTTGCGCAACCGCGTCAGCATTCGGTCCAGGGCCCAGCGCAGGTTGATTGCCGTTGGACGCGTGGCCGCGAGGAGTGCCGCATCGCGTTCCATTGCATCCGAAGAAGCATATTCACGCAGCGCCAGGCAAAGCCCGTACGCAGCCGCGGCACCGATCAACGGCGCGCCGCGAACCTGCATCGAACGGATCGCATGAGCGGCCTGTGCCACATCTGTCAGTCGGACGATGTCCAGCGCCCAGGGGAGCTTGGTCTGGTCGATGATGTGAACTGACCAGCCGTCGTCGGGATCGACCCAGATCGTTCGATAGGGAACGCCGTCAATCAGCATCTAGTGACCCGATTCTGAAGTTCGTCGGATTGCGAAAATTCTGTCATTGCGAGCCTCGCGGATGCGAGGTGAAGCAATCTCGGGGGAGGAGCGCGACATGGACCGAGATTGCTTCGTCGCTGCGCTCCTCGCAATGACAATATCAACGAGGCGCTGGTTAAACCCTCTGGTGCAATACGCAGACCAGCGTGAACAGCCGGCGCGCGGTTGCGAAGTCGATAGCAATCTTGCCGGCGAGCCGCTCGCGCATCAGAGTGGCACCTTCGTCGTGCAAGCCGCGCCGGCCCATATCGATCGCCTGGATCCGCTCGGCGCGGCCTTCTTCCACAGCCTTGATGTGGCTGTCCACCAGCAACTGATAGTCCTTCACCAGCCGGCGGAAGGGACCCAAAGCCAAACCGATGATCGCCAGCGGCGCATTGTTGCTGCGGCGGATGTCGAACACGAGGCGGCCTTGCTGAACGGCGAGATGCAGGGCGAATGGACCGTGCACCGGGGTTGTGGATTTGATGGTGAGGGGCACGAAGGTATTGTCGGCTGCCAGATCGGCGACGGCTTGCGCACGATCCGCTTCCAGCGCTGGCGGCAAGGAAGAAGGAGATTCTCCGTCCAGCACCACGTGGGACAGACGTCCCTCTAGAATGCCGGACGGCGGCGCGCTCATCCGACTTCGGCGTCGGTCTTCAGCATGTTGAAGCACAGCATCATTCCGACCGTCGCGCCCTTGATCGGTCGAAGCAGGCCGACGGATAGGATCACGGTCAGCGGCAGGAAGATCGCGCTCAGCAGCCACATTGGGGGATCGTCGTATTTTTGCATGATCAGGAGAGAGGGGATCACGATGTGGCCGACGATCAGGATGGTGAAATAGGGCGGCGCATCGTCGGCCCGGACCAGACCGAGGGGAGCGTGGCAGTGCTCGCATTCCGGCATGACGCTGAGAAAGCCGTTGAACAGGCGCCCGATGCCGCAGGATGGACAAAGTCCGCGAAACCCTCGCGCGAGGCCCGTCGCGAGAGAGGGAACCGGCCAAGGCGGCTTCGGCACCGTTCGGTCGGGCTGCCAGCGGACGGTCGGCATGATCGGATCCTTGCAGGTTGCCTGCCCATATCGGTCCGCTTGATCGCGGTAACCAGAGGGCGGAGAGTATGTGCATGGCACGTATTCTGGTGGTCAACCCCAACTGCTCGGTTGCCTGCTCGGACGGGATTTCGGCGGCGCTGGAGTCGTTCCGGCTTCCGAGTGCCCCAACGTTCGATGTGGTGACGCTGCGGGAAGGGCCGCCCGCGATTTATGACTGGCGCGACTGGCATGGCGTGGTTGAGCCGCTCTGCCGGCTGGTCGAGCGGGAGCCGGCGGATGCGTATGTCATTGCGTGCGCGTCCGATCCGGGCATCGAGGCGGTGCGGGCGGCCACAACACGGCCGGTGTTCGGGGTGTTCCGCTGCGCGGTGGCGACGGCCGTGGCACGGGCGGAGCGGTTCGGTGTGATTGCGATTGTGGATGCGTCAAAGGCGCGGCACCTGGCGGCGCTGAGGGCGATGGGCCTGGAGGGGCGGCTCGCCGCCGAGGTGGCGCTGAATGTGTCGATGGAAACGCTGCTGGAGCCGCAGACGGCACGGGCACGGCTGATCGAGGCGGCGCGCGCGTGCAAGGACGCCGGGGCCGGAGCAGTGATCCTGGGCTGCACGGGGATGGCGCATCACCGGGCCGCGGTGGAGGATGCCACGGGGTTGCCGGTGATCGAGCCGTGCCAAGCCGCGGCGGGAATCGTGATGGGGTCGTTGGGGCGTTATACCGAAGCTCTCTGACCCTGGCTCATCTGCCGTTTTGTCGTCATGGCGGGGCTTGACCGGCCATCGCTATACAGCGGCACCACTGTGCCGCTGCGAGTGATGGCCGGCTCGAGGCCGGCCATGACGGTTAAAGCAGTCAGCGAGCAGTGGTATTAGCCGCACCCGTCAGGTCCGGCCGTTATGCCTCCACATCCAATTTGTGCTGCTCCGCTTCTACCATGTCGTCGTCGGCGTTGCGCCTCGGCGGCTGACGCGGCGGCTTTTTGCCGTCGCGGTCGACGCGCCGATGCTCGTCGATCGGCTTTTGCTTTTCGGCAGGGACGATGGCGCCGATGCCGCTCATCGGGTTTTCCTCACACACAGCCGTATAGAGATTGGCAGAGAGGAGTTTAGAGAAGGTAAATGCCGCGGCGGCGCCCTCACCCTGCCCTCTCCCGCGCAGCCGGAGAGGGGGGCCATACCGGTGGTTCAACAGCTCCGACCTGCGACGTGATGCGCCCGTATGCCTCCGGGCGGCGGTGTTTTTCGAAGGCGAAAATCGTTGTGCGCCCCAGCGTACACATGTCGAGATCGCAGTCGGCGGTGATCAGCTCATCGTCCCATGAGGTCGCCATTGCGATGATTTCGCCCTGCGGGTTCACGATGATGGAGTGACCGAACAGCTCGCAACCATCCTCGGTGCCGGCCTTCGCTGTCGCCACCGCGAAGCAGGCATTCTGATAGCAGCCAGCCTGGACCGACAGATGCGAGTGGAAGACGCGCAGGTGATGCGCCTCGAACCCACCCGCCTCCATGTTCAGGCTCGGCGTGTTGTAGCCAAGCAGGACCATCTCGACGCTTTGCAGACCCAGCACACGCCATGCTTCCGGCCATCGCCGATCATTGCAGATCAGCATGCCCATGTTGATGCCGGACAGTCCGCCCATCGGCGCACGAATGACAGGAAATCCCAGATTGCCGACTTCGAAGTAGCGCTTTTCCAGATGCTGCACCTTGCGGCGTGGGTCGTACTCGGCATGACCCGGCAGATGGACCTTCCGGTACTTCAGCAGGATATCGCCGTTGGGGCTGACCAGGATCGACGTGTTGTAGCGGTGCTTGTCCTCGGTGATCTCGGCGTAGCCGAGGTGAAAGCCGATGCCATACTTGCGCGCCGCCGCGAATAGCGGCGCAGTTTCGTTTGACGGCATCGCGGTCTCGAACCAGTGGTCTGCCTCGGCGATATCGGCGTGGTAGTGGCGCGGAAAGAACGTCGTCAGCGCGAGTTCGGGAAACACCACCAGCTCGACACCGCGCTTGTGCGCACGTTCCATCAGCCGGACCATGCGTTCGACCGCGACCGGCCGCTGCTCCGCCGTCTGGATGGGTCCGAGCTGTGCCGCCGCGACGGTGATGCTCCGGCTCATTCTACTCGCTCCATGATCAACAGGGGTTCGATGCGGACGCTTACTTCATGGTGCCGATGATCCGGCGTCAATTGGCTGATGTAGTAGACGAAGCCGGGAACTGCTGAGCCGGGTGGCAGAGCGTTGCGGTCGATGTTGTCCAGGGAGGCCTCACAGGAGAAGCGAAAGGCTAGATAGCCGCCGGCCAGAGTGTGGATGTCGTCGATCGTCACGCCGGGCGGGAGCTTGAAACGACCGAACAGATCTTGCCGAACCAGCGCGAGTGTGGCGGGGGATCTGCAGTTTGGCGGGACGACGTTGAGGCGAACCCAGATCGCGACGCCTGCTGTGATGAGCAGGACCACGGATGTGGCCAGTGTCAGGATCAGCCGCAGCAGCGGGCGGCGGCGTGGACGGAATAAATTGGCCGCTGGGATTTGCTTGTTAGGCGAGTCCATCGGGACCGCCCCCTCCCCCTTACCCCCTCCCGCAAGGGGAGGGGGAATATTGCGTGCGTTTCACGAACCTGCCGTCTCCCGGTTTTGCCAAGACGCTCCTGCCGTCCCAGATCAGGCTGCCACGCAAATAAGTGGCGGCGACGCGCGCTCGCATTTTGCGGCCATGGTAGGGAGACCAGCACATCTCCGGGCGGTCCTGAATGCTCGCCTCGTCGAACACAAAATTACCGCGCTCCAGCACGCAAAGATCCGCATCGGAGCCGACACGGAGCGCTCCCTTGTTCGGCCACAGACCGTGCATTTGCGCGCTGCGCTCGGCGCAATAGGTTGCCATCAGCGTGAGCGGCAGGCCGCGTTCCTCCAGCAGCGAAAACATCAGCGGGGCAAACGTCTGTAGACCCGGCAGGCCGGCGCTGTTGGCAAATATATCCGGCAAAATCTTCCGCTCGAGCGGCCAGGGCGCGTGATCGGTAGAGACGTAGGCGATGTTTCCCGCGGTCAGCGATCGCCACATCCGTTCGACCTCATCGGCGGTGCGGAATGGCGGATTGCATTTGCCTTTGCCGCCTAGCCTGACGATGTCGTCCTCGGTCATGCAGAGATACTGAATGCACGCCTCGCCTGTGGTCTGCGCGCCCATGTTGCGGAAGGTGTCGGCAAGCTCGAAGCCACGCGAGAGCGACGAATGGGCGATGTGCACGTGCGCTCCCGTCTCCAGCGCCATTTCGAAAATCTCGAGATCGGCCAGCGTCTCCGCTAACGGCGGACGCGTCCGGCAATGCATGATCGCCTCTGTCCGACCCTCGGCTCGCGCGTGGGCGGTGAGCATCTCCACCAGTTCCTGATCTTCGTTGTGGATCGCAACGGGCAGCCCGGTTTTGGCGATCTCGCGGAAGGCGGCGAGCATCGTCGGGTGATCTATGCGAGGAAATCGGACGGCATCATACTCATATGTGGACAGCTTGAACGCGGAAATGCCGGCGGCGGCGAGACCGGGGATTGCACTCACGCCACCTGTCTTGGTGATCGTGCCGTAGAGTGCCATGTCGACATGAGCGGTCCGCTCCACCCAACCGATCTTGTCGGCGAGGATCGCGGCGTCGGTTACCGGGATTGGCACGTCGTACGGCATGTCCACGCACGTGGTCACGCCGCCCGCCGCAGCGCTCTTTGTCGCGGTCTCGATGCCGGGCCAGCCGGTGGACGATGAAGTGTGCATGTGGCCATCGACCAAACCAGGCAGGATCAGCATTCCCGAATGATCGGTGATCTCGCCGGCCGGCGGTGGCACGCCTTCGCCGATGGCGGCAATCGTCTCGCCGCGCATCGCGACATAGCCATGCGGGATGATGGTGTCGGACGTGACCACCTCGCCGATGATCACCCGGTCATATGGAGCTGACACTATATATAAGTGTCCTCGGCACTCAGTTGCGGCGTGATGCGCTTCACCTTACGAAGGATCATGGACGAGAGCCAGCGGGGAGGAAACACATGATCCTGCACGACGTGAGGGTGCACCCATCCAAGGACAATTTTAAGCGCGAGGATCAGCTTGCCTGGAAGATCGCAGCGGTCGCGGCCGACAAGGTGCCGGTGGAGAAAGATGTCGCAGCGATGATCGTTAACCGCATCATTGACAACGCTGCCGTCGCTATTGGCTCGATCAATCGACATTCGGTGGTGACGGCGCGCGATATGGCGCTCGGCCATCCGCGCAAGGATGCGGCGACGGTGTTTGGTGTCGCGACGAAGCGCGTCAGTCCGGAATGGGCCGCGTGGGCGAACGGCACCGCGGTTCGCGAGCTCGACATGCACGATACGTTCCTGGCGCAGGACTACTCGCATCCTGGCGACAACATTCCGCCGGTCCTCGCGGTGGCACAGACGATGGGCAAATCGGGTCGCGAGCTGATCCGCGGGATTGCGACCGGCTACGAAATCCACATCGACCTTGTGCGCTCGATCAGCCTGCACAAGCACAAGATCGACCACATCACCCATCTCTGCGCCGGGCAGGCAGCGGGTATCGGCACGCTGCTGGGGCTGAAGCAGGAGGTGATCTACCAGGCGGTGCAGCAGGCGGTGCATGTCAGCGTCACCACGCGTCAATCACGCAAAGGAGAGATCAGCTCCTGGAAGGCGTATGCGCCGGCCCATGCGGGGAAGCTTGCGGTCGAGGCAGTGGACCGCGTGATGCGTGGTGAAGGGGCGCCGAGTCCGATCTATGAAGGCGAGGACAGCGTGATTGCCTGGGTGCTGGATGGACCGCAGGCGCATTATCAGGTGCCGTTGCCGGCGCCTGGCGAAGCGAAGCGGGCGATTCTCGACAGCTTCACCAAGCAATACAGCGCCGAATACCAGTCGCAGGCGCTGATCGACCTGGCGTTCCGCATGCGTGAGAAGGTGCCGAATTTGGAGGATGTGGAGAAGATCATCATCCACACCAGCCACCACACGCATGCCGTGATTGGGACCGGGGCCAATGATCCGCAGAAGATGGATCCGAAGGCGAGCCGCGAGACGCTGGACCATTCGATCATGTATATTTTCACGGTCGCGCTGCAGGATGGGCGCTGGCACCACGTGGACAGCTACGCGCCTCGACGTGCTGGGCGGGCTGATACCGTGCGGCTGTGGCACAAGATCGAGACGCGCGAGGATCCTGAATGGGAGCGTCGCTATCTTTCGACCGATCCGGCGGAACAGGCATTCGGCGGCGGGGTCGAGATCGTGATGCGTGACGGCAGCCGCATCGTCGATGAGATGGCGGTGGCCAACGCGCACCCGCTGGGGGCTAAGCCGTTCGGACGCGACGACTATATCCGCAAGTTCCGCGAGATGACCGATGGGGTGATCTCAGCGCGCGAGGCCAACCGGTTCCTGGAAGCGGCGCAGGACGTGGCGCGGCTGAAAGCTGGCGAGCTGCATGCGCTGAATGTCGCGCTGCCTGCAGGGGCACTTACGGTTGGCAAAGCGGGGATATTCTGACTGCACGATACTTTGCCCGCTTGCGGGAGAGGTCGGCGCGATGCGCGTGAAGGGAGAGGGTGTTTAAACTGCACATGCACCCTCACCCGCCACGCTTTGCGTGGCGACCTCTCCCGCTTGCGGGAGAGGTGAACATATCAAGAGGAGCACGCACATATGAGCGGCACTGCAGCACTCCCAAATTGGGCGAAGAGAGGCGTCGGACTGTCCGGCGTGACCGCAGGCAACACCGCGCTGTGCACGGTCGGGCGCACTGGGAATGACCTGCACTATCGTGGGTACGACATTCTCGACGTCGCCGAGACCTGCGAATTCGAGGAGATCGCCTATCTGCTGGTCCACGGTGCGCTGCCGACGCGCGCAGAACTCAACGGCTACAAGGCGAAGCTGCGCGCGCTGCGGGGGCTGCCTGCGTCACTGAAGCAGGTGCTCGAGGCGCTGCCGCCTGCATCGCATCCCATGGACGTGATGCGCACGGCGGTCTCGGCGCTTGGCTGCGCTTTGCCGGAGAAGGAGGATCAGAACCAGCCAGGCGCACGCGACATCATCGATCACCTGATGGCGTGCCTCGGCCCGGCGCTGCTCTACTGGTACCACTTCTCCCACAATGGCAAACGCATCGATGTGGAGACCGATGACAACTCCATTGGCGGGCATTTCCTGCACCTGCTGCATGGCAAGCCGCCGTCGGAGATGTTTGTCCGCGCCATGCACACGTCGCTGATCCTGTACGCTGAGCACGAATTCAACGCCTCGACGTTCACCTGCCGCGTGGTCGCGGGCACCGGCGCGGACATGTATTCGGCCATCACCGCGGGGATTGGCGCGCTGCGCGGGCCCAAGCATGGCGGCGCCAATGAGGTCTCGTTCGACATTCAGAGCCGCTATGCGACGCCTGATGAGGCGGACGCCGATATCCGGAAGCGGGTGGCGAACCGCGAGGTCATCATCGGATACGGGCATGCCGTCTACACAATCGCCGATCCGCGGAACAAGGTGATCAAGGAGGTCGCACGGCGGCTTTCGCAGGCGGCGGGCTCGATGAAGCTGTTCAACGTGGCGGATCGAATCGAGACGACGATGGCCGATGCGAAGAAGATGTTCGCCAATCTCGATTGGTTCAGCGCCATCTCCTACCACTTGCTTGGCGTGCCTACTGCGATGTTTACGCCGCTGTTCGTGATCGCGCGCACGTCTGGTTGGGGCGCGCACGTCATTGAACAGCGCATCGACAACAAGCTGATTCGGCCGACAGCGAATTACGTTGGCCCTGAAAACGTGCCGTTCGTGCCGATCGATAAGCGCGGATAAGCGATTCGCTTGTGATGAATGAAGCGCCGCGACAGCGATGTCGCGGCGCATATGTGTTGCATCGATGCATCGCATTCGCATTGCGCGCGAACTTTTTCATCGAACGAGCGAAGAAACGGTTGCTTTTTATTGACAGCGATACGCTGAACGCTGTTTAGCGGAATCTGCGTGCGCGAATCGATTCGCACAGCACCCTCGCTGAAGAGTTGGTGCACGCGGCAACAGAAGGAACGGTCCACTGACCGCAGCCTCGTCAACGTGAAGCACAGTCGTACGAGAATCGGCTTCGAGCCTTTCCGTCGAGCCTTCAGTGACGTGCGGCATTGGCGCGCACCGAGAGAAGGGAGTTTCCACTAGTGAGCGACGAAGAAACCACGACCACCGAGCAGCCACGCGCACAAGCGATGGCGATGCGGGCCGGCGGCAAGAAGAAGGCCGCTGGCAAGAAGAAAGGCGCGGCGAAGAAGAAGGCTGGACGCAAGGCTGCGCCGAAGAAGAAGGCAGCGGGCAAGAAGAAGGCCGCGGCGAAGAAGGCTGGACGCAAGGCCGCTCCGAAGAAGAAAGGCGCCAAGAAGAAGGCCGCTGGCAAGAAGAAGGGCGCGGCGAAGAAGGCTGGACGCAAGAAGGGCGGCGGACGCAAAAAGGCCGCGGCGGCTCCGATGGAGAGCATGCCGTCCGGTTCTTCCGATTCGATGTCCTGATCTGGGTTCTACCACCAAGCGAAAGGGCGCCTTGCGGCGCCCTTTTTCTTTGGAGCGCGTTCGTGCAAACGGGAATTGATGGGTTTCGCTTGCCGCTCAACCCATCGAAGTGTGGGGTTACCCGAAAGTATTCAGCAGGTCATCGACCTGCGGCCCCGTCAGCAAACGGGGCGCGTTACCTCGCAGTAACAAATAGAGCTTGGCCGCCTCTTCCAGTTCCTCGGCGGCATAGACTGCGTCGGTAAGAGTCTTCCCGGAAACCACCGGACCATGGTTGGCGAGCAGCACGGCACGCGCGTCTTGTGCGGCGATATGGATCGCTGGCTCCATCGCCGGATCGCCTGGCCGATAGTATTCGACGATCGGCATGCGGCGGCCGACACGCATCACGAAATACGGCGTTAGCGGCGGAATTGGATTCCCAGTGTCCACGCCGGGCAGGCAAGCGACCGCGGTGGCCATCGTGGAGTGTAGATGCACGACTGCTCCAGCGTCCTCACGCGCGCGATAGAACGCGCGGTGCATGAACACCTCCTTCGAGGGCTTGTCGCCGTCGATGTGCTGGAAATCGCTGTCCAATCGTGAAATGCGCGCGGCATCGAGCCGTCCGAGGCTCGAATTCGTCGGCGTGATCAGGTAGCCGTCCGGCAGGCGCACACTGATATTGCCTGCGCTGCCGACGGAAAAGCCGCGCGCGAACAGGCTGGCGGCGAGCTCGACCAACAAGCGACGCGTTTCGGACTCGGTCATGGCAGCACCTCGAACGCCTTGAGGAAGAAGTCTGGCGCGCCGAAGTTGCCGGACTTCAACGCCATCAGCAGCGGCGTGGTGCCGCCTTCGGCGTAGGTCCAGGGCACGCCTGGATCGATCTCCACGCCGATGCGCAGACTATGCACGCCTAAACGTGACACGATCGCGCCTGCGGTTTCGCCGCCTGCGACCACCATCCGACGCACGCCTCGGGCGACGAGATCTTCCGCGATCTGCGCCAGTGTCTGCTCGATAAGCGCGCCGGCAGCGTCGCGTCCGAGGCGGCGTTGCAGCTCGGATACCTGGTCCGGCGGCGCCGATGCGGCGATGACGATGGGCGTGTCGCCGAGTTTGTCGGCCATCCAGTCGCGCGCCATCGCGACCATGCGTGATGCATCTGGCGAGGCGAGCGGGTCGAGCTGCAAGACCGGAACGCGCTCGCGCGCGAAATCGAGCTGTCCGAGTGTCGCGCGCGAACACGAACCTGCCAGCACGGCTGCGTGGCCCGATAGCGGCGGCAGCGATGCGGCATCGCGCGCGGGCAATTTCCCCGCGCGGCGGAAATTCTCTGGCAATCCCATCGCGACACCCGACCCACCCGTGATGAGCGGGTGCTGCGCGGCAGCTTCGCCGATGGCTTTCAGATGGGAATCGCTGACCGCATCGACGATGGCGTAGCGGTGGCCCTGTTCCTTCAGCGTGGTCATCGCCTGGCGGATTGCGACCGCGCCTTGCTCGACAATTGCGTATGGCACCAGCCCGACTGTGCCGCCGGTCTGGCGCGAGAGCACGCGCACCAGACTGGCATCGGTCATCGGCGTGAGAGGATGGTGTTCCATGCCGCTCTCGTTCAGCAGCACGGAACCAACGAACAAATAGCCCTGGTAGACACTGCGCGCATTGGCGGGAAAGGCAGGACACGCCAAAGCGAAGCCGCAACCCAGAGCGGCGATTAACGCGTCGGCGACGGGACCGATATTGCCTGCGTCCGTGCTATCGAAAGTGGAGCAATACTTGAAGAAGAACTGCTCGCAGCCGGTGGAGCGGAGCCATTCCAGGGCCGACAGGCTTTCCTGTACGGCCTGACGCACCGGTGCCGTGCGGGATTTCAGCGCGACGACAACTGCATCGGCATCGGGCGGTGTTTCACCTTGGCGCGGAACGCCGATGAGTTGCACCGTGCGCATGCCGCCGCGCACCAGCATCGAACAAAGGTCGGTGGCGCCGGTGAAGTCATCGGCGATTGCGCCTAGCAACATGGCGTTATCCTCCCGGTGGGAAGGCCAGTATGTCGCGGTGGCCGATGGTTATGGCAAGCCTGCCGCGCATTGCTTGTCTTAGTCGCGCGGCCTGCCAATGCGGATCGCTGAAGCCTCGGCCTTCGATCAAGGCTCGCTGGATACCGAGTGCGGTACGCGGAATGCGCCAATCTGATGGTGCCGACGCGGTCAGGAAGCCGCGCGAGGCGAGGGTGCGCAGGGCGACGGCGGGTGCTGTGGGCCCGAGTGCCGGACCAAAGCCTTTGTCGCGAAACTGGTCGCGACGGAAGGCTGTGCGGACGCGTGTGTCGGAAGGGTGATGCGGGTGCCAGGAGGCACGGCCATCCACTGTGAGGGAGGCGAGGAAGGGGATGGAGAGGTAATCGAGGAGGTGATTGAGCCAGGATGCGGAAACGAGATCGAGAAGAGCACTGCAAACGAGGGCGTTGGGCCCCCTCCCCCCAACCCCGTCCCGCAAGGGGAGGGGGAGCGGTGGTTGGGCGATGTTCGCTTTCATTATCTCCATTCGCCACAGGCCTTGCGGGGTTGAGATTGCAAGTTCGGCGCCGGACGATGTCGCGGTATAGCCTCGCCGCCGTGCCCATGCAGCGGTGCGGCCGCATGCGTCATCCAGCAACGCCGTATCGGCATCGATCAGCAGCCAGTCCTGTCGCCGGCCGATGATTGGCGCGAGGAAGCGAAACATGCTGCCCGTGCCGGCGCCAAGATCGACAATTTGCGGCCGCATCGGCAGACGGTCCGCGAAGCGGCGGGCGAGGATGGTGCTACGTGCGGCCTGGTCGAACGGTTCGCGCAGCGTGAGCCAGGACGCGTCGAAGTGTTCCGTCACCCAGCCAAGGCCTGCGCGAACTCTCGCACCTGGGTTTGCCAATTGGGGAGCGCCTGGCCGACTTGCCAGGCGGCGTCCGCCATCTTGTGGCGCAGGTTGGTATCGAAAATCATGCGCCGGAGTGCCTTCGACAGGTTGATCCGGTCGCCGACAGGACACACCACGCCGGACGTCTCGGTCAATAACTTGCCGGCGGCACCACCATCCGAGACCACCACCGGCACGCCACGCTTCAACGCTTCGGCAATCGCCATGCCGTAGCCTTCCCAATATGTGGCGAGCGCAAAAAGGTCGGCCTGCTGCCACAGCGCTTCGAGCGCCTCGCCTACCACCTCACCGGCGAAATGCACCTGCTTGGCGATGCCAAGTTCCTCCGCCAATGCCACGAGTGATTGCGCGTGGACCTTATCGCGTTCGGCGGAACCCACGATTGTGAGCTGCCAATCCTGATCGAATAGTCGGGCGAGTGCGCGCAGCAACAGGTCATGACCCTTGCGCGGTACCAACGTGCCGATGGACAGGATGTGGCAGGCCGGGCCTGACGAACCTGGGCTACGCGGTGCATCGTCGGTACCTGGCACCACGATTTTGATGTGCTCGGGAACGACAGAGAAATCCTTGGCGAGGCTCTCGGCGGTGGTCTCGCTGGTGGCGATGACACGCGCGAGACGCGGCAGCAGGCGTTTCTCCATGCTGCGCAACGCGGCGCGATCGTTATCGGAAAAGCCGGTCTCGAGCGACGTCGGATGATGGATCAGGCCAACCGTGCTGCGTGCGGACAGCGCATCGTCGAGGCCGACGAATGCCGGCAACGCCAGGCCATCGATGATGGGACGCACATTTTCGCCGATGCTATCCCAGGCCGCGCATGCCGCATCGCGGGCGAGTTCATCGGTTAACGGATGCGTGCCGGAAAGTTCGATCACGCGCACTGTGTGTCCAGCTTCGCGCAAGCCGGCGATGGTGCGCCGGTCGTAGGCATAGCCGCCGGACACTGCATCAAAGGGTGCCGGGACGATCAGTGCGGCGTGCATCAGGCGATCGTTCCCTCGTAAGCAGCCCAGGCGTTCGGGCTTTCGCGCAACAGGATTTTCAGGCTGTTCACGGCGTGCCCTCCAGCGCCTAGGCGGCCGTCACGACAGGCGGTGGCGAGCAGGCCATGGATGTGGAATGCCATATATTCGGTGGTGGTGTTGATCCCCTTGAATGCGGGATTTTCGTCGAGATTGCTGTAGTCGAGCGTGTCCAGCACGCGCCGCAGCGCAGTTTTCACCAGGCCGATGTCGATCAGTAGCTGATGGTCGTCGAGCTGTTCGGCGCGGAACTCGGCTTCCACCGCGAAGGTCGCACCGTGCAGGTTCTGCGCAGGACCAAACTCCTCGCCGTGAAAGCTATGGGCGATCATGATGTGGTCGCAGACGGTCAGGCTGAACATTCACTCGGTCCCATAATTGATGACGTGGCACAGGCCACCCGGCGCGAGGATACGCGGCATGGCTTCCGGCATATCGTCGAACCGCGTTGGCCCTTCGAGCAATGCGTCGTATCGCGGTTCGGCCAGCAGTTCGAGAGCGAGCGCCAGGCGCTCGGCATGGGTTCGGTTGCCGCGCATGGCGGGGGCGACAGCGCCGACCTGTGAGGCGATCAGCCGGAGACGGTGGGAATGGAAAGCTTCGCCGAGGGGAAGCGAGGGGGCGGCGTCGCCGAACCAGCTTGCCTCGATGATGCGTCCCTCGAAGGCGGCGCATTGCAGGGCGAGGCGGAGGCCGGCGTCACTGGCGGACGCGTGGATGATCAAGTCCTGCTCGCGCGGCGCCTGTTCTGGTGCGGCGAAATCGCAGCCGAAGCGCTGGGCCAATGAGGCGCGCGCCGGATTGATGTCCACGACGGTGACACGGGCTGCTGGAGTGCGCGACAGCAAGGACGAGACCAGCAGACCGACGACGCCGGCACCGATGACCAGCATGCGCTCGCCGGCGAGCGGCACGGCGTCCCACAGGATGTTTACCGCGGTCTCCATATTTGCGGCGAGCACCGCGCGATGTGTGGACACGTTATCGGGGACCGGAATGCACATAATTTCTGGTGCGACAAATACGTCCTGATGGGGATGCAGGACAAAGACGCGCTTGCCGTCCTCGGTCTGGCCGACAGCGCTGTAGCCATACTTGACCGGGAATGGGAATTCGCCGTCCATCAGAGGGGCACGCATCGCCTGGAATTGGCTGGGCGGAACGCGGCCGGCGAACACCAGCGCCTCGGTGCCACGCGAAACGCCGGTGGCCAGTGTGCGGACGCGAACCCAATCGGATGGATATGACCGGGTCACGCCCGGCCATGACGAGTTCCGCAGGATCTCGCCGCGGCCAGGCGCAATGGTCCAGAACGCGCGCGCTTCGATCATGCACGCGATAACGGAATATCGAGCAGCACGTCCGCGCCGATACGATGCACTGACCATTCGAAGCGCAGCACGTCGGCGAGCGAGGGAGCCTGCGGCAGCGTGAACGCTGGAATACCGCAGCCGATGAGCATCGGTGCGATAGTCACGTGCAGCCGATCAAGTGCGCCTGCAGCGAGGAAACGCGACACCGTGATGCCGCCGCCTTCGACAAAAATACGGCGCAGGCCGCGTTGTGTCAGCGTGTGGAGAACCGCGGGGATGTTCAAGCCCTTGCCAGAGCGCGGCAGACGCAGCACTTCGGCCTTGCCCACGTGATCATCCGATACGGCATCCGACGCACAGAGGAGCAGTGTATCCGGGCCGTTGTTGAATACCCGATAACGGCCATCGAGGCGACGATCGGTATCCAGCACGATGCGAACCGGTGACGGGCCTTCGACCTCGCGCGTGGTCAGTTGCGGGTCGTCGGCGCGAACCGTGCCGGCGCCGATGACCACCGCATCGGACAGCGCACGCAGCCGGTGGGTGTGAATGACGTCCTGCCGCCCGCTGATCCATTGGGATGCGCCGCTGGCGGTGGCGATGCACCCATCGAGCGATTGCGCGATGCGGCCGAGGACGAAGCAGCCATCGGCAGCCGTTGGCGCTTGGAGCAATGGCCCGTAGAGCGGGCAAAGACCAGCATCGGCCGGTGTGCGACGCAGCAGGCGGCGCCATGTTTCGGCTGGTAGTGGATCCATCCGGCGCCAGTATCACGCCTGGGCGGCCAACGCGAACGGGACCGGCCGCCCTGCGGTACCGCGGCCGCGCGATGCGCCGTACTGCCGCGGCGGTGCGGCGGCACGCGCGATGACAGCGATCACCCTACCTTGAGCCGCAATAGCGCGCTCGAGCAGCGCCTTGTTCTCCTGCACCAAGATGCGCAGCCGCTCGGCCAAATCCCGGGGAACAGATTTGGCGGCCATCGCCATGAATGCGGCGATGGCTGCCTGCTTATCCGGCAAGACCGCGACAGCACGCGGCAGATCGAGTACCGGCGAGCGCCGCATTCTCCTTTGTCAAGGTGTCGGCCAGACGAGTGGCAGCATCGTTCATTGCTTTGCCTCCTGGGCACGCAGCATGGCGTTGAACACGGGTGCCGCGAGGCCAAGACCGCCGTGCGCGGCCATCTGCTTGCCGATTGCATCGACCAGCATAGGGCGCCACGCGTCTTCGGCCTCGCCGCCACCGAACGCGGAATGCGCCATGTCGACCGTGTTGAACATGGGCTGAAGCAATTGGCCGATGGCCATCGCCTCGAAGTCCTGTGCCGTTTGCCACAGCCTGGCGACCTGCCCTGGCGGCAGCGAGCTTGTGTTGGGCGGGATCGGAGCAAGCGTGTTCATCGCACAATCAGGTTCGCCTGGAGCGCGCCGGCCGCCTTGATCGCCTGTAGAATGCTGATCAGGTCGCGCGGTCCGACACCGAGCGCATTCAGGCTCGCCACGAGATCGCGCAAAGTGACGCTGCCTTCCAATATGCCAAGTTTGCGATCGTGCTGATCATCGATCTGCACCTGGGTGCGCGGCACCGTGGTCGTGGTGCCGTTCGAGAGTGGCGCCGGCTGACTGACCTGTGGCGTCTCGGTCACGCGGATGGTCAGGTTGCCCTGCGCGATGGCGACGGTACTGATCCGGACATTGGCACCCATGACAATGGTTCCACTGGTTTCGTCGATGACGACGATGGCGGGACTGTCGGGTTCGACGCGCAGGTCCTCCAGGGTGGCCAAAGTCTCGATCGGATCACGGCTGCCCATGTCGAGCGAGACGGTGCGTGGATCGGTCGTCTTGGCGATGGGGCCAATCGCCTTGTTGATCGCCTGTTCAATGCGCCGGGCGGTGGTCAGGTCGGGATTGCGCAAACCGAGCCGAATGGCGTTGCTTTTGTCGAGGTTGAACTGCACCTCGCGCTCGACGGTGGCGCCGTTTGCGATGCGAGCGGCCGTGGGCACGCCGCGTGTGACGGACGTGGCGGCACCGCGTGCGGCGATCGCACCGGTGGACAATGCGCCTTGTGCGACCGCGTAGACGTCGCCGTCGGCGGCCAGCAGCGGGGTGACCAGCAACGTGCCGCCTGTCAGGTTGGTGGCGTCGCCGAGGGCTGACACCGCCACATCGATCCGGCTGCCGCTGCGGGCGAAGGCGGGCAAGTCGGCCGTCACCATGACCGCCGCGATATTCTTGGTTTCCAGCTTGGCCGCGAGGTCGCGCGTGTTGACGCCCAACCGCTCCAGCATGCCGATGAGCAACTCGCGGGTGAACACTGCGTTGTCCAGCTTGTCGCCCGTGTTGTTCAGGCCGACGACGAGGCCATAGCCAATGAGCTGGTTCTCGCGGACCCCCTCCACGTCGGCGATGTCTTTGATGCGGATCTGCGCGGCGGCCGGGAACGGCAGGGCCAAGGTCAGCAGAAGCACGCAACGTGCGATGAGGCTCGGTAGCGGCATGGTAAGGATTTCGCGTCAGTCTGCTCAGCGATGCGCAAGCGGCGTGCCACGGCGGAAGGCAAGTAATCCGCGGGGAACGCAGGGCGAAGGCCCGGCAATTTCCGCCGGGCGGCAACTTGGAGCGTGGTGAATGGCGATTGAGGGTGTCGGCTGGCCGACCATAACGGGGCTTGGCAGGCGAGCCACGGCGCGACCGGGCGGGCGGTTCGCACTGCCGGCGCAGACACAGGCCGCTCCGGCCGGCGGAGTAGCTCCGGGCGAAGCCACGTCGCTGGGATCGATTCTGACGCTTCAGGAGGCGGGTGCGGAAGCGGTCGAGGACCGGGAGGCCCGCCGTCACGGCCAGGATATGCTCGCGCTGCTTGCTGCCCTGCAGCGCGGATTGCTGAGCGGTGTGGATAACGTCGCTGCACTGCAGCAACTTGCGGAGCTCGCTGGATCAGTGCCGCGACCAGCGGATCGGCGGCTCGCGGCGATGATTTCGGCCGTCGTCGTTCGGGTGAAGGTGGAACTGGCGCGCCGGGAGGCCTGAGGCCGTTTCCCAAAATCGTTGCATGTCAGCTTGTTGAAGCTTCATCGTTCACTCTTGGCGGGGCTATCGGCCGTCGCTATAAGCCCGCGCAAGTGCGATCCAAGACGGGCCCGGGGGTTCCGCGGCTTCCAAGGCGGGACGCAGCGCAAGGGAAGAGCAGGTTCGGCACGCCATGATGATCACCCTACCCCCTGACTACCGCCCGGCCGAGGATGAGGAGTTCATGAATCCCATCCAGGTCGAGTACTTCCGCCAGAAGCTGCTGCGCTGGCGGGGCGAGCTTCTGAAGGAAGCAAACGGAACCCTGGCCAGCCTCTCGGAGGGCGGCATCCACGAAGCGGACATCACGGACCGGGCCAGTGTCGAGACCGACCGGGCGCTGGAATTGCGGACCCGGGACCGGGCGCGCAAGCTGATCTCCAAGATCGATCAGGCGCTGATCCGGATCGAAAATGGGTCCTACGGGTTTTGCGAGGAAACCGGCGAGCCGATCGGGCTGCGCCGGCTGGAGGCGCGGCCGATCGCTACTCTGTCGATCGAGGCGCAGGAGCGGCACGAGCGGATGGAACGGGTCTACCGGGACGACTGAGCGGGCTACATGACGCGGCGCTTGATGCCGTCCTTGAGCGAGACGGTATTGAAGTTGTTGATCAGGAGTCCGACTGGGCAGCCGCTGAGGCGGAGGTAAGTGAGGAGCTGGGCTTCATGGACCGGAAGTACGTGTTCGAGTGATTTCAGTTCCAGGATGACCTGGTCGTCCACGATGATGTCGGCGACGTAGGCGCAGTCCAGCTTGATGTCGTTGTAGGTTACGGACAACGGCACCTGGCGTCGGAATGGAAGCGCGGCGCAGGCAAACTCGTGGCAGAGGCATTTTTCGTAGACGGATTCCAGAAGGCCGGGGCCAAGGCGGCGATGGACGCGCATGGCGAAGCCAATAATCCGATAGGTCAGGTCACTGCCATGGACAAGCATCCACCGCAGACTGCTCTACTCTTCTTGCTGAACAATTAAGAATAACACGGATTACACTGATTTATGCACGGATTGCGCGGAAAGTATTAAATAGACTTTCGTGCAATCCGTGCCAAAATCCGCGAAATCCGTGTTATTCTTACTCTCGGAACGCCGGCATCACATCGCGGGCGAACCAGCGGAGCTGTTCCTCGAACTCGCTGGGCGAGAGGCCCTCGGCCCAGTGGACCATATAGTCTTCCAGCCCTGGATACTTCGCCTCGATTGACTTGATGCCGTCGATCACTTCGCCGGGCGTGCCGCAGAACCAGGCCTTCTGCTGCACCCCATCGCGCAGTGACGGCGTGCGCGCCGGCGCACCGGGGGTGCCCCAGGTCCGCCCGTGCTCATCGGCATACCGCACGAAGCCGAACGGCGCGAACCACTTGTAGCGCTCGTCATGAGCAGGTTCGACGCGGCGGATCGCCTCCTCCTGACTGGCGGCAAGATACAGCCCGGTGCCCCAAATCATGTCCTGCCCAAGCTCGCGCGGCCGACCGTGGCGGGCGCAGGCGTCGTGGTAGGCGCGCAGAACGTCGTCCAGGATCTTCTCGCCGTTCAGCACCACCATCGGCTTCAGCCCGTATTGCGCCATCATGTCGATCGTCCTCCCGGACGCGATCGGCATGTAGATCTCCACCGGCAAGTGCTTCGGCCGCGGCACCATGGTGATGTCCTTGAGCTGGTAGCCGCGATACTCCACCTCGGGCGGGCAGGTGAAATACTTACCCTTGAAGCTGAACTGCTCCTCGTTGAAGCAGGCGAGCAGGAGCTGAAGCTGCTCCTCGAAGTATTCGCGGTTCTTGTCGGCGTCGAGCAGCGGCGCGCCGAACGTTTCCACCTCGCGCGTGTGGTAGCCGCGGCCGACGCCCATGATGACGCGGCCGTCGGTGACGATATCGGCCATCGCGTAGTCCTCGGCCAGCCGGATCGGATGCCACATCGGCAGGACGTTGAACGCGCAGCCAAACTTGAGGCGCTTGGTCTGGGTGGCGAGCCAGAGGCCTAGCTGCACCAGGTTGGGCAGGCACTCGTAGCCCTCGCGCTGGAAGTGGTGCTCGGCGGTCCACAGCGCGTGGTAGCCGAGGTCGTCCATCACCTGGGCGACGTGGCGGGTGGTGAAGAAGACCTCGCTGAGGCGGGAGTTGGGGTAGCGGCGGTCGTTGGCGGGGGTGCCGTTGAGGCCGACGTTGTCGAGGTCGATCTGACCGACGTAGAGGACGTGGAAGCGTTTGATCATGGCGATTTATACCCTGCTTAACCTGAGTCCGAGTGGAACCATCCCATATTTCCCAGTTTGCCGAGGATCATGGCAGCTCGTCAAAGAACGTGCCAAACTGGACATCTCAACTGGAGCCCGACGTCCACATACTTGTGCTGCATGGCTTCGGCTGTGATCGAGCCGTTTTCACTGAAAAGTCTGGCATCGCTCGCTTTTACGTTTCTGACATGCAAAAAAATCCAAGATGCCGCTATGGGCGGCATCAAGCCCGGAAAGCAGAACAATCTGCGCCTTTCACAGTTCATACATTTGTGGGTGACATGGCCAGAGTTGCTGGAGCGGATCCGCGTCTTTGTGGTTCCCAACGAAAGTGAGGTTCCCGCGCGTTAGGAACCGCCGAGATTGTTGAGTTCACTCTCGACGGCTGCACGAAGCTGCGGGAGGGCCAGTAGGACTGTTCTCCACACGCAACGCTCGGCAACGTCCTCATACTCATGGCGATAGATGTTGGCTGCTGCAGCCATCGCCCTCTACTCAATAGACGGGTGTCTAGACTTTAGCTCATCTGGCAGACGGCGCGACGCTTCAGAAATGATTTCAAGACAACGGGTAACGCCATGAACTCGGAGCCTGTCCCGTTGGAAAGTCTCGTAATCCAGCGCGGCCATGAAACTCTCGGCCAAGTCGATGTTATCGAGAATGTCCTTGAGCCACCGCTGGATGGCCGAAGCCTTATCAGAAGGCATAGACAGTGTCCGTCGTTACTGCTGGCCGCAGATAAGGCTTGAGGCCTTCCCGATCCACGGCATCGACAGGCCCGTCGAACAGGCTGGCGATGAAGTCCTTGATGCGGACGTAGCCGTAGATGGTTACCGGCGCCTCCGGATCGATCTCGATCATAATGTCGGTGTCGCTGTAAGGCCTCGCATCGCCGCGAGCGCGCGAGCCGAACACCGCGGCATGGGTCACGCCACGCGCGCGTAACGCCGCCTCGTTCTCCCGCAGCCGGGCGATGATCTCCTCGCGCGTCATGGAATGCTTGTAGCACAACAGGCCGAAACTGCGCAGCGGTGGGCAGTAAAGAAAATGGAACCGCAAAACACGCAAATAACGCGAATAGGCGTGGGTTCGATCTAGGCGTCCAAGCGGCAGGCAGCCGCCTCGACGCAAAGTCCATTTGCGTTATTGGCGTGTTTTGCGGTTCCACTTCTTCTTGCCGCAGCGGCAAGGCCCAGCCGGTCAGTCGGTTTGCGTCCCGCGGGTCTCGAGTTGTCGCACGCGGTTGTTCAGCCGTCCGTGCCGCGCGTGCATCGCACGGACCTCGCCCAGCAACGCCGTCAGTGTTCCGTCCTGACGCAAGGCAATCGAGGTGATGTACGGTCACATCGTCCCGCAGGCTGCCAATCTCCGTCAGGATCTGCGGCTGCTGGCGGGCGATCGGACTGAGATCAGGCTTTCCATCATGCTCGCTCATCACGCCATCCTACCGCCGCTAAGTCCAAGCCGGGCGGTAGTCCTTCCCGAACACCAGCCCATGGCTTTGCCAGCAGAGAGGTTAACAATCTGTCAATCCTGATCTGGACTGTATCGAGGATTTTGTGGCCGATCGAAGCCAAGTGACCTGCGAACGCGCGAGCCGAACAGAGCTGCATGCGTCACGCCGCGCGCGCAACGCCGCCTCGTTCTATTGCAGTCGGGCGATGATCTCTTCGCGCGCCATGCGAGGAGTGTAGCACAACGGTTAGCGACCGCGCTGCCAACGCCATCCAGAAGAAATGGAAACCGCAGATGCACGCCGATTCACGCAAATGAATCTGCGTGTATTTGCGTCCATCTGCGGTTCCAAATCCTTTTCGCTTGCTTCTGCGCCGCGGATGCCGGCCGACACGTCGCCTAGGTCAGGTTGCGCCGGCGCTCGAGCTCGGCCTCGGTTGGTTCGGCTAGCTGGAAGTTGCCGGTCCTGAGCGCCCCGTCGGGCTGGTAGTTCGCCACGATCACGCCGGTCGGATAGGATGTCGCCTTGTGCAGTTTCAATCCGGCGGGGATGGCGCCGTCGCCGAACAGACGCTTTCCCTTGCCAAGCACGACCGGGAAGATCAGCACGCTGAATTCGTCCACCAGGCCGTTCTGCCACAGCGTCTGGAGCAAGACGCTGGAACCTTGCACCAGAAGGTCTGGGCCATCGCCGCTCTTTAGCTGTTTCAGCGCCGCGACGACGTCGTCGCCCAGCAATTGGCTGTTCTGCCAGGTCAGCTTCGGATTGGAGCGCGAGGCGACGTATTTCGTCACGCGGTTGAAAAGGCCCGCGATCGGATCGTTTGGATCGGAGACGTAAGGCCAGTGTGCCGCGAAGATATCGTAGGTCTTTCGGCCAAGCAGCAGGTCGAAGGGACGGCCGAAGATTTCCCCCATGGCGGCGCCGAACGCTGCGTCGAAATGGGGGGCGGTCCAGCCGCCGAACTTGAAGCCGCCCGTCGGATCTTCCATTGGGCCGCCGGGCGCCTGCATGACACCGTCGAGGCTGGTGAACGTGGCAACGACGATGCTGCGCATGTTGATCCCTTGTTTGGATGTGGTCCCGTTGCTGACGATGTATCACCTTGCCTTGCGCCGACAAGCCGCGAATGGATTTTCCGCGGTACAAGGCGCCGCAAGCCGATCCGGCGGCGCTGAAAAGCATGGCGTCCGACCCCCTCCCATTCCATAATGGGGCCTGCGTTTGGACCGGCTGGGAGATGAAAAATGCGTGTCGCGAGGCTTGGGGCAATGGACCTGACGACGGTGCTGTCGCTGCTGGTCGCGGGCGCGATCTGCTATTCAGCGTGGCTTACCTCCATCGTGTTCTGCGCCGTGTCGGGTCAGCGCCCCCTGCTGGTGGCAGCAGCCGCGTTCTTCCCGGTTGGCATCGTGCACGGCATCGGTGTGTGGTTCGGCGGCTGGTGACGAGGCCTTTGCGTTCCAGTTCCAGTCCGTCGAGCTTAGGGAAGATCGGCAACACCAAGGAATAGATGCTGCGTTTGAAGTTCGCGGAACGGAGCGAGGGCCTGGCGCAGGTACATTCGAGCACAAAGGGCGGCGCGGCTTGATTAATGAAATTTTTCCTACTTCTGCGCTATACCGGCGCGCATCACCAATTTGCGGAGACAACATTCATGGATCAGGCGTTGTCGAATGTGCGAGGTGGGGTGGATCACGACCCATCCGATGACAAGCGGCATCAGCACCCTCGCGGTTTCCGCGGAGCCGAATGCCATGCCCTGCGGGAGGCGGTCAGTGCCATGCGCACACAACCGCGGCTGCGGCGCCTGGTCGAAGCGATGCGCCAGCCGAGCCCTGCGTTTCTCTCCAGCGGACGCGCCGAGGCACGCCGCTGCGCTTTGACTGGAGCAAGTCTCGGGGGCTGCTAAGCGGGGCCAGGCAGGGCCTCAAGAAAGGGTGTCGTGGGCGTTCCCACGTTCTTCATCCGGTGGTGCAGTTCGCGGAGACGACGTTCCGGGTACGGCCAGCACATTGAGCTGGGCCGGCAAATAAAAGCGCTGTTCAGTCGCGAACGGAAGCAAAGCCAGCGTTGTTCGGCCATTCGTGGATTTTGGAAGCTCCGGCACGATCTCGTCGGATGAACTGGCAACCCATCCCGTATGGAAAAAACTGTAACCGCGCTCGGCAAGCCAGCGAAGCGGGTCAAGCGTCACGGCAGGACGCCCGGGAATGCGCCAATTCTCGAAAACGACATAGGGCCACGATTGCTCGATTGTCGCGGCAGCGCCCCGCAGAACCGCTATTTCATGGTCTTCCACGTCAAGCTTCATCATATCGGGTCGAGACAGAGTAAGGGAATCCAGTGTCGCAAGCTGTATATTCAGATTTCCGGATTGACTGATACGAGCCAGACCACTTTGCAGCCCACCCGGGATTGTCATGGCTCCTGATCCGTCATGATCGGACAGCGCGAGCTGATGACAGGTGATGCGGTCTGCCAATCCAGCCTGATCAACGACACCCGATAGATCGGCGAATGTGGCCGGCACCGGCTCGAAGCAATGAATTCTCCCTCTGAAGCCGGGTCGGCTTGCAAGATATAACGAGAACCATCCCCAATTTGCGCCGACATCCATGAAGCAGCCGTCATCCGGAATCAAAAGGTCGAGGAGAACCGAGACTTCAGGTTCGTAGAGTGGCAGAAAATGCGTCTGGTAAAGCGCGCCAAACTGAGTGTTCCGCGCATTGAAATTCAGCTCTGTCCGCCCGTCGGACATTGCAATGCTAAATCGGCCTGTTGCGCCGATACCCGCACCGACAAGACATTGAAAAAGAGTCTTCGCTGGCTTGCCGATGAAGAGCTTTGATGCGCCTCTGTCGGTCTGAAATGCAACGGCATGCAGGCGAGACAACCAAGGTAGGAATTCGACCCGAAAGGGGTTACGGAGGGACACCTCGGCCGCTAGGATTTTGTCACGAGATGTGCAGGACGCCTTACCCATCCGTCGTCTCCGGAAGCTTCTTCATCATTACTGTGGACGATGGAGTTCTCGCGGAGCAATCCTCGCCGGCGCTGTGGTCTTGTTGCCGGTACTCCGGCTCCCACTCGCACGGACCGTGCATCCGCTCCACCGTCATTCCCGCGAATGAGGAAACCGAGGGCCACTGACAAGGACCTCGCCCTGGGGTCCCGCGTTCGCGGGAATGACAGGAGGGTGCGGCTTCGGCGAGCCGCTACTGACGCACCAAGATATTCGCCAATAGGCTGTCCAATATGTCGATCATCTGTCCGATCTCCTCGTCACTCACAGTCAGCGCTGGCATGAAACGCAACGAATCTGGTCGCGGTGCATTCAGCAGCAGCCCGTGCGACAACGCGACAGCCGCAACCTGAACGGCGATATCGCGGCGAAGGTTCAGTGCCTGCAATAGGCCACGGCCCCTCACCTCACCGCATCCGTGCTTCCTTGATAACGCCAGCAACGCATTTTTCAGCCTCTCACCAGCCTCGGTCACGCGTTCCAGGAAACCTGGAGCGGTGACCGCCTCCATGACTGCACAGCCGACAGAGGCCATGATCGCATTACCACCGAACGTGCCACCCTGGTCGCCATATTCGAAGCAGCACACATCACTATGGGCGACCAATGCAGCGAGCGGTGCACCACCTCCCAATCCCTTCGCTAACGTCATGATGTCGGGCGCAGTCCCTGCATGCTGGAAGCCAAACAGCTTGCCGGTACGGCCGATCCCGGTCTGGATTTCGTCCAGGATCAGCAGAAGTCCGCGTTCGCGCGTCATCGCACGCAGTCCGCGCATGAACGCATCGTTGGCCTCGAATACGCCAGCCTCGCCTTGGATCGGCTCTAGCATGACGGCGACGGTGCGAGGTGTGATCGCGGCCTCGACGGCGGCCAGATCGTTCAGCGGCACCTTCACGAAACCGGCGACCGTCGGTGCGTAAAGCTGCTCCCATTGGGGCTTGCCGGATGCTGCCATCGTCGCGAGCGTGCGGCCGTGGAAGCCGTGGTCCATGGTGATGATCTCGTAGGCGCCGTCGCGATACTTCGCACCCCATTTGCGTGCCAGCTTGATGGCACCCTCGTTCGCCTCGGCACCGCTATTGGCCAGGAACACCTGGTGCAGACCGCTATTGTGCGCCAGCAGATCGCACAGCTTTACCATCTTGTCGTTGTAGAAAGCGGGGCTGCAGTTGAGCAGACGCTGCGCCTGATGGATCAGCGCCTGCACGATCTCGGGCGGAGAGTGGCCCAGCGTGTTCACCGCCCATCCCTGGATGAAATCCAGATAGCGGCGTCCCTCACTGTCCGTCAGCCAGGATCCCTGCCCGGCGACGAATACGATCGGCGGCCGTTTGGTGATCTGCATGACGGCATCGAAGTTGGTCATTCTGTCCTCCTGCTTGCTGATGGAACGCAGCGACAGGGACCCTGAAACCACAAAAGCCCCCGTCGCTGCCGACGGGGGCTTTTGTGGTTGCTATGCAGTGCGGCTTACCGCGCGCGCGAAACCTCCACCCCCGTCAAAGGACGGCGGCGTCGGCGCGACACGATGCGGATGGCGCAATGCATGCCTCCCCAATGCACGCGCGTCGATGCAGTGTCAACCATGCGCTCTTATACTACTACTCGTTGATCCTGACTCATCTGTCGCCCTGTCGACATGGCCGGGCCGAAGTCCCCAGGCTTGTCCCGGGGATCGGACCCGGCCACGAGCCTACATTGGCACCGTTGTGCCGCTGAGGCTGGTGGCCGGCTCGGGGGCCGGCCATGACGGTTAGTTAGAGCGAATGGGTGGCGGTCAGTGAGCTTTGGTATTGCTGGAAGTATCCTGGACTGAACTTCGGGTCGCTTCTCACCGCTCGGCACGGTCAATTAATCGGTTCGATTGCGTCTGCCATGCACACGAAACGCGATTTGTCGTTGCCCAAGTTACCTGAATCCGCGATCGTGGCCTCACAATTATCGAGAACCCGAGGAATGCCGGTTCGCGAGCCGGCATTGGAGAAGGTTCGGTTGCGAGGACAACTCTGTTGGATAACTGGATTTGCGGTCTATCGCTTATCGCGTTGACTTTAGCAATCCACGCGACAGGTGTGACGTTCATGGTCTCGGTGCTGCATAGTATCCGGCTTCGGCTGGAAAAACGGAGCCTTGGCTTGTCGCAGGTGTTTGCGGTCATGATTGCCGCTATCACCGCAATGGGACTGCTGCTTACTGCATTACACGGGATAGAGGCTGCGCTCTGGGCAGCGGCGTATTTGTGGTTTGGCGCGATTGGGACGCCTGAAGCTGCGATCCTCTACTCTATCGATTCGATGGCCACGCGAGGTGCGTCGGGGTTTATGCTCCAGCCGCATTGGCAGGTGATGGGCGCCTTAGAGGCCGCCGACGGTATGCTGCTGTTCGGTATCAGCACGGCCTTCACCTTCACGGTTATGCAGTTTTACTATCAGCATCTTGCGTTGCGGCCACGGTCGGGCGATTTTGCCAGCTCTGAATAGGACTAATGCCAAATCTCAGTTGGCATAAGCGCCCGAACCATTCTTCGCGAGCTTCGCGCTCGGTGCATTGAATTCTCTCCGCACGCACGGCCCTACCGTGTGGGCCGCCGGGCAGTGCATTCCGCCGGTAGCAGCCCGATCGGCGTGCTATGTTCGCATCGCTCTGGGATCATTCGGGACGACCTTCTGCCCATCGCATTCGACGTAGCCGTTTTTTGCAATTCGCCGTGATCATGTTTTGTATATGTGGATGAGAACCGGTGCAAAACATGAACGAACACAGCAACGAGCCAGGTTTGAATGGCGCACGCGCGTTGGTTGATGACACTAGACCGGCTCGCAAATCGCCGCGAAAGCGAAGGTTGCTGATCGGAGCGCTAGGCGTTCTGGTTGCTGTGGGCATTGTCGCATTTGCCACGCCGCGCATCCTGTTCGCACTGCACACTGTTTCCACCGACGATGCATATGTGAATGGGCATGTGACGTTTGTTGCGCCCCGCGTGGCAGGACAGATTTCCCGCGTTCTGGTCGATGACAATAACCGAGTGCGCAAGGGAGATCTCCTCGCCGAGTTGGACAAGGAGCCGTTCCAGATTGCGGTCTCCGAGAAGCAGGCAACGGTCGACACCGCGAACGCAGACCTGCAGGCAGCCATCGCGGCGGCGCGCGCGATCGAAGCGCAGGCAATGAGCCAGCGATGGAACCTGCAACACGCCGTGGAGGGGGTCGACAGCCAGGTCGCACTCCTGCACGCCCGGGTCGCCGATGTCGACAAGAGCAAAGCCGCACTGGCGCTGGCGCAGTTCAACTTCAATCGGGCGGAGCACCTCGTCACCAGCGGCGCTGTGTCGCGTGAGGAGTACGACCAGCGGCAAGCGGAGCTGACGACGGCTGATGCGGACCTCGCCGAGAGCCTGGCCGAAGTCCGCCAGGTCCGCGTTTCGCTGGGGCTGCCGGCCCAACCTGACGGCGGCGGCGATCTCGGCCAGGTCCCGCCCGATCTCGACGAGACGTTTTCGTCGGTACTCCAGGCGCAGGCGGCGCTCATTCAGAGTGCCGCTGAGCTCGGCGTCGCGCATTCGTTCGACCAGGGTCCGAAAGCGATGCTCGACCAGTTCTACAAACTGGGCGACGTCGACACTACATTCGATCGTTACGCGGCCAATGCTCCGGCCGTGAAGCAGGCCGAGGCGAAACTCGAAACCGCCAAACGCGATCTCGCGCAGGCCGAACTGGATCTTCGTTACACCGACATCATCGCGGAAATCGACGGCGTCGTCACGCGGCGCAACGTCAATCCGGGCAACTATGTTCAGGTTGGCCAGAACCTGATGGCGATCCGCTCGCTAAACGAGATATGGGTCGACGCCAACTTCAAGGAAACCCAGTTGCGCGACCTGCGCATCGGGCAGCCCGTCGAGCTGCACATCGACATGTATGGTGGCACGCACGTCTTTAACGGCCGGATCTCCGGCTTCACCGAGGGCACCGGATCGACCTTGGCATTGCTGCCGCCCGAGAACGCCACCGGCAACTTCATCAAGGTAGTCCAGCGGTTGCCGGTCAGGATCGATCTCGTCGATTACAACGCCGATCAGGCCCCTCTGTTCATCGGCACCTCGGTGGTTCCCTACGTCTACATCAACAAGCCGGCAACCGGACCCAATGCCGGGAAGCTCCTCCAGGCCTATGTGCCGCAATGACCGGCGCGGTACTGCCATCAACACCCCTGAATTCCCGATCTGGTGCAGCGGTAAACCCTTGGGTTGTCGCCGCTGTCGTCGTGGTGCCGACATTCATGGAAGTGCTCGACACCACGATCGCCGTTGTCGCGCTGCGCTATATCGCTGGCGGATTGTCGGCCACGGTCGATGACGGTGAATGGGTCATCACCAGCTATCTTGCCGCCAACGCGATCATCCTGCCCATCACCGGCTGGCTGATCGCGCACCTGGGGCGCCGCAACTATTTCCTGCTTTCTATCGCCGTTTTCACCCTCGCGTCCGGACTGTGTGGAATGGCCACGAGTCTCGGCCAACTGATCATGTTCCGCGTGATGCAGGGTCTTGCGGGCGGTGGCCTTCAGCCATCGAGCCAGGGCGTGCTGCTGGACGCGTTCCCGGTCGAGCGACAAGGCATGGCCATGACGTTGTTCGGTCTGGCCGCGCTGATCGCGCCCGTTGTCGGTCCGACACTCGGGGGCTGGATTACCGACGACTATACTTGGCGGTGGGTGTTCTGGATCAACGTCCCCGTCGGCCTGCTGGCACTAGGTGCCTGCGCCATCACACTGCGGGACCCCGATTACCTCACCGCGCAGCGTATGGAGTTGCGCAAGCGGCCGTTCAGCTTCGACGGCGTTGGCCTGTCGCTGCTGGTTATCGTCGTCGTCTGCTGGGAGGTGACGCTCAGCAAGGGTCAGGAATGGGACTGGCTGGGCGATCCGTTCTGGCGCGTGCAGACACTGGTGATCCTGTTCGCCGTCGGCTTGGTTGCGCTGATCGTCTGGGAGCTGCGCCATCCGAGTCCGGTGGTCAATTTCCGGCCGTTGCGAGAACGCAATTTCGCCGCCTGCTGCATCATCATCTTTACCGCATTTGCGGTGCTGTATGCGGCCAGCACCTCATTGCCGGCGTTGCTCCAGTCGCTGTTCGGCTACGATGCATTGAGCGCAGGACTGGTCATGTCGCCGGCCGGTTTCTTCGCCGTCGTCACCATGCCGTTCGTCGGGCGCGCGCTCGGCCGTGGCGTTGATGCGCGGTGGGTGCTTGCCGCGGGCCTGTTGACCATGGCCGCGGGGAATTACTGGATGTCGCAGATGAACCTGGACATCAGTCCGGGGCAGGCCGTCTGGCCGCGGGTGGTGTTGATCATCGGGCTGGCAATGTGCTTCGCACCCGCAAACGTGGCGGCTTACCTCTATACGCCGGTCGCGTTTCGTGGGGCGGCGGTCGGCTTGTTGAGCCTGCTGCGCAACGAGGGGGGCAGCGTCGGGACCTCGATGGCTCAGACGATCCAGGAACGCCGCGACCAGTTCCACAGCCTGCGTCTTGGCGAGTGGCTCGATCCCTTCAACCCGGCAGTGCGTTCCTTCCTTGGTCAAGCTTCCGGACCGTTCTTACAGCAGACCGGCGATCCGGTCGCTGCGCAGCAACTGGCGTTGAAGACGCTCGCAAACTTGCGCGAGCAACAGGCATCGGCGCTCGCCTACTTCGACGTGTTCTGGGTGCTGGCCGTTGTCATGGTCGCGCTCGTGTTCGTTGTGCTGCTGATGAAACGCTCCGTTGCGGAAAAGGGCGCGCGGATTGGATCGGAGTAATATTATCCGCCCGGTTGAGTGACTCTCGGCTGCTGCCTTCCACCGGCGTCATGGTGCGCACAAGGGCATCATCCGCGACTTTTCTGCTGGTTGCCGGATAACACCAAATCGCTTTGAGAAGGACTCATACCACTACTCGCCGACCGCGACCCATTCGCTCTATCCGTCATGGCCGGCCCCCGAGCCGGCCATCAGTCTCAGCGGCACAATGGTGCCAATGTGCGCTGATGGCCGGGTCCGATCCCCGGGACAAGCCCGGGGACTTCGGCCCGGCCATGACGACAGGGCGACAGATGAGTTAGGGTCAGCGAGTAGTGGTATAAGTCGTGGATGGCGGGCTTTTGCCCGCCCCATGACGCTGTACGCAGGCGACGAGTTCAGTCATTTGGGCAGGTTGGTGTGATTCGCCACCCGCTTGCTACGTGGACACCTGCTCCAGCACCGCGCGAGACTGATTAATGCCATAACCGCGGATCAGGATCGCGGGCAGCAAGGCACCCGGGATCACGATCCACAAGATCCAGCCGAGATGATTTGGCCCCAACTGATACAACGGGCCGAGCAGCGTAACGCCCGCCCAAGCGCCAAGATGCCCGAGTCCATCTGTCCATGCGAAGGCAACTGCGCGAATGCGCGTCGGATACGCCACTGCCGTGTAGTTATAGAGATTGAACAGGAACAGACCTGTGCCGATACGGCTGATGACATAACAGATTGCGATGACGCTCAGCGTCGGCACCAGCCATGCGACGATCCAGCACAAGGCAAACAACGTTGCCATCAGGGCGATGACATCACGGCGCTCAACCGACTCGCCGAGGCGTGCGTTCACCTGGAAGGCCACGAAGAGCACTGCATAAGCGGCGGCGATCGTCAGGAACACGAAATGGGCATCGCCGCCGTGGTCCACCATGTACACGGCGAGGAATGCGCCGACACCGTAAATCAGGCCGGCATAACCCAGCATCCAGCAGGCAATCAGCACGATCGTGCGGCCGCGATACTGCGGATTGGTGAACAGCTCCTTCCAGGCGCCTTGGCTTGCCATGATGACCGGATTGTCTGCCCCACGCGGTTCCGGCAACTCCGCTGCATTATATTGCTGGACCCGCCGCTCGTACTCGACCATTGCCTGATCGGCTTCTTCGTGCCGGCCATGCGCTTCCAACCACCGGGGTGACTCTGGCAATAGTCGATAGAGCAACGGCAGCAGCACGACGATCTCGACCGCCGCACTGACCCAGAGGAATGCTTGCCACTGTGCGGGAATCAGCCAGAACGCCAGCAGGTTTACGCCAACCGCGACCAATGCCGTCACGCCTTGTGAAGCCAGCAGCACCCTGTTGCGGACCAGCGGCGAGGTCATCTCGGAAAGATAGACCGAGTGCGTCGCCACGATGCCGCCCACGCCGAGCGTGCTCAGCACCGAGAGCACCACGAGCCCCCAGAAGTTGGTAACGTAGGCGAACGGCCAGATACAGAAGCCGCCAAGCAGCGTCGCGAGCAGGATGGCCGGACGCCGTCCATAGCGATCCGCGACCCAGCTCATGATGTAGACGCCGAGCAGGATCCCGGCGCCCACTTGCAGCGCCTGGATGACCGCGTATTGCATGACATTGATGATGTGGTTCGGCCGCCAGATGAAGGGATACAGCCGCGCGCCAATTCCATCGGTATCGAAGATGATGAAACCCCAGGTCACCTCGACCAGGATGGCGAGCTGCCACTGCACGCGAGTCAATGGCAAGCGGTCGATGCGGGCCGCGATGTGGCCATGAATCGTTGCCTGCGGAGTTGCACTTGCCGACACCGGTTTTCTCCCTTTGCCGGTGGTGTAGTATGTGCGCCTCGGTTCCCGACCCGGTCCACCGACCCGCTGAAATCGGGTTGCCTTAGCCGATGCCACAGCCATGCTGGCGGGATTGGGTCGATGCTGTCAATTTGAACAGGAGACTGAACATGCCGAACCGCCTCAGTGACAGCGACCGTGCCGCGCTGGCGACCCGGCTTCCTGGCTGGTCAATGGTGAGCGGCCGCGATGCGATTGAACGCAATTTCCAATTCCGCGATTTCAATGAGGCCTGGGGCTTCATGAACCGCGTGGCACTGCTGGCGGAAAGTCAGAACCATCATCCTGAATGGTCGAATGTGTGGAATCGCGTGCGGATCGAGCTGTCGACCCATGATGCAGGTGGCCTGACCGAGAATGATGTGAAGCTCGCCAGCGCGATCGACGCGCTGCTTGCATGAACGAACCGAGCTTTCCCGAACGTGCCTTCGCGATCCGCCGTGCGACGGCACGTTTGTGTTTGCGTCTGGGCTGGGCGCCGTTGCATGAAGTATCGCTACCCAACGGACGCCGCGCTGACATCCTGGCACTGCGGCCTGACGGATGCTTCGCGTGCATTGAGGTCAAGTCAGGCCCGCGCGATTTCCTGACCGACCTGAAGTGGCATGAGTATCGGGAATTCGCTGACGAGCTGTTCTTTGCTGTGGATACGGATTTTCCCCAGGATCTGCTGCCGGCGGAGACCGGGCTGATCGTGGCGGCCGGGCTCGAAGCAGAATTGCTGCGCGACGCGCCGGCGCATCCGCTTCCCGCTGCTCGCCGTCGGGCATTGCTGCACCGGTATGCATTACTTGCCGCGGGACGGCTTGCAGCGATGGAAGACCCGGGCGGTGTTGCGGACGTTAGGGCCGCACTGCGTGTGGATTAGAGTTATATTTTAAGAATAACATGGATTTCACAGATCGGCGCACGGATTAGGCAGAGATTTATTGAATATAGTTTGTGTAATCCGTGTAATACCAAAGCTCACTGACCGCGACCCATTCGCTCTAACCAACCGTCATGGCCGGCCCCCGAGCCGGCCATCAGCCTCAGCGGCACAACGGTGCCAATGTACGCTGATGGCCGGGTCCGATCCCCGGGACAAGCCCGGGGACTTCGGCCCAGGCCATGACGACAGGGCGACCGATGAGTCAGGGTCAGTGAGCATTGGTATAATATCAAAGCTCACAGACCCTGACGGATGTGTCATTCTGTCGTCATGGCCGGGATTGACCTGGACACGCCCGACCATGACGGTGGTTTGGACGCCGTCGCCCTTATGTTAGCACCTATGGGGTCAAGCCTGGCCGAGACGACTAAAGCGAATGGGTCATGGTCCGTGAGCAGTGGTACAATCCGTGTAATCGGTGTCAGTCTTCTATCACCATATCGGGCCGTAATGCCTCGACGACCGCGTTCGGGGCATCATTAAACGCGGTTACGAGATCGACGCTCGCCAGGCTCGCAAGCATAGCCACTCGAGCAGCTTGAGGTTGCGTTTGCTCTCCGACGCAGTCCAAACCAACGATCAGTCGATCGCACGCTTCCCGCGCGACCTCCAAACGTTGCAAATCTGCAGATGACAACGGATCAAACCGGCCATAAGTGAAGGCGACACGCCATCCCTTATGATGCCATCGCTGCACGTACTCGACGGCGGTCTCGCGTGAGACGATTTTCCGCAGTGCGCCGCCCTGTGGTGACAGGGAGGCAAGCAAGTCACTCTGCCGAGCGACTGCGGTGCCCACTTTGCCCACCACTATACCAGCCGCAATATTGGCAAGCCGCGCGGCGACCGGCAGTTCCAGCCCCGCACCGATGCCAGCAGCGAGCGTCGCCACCGCTGTGTCACCGGCGCCCGCAATGTCATAGACCTCGACCGCTTCGGCCGGGAAATGACGCGCGCCGTCATCATTGAGCAGCGTCATCCCATCATTGCCACGGGTCACCACCACTGCACCGAAGCCGTGGCGTTGCCGCAGGGCGGTGGCGGCGGCAACGACCGCGGCCTCGCCATCGGCAGGCATGCCGGTTGCTTCGGCCAGATCGGTGCGATTGGGCATGATGATGTCTGCGCCCGCGTAGCGAGCGTAATCCGCTCCCCTGGGATCGACGATGACCGGGCGTCCGGACTCACGCGCCGCGGCAATGAGCTGTGTCGGTACTTCGCCGGTCAGCAGACCTTTGCCGAAATCGGACAGCACGGTGACCGAGGTTGCCGCCATTGCATCGCGCGCAATCCTTACCAGACGCTCCGCCAGGCGCGGGTGCATTGGCGAGGTCTCCTCCCTGTCGGTCCGCAACAATTGCTGACCCGCGGAAAGGAAACGCGTCTTCAACGTCGTGATCCGGCCACCCTGCACCAGCAGCCATGGCTCGATATTTGGCTGGCCGCCAATGAGACCCGTCAAGTCGGAGCCCGCCTGATCGTCGCCGACAACAGAGATGAAAGCGACCGCTGCCCCTAGTGCAGTCAGGTTGCGCACGACGTTCCCGGCACCGCCCGGCATGGCGACCTCGCGCTCGATCGCCAGGATGGGCACGGGGGCTTCCGGGCTGATCCGCTCGACGTCGCCGTAGACGTAGCGGTCCAGCATGACATCGCCGATCACCAGCGCGCTTGCGTGGCCCAACAGGGCAATGGCGGTGGAGAGATCGGCTTCCGTTACCGGGACGGCAGGTATCATGGGCACCCGTAACCCGCCGACCGAGGCGGCGCAAGCAAGGAGGTCACGTCGTCATGAAGGCCAGCCGGTCCTCTTCCAGGACCAGGCAGGTAAGGACACCTCCCATCACCGCGCCGGTATCGATGCCGATACGGTTCGGGCGGACGGTGGGTTCCTGTCGCGGCGTGTGACCATGCACCACGACCGGCCCGAATGATTCCTTGAACGACAGGAACGGTTCGCGGATCCACATCAGATCATGCCGGGTCTGACGCTCCAGGGGAATGCCGGGGCGGATGCCCGCGTGGACGAAGAGGTAGCTGCCAGCCGCGTGGCATACGGCGAGATCACGCAGAAAGATCAGGTGGGCCTTGGGCAGATAGGACGGCCATTCCTTCGGTTGGGCCGAACGCGGGACGCCCCAGCTCAGCAGCGAATTGGCACCGCCATTGGCGAGCCACAGCTCGGTCGCATCGGTGTCCCCCGTGGCGACGGCGGCCAACATCATCTGCTCGTGATTGCCCATCAGATTGATTGTAGGAACATCTGGCAAGTGTGAGCCTGCGGCGAGCTTCGCCACGACGCCCGCACTATCCGGCCCACGATCGACATAATCGCCCAGATGCAGCAGCAGCGGCTCGGGCGTGGGCCGTGCGGCGAGGTCATCCGCGATCAGCGCATGGAGGGCCTCGAGCCGGTCAAGGCACCCATGAACATCACCTATGGCGTAAATGCGTTGGCCCGGCGGAAGCGTCCCCGGAGCCTGGATGAAATCGACCATGGACGCACAAGGTAGGCGGAGCGATGCAATTGTCCAATGGACTCCCTTGGCGAGCCGCCCGAGCGGGCCTATGCCCCGCGCCATGGACGCCATCCGGGTACGGAACCTGACCAAACGCTACGGCGAGACTCTGGCGGTGGACGATGTTGAGTTCACTGTGCCGGCCGGCGCGACCATGGGTCTGCTGGGAGGCAACGGTGCCGGGAAGACCACGACGATCGCCATGCTGCTGGGCCTGCTGATCCCGTCAGCCGGGACCATCGAGGTGCTTGGGCACGACATGGCGCGGAACCGCTTCGCGGCACTCGCGCGGATGAATTTCTCGTCCCCGTATGTGTCGCTGCCGCAGCGGCTGTCGGTGGCGCAGAACCTGCGGGTCTATGGCCATCTGTATAACGTGCGCGGCCTGGAGCGGCGGATCGCCGAATTGGCTGCCGAACTGGACCTTGGCGAACTGCTCGACCGCCCGGCGGGCAAGCTGTCGGCAGGGCAGAAGACCCGCGTCGCACTGGCAAAGGCGCTGATCAACCGTCCGGAATTGCTGCTGCTGGACGAACCGACGGCGAGCCTGGACCCCGATACCGGCGATTGGGTGCGGACCTGGCTGGAGCGCTATCGCGATGAAAGCGGCTGCACGATCCTGCTGGCGTCGCACAACATGGCGGAGGTTGAACGCCTGTGCTCGCACGTGCTGATGCTGAAGCAGGGGCGGATTGTCGACCAGGGTAGTCCCCAGGATCTCCTCGACCGGTATGGCCGCGAGGACATGGAAGAGGTATTCCTCGACATCGCCCGCAATCGCCGGCGAGCCGCATGACTGCCGCCTCAGTTCGCCGCATCTGGGGACTGATGTACCGCCACCTGGCGCTGTATCGCAGTTCCTGGCCACGCCTGCTGGAGCTGGCCTACTGGCCGGTGCTGCAGATGTGCATCTGGGGCTTTACCGCACGGTTCCTTATCGGCCGCATGGGCAACCCTGCCGTGCTTGCGGGTGCTACGTTGCTGGGCGGGGTGTTGCTTTGGGAGGTCGCGCTACGCAGCCAGATGGGTGTCGCGATCAGTTTCCTCGAGGAGATGTGGTCCCGCAACCTTGGCCACGTGTTTGTCAGCCCGATGCGCCCTTGGGAATTGGTGGCGACCCTGATCATCATGTCAATGATCCGCATGCTGGCTGGCGTAATACCGGCCATCCTGGTGGCTTGGCTGCTCTATGCCTATAACCTGTTCGCTCTGGGTCCGGTGCTGGTGCTGTTTTTCGTGAACCTGATGATCATGGGGTGGGCGGTGGCACTGGGCGTAGTGTCACTGATTCTTCGCCACGGAGCTGGGGCTGAGGCACTCGCTTGGTCTGTGCTATTCGGCCTGACGCCGTTTTCAGCAGTGTTCTATCCAGTCTCGGTATTGCCGGCCTGGCTGCAACCGGTAGCACTCGCGCTCCCTTCCGCGCATGTCTTTGAGGGCATGCGCGGTATCGTGCTGAACGGCGTGATCCAATGGGACCATCTGGCCGCTGCGTTCGCGCTGAACATTGTCTGGATCGCGGCGGCGGCGTTGCTGTTCGCGCGGCAATTCCGCCAGGCCCGGCTGCGGGGCGCTCTGATAAGTATCGGCGAATAAATCGTAACCTGAGGCCGACCGCGGCTAGCACCTCGTCACACGACCTGATTTCGTTATGGCCAGGCGTGACCGAGGCCGTGGTATGCATTGGCACCAAGCTGCCGCTGAGGCTGATGGCCGGCTCGGGGGCCGGCCATGACGATTGTCGGGGCAGGCCATGACGATTGTCGGGGCCGGCCATGGCGGTTAAACGCATGATTTCCGGTCGATCAGCATGAGCGCAACGCGCTTCTGGCTGATCCGCCACGCCATCGTCGACGAGAATGCCCGGGCGATGCTGTACGGCGTGATGGATGTGCCGCTTTGCGAGGTCAGCCTGCTGGAACAGGCGCCGATGTATCAGGCCTTGGCCGCGCGGTTGCCGCGTCCTGCCGTATGGATGGTCACACCGTTATCGCGCACCCGGCGAACTGCCGAGGCGATCTTTGCCGCCGGCTACCCGCGCGTCGAACCACAAGTGGAACCGCGCCTGATCGAGCAGAGCCTCGGCGAATGGCAAGGCCTGCCACACGCCGAGTTGCCTGCGCGCCTTTCGCTGCCGCAGCACGCCTTTTGGCCGCTTGCCGGCCATGAGCGCCCGCCGGGCGGCGAGACATTGGCTGAAGTGATCGAGCGTGCCGGTGCCGCGCTGGAAGATCTTGCTGTACGGCACAGGGATCAGGACGTGATCATTGTCAGCCACGGCGGCGCGATCCGTGCGGCGGTGGCCCATTGTCTGCGAATTGGACCTGATAACGCATTGCACCTGACGATTCAGAACCTCTCATTGACCCGAATCGAGCGGTACCCGAAGGTTGGCGAGTCGTCTGTGTCAATGAATTGCCGGGATATTGATCCATCACAATACCGCCGCGAAATCGGGGCGAAAGGGTATTGTGACAGTTACCGATTCGGGCGCCACGGCATCCGAGAACCGAGGAGACGATCATGTTTCGCATCCTGCTGGCCGCGACGGCACTGGGCGCGCTCTCATTGTTTGCGCCGCGTCCGGCCCACGCCCAGGGCGACCAACAGACCCTGGTAGACCGCTCAACCCTTGCCCTCCAGGAGATGGTGAACCAGTCCATCTCTGATGATCCGCGGCGGGTGCTCACGAATGCGAGAGCGGTGATGATCTGCCCGCGTGTGTTCAAGGCCGGCTTCTTCTTCGGCGGTGAGGGCGGCGCCTGTGTGCTTCTGGCGCGAGCCGGCAATGGCACCTGGTCCTATCCGGCCTTCTATGGCATGGGCAGCGGCAGTTTCGGGCTGCAAATTGGCATTCAGGACGCCGAGTTCGTCATGATGATCATGACGCCGCGCGGGCTGAACGCGATCCTCGACAGCCAGTTCAAGATTGGCGCCGACGCTTCGTTGGCGATCGCAACCATTGGGGCGGGCGTTCAGGGCGCCACTACGGGCGCATTGGGCGCCGACATCGTTGCCTTCTCCCAGACCCGCGGCCTGTATGGCGGGATTTCGCTGGAAGGCAGCCTGATGGGGCAGCGTGCCGGCTGGGATCGCGACTACTATGGCCGTGAGGTGGATGCACGGCAGATTGTCATGGATATGCAGGGATCCAATCCTGGTGCCGATCCGCTGCGCGACGTGCTGACCCGGTATGGATCAGGTGCCACGCAGCAGGCCGCGGTGCCACCGCCGCCGAACTATCCGCCGCCGCAAGCGAACTATCCGCCGGCGCAAGCTCCAATGGCTGCCCCGGGTCAGCCGGCCGCGCCCGGTCCGGTCCAGCAACAGAGCCTGCCGCCTCCGCGATAGTTCGGGCGGTCGCAGTTAAGTTCGTCATTCCCCGGCGAAAGGGGCATCCGGGGGCCGCGGCGCTGGTTTTGGCATCCCTGGGTTCCCGCTTTCGCGGGAATGACCTTTTAAGACGGCAAATAGCCGGCCGCCCCTGGCCTCTAAGCAACGCTGCCGGTAATCTCCGGCGCGATGGATACGGGGTTGCCGTTTTGGAAAGTCAAAACGCTGGAGCAGATGTCCCACGAGGAGTGGGAATCGCTTTGCGACGGCTGTGGACGCTGCTGCCTGCATAAGCTCCGCGATGACGATACTGGCGCACTCTCTTTCACCAACGTCGCATGCCGTTTGCTTGACCTGCACAGTTGCCGCTGCGGCGATTATGCGCATCGGCGCCGGCGGGTGCCGGACTGCGTGTCACTGACGCCGGCGGAAGTACGCGCCATCGACTGGCTGCCACCTTCGTGCGCCTACCGGCGCGTCGCTGAAGGGAAAGACCTTGCATGGTGGCATCCACTGGTGTCGGGCGATCCGGATACGGTGCATTCGGCCGGTGTGTCCGCGCGTGATCGGGCGATCAACGAGCGCAAGGCTGGTCCGTTCGAGCAGCACATTGTTAACTGGCCCGGCCGTATGCCTCGCACCAGAAAGCTACCCTAGGAGAGAGAGTGATGATGAAGGATGCCCTGTTTGCCGGCGTCAATGCCGCCGTGCTGACACCCATGCGTGCCGACATGTCGGTGGATCTGGATCGCATGGCGGCGCATTGCCGATGGCTGTTGGCGAACGGCTGCAACAATCTGGGCGTGCTCGGGACGACCGGCGAGGCGAACAGCATCGGGATCAGCGAACGGCTTGAGATCCTTCCTGGGCTGATCGAGCGCGGCGTACCCGCGGCCAAGATGATGCCGGGCACGGGCGTGCCGGCGTTCACCGACACGGTGGTGCTGACCAAACAGGCAGTCGAACTCGGCTGCCGGGGAGCGCTGCTGCTGCCGCCCTTCTATTACAAGAACCCCACCGACGATGGGCTGTTCGCGTTCTTCTCTGAGGTCATTAATCGCGCTGGCAAGGGCATCAAGTACTATCTGTATAATTTCCCGCAGCAATCCGCGGTGCCGTTGAGCGTCGAGCTGATCGCACGCCTGTTGCAGGCATTTCCGGGCGTGCTGAAGGGCGTAAAGGACAGCAGTGGCAAATTCGAAAATGGCCGCGCCTATGTGGAGAACTTCGCGAAGGACGGTTTTGAGGTATATGCAGGTGACGATACACTGCTGCGGCCGCTGCTGGAGCTTGGCAGCGCAGGCTGCATCACCGCCGCGGCGAACGTGAATTCGCCGATTGCGGCGCGGGTCTACGCCAACTGGAACAACGACATCGGTGCGGAAGCGCACGAGACCTTGAGCGCGACGCGACGCGCAATTGTCTCCGCACCCGCGGCCATTCCGGCATTGAAGGCTTTGATGGCGCGTCACACCGGTGATGCTGCATGGCACAACATGCGACCGCCGCATCTGAAGCTCAGCAGCGAACAGCAAGCGAAGTTGTTTGCCGCATTCGATGCATGTGGTGTGGAACTCGCGAAGGCGGCATGAATCAATTGTAAGCGAAGCGAGCAGCCAAACGGGTTGACGAATTGGCGCGTTCTGTCGTTTCTGGACAGAATGGAATTGCCGCGATCGGAAATGCTCGCGCTGCCTGGCGGGCCGACGCGAGTTGAGTGGCGACGCAACCGCCGGGCACGGCGGGTCAGTCTGCGTATTGATCCTTGTGGTGGCGGTGTCGTTGTCACGTTGCCGACGCGCGCGGGACGCGGCGCCGGTGTTGCGCTGTTGATGACGCACGCTGACTGGGTTGCGAACCGGATTGCTGCCTTGCCTCAAGCTGTGCCATTTGCCGATGGCGCGATCGTGTCGATCAGCGGCGTGCCGCATCGCATTCGTCATGTGCCGCAGGAACGTGGTGGCGCCTGGGTGGAAGATTGCGAGCTGCTTGTCTCAGGCGCGCCTGAGTTCCTGCGCCGTCGCGTATTGGATTTCCTGCGCGCTGAGGCGTTGCGGCGGCTGTCAGGTTCGGTCTTCGTCAAGGCTGCAATGCTCAATGTGACGCCTCGACGTATTGCAGTGAAGGATACGCGCAGCCGGTGGGGCAGTTGTGCCGCCGATGGTTCACTGGCATTCAGTTGGCGCCTGGTGATGACGCCTGAGTTCGTGCAGGACTACGTGGTGGGGCATGAAGTCGCGCATCTTAAATATATGAATCACGGCAAGCGCTTCTGGAACCTGGTCGATCGCCTGACACCGCACGCGGCGACCGCCATTCCCTGGTTACGCGCGGAAGGGTTCCGTCTGCTCCGCATCGGGTGATCGCGCTTGTCGTCATGGCCGGCCACTGAGCCGACCATAGATGTGAACTGGCACCCGCGTGCCGTTGAAGTTGATGGCCGGCTCAAGACCGGCCATGACGATAAGCGGTATCAATGGCCACCGGGGTTGCTGTGCACTCCCTCGCCCCGTACAGTCAGGGCATGGAGACGCCCATGACATCAGGAGCCATTGAC
>CAVTEC010000029.1:0-174250 GCA_963733475.1 uncultured Alphaproteobacteria bacterium | reverse complement strand
GCTTGCATTTCCGGTTCCCTCTCCTTCCGGCTCGGCGATCGTGCTTCCACAGTTTCGCGACATTATGGAGGGCGATTTTGCGCGAAAAGCACGTCGGGAATCGGGTGATGACTTACTTTGAAATCTGAGCCGGTTGGCACGGCTTGTAGGGCCGCGTTTCTTCGGTCCGCTTTCATCCGCGTCGATCAGCGCAGCGATATCGTCGATCGACCATAGCCCATCGGAGATGCCGGCCGCCATCGTGGGCGATATGCGTAGTGTCTGATGCCGACGGACGAAATTGCAGAACACGAAATAAAGCGCTAACCCGTGGCAGTGATTCTCGACTTTCTTGCTGAACTCATTCGTCAGCCCAGTAAACCGAACCATACTCATTATGTTTCTCGTTAAGCATATTCGTTCATTCAGGAAAGGGGAGTGGTATCGTCTCATCGAATCGTGGGTGGATCCGATCTAACTTCCGTTGATAATCTCTGGGATCATTGGAAAGCTTCATGACGATCTTCGCGTCATGTAGAATGTCCTTCAGAGCTTTATAGCCTTCATTTTCTGTTAGATGTTGGAACAGCTTCTCCGATGGACGCCCAGACGGACCGCGCCTAACTAACGACTGAAGCTCTCTTCGTGCGCCAGGAGCCAATCTATTATATATGTCCTCAGTTCTTTTGGCGAATATCATTGGCCGTTTTACACTGTCGGGATCATATCTGTATCCATGTATTCGGAACATCTCCCTATAGAAATCATCATCGAAAGTTTTCACCCACGGCAGCGCTTCTTTAGAAACGTACTTTTCAAGTAATCTTATCAATGCATTCTTCGCGCGAATATCTTGAAACCCCGTAGCTTCATCGACGAGAGCATCAATCGCAACGTCAGTGAGACCTTTAAGGAGGACTGTGCAAGCTTGAGCAATGTGCACTTGGCCGGGTGATAAGACGCCTCGCATTTCGGCTTCGTGATAAACCCAACAAACCTTTGGAAGCAGCTGCGCTCGATATCCGAGCGCTAGACTACCTCCGGCCCCCGTGTCAAAAATGATGGGAGTGGACGAGGCGACTAAGTCTTTGGAAGTAAACTGCTCTAGGTTTCTAGCGCGCATAAATGCAGGGAAGTGGGCGAGGTGCTCTGGACTCGCGCTCTTTGGGTAGGGAAAACGCCCCATTGCGCGTAAAAACCCGGCTTGAGTGAGAACGCGGGTATTTTCTTGGTCATCTAATACCGCGCAAGGGATGTCGGCGAGTTGCAGCACTCCGCGAGCAATCGCCTTTGGGACAATTGCTCTCTCCGAAACGAGATATCGCCGATTGCGGGCCAGTCCACCTTGCCGCGCGATCTCTTGTCGCTGCTCAGGTGTAAGTCGCTCGGCCCGTGCTCTTCCGCCTTTTCTCTGTGGAGTATCGCTCATCGTAGCCTCGTGCTTGCTGATACGAGCGACTTTGCGTCTTGCTTACCTAGCAAGCAAGAGGCTTATTCTGACCGTGCATCAGCTTGCTGTTCTGTTCCGCCGTTTGGCCGCAGCTTTCCTAGCGATTTCGGCCCTACACTCCGGTTTTAGCGCCTCGCAGCGTGCGGCCCCATCCTTCTTACCGAGCAACTGGGCAGCACAGTTTTTGCCCGAATTGCCCATGTCCTGTCGGCCTCGCGTCAGAATCTGGGCACGGCGAATCGCGTCCGCCACGGTGTCGGCGGGTCGCTTCTGGCCTTGCGGCCCGTTCGGCATCACGGCTCCTTAAGAATTGCCTGGCGTCAAGCCCACACAGGCATTGCGCTCTGAAACCTCGGAACGTACTATGCGTTGTGCCGTTTATGATATGTTCCATAGGAGGGAGAACCCAATGTATCGCGTAAAGGTGCGAACCGTGGGGGTCGGACAGCACCCGAGCGAGGCTGTCGTCTCAGTAACCACGGCGGACGGCAAACAGGAGGAACTGATCGTTGACAGGCGATCCCTGGAAGGCAAAGAGAGCCTACGAGTTGGTTACCCACTCAGACGAGACGGCGACCAAGTCCTCATAGAACTTCCGAGAGAGACGATGCGAGGAAGCTGGAGGATTTGGGTTAAAGGAAACGATCTAGAATCCAGAGGAAAGAGCTGCGTGATTTTAACTGACCGCGAGATCAAGATCTACATTCAACGCCGCTTGATCATAATTGATCCAGAGCCGGATGAGGTTACCGCGTATCAGTCAACTGCTGTAGATCTTAGGCTCGATCCTACAATAAGCATCTTCAGAAAGCTCCCGCCTACGGCGGGAGTTCGACAACTAACGGAAATCGATCCTAGCGATCCAAATTCCAATGCAGATGAGATCATCAAGGCTTGACCGACAGCAAGGAAATTGATCCGACTGGCGGTTATCCTCTTGAGCCTGAGACATTAATTCTGGGCTGGACTAAAGAATATATTGATCTAAAACAATCTAGATTGGCTGCAAGGGTAGAGGGGAAAAGCTCGCTAGCGCGATATGGTCTTTCGATACATCTGACGGCGCCCACAATTCATGCGGGATTTCAGGGGACGATAAGACTGGAAATAATAAACCATGGTCACCACCCAATCATCTTACGAAGAGACATGCGAATTTGTCAACTTATATTCGAACAAACATTTGGCACTCCAGAAAAAGACTATGAGGGACAATTTGCTGGGCAGCGTCCGACCTAACCCCTTACGGAACCCATTATCGTTCCAACATATGTTAAAGCGAATCATTACCGGGAAGTCGTGGGCCCGTAGACGCTCTGGCTGATTGAAGATCACTATCCACCCCGGCGGAACATCAGGGCCTGTCGTGACCTGCCCTCGGCTCCCGCACCGCTGAGCGCGAGTTGCCGCGATGACGCCGCCAAGGAGGAACGCTGATGAGCGATGAACTGCCGACTGCCGCGCGCGTATCGGACCCCGGCATCCGCGCGCTTTATCGCCAGGAGAACCGCTGGCAGGCCTGGCTCGATGTCGAGGCGGCGTTGGCCAAGGCGCAGGCCGAGCTCGGCATCATCCCCCAGGCGGCGGCCGAGGCGATCGGGCGGGCGGCGCATCTCGAACTCCTCGACCGCGCCCGCATCGACGAGGGTTTCGCGCGCACCGGCCACACGATCGTGCCGTTGGTCTGGGAACTCGGCCGGGTCACCGGCGAGCCTCATGGCGGCTGGGTGCATTGGGGGGCGACGACCCAGAACATCACCCAGACCGGCGATCTGCTGGTGCTGCGCCAGGCGCATAAGGTCTTCCTCGGTCTGATCGCCGATGCGCTCCGGGCGATGGCCGACCTCGCCGAGCGCGGCGCCGAGATGCCGATCGCCGGGCGCACCCACGGCCAGCACGCATTGCCCGCGACCTTTGGCTACAAGCCGGCGGTGTGGATCGACGAGCTGATCCGCCATGTCGAGCGGCTGCATCAGGCGGCGCCGCGGATCTTCGTCGCGATGCTCGGCGGCGGCGCGGGCACCTTCGCCTCGCTGGGCGCGCAGGGGCCGGCGGTGCAGGCCGGCATCGGCAAACAGCTCGGCATGCTGCCGATGCGGGTGCCGGCGCGCACGATCGGCGACCACCTGGCCGAGAACATCTGCCTGCTGGGCATGCTGGCCGCGACCTGCGGCAAGATCGGGCGCGAGATCTACACCCTGATGAAGACCGAGTTCGGCGAGGTCGAGGAGCCGGTGCCGCCCGGCACGGTCGGCAGCTCGACGATGCCGCAAAAGCGCAACCCCAAGCTGTGCCAGGACATCATCGCCGCCTCGGCCGAGGTGCGCGCGATGGTGCCATTGGCGTTGGAGGCGATGCAGACCGAGCACGAGGCCGACCGCACGACCAGCCTGATCATGGACACCGCCGACGCGCGCGCCTCGATCGCGACCGGCGATATGCTCGCCCGGCTGGTCGAGGTGATGCGCGGGCTGCGGCTCGATCCCGAGCGCATGCGCAGGAACCTCGATCTCGGCGGCGGGCTGATCATGGCCGAGGCGGTCATGCTGAACCTCGGCGCCGCGATCGGCCGCCAGCACGCGCACGACGTCGTCTACGACGCGGCCCAGGCGGCCTTTGTCGAACACCGGCCGTTCGCGGAATTGCTCGCCGCCGACCCGCGGGTCACCGCGCATCTCGAGCAAAGCAGCGATCGCCGCCCTGCTCGACCCGACCGCCTATACCGGCCTGTGCGCCGAAATGGCCCGCGACGCCGCCAGCGCGCCCGCGCCACCGCAGCCGGCATTGCCCGCGAGACCGGCGCAACCTAGGATCGCGTCAACGAACACCAACAGCGGGATACAAGCCATGGAATTCGGCGCTTCGATCTTTTTCACCGACTATTCGATCTCGCCGGCCGAGCTGGCGACGGCACTCGAGGAACGCGGGTTCAACTCGCTGTGGGCGGCCGAGCACTCGCATATTCCGGTGCCGCGGCGCACGCCGGCGCCGGGCGGCGGCGAATTGGCCAAGCGCTATTACGATGTGATGGACCCGTTCGTCACCCTGACCGCGGCGGCCGCCGCGACCAAGCGGCTCAAACTCGCCACCGGCATCTGCCTGGTGATCCAGCGCGACACGATCCAGACCGCGAAGCTCGTCGCCTCGATCGACCAGGTCTCGAACGGGCGGTTTCTGTTCGGGATCGGCGGCGGCTGGAACGCCGAGGAAATCGAAAGCCACGGCACGATCTTCGGCACCCGCATGCAGAAGATGCGCGAGCAGATGGAGGCGATGAAGGAGATCTGGACCAAGTCGACCGCCGAATATGACGGCGAGATCGTCAAGGTCCCATCAATGATGACCTGGCCCAAGCCGGTGCAGAAGCCGTGGCCGCCGATCCTGCTGGGCGGCGCCTTTCCGTGGGCGGCGCGGCGAGCCGTGCGTTATGGCGATGGCTGGTATCCGAACGCCAGCAGCGGCAATCCCGAGGAATACATGCCGCGCTTCCGTCAGATGGCGATCGACGCCGGCCGCGATCCCGCCAAGTTGCCGGTGACGATCGGCGGCGCGCCGGAAGACGCCGACCGGATCAAGCGCTTCGGCGATCTTGGCGCCGTCCGGGTCAATGTCACCTTGCCGGCGGAAGGCGCGGACCAGATCCTGCCGGTCCTCGATCGCTGGGCAAAATTGATCCGCCAGCTGCAATAGGAGCGCGGCGACTGGGCCGATCCTGCACAGCAGGTATGCAGAGATGATATTGCGAATTGATCGCAACGCGGTTACGTAGGGAGGACGGATGGAGCCGTGGGGACGCACATGTACGTTTGTCTCTGCAACGCGATCACCGACCGCGACTTTCGCACCCACGCCGAGTGCCAAGGGCTGCACGGTATCGGCGGTCTATCGCTCGCTGGGAAAAAAGCCGCAATGCGGTAAGTGCGTCCCCTTTGTCCGGCAGTTGCTGCGGCAAGTCGTCGAACTCCCGCAGCGGCAACCGGCCCCAGCGGCAGGCTGACCTCGCTCCGGTCTTGCGGCCAAACGCCGTCGCGCCCAACATGACCTCTGGATCAGTTGCGCGGAGGGCGAAATGCGTGGCGATGCGACCGTCTTGCAGCATTTGAACGCAGTGCTGAAAAACGAGCTTACCGCGATCAATCAGTATTTCCTGCATTCCCGCATGCTGCGGCATTGGGGCGTCACCAAGCTCGGCGCCTACGAATACACCGAGTCGATCGACGAGATGAAGCACGCCGACAGGTTGATCGAGCGCATCCTCTTCCTCGACGGCTTGCCCAATCTGCAGGATCTCAACAAACTGATGATCGGCGAAAGCGTGCAGGAGGTGCTCGAATGCGATCTGCGGCTCGAGCAGGATGCCTTGCCGGCCCTGCGCGAGGGGATCGCCCATTGTGAGACTGTCCGCGATTTCGTCACGCGCGACCTGTTCAGCGATATCCTCGAAGCCGAAGAGGATCACGTGGACTTCATCGAGACGCAGCTCGACCTGATCCCCAAGGTCGGCATCGAGAATTACATCCAACTCCAATCCGGCCACGCCGAGTAGCTGAAAGCAAAGCGCAGGACGGAACCCGCGTAGCGCCGTCCGGCGTCGCTTGAGCCAGCGGAACAGCACAATCGGATGTATTGATCAGCGCCGAAGGTTGTAGAGCAGGCTGATACCGAGGTCTGTTACGGGCCTCGGCTTCGAATTTCCCGTCCCCTACTGAAAGAAAGAGTCACCTCTATCACGACGGTGATAGGCGTCTTCCGGCAGCTTAGTTGCGGGGGGCGTGCTTTGACAGGATGCGCTGCAGGGTGCGGCGGTGCATTTTGAGGCGGCGGGCGGTCTCCGAGACGTTGCGCTCACACAGCTCGAAGACCCGCTGGATGTGCTCCCAGCGTACCCGGTCGGCCGACATCGGGTCCTCGGGCGGCTCGGGGGCGCCGTCCTCCTGGGCGAGCAGGGCGCGCTCGACGGCGTCGGCATCGGCGGGCTTGGGCAGGTAGTCGATCGCCCCCGCCTTAACCGCGGCGACTGCGGTCGCGATGTTGCCGTAGCCGGTCAGCATCACGATGCGGGCGCCGGGCCGCGCCTGGCGCAACGCACTGACGACTTCGAGCCCGCGGCCGTCGCCGAGCCGCATGTCGACGACGGCGAAGGCGGGCGGATGCTCGCTCGCCGCGGCGGCGCCGGCAGCGACGCTGTCGGCGGTGGCGACGACAAAGCCGCGCCGCTCCATCGCCCGCGCCAGGCGCTGGCACAAGGGCGCGTCGTCATCGACGATCAGCAGGGTGCGCTCGGCCTCCGGCAGCCCGCGCAGCGCGGCCGCAGTCCCCTCCGAGGAAGCAGGGCGGGTGGTTCGATCGGTCGCGTTCATCATCCTCGCCTCTGGCGTCTGCCGCGGCCCGGCCGCCAGCTAGCGATGGGCGTGCGCCGATGCCACGGGTTGACGGATCTTGTCCGAGGTTTCCAGATTGGCACGGTTCCAGGAAATCGCAACATGGGCCCCGCCTTCTTCGAGATTGTCGAAGGCGAGCGTGGCGCCGCTGCGCTCGAGCAGGCTCTGCGCGATGAAGATGCCGAGCCCCATATGGTCGGCGGCGCCGGAGCGGGTCGACAGATAGGGCTCGCCGAGCCGGCCCAGCAGATGGATCAGAAACCCCGGTCCGTCATCGCTGATCTCGACCGTGACCGTCGCCGGGTCCCAGAAGGTGGTGACCGTGACTTCGCGATCGGCGAATTGGACCGCGTTCTGGATCAAGTTGTTGAGCCCGTGCAAGATCTCGGGGCTGCGCCGGACCTGGGGCTCGTCCTCCACCGGCGCCCCGGCGGTGGCAAAGATCAGCCTGACCCCATGCTCCTGGTGCGGCGCCGCGGCAGCCTCGACCAGGGCCGAGATCGGCAGCCGGGTATAGGGCGAGCCACCGTCCTCTTCCGGCCGCTGCGAAAGCTCGGCGAGGATGCGGCGGCAGCGCTCGGACTGGCTCATCAGCAATGCGGCGTCCTCGGCATGGGGGCTGTCAGGCGGCAATTCGTGCGCCAGCTCCTTGGCGACGACCGCGATCGTCGCGAGCGGGCTGCCAAGCTCGTGCGCCGCCGCCGCGGCAAGGGCGCCGACCGCCGAGACCCGCTGCTCGCGGGCGAGCGCCAGCTGGGTCGCCGCCACCGCATCGCGCAAGCGGCGCGCGTCCTGCGCCACGCTCCAGGTGTAGCCGGCGATGAACAAGCGTCGCCAGCACCAGCGCGGTCCATATCCCGACGATGATTTCCGGCGGAAACACCAGGGGCCCGGGATCGGTGCGCCAAGGCAATGGCAAATGCCACAATGCCAACGCGCTGATCGCGGCCACGGCAAAGACCGACAGCACGATGACCGGGCGCCGCGAAAGGATTGTCGCCGCCACCGTCACCGGCGCCAGGATCAGGATAGAGAACGGGTTCTGCAATCCGCCGGTCAGATAGAGCAGGATCGCGAGCTGGAGGATGTCATAGCCAAGACACAGCGCGGCATAACGCTCGCCGAGCCGGCGCGCCACCTGGCGATAGACAATCAGCACGAGATTGAGCAACACCGAGCCGGCGACGACGGCCAGCGCCGGGGCGAGCGGCAGATGAAAGCGGAGACCGTAATGGACGGTCAGGATCGCCAGCGCTTGGCCGGCGATCGCGACCCAACGGATCGGGACCAGCGTACGCAGGCTGATCCGGCCCGAGCCGGCGGCTGGCTCGCTCGCGGCGGTCAAGGGGATATCGGTCACGGTGAGATCTCGTCTTTTCGCGTCCGGCGGTCCGAGCGTGGCCTTTGGCCGCCGCCCCGTCCAGCCCCATGCTGGCTGATTGTGCGCCGATGCGCCAGATCGGGGCGATGCGGCGCGCCGAGCGGGGATTGTGAAACCTGCGTCGAGCGTGCAGAATCGCGATGCCGCTCGATAAAACAAAAGGGAGGGTGACGTGCAGCTGAGCCGCGAAGAACTCGTCAAGGCTTACCGCGCGATGGCGACGATCCGCCGCTTCGAGGAGCGGGTCCAGGAGGAATTCTCGAAGGGCGAAATTCCGGGCTTCGTCCATCTCTATGCCGGCGAGGAGGCCTCGGCGGTCGGGGTGTGCTCGCATCTGCGCGACGAGGATTACATCGCCAGCACCCATCGCGGGCACGGGCACTCGATCGCCAAGGGCTGCGACCCGGTCTTAATGATGCAGGAATTGTTCGCCAAGAAGGGCGGGCTGTGCGGCGGCAAGGGCGGCTCGATGCACATCGCCGATCTCGACCGCGGCATGCTCGGCGCCAACGGCATCGTCGGCGGCGGACCGCCGCTGGTGGTCGGCGCCGCACTCAGCGCCAAGACCTTGGGCCGCGGCACCGTCGCGGTCTCGTTCACCGGCGATGGCGGCTCGAACCAAGGAACCACTTTCGAGGCGATGAACATGGCGGTGGTGCTGAAACTGCCGGCGATCTTCGTCTTCGAAAACAACCAGTATGGCGAGGGAACCGGGTTCGCCTACGCCGTCGGCAGCCATGACATCGCCGGGCGCGCGAGGGGTTTCGGTCTGCCTGCGGTCAAGGTCGACGGCGACGATTTTTTCGCGGTGCACGAGGCGGCGGGCGAGGCCGTTGAGCGTGCCCGCGGCGGCGGGGGCCCCAGCGCCATCGAGGTCGACACCTGCCGCTTCTACGGCCACCACTCCGGCGATGCCCAACTCTATCGCGGCAAGGACGAAGTTCGTCGCCTGCGCGAGGAGCGCGACTGCCTGAAGAACTTCCGCCGCCGGGTCGGCGAGGCGGCGCTGCTCGAAACCGCAGAGCTCGATGCGGTAGAGGGCGAGGTCATGGCCCTGATCGACCGCGCGGTCGAAACCGCGCGCGCGGCGCCGCCGCCAGCGGAGGCCGATCTGCTGACCGATGTGTACGTGTCTTATTGAGCCGCTGATGCGATGAGCGCGCGCCTTGCGCGGGCGGCACGCGCGGCGCTCGACCATCCGGGCTGGGCGCTCGGCCTCGTCGCGCTTGGGCTGCATTTGTGGGCGAGCGGCGGCTACGGCTATTTCCGCGACGAACTGTACTTCATCGTCTGCGGCGAGCGGCTCGATTGGGGTTTCGTCGATCAGCCGCCGCTGATCCCGGCCGTCGCCGGGGCGATGCATTTCCTGTTTCCCGGCTCGCTGACGATGTTGCGCCTCGTGCCGGCGCTCGCCCATGCGGCGACGGTCGTGCTCGTCGCCGCCGCCGCCCGGCAACTCGGCGGCGGGCTATGGGCGCAAGCTGTCGCGGCGCTCTGCGTCTTGACCGGCGGCGTCTTTCTCGGCATCGGCACCACCTTGTCGACCGGCGCGCTCGAACCGCTGGCCGGTCTGTTCTGCGCCTATGCGCTGATCCGCATCATCCGCGATGGCGAAGAGCGCTGGTGGCTGGCGCTCGGCGTCGCCGCCGGCATCGCGTTGCAGGCAAAGTATCTGATCGCCTTCTGGCTAGCGGGGCTCGGCCTTGGATTGATCGCGACCGCCAGCCCGGCGCTCGTTGTTAAGCCCTTATCTTTACGGGGGTTTCGCGCTTGCCGCGCTGATCGCCCTACCCAATGTCCTTTGGCAGGCGAGCAACGGCTGGCCGTTTGTCGAACTCGGCCGGGTCGCGGTCGAGCGCAAAAACGTCGCCGTCCCGCCGCTCGATTTCCTGTGGCAGACGGTCGAGCAGTTCAACGACGCGGCTGCACTAGTCTGGCTCGCGGGGCTGGTCGGTTTCGCCTTCTGGAAGCGGTTCGCCGACCTGCGGCTCTTTGCAATTGCCTTCGTCGCCTTCTTTGCCGCGATGATCGTTCTTCACGGCAAGACCTATTACCTCGCCAACGCGCTTCCGGTGCTGATCGCCGGCGGAGCGGTGGCGCTCGAAGCCTGGCTGGCGCCCCGCATCCTTCGCTTTGGTCTGATGACGGCCATCGTCGCGATCGGGCTCGTCGGCGCGCCGTTCGCGCTGCCGATCCTGCCGGTCGCCCAATTCGCTGCTTATCAGAGGGCTTTGGGCATCGCGCCCCATCGCGAGGAGGAGCAAGGGCAGATCGGCGTCCTGAGCCAGTACTATGCCGACATGTTCGGTTGGCCGGAGCTAGCGGGACGCGTCGCCGAGATCTATCGCTCGCTGACGCCTGACGAGCGAAAACAAGCCGTCTTCCTCGGCAACAATTACGGTGAAGCGGCGGCGATCGACGTGTTTGGCCGACCGCTCGGGCTTCCGCCGGCGATTAGCGGGCACAATAATTACTACCTGTGGGGACCGCGCGGCCATGACGGCAGTGTCGTCATCCGGCTCGGCGGCAAACCCGAAGTCCTGCTCAAGGCCTACGCGTCGTGCACGGCCGCCGGCACGACCGACAGCCCGTGGGCAATGCCAATGGAGACAGGCCGGACGCTGTGGGTCTGCCGCGGCCGGCATCCGCCGATGGACAAGGCCTGGGCGAGCTTCAAGCATTATGGCTAGGTGCCGGCGCCCTGTATGATCACCAGGCGAGCTAGGGAGGCCGTCATGCCGCAGAAATCCATCCGTCAGGCGTTGAACGAGGCATTGGCCCAGGAGATGCGGCGCGACCCGCGCGTCGTCGTGATCGGCGAGGATGTCGCCGGCGGGGCCGGGACGGACGGCCAGCGCGATGCGTATGGCGGGGTCCTCGGCGTGACCAAAGGGCTCTTCGCCGAGTTCGGCGAGGGGCGGGTGATCGACACGCCTATCACCGAGTCCGCGATCATGGGTGCGGCGGCGGGCGCAGCGGTGACCGGGTTGCGCCCGGTTGCCGAGCTGATGTTCTCCGATTTCTTCGGCGTGTGCTTTGACCAGATCTTCAATCAGGCGGCCAAGTTCCGCTACATGTTCGGCGGCAAGGCCAAGACGCCGCTGGTGATCCGCACAATGATCGGCGCCGGCCGCAGTGCCGCAGCTCAGCATTCGCAGAGCCCCTACCACATCTTCACCTCGGTTCCGGGGCTCAAATGCGTGGTGCCGTCGAACGCCTATGACGCCAAGGGGCTGTTGATCGAGGCGATCCGCGACGACGATCCGGTGATTTTCTGCGAGCACAAGCTGATGTACGATTTGCGCGCCGAGGTCCCGGACGAGCCCTATACGATCCCGTTCGGCGAGGCCAACATCGTGCGCGACGGCGATGACGTGACGGTCGTGGCGCTGTCGCGCATGGTGCATTACGCGAGCGAGGCGGCCGAGGCCTTGGCCAAGGAAGGGATCGAGTGCGAGCTGATCGACCCGCGCACGACCTCACCGCTCGACGAGGACACGATCATCGAAAGCATCGAGCGCACCGGCCGGCTCGTCGTCGTCGACGAAGCGACGCCGCGCTGCAATATGGCCGCCGACATCGCGGCACTGGCGGTCGAGAAGGCGTTTGCCGCGCTCAAGGCCCCGGTCAAGCGGGTGACGGCGCCGCACACCCCGGTGCCGTTCGCGCCCTCGCTCGAAAAGCTCTATATCCCAAGCCCCGAGCGCATCGCCGAGGGGGTGCGCGAAGTGTACGGCTATCGGCGATGAACGATAATCGCCGCCGACGCGGCTAAACCTGCCTGCCGCCAGGGCCCGGTTACGGCGTTCCTCGTCCAAATTGGTTCGGCGGCGCAACAAACAGGTATGCACAAGCGACGGGAGGTTCTAGGCTAAGCTTAGTTTAGTCAGGACTGGCCGATGCGTACCGTTAACATTCACGCGGCGAAAACCCACCTCTCGCGGCTCGTCGATGACGCCGCCCAAGGCGAAGAGATCGTCATCGCCAAGGCGGGCAAGCCCGTCGCCCGGCTGGTGGCTCTAACCGACCCGCGGCCGCCGCGCCGCCTTGGAGGACTGCGCGGCAAAATAAAAATTCCCGAGGATTTCGACGCGCCGCTGCCGGACGACATTCTCGACGCGTTCGAGGGCCGCGAGTGAGGATCTTGCTCGACACCCATGTTCTATTGTGGGCATTGGCGGAACCCGACCGGCTCGATCAGAACACGCGCGCCGCAATCCGCTCAGTCGAAAACGACGTGCTGTTCAGCGCTGTCAGCATTTGGGAAATCGCGATCAAGGCGGGATTGCGGCGCGCCGATTTCGTAGTCGATCCCATAGGAGTTCTCAGGGAAGCGCTCGACGCCGGACTGACCGAACTGGTCCTCGCTTCGAGCGTTGCAGCACTTGTCGCCGAATTGCCCCACCTGCACCGCGATCCGTTCGATCGGATGTTGGTCGCACAGGCGATCGCCGAGCCTGCGTTCCTCTACACGGCTGATCCGCGCCTCGCCCCTTACTCGGAACTGGTTCGGCAGATTGCTATCCGGTAGCGACGCCGGTTAGCGCTGCATGATCCCGGCGGCGCCGCCGGGGTCGTAGCCGACGGCAACGCGGACGTCGACGACGCAGACCTCGCCGGCGCGAACCGCAGCGACGGCCTCGGTTATCGCCGCGACCAGCTTTTTCGGGTCCTCGACCGGTCCGATGCCGAGGCAGCCCTGGCCGCGCGCAAGAGTGGCGAGGTCGATGTCGGGATCGCGGATCGACTGGCCGATCCAGCGGTTCTCGACCGGCCGGCCGCGGTCGCGCGCGACCCGCTCCTGGTGCAATTCGTCATTGAAGAACGAGCGGTTGTTGGCGATCACCACCAGCAGCGGGATGCTGTTGTGCACCGCCGTCCACAAGGCGGTGACCCCCATCAGGAAATCGCCGTCGCCGAGGATCGCGACCGGCAGCCGCCCGCTTCCGGTGTCGCGCAACGCCAGCGCGGCCCCGACCGCCATCCCGGGCCCCGAGCCAATGCCGCCGCCGCCATCGGTGCCGAGAAAATCGAGCGGGTGGCGGAAATCCCACATGTGCTCGCCCCACGAGAGCGGCAGGCGGATCATCGTCGCCGCGCTGTCGCCCAGCACCTCCTTCAGCGCGGTCGCCAGCATCGGCACCTCGATGATCCGCGCGGTATCCAGGGCCGATAGTGGCGGCGGCGAGCGCCGAGCGAGCGGCGCCGCGTAGCGGCGGTGGGTTCGGGCGCAGCTCCTTGACCGCGGCCAGCAGCGGCGGCACCGCGGCATCGGGCTCGGCCAGCAGATAGACATCCGCCGGCGGCAGGCCTTGGTAATCCATGCTCCAGCCGTTGTGGACGTACTGGTCGAGCGAGATCTGGATGACCTTGCCGGCCGGCGGTCTCCCGTGGCAAGCGGTCTTCAGAGTGCCGGCGAGATCGACCCAATCGAGGCTCAGGATCACATCGGCGCGCGGCAATCAGCTCGACCGCTTCGGCGAAGACGCGCCCGGCCCTCCGCAATCACGGATGATCGGTCGGGAATACCGCGCCGGTCTTGCGGTCGGTCATGACCCGCGCGCCGACCGCCTCGGCCAGCGCCACCCGGCGCTGCCACGAATTCGGGATCGCGCGAGGCGCGGCCCATCAGGATCACCGGCCGCTCGGCCCGCGCCAGCAATTCCGCCGCCTGCCGCACCAGCGCGCCGCCGGGCTCGGGCGACAGCCGGCGGGGTAAAGCGCGCGATGTCGGGCATGACCGGCACGGTTTCGATCTCGTCTTCCTGCAGGGCGAGATCGAAATTGAGATAGACGGGCCCGCGCGGCGCGGTCTGCGCAATCATGTTGGCGCGCAAGATAGCTTCCTGCGCGGCCCCGATCGATGAGGGCTGGTCGTCCCATTTGGAGAAATTGCGGATCAACGCACCTTGGTCGCGCGCAGTGTGAATCCATTCGATCCAAGGCCGCCGCCGTGTCGCATCGAGCGCGCCGGTGGCGCCCAGCACGATCACCGGCGCCCGGTCGCACCAGGCGTTGAAGATCGCCATCGTCGCATGCATCAAGCCAACATTGGCGTGGACGATGGCGAGCATCGGCCGGCCCGTGACCTTGGCCCAGCCATGCGCCAACGCCACAGCACTCTCCTCGTGCAGGCACAGCAACATGCGCGGCCGGCGGTTGCCGAGGTAGTTGACGAGGCTGTCGTGCAGGCCGCGATAGCTCGAGCCCGGGTTCAACGCGACATAGGGGATGTTAAGTTCGCGGATCGCCGCGGCGATCGCGTCGCTGCCCCAGATCTTGTTCGACGGCGCGCTCGGCAGTGGCCGGTCGATCTCATTCCCGGCAGCCTCCACCGGCTTCTCGGATGGAATATCCACGGCCTTTCTCCTTCGCGACGCCGCTTCCGCGCCGGATTACGCCCATTCCACCGAGTCGGGCAAGATCGGCCGCGGCCGATAGCGCCGGCTGGCTGAAACATCAGCCGGCGCGCGCAGCCTTCCGCCCGGACGCGCAGGACGAGATCGCCGGTGCTGTGTCCGGCATCCTCCTTTGAGTTGCCGCTCAGCCCTTTCGCACGAACTTGTCGACGCTGCGCTCCTGGGTCAATCCGGCGTAGATATCGCCACGCGAGTCGACGCCCACGCCATGGACATGGCGGCTCTCCAGGCGAGTGAGCACTGCCCCGTTCGCATCGCGCACGCAGATATAGGCAGGTTTGCCGTCATCTTCCTGCTCGGCGATGTAATAATTGCCGTCCGTGCCGCGGGAGATGTCGTTCGGCCCCCCCATGCCGGTCCACTGGCCGAGGAAGTCCCCCTCCGGCGAGAAGATCTGGATGCGCTTGTTCGACCGGTCGGCGACGTAAAGCTTGCCGTCATCGTCGAACGCGATGCTGTGCGGCAGGTGGAACTGGCCGGCGGCCTGGCCGGGCGTACCCCACGATTTGACCAACCGGCCATCGCGGGTGAAGCGGTGCACGCGGGCGTTGCGGTAGCCGTCGGTCACGTAAATGTCGCCGTTCGGGTGGGGCATCATCTCGGTCGGGTGATTGAACGGCCCCGCCGCGCGCTCGACCAGCCAGTTGGTGACATGGCCCGTGTCGGAGTGGACGCCGCGCTGGCCCAACTCCAACAGGGGCTTGCCGTCCAAGGTGAACGACTTCGCGACCGAGTCGGAGCGGTCGGTGGTGTAGACGGTGTCGCCGACGATCTTCAGCCCGTGCGGGTCAGTGACCGCACCGCTGCCCCAGGAGCCCAGATGCTTCCCCTCGCGGTCGAATACCACGACCGGAGGATCCCGGCGCTGGAACACGTAGATGCGGTCCTGCGCATCGGCCGCCACCCGGCTGACCAACCCGAACGGTTCTCCGTCGGGCGATTTGAGAAAATCGCGGACTAGCTCGTAGGTATATTTGCCCGTGCCAACTTGTGCCATTGCCGTCTTCCTCCCGGAAAGATGAGTGCGAAAATGTTCTCCGTTGCTTGCGGCGGCGCCATGCCCGCCGCCACCCCAACCCACCCCGCATGAGGCGGAGGGGGTGGGCCGACATTCCCCAAATTCCTGGCCTGTCAGGGGCGATCTTCCGTCTCGGCGACGCGCGCCGCAACGCAATTCGATCGCCGCCCCGTTGACCGCTGAAATGGCGGCTAGGTCCACAGATGCCCGAGGCCGCAGCCACCACACCGCCTCTCGAACGAACAGAGATGTTATGCTCGACCTGCGATTACGGCGGTTGACGCTGCCCCGCAGCTGCGCCACACCCGCCGGGAGCGGAAATAGGCAACAGGAAAGGTCGGACGATGGCGCTTTCGGATGTAAAGGCCCTGACTTTTGACGTGTTCGGCACGGTGGTGAACTGGCGCGACAGCATCGCGCGCGAGGCCAAGGCGTTTCTCGGCCCAAAGGGCTACGACAAGGACTGGCACGACTTCGCCGACAAATGGCGGGCGCGCTATCAGCCGGCGATGGCCAAGGTGCGCAATGGCGAGCGCCCATGGACCCGGCTCGACGATTTGCATCGCGAGAACCTGGTCGAGCTGTTGCCGGAGTTCGGGATCTCGGGGCTCAGCAAGGCGGAGGTCGACCATCTCAATCGTGCCTGGCATCGCCTCGACGGGTGGCCGGATACCGTCGAAGGCCTGACCCGGCTCAAGCGCAAATTCATCCTGGTGACCTTGTCGAACGGCAATGTCGCGCTGATGGTCAACATGGCCAAATACGCAGGATTGCCGTGGGACGCGATCCTCGGCGCGGAGGTCGCCCACGCCTACAAGCCGCAGCCCGAGGCTTATGACCGCACCGCCGCCTTTCTCGACCTGAAGCCCGAAGAGTGCATGATGGTCGCGGCGCATAACGGCGATCTGGTCGCGGCGCGCGGGCGCGGCTTCCACACCGCCTACGTAAACCGACCGTTCGAGCAAGGCCCCAACAAGACTCGCGATTTCAAGGCCGAGCACGATTTCGACGTCATCGCCGACAGCTTTATCGACCTCGCCGCCAAGCTGGGCTGCTGACGCCGGTGTCCGCAGTACCACCCAGCGTCAGGTGTGGAGATCGATGAACGCTTTGATCAGCCGGTTGACCTCGCCGGACTTTTCCAGATGCGCCAGATGCCCGGTCTCGTCGAGAATGTGCACCGGCCAGCGGGAGGCGCGCGCCTCGGCGTGCGCGACCGGGATGATGCGGTCGTCGCGGCCCCAAATCAGCTGAACCGGGAGCGTGAGCGCGTCGATCCGGCCGGTCAGGTCGAGCGCTTGCCGGCCACCGGCAAACCACGCTCCAGCGATTGTTGTCAGCGCCGCGGTGACGCCATCGAGGCGCTTATAGCGCAAGACTTCCTCGACCATCGCGCGGCTGACCAGAGCCGGGTCGTGAACCAGTTGATTGAGCACCTCGATCGCCTCGCGGCGGCGCGCGGCGCGGACGAAGCCGTCGATAAAGGCGGTGTTGAGCTCCGGCCCAAACCCGGCCGGGGCGATCAGGGTCATGCTCGCAATGCGCTCCGGCCGACGCAACGCCGTCAGTGCCGCTAGCGCGCCGCCCATCGAGTGCCCGACGAGATGCATTCGCTCTATAGCGAGCGCATCCACCGCGGCCTCGATCGTGTCGGCCAAGGTTTCGGGATCGCCCGACCCCACCTCCTTGACCGAACCGCCATGCCCGGGGAGGTCGAGAGCGATCGCGCGCTGGCTCTCGGCGAGCACCGGCTGGGTGAACATCCAGGTGTTGAGGTCGCCGCCGAACCCGTGGATCAGCACAACCGGGAGGTTGTCATCTTTGCCGAGTTCCAGGTAGCGCAGCCGCCGCCCCGCGACATCGATCTCTTGCGGCTGGATCGCCTCAGCTTCAGCGCCGCTCTCGACTGCGGATTCGACGGGGGCGAACTCAGCAACGTACGCGTCGATCTCGGCTTGGGGCACGGTCTCGGGCGCGGCTACCGCAAGCAAGCCGCCGACCGGCAAGGTGGCCCCGGCTTGCGCCACGATCCGCCGCAAGACGCCACCCTCCGGGATTTCGAGGACATTGGTGATCTTGGTCGTCTCGATCTCCAGGAGTTCCTCGCCCGCCGCGAAATGCTGTCCTTCCTGCTTGAGCCAGCCGACGACCTTGCCCTCGGTCATCGTCAGCCCCCATTTGGGCATCGTGATCGGGGTGATAGCGGGGTTCATTGTCGTGGACGAGCCGCGAGGCTCAATCGAACAGGCTCGAGACCGAACGTTCCTCGCTGATCCGGCGGATCGCCTCGGCCATCAGCGGCGCAATCGACACCTGGCGGATGTTGTTTGCTTGCCGCACCGCCTCGGTCGCGACGATGCTGTCGGTCGTGACCAGCATCTCGATCGGCGAATCGATGACCCGCGCCACCGCACCGCCCGACAGCACCCCGTGCGAGACGTAGGAGAATACCGCGGATGCGCCGGCGCCGATCAACGCCCTGGCCGCGTTGCACAAGGTGCCGGCGGTGTCGACCATGTCGTCGACAAGGATGCAGCGGCGCCCGGCCACATCGCCGATGATGTTCATGACCTCGGACACGCCTGCGCGCTCACGACGCTTGTCGATGATCGCGAGGTCGACGTCGAGCCGGCGGGCAATCTGCCGAGCGCGAAAGACGCCGCCCACATCAGGCGATACGATAATGAGGTCACGGCGGGCGTGATTGTCGAGGATGTCCTTAACCAGCACCGGCTCGGCGTACAAATTGTCGGTCGGGATATCGAAGAAACCCTGGATCTGTCCAGCGTGGAGATCGAGGGTCAGCACACGGTCGGCGCCGGCCGCAGTGATCATGTTGGCGACAAGCTTGGCCGAGATCGGGGTACGCGGCGCGGATTTGCGGTCTTGCCGGGCATAGCCGTAATAGGGGATCACCGCCGTCACCCGCCGCGCCGAGCTGCGCTTCAGCGCATCGAGACTGACCAGCAGCTCCATCAGGTTGTCGTTTGCCGGAAAGGAGGTCGATTGGATCACAAAGACATCCTCGCCGCGGACGTTTTCCTGAATTTCGACAAACACCTCCATATCGGAGAAACGGCGCACAATGGCCTTGGTCAACGGTAAGTCGAGATAGGCGGCGATGGCTTCAGCGAGCGGCCGATTGCTGTTGCAGGCAAGAATTTTCATGACGCAGCGGCCAGCAAGGGCGCCGACGGGCCAAATCCCGCGGCTGCACGTAGCAGTAATGTAACAATTCGTACCCAGCCTGACAACCGCACATCCCTTGCCTCATGCCCCTTGCCTCATGGTCGACTGAGCAGCGGCGGGTTCAGGTTTTGCCGCCGGATGGCGGGGCGCCGCGCGCGATCAGCGCCATAATTCCGTCTTGTGCCGAAACCGCGACCGTGTAGGCGACGTCGCCCCAAGATCCGTCGAGCAGGCCGGCCGGAACATCGTTCTCCTGGGCGACGTTGCCGATCTCGCTGCCGTCCTTGTTGCGCACGTGCCAGACGATCTTGACATGTTGTTTGCCGGATTCGGGCTTGCCGACGACGACATCGGCGTCGAGCAGAAGATCGGCCTTTGCCTGCGGATCGGAGACGATCGCGAGGTCTTGCCGCTTCAACAAAGTCGAAATGGCGCTTGCCAAAGCCGATCCACCGTCGCCGGGCGCGCCTTCGACCCCGCGGATCAGCAGCCGGGTCCGCCCCTCATCGGCAGCCTCGACCGGGGCTTTGTCCAGCAGCATGGCGGCGATCTGCTCGGCGCCGGCGGCGGCGAGACGGGCGACAACGTCGTCGTTTCCTTGTTGCCAATCGCCATCGGTGGCCTCGACCCGCTCTGCCCGCTCGCCGAGCAATTTGCCGGCGGGATCGCGCAATTCCCACTGCACGACCACCGCCGTCTTGCCATCGGCGGGAGGCATGCGCTGAATCCGGCCGTTGAGCTGGTAGCTGGCGATGCTCGCCGTGCGATCGCTGGCGGCAATGTCGCGCTGTTGCAGCGCCTGCGCCATCGCGGGTGCGAGCTTTTCGGCCGTGGCCCGTGGCCCGCCTTTGAGCGGCGAGATCGCGACGCTGGCGTTATCGCGCAAAATCAGCATCGGCGAGCCCGGTTTTGGCACATCGTCGGCGAAAGGATGCGGCAGCGGTTGACAAGCCGCCAGCAACAGCATCGTCGCAGCGCCAGCCCGCCGCCATCCGGTCATTCGTCGAGCACGATGGCCGAAAGCCCGCGGCCGTAGGTGGTCTCGCCGCGCAGGCAGGCGCGGCGATAGCTGAAGAACCGCTCCTCATCGGCGGCGGTATCGTGCCGAGCGTGCTGCACCAGCCTCACCCCGGCCCGGCCAAGACGATGCTCGACATAGCCGGCGAGGTCGAACATGAAATGACCGGAGCGCCGCGCCGGCGCAAAATAGGCCGCGGCGCCGGGATCTTCGGCGACGACCGGCTGGGGGAATTCGGGACCGACTTCGTAGGAAGCGGGGCCGATGCAGGGCCCGATCCCGGCGCGGATATGGCCAGGCTCTGCCCCGAGCGCCGCCATCTGAATAATGGTCGCCTCGACGACTCCGCCGAGCGCTCCACGCCAGCCGGCATGTGCGGCGCCGATCACTCGGGCGACCGGATCGTGCAATAGGACCGGGGCGCAATCGGCCGCCAAAATGCCCAATACGACCCCGGGAACGCAGGAGACCATACCGTCGGCTCGTGGCGAGTCCTCGCGGCGCCACGGGTCTTCGACGACGACCACCACGGTGCTGTGGATCTGTCGACAGGTCACCAGCCGGTCGGCGGACAGAGCCAACCTCTCCAGCGCGATCGCGCGATTGCGCGCGACGTTCTCCGCAGGGTCACCAGAGCCGAATCCGCAATTGAGAGATCCAAACAGCCCCTCGCTGACCCCGCCCTGCCGGGTAAAGAAGGCGTGTCGAACTGAGCCGTTCGCGTCGAATACATCGAGAGCGATCATCGCTGCGTTTCCGCAAATTCGAAACCGAAGGGTGTCGGCAGCCACGGCGAGACAACAGCCACGGCCTTGAACAAATCGCCCATTTGGGCGGGGTCGAGCAAGCGCATGACGCCGCTTTCGAGCCGTTGCCGCTGGTCGGCGGTCGCCCGCCGGAGTAGGGCGTCGAGTCGGGCGCCGGCGCCAAGCATGCCGAGGAATTGGCCCTGGGGCACCGGCCCATGGACGTTGGCTCCGGCTGTGCAAGCGGCCTGCATGAAGGCCGCGAAATCGACATGGGCGCTCAAATCGGCAGTCCCGGGGGATGCCAGCGCGTCGCCCGGCCCGTGGTGGGAGAGGGCGCGCAAGGTCGTCCCCGGCCGGCTCGGGAAGTAGCCGTAATCGATGAACAAGGCGGCACCCGGATCGTGCTCGAGGCGGGCGCCGAGCACGGCGCTCAGCGCCAGCGCCTGGGGGCAGAACTCGAAGACGGTGCCTGGCCGAGCGGTATTGCGCACGTCATCGGGGACCAGCAGCGAGAGGGCCGGGCTCTCGAGATCATCGACAAAGACCAGCCGATCGTCGCGATCAAGCGCCACCATTCGCTCCGACCATTCCCGATGCCCGCGGACGAGCTGGTGGATTGGCAGCGCGTCGAGGAATTCGTTGGCCACGATCAGCATCGGACCCGCCGGCAACTCGTCGGACCGGGTCAGCCACACCGGGTCGGCATAAGCGAGCCGGCGTTTTTGTTCACCGCGCAGCACCGGGCTCGCTTCGACCAGATACAGGCGCACTGCGCGGCGAAGTTCGGGCACGGCGCCGACAGCGCGCAACAGATCGTCGGCGAGTACGCCGCTCCCGGGACCCAGCTCCGCCAGGATCACAGGATCGGGTCGACCGATCTGCTCCCAGACCAGCGCGCACCACAGCCCGATCAGCTCGCCGAAGACCTGGCTGATCTCGGGCGCGGTCACGAAGTCGCCGGCGGCCCCGAACGGCCGGCGAGTGGCATAATAGCCAAGATCGGGATCGTGCAGAGCGATCGCCATATAGGCCGCGAGCGATAACGGCCCCCCGTTGCGGATGCGGCGGGCAATCTTGTTGCCGAGCGCGTTCGCTGTCACGGCCGCGCAGAACGAGGCACCTGCCGGGCCCACAGGATGATCGCGACCCCGGCAATCAGCACCGGTATCGACAGTAGCTGGCCCATCGTCGTGCCGAAGATCAGGTATCCCAATTGCTGGTCCGGCTGGCGGAACAGCTCGCCCGACATACGAGCGACGGCGTAGCCGGCAAGGAACAGCCCGGTGACGATCCCCGGCGTTTTGCGGGCGCGGCGGCGTTCGGCGACGAACAGCAGCAGAAACAACAGGACCCCTTCGCACAACGCCTCATAGAGTTGGCTCGGGTGACGCGGTACCGGGCCGCCATTCGGAAAGATCATCGCCCACGGCATATCGCTCGGCCGCCCATATAACTCGCCGTTAATGAAATTGGCGATGCGGCCAAAGAACAGGCCGATCGGGATCGCCTCGGTGATGATGTCGGCAAAGGCGAAGACCGGGATCGTCCGCAGGCGGGTAAACAGGATGATCGCGGCCGTCACCCCAATGGCGCCGCCATGAAACGACATTCCGCCATGCCACACATAGAGCGCCTGGAGCGGATGGGCGAAGTAGTAGTCGGGATTGTAAAACAGCACATAGCCGATACGTCCGCCGAGGACGACGCCGAGCGTCGCCCACACGAGGAAATCGTCGACATCCTGACGACGGACGAGATGGGGCGGCCGACCGGAGAGGGCTAGGCAATAACGCCACCCGATCAACAGCCCGACGATATAGGCGAGCGCGTACCAGCGGATCGCAAACGGGCCGATCGCGAGCGCGATGGGATCGATCGCGGGAAACGGGATTGTGAAGAACGGCATCGGCCCATCATCGCAGGCGGAGCGGCAAGCGCGAAGCACCGCGCGGCGTTAGGGTTATAGGCATTGGCTGGTAGATCCAGTCAGGTGGCTACGTCGCACCGCTGCCGGCAGCCAGTCAGCCCTCGCCGAACAGGAGAACCGCGCCGCTCGCTTCGCGCGCCGGCACGGCAAGGGTGCCGCCGGGCATTTCGTCGAACGCGACGTCCCGCTGTGTCAGATGGTCGATCGTGCGCTGGAGTCGTTCGACGCCGAGTTCGAGCGCGACAATCCCTGGCGGCGAAAATCCGGGATCGATTTCGATCCCCGGATGCATCGTCTGAAAATCGTCGGGGGTGCTGAAGACCAGACGTTGCCGCCCGATATGGACGACCGCCACGGCGTCCGTCGTCGTCACCTGCACGATCCCGAACAGCCGATCATAGGCGGGCAGCAGCGGGGCCGTGCTCTCGACCAGGACATGCACCGCCCTCAGCCCGATGGCGCCGTTAGGGTGGGCCAGCCATTCCGGCCGACGCATCAGCGCCGGCATCAGATGACTGCACAAAAAACTGTCGAGGCCGGGGGTTTCGTCCGGCGGCAACGAAATCAGGCTGAAGCGGGGCAGGACGGTCCCCCGCGGCAGCTCGATTTGGCGGGCGAGCGGGCGCGGCTCGGACGGGTGCAGCTGCCGGCGCAGCAGCGCCGAACGAGCGTCCTCAGCGGTCCCGGCAGGGGCAAAAGCCACCGCCATCGGCCCCTCGCGTCGCGCCAGAAAAGCGTCGAGGCGTTCGACCGAGTCGGCTGCATCGACGATGCCGAGCAGCTCGAGATAATCGGAAGGGAACATTACGCAATAATTGGCGGTGCCCTGACCGATATGCCGGCCCCGCGGCGATAGGGTAAAACCAAGCCGGCTCCATGCGGTCCGGGCATTTTCCAACTCGTGGACAGCGACGATGACGTGATCGATGCCGGCGATTCCGTCCATCGCAAAGCCCCCTTTGCGCTATCGCAACCGCCGGCTCAGCAGCGACGCTCTGGAAACAGCGAGAACAGCCCGGACCGCGAGGCCGGGCAGACGCCGCGTTCGGTGATCAGCGCGGTGACGAGCCGTGCCGGGGTCACGTCAAAGGCGTGATTCTCCGCGGGGCTGCCCGGCGGGGTCAAGCGCACCGAAACCCGCTCCCCCGCCTCGGTCCAACCTTCGATATGGGTGACCTCGCGGCTGTCGCGGCGTTCGATCGGGATCGCCGCGCCGCTCTCGATCTCCCAGTCGATCGTCGGCGAGGGTAGCGCCACGTAGAACGGGATATCGTTGTCGTGCGCCGCCAGCGCCTTCAGATAGGTGCCGATCTTGTTGGCGACGTCGCCGCCAGCCGTGGTGCGGTCGGTGCCGACGATACACAAATCGACGAGGCCCTGCTGCATCAGATGGCCACCCGCATTGTCGACGATGACCGTATGCGGTACCCCGTGCTGGCCGAGTTCCCAGGCGGTCAGGTTGGCGCCCTGATTACGGGGCCGGGTCTCGTCCACCCAGACATGGACCGGGATGCCGTCATCATGGGCGCGATAGACGGGGGCGAGAGCGGTGCCCCAATCGACCGTGGCGAGCCAGCCGGCGTTGCAATGGGTCAGGATATCGACACGCCCGGTCATGTTCTTGCGCCGCCAAGCCTCGGCGATCAGTCCGGCGCCATGCTCGCCGATGGCGCGGTTTATCGCGACATCATCCTCGGCGATCTCGCCGGCCCGCGTGAGGGCGACGGCTTGCCGATCGTGCTCCGGCACCTCGATGAGCGATAGCTTCATCTCGGCGAGCGCCCAGCGCAGGTTCACCGCAGTCGGGCGGGTCGCGGCGAGCGTCGCCGCCGCTCGTCCGATTGCCGAATTGGAAGCGTCCGCCGCGGTCGCCAGCGCCACGCCGTAAGCCGCCGCGGCGCCGATTAGCGGCGCTCCGCGCACTTGCATCGTGCGGATCGCGTTGGCGGCATCGTCGAGAGTCCTCAGCGCGACGATCACCAGCTCGTGCGGCAGCCTTGTCTGATTGATGATCTCGACGGTGCGCCGGTCAGCAGCCAGCCAGATCGTGCGCATCGGCCGGCCGCCAACGTTCATCTCATCCGGCCCCCCCGACGACCGCGCGACCGAGCACCCGCCCGGCGATCGCGTCGAGACGGGCGAGCAGCACCGGATCGCGCCGCTCGGGCGCGGTGACCAGGGCTTGGTCAAGAGCATGCCGGCAGCCCTGTCGGCACGGGCCGGTATGGGCAGCCAAGAGCGGAACGACACTGCGGATCAGCGCCTTGGCCTTTTGCGCATTGGCCAGCATAGCTCCGACGATCGTTTCGACGGTCACGGCGTCGTGATCTGGGTGCCAGCAATCGTAATCGGAGACCATTGCCACTGTAGCGTAACAGATCTCGGCCTCGCGGGCGAGTTTGGCCTCGGGCATGTTGGTCATTCCGATCACGTCGCAATCCCACGATCGGTAGAGCCGGCTTTCGGCGAGGCTGGAGAACTGGGGTCCTTCCATGACCAGGTAGGTACCGCCGCGCTTGAGCGCCGATCCGGCCGGCGCCGCGGCCGTGGCCAGCGCGTCGCCGATCCGGCCGCACACCGGATGCGCCATCGAAACATGGGCGACGCAGCCGGCGCCAAAGAAGCTCTTGGGTCGGGCAAAAGTGCGGTCGATAAATTGGTCGACGACGACGAAATCCCCGGGGACAAGGTCCTCGCGCAGGCTGCCGACCGCGGAAAGCGAGACGATATCGGTAACGCCGCAGCGTTTCAGTGCGTCGATGTTGGCGCGGAAATTGATTTCCGACGGCGGCAACACGTGCCCGCGGCCGTGACGTGGCACGAACACGACCGGTTGGCCGTCGAGCGTGCCGAAGCAGAATTCATCCGAAGTCGCCCCGAATGGGCTCTCGACCCGCCGCCAAGCGACGTCGGCAAGCCCGTCGATCTCGTAAAGCCCGCTGCCGCCGATAATGCCGATGACGGGTGCGGTCATGTCAGCTCAGTGGACGACCGTCCAGATCTTGCGCTTGGCCGCGTAGAAGATACCGACGACAACAATCAGGAACAGGAACACCTTGGCCCCGACGCGGTGGCGGGTGTCGAGCTGGGGCTGCGAAGCCCAGGCCAAAAAGGTGGCGACATCATGCGCCATCTGCGGCACCGTCGCCTTGGTTCCGTCGGCATAGGTCACTACGCCATCGCTGAGCGGCGGCGGCATTGCGATCAGATGCCCAAGGAAAAACTCGTTGTAATATCGCCCCGGCGGCACGCTGAACCCCGCTGGCGGCGGCTTGAAACCATTCAGGATCGCAAAGACATAGTCGGCGCCGCCGTCGCGCGCGTTGACGATCATCGACAAGTCGGGCGGAAGCGCGCCGCCGTTTGCGACACGCGCCGTCTGTACATTCGGAAACGGGCCGGGGATCGGGTCCGAGGCACGGCCAGGCCGCTGGTACATCTGACCCTGATCGTTCGGCCCGTCGGTGACCTGGTAGCTCGCGGCGATGGCCTTGATTTCGCCTGGCGTGTAGCCGAGTCCGGCGAGGTCGCCGAAACGCAGATGCTCGACCGCATGACAGGCTGAGCAGACTTGTTTGTAGACCTGAAAACCGCGTTGCGCCGCCGCGCGATCATAAGTGCCGAAAACCCCGTCGAACGACCATTGCTGGCGCGGCGGCGATGGGGTTTCATCGGCGGCTCGGGTGGCGGCGGGGGCCAGCGCCAGCATCGTCAGCAGCGCCGCCACTGCGGCCGGATATTTCACCATCTCAGGCTTTCTCTATCGGCGAGCCGGCGCCGCCCAACGGCACTGTGCCGCTGAGTACCGTGGCGGCGATGCTGGTCGGCAGCGGATGCGGGCGTTCGAACCAGCCGATCAGCGGGAACAGGATCAGGAAGTGAACGTAGTAGTACAGTGTGGCGATTTGGCCGACGCTCACGACGATGCCCTGCGGCGGGTTGAAGCCGACCCAGCCCAGCGCCAGCACGTCAATCACGAGCAGCCAAAACACCCATTTGTAGACCGGCCGAAATCTCGCGCTCCGCACCGGCGAGGTATCGAGCCAGGGCACGATGAACAACATGAACAACGAGCCGAACGAGCAGATGACGCCGAGTAACTTGGCTGGTATACCGAAGATCGAAAACGTGATCGAGCGCAGAATCGCATAATAAGGCAACAGATACCATTCCGGGACGATATGGTTCGGTGTCTGCAACGGATTCGCCGGAATGTAATTGTCTGGATTGCCGAGAAAGTTCGGCTCATAGAATATAAAGAAAGCATAGATAAGAAGAAATACACACAACCCGAACATATCCTTGATCGTGTAATAAGGATGGAATGGGATCGAATCCTGCGGGCCCTTCATGTCGATGCCCAGCGGATTGTTGGAGCCGAAGCGGTGGAGCGCAACGAGGTGCAGCAGTACGACCAACAGGATCACGAACGGCAGCAGATAGTGCAGCGCATAAAAGCGGTGCAGGGTCGGATCCCCAACGGTGAAGCCGCCCCACAAGAATGTGACGACGCTGTGGCCCACGAGCGGGATCGCCGAAAACAGACTGGTAATCACGGTGGCGGCCCAATAGCTCATCTGCCCCCACGGCAGCACGTACCCCATGAACGCAGTCGCTATCATCAAGATCAGGATGATCACCCCAAGGATCCACAGCAATTCGCGCGGAGCCTTGTAAGAGCCGTAATAGAGTCCCCGGAAAATATGGATGTAGACGATTGCGAAGAACATCGATGCGCCGTTGGCGTGCGCGTAGCGCATCAGCCAGCCGTAGTTGACGTCGCGCATGATGCGCTCGACCGAGTTCGAAGGCGAGCTGCGCGCTCGGCGTATATTGCATCGCAAGGAAGATGCCGGTCACGATCATCACCACCAGCATAATCCCGGCCAGAGAGCCGAAATTCCACCAATAGCTCAAGTTTCGCGGGGTCGGATAATCGTAAAGCTCGTGTCGCAACAGCGCGACAAACGGCAGCCGATGGTCGATCCAGCGGATGATCCCGTTGGTTGGCGGGGCAGGGGTGTCGGCCACAGTGCTCTCCTAGCCGATCTTGATGGTGGTGCCGCCCGTATACGCGGAAGGGGAAACGGCGAGGTTTGCAGACGCCGAACCCCGAAGGACGCGCCCAAATCTATCATGGATCGAGCCCCGCTGCGGATGAGCCCGGCCTCCACAACGGTCGAAATTGCCCCGAATCTCGCCGGGATGAACATCGGCAATATGCTGGTGCGCCAGATCGGCCATTCAAAACCTCGTCACGCCGCGCCGCTTCGCCGGCCGCGGCCGTTGCGCGAAGCTATACTGTTAAAGAAGGCGAACTATGCGACAGACTGCCGCAGAAATGACCGCCACGGCGGTGGTCGCTTGGACCCGTGTAATACATTTGGATGCCGCGAAGAAAATCGAACGTCGAAGGTTTCACCGGAGATTAGCTTGCGCCTTGCCCTATTTGAACCGGACATACCGCAGAATACCGGGTCCTTGCTGCGGCTCGCTGCCTGTTTCGGGATCGCGGTCGATTTGATCGAGCCATGCGGGTTCTTGCTCGACGACCGCCGCCTCAGGCGCACGGCGCTCGACTACGCGGCTATCTGTCCGATCGTGCGCCACGCGTCATGGCAGGCGTTTCTCGCGAACCGCGACCCTCGGTCACGGGTACTGTTGATGACGACCTCCGGAGCGGTGGCGCTGCACCGATTTGCGTTTGAGGGCAACGATACGATTTGCTCGGTCGGGAAAGCGCCGGGGTTCCGCCGGCGGTGCACGCCGCTGCGGCGGCGCGAATAGTGATTCCCTTGCGCGCGCCGGCCCGATCGCTCAACGTTACCCTTGCCGGCGCGGTGGCGCTCGCCGAAGCGTTGCGGCAGACCGGCTTGTTCCCGTCGCCATGAGCCAAGCCGAAGTTTTTCCCCCCGACCCCGACCGGTGCGACCGCGCCGCCGCATGGTTCGCCGCCCTGCGCGACCGCATCTGTGCCGCGTTTGAGGCAATCGAGGACGAATTTGCCGCCGAGCGTCGCGAGGATGGTCCGGCCGGCCGGTTCGAGCGCACCCCGTGGCAGCGCCCCGGCGGTGGCGGCGGGACCATCTCGGTGATGCGCGGGCGCGTGTTTGAAAAGGTCGGGGTCAACATCTCGACGGTGTCGGGGGAATTTTCGCCCGAGTTTCGCAACGACATCCCGGGCGCCGCGGCTGACCCGCGCTTTTGGGCGAGCGGGATCTCGCTTGTCGCCCATATGCGCTCGCCGCTGGTCCCGGCGGTGCATATGAACACCCGCTATATCGTCACCAGCAAAGCTTGGTTCGGCGGCGGCAGCGATCTAACCCCGATGTATCCGGATGCGAATGCGGAACAGATGTTTCACGCGGCCCTTGCTGCCGCCTGCGTCGGCTACGACCCCGACTGCCACGCGCGCTTCAAGGCCTGGTGCGACGAATATTTCTTCCTCGAGCACCGGGGCGAGGCGCGCGGCGCCGGCGGAATCTTCTTCGATTATCTCGATAGCGGCGATTGGCAGCGCGACTTCGCCTTTGTCTGCGCGGTCGGCGAGGCTTTTCTCGAGGTCTATCCGGCGATCGTGCGGCCGCGTATGCGGCTGCCTTGGACCGACGAGCAGCGCCGCCATCAGCTCGTTCGCCGCGGCCGCTACGTCGAATTCAACCTGCTTTACGACCGCGGCACCCGGTTCGGGCTGAAGACCGGCGGCAATGTCGAGGCGATCCTGATGTCGCTGCCTCCCGAAGCGGCTTGGCCCTGACCCGACCCTTCGTCGGCTGGGTCAGACCTGCTGGATCGCGGAGAGCAGCCACGCGCCGCCGCGCGGGCGCACAAAGGTCCATATCTCCTCGGCCTCGACCGGTGTGCGGGGATCCCCGCTGACGAGATCGCCGCGCTCTCCGGGCGAGGTCGCCGAGGCGGACGACATAGTCGAGCGCGCGCCAGCGCATAAACGCCGTGGCGTATTGCCGATCGCGTTCCTCCCAGCTCTCGTTCAGCTCGCCCTTGAGAAGCCGCACATCGGAGACGACGTTGCTCACCCCCCGGCTCGTGTTGCGGGTCAGCTCATCCGCGAAATAGCTGAGCATCTCGGGGGTCATCAGCCGCCCCAGGCGCGCGAGATCGCCGGCGCTCCAGGCTTCCTGGATCGCCGCGTGCAACTGCTGGAACGATTGAAGATCGGCATCGGCGAGGTTGATGTCGCGGCCACGGTCGCGAACCGCCGGCGCCGCCGCCGCTCCGGCCGAGCGAGCCGCGAAGCCCCCTCCGCCGGGCCAACCCGACGATCCTGACGCGCGGCGGAAGAAGCGGAACGCCAGCCAGATCAAGAAACCGATGATCGCGATCCACAGCAGGCCGCCGATCGCCGATCCCGCGCCGCCGCCGGTCCCGGCATTGCCGGCGTGCCCGAACAGCCAGGAGCCGAACAGCCCGCCGGCGAGCCCGGTCAGAAACGGATGGCGCTGAAAAAGGCTGCCGCCGGAAGCGGGGTAGGTCGGCCCAGATGCGTAGCCGGACTGGCCGGGCTGCGGGGTCAGGCTGCGGTTCAGCGGCTGCGCGCCGTTGTTGTCCCAACTGCGCGTTCCGCGGCTGCCCATGCTCGATGGCCGGCCGCCAAAGGAGCCGCCGGCTCGCGCCTCGGCAAGAGCCGGCGCCAGGGCCAGGAATGCGCAACAGAAAAGCGCGAGGATAACGCGCCAGTTCCCTGCGGGTCTCGACATGGCCTCACCCGACTGCTGATGTGGAGATCGCCGTGCCGAAGGATATGGTATGCCGCGGTTGGTGCGTTGTTAAAGAACTGGCCGGGAGCTGTCCGCACAAACGATGCCGGGCGTGTATCCACGTCCAGCGGCCGCACGATCTTCACCGTATGCGACCCAACGTAGTCGACGCTCAGCACCCAGCCTTTCACGATCTGTCTCTCTACGCCCAGCGTCCATTGTTGCGAATACGGGTTCAGCAGCGCGTTGGGATACCCTGTCAAGTCCGCCACCGGAAAAAATTGGTTGTAGAAAGCCGCGCGACCGGGACGAATATAAAATGTTGTTCGAATCGGAGCGACGGCGCCTGTAGGAAACGCCGGCAATGGTACGTCTGCGACGCTCGTCGGAAATCCGATTTGGCCCGGAGTCGCGGTGTAATTGAATACACCAGTCGGGCCGCTCAGCGCGTAGTTCGCTTCCGAATGACTACTTGCAGACAGTAGATGCCGTAACCGCCCCGAATCACCGTTTTGCCCTGCCCGCGCCAGTTATAGGCAAACCCCACGCGAGGCGCAAAATCCTCGCGCGAGTCCGTGAAGGTTTGCTGCTCGTAACGCAATCCAATGTTTAGCGTCAGATCGTTGCGAGCGCGAAAATCGTCCTGGACGAACGCGGCCCACAGCGCATCGCCCACCGTGTAATTCGCGTTTCCATAGCTTTGGGTGTAGCTAGCTACGTTCCCGATGTCGTCCACGCCGGCACCACCGCAACCGTGCCGATGCTCACCGAGCCCACCAGCACCCAGCGCGAGGCCTTCAACCTGATCGGCGCCCCGATCCCGCTCACCTTGAAGTAGCCAGAACAACTCCAGCTACCCCGGCAAAACACCAGGTCAACCAAACAAACACCTACCGAACCGGCCGTAACTTCTGGTTGTAGTCGATGCCGATCAAGACCTTGGCCTTCCAGATCAGTCATTCTGGCGCTCGGTGAGCGGGGCCGTACACGCTGGCACAGGCAGGCTTGGCAGCATGTAGAGCAACCTCGGGCCTGGAACGGCGGCTGACAGACACCGGATACGCAGCGCAAGCCCTGCCCGCCCCGGTAGGAGTCGACCGGCCCAAGGGGCTGGTGGCGTGCCAGCCTTGAACCCTCACTACGTTCCGCGGGAGTGGACATGACCGATCCGCCGAACCTAGGAACTGCCGCCGGCCAGGCCAAGGCGGCTCATCATCGCGGCGGTACTGCGCGGCCTGGTGGTCACCACGGCGCTGGTGGTTCTTTACTACCTGCTGCCGCTGGACCGGCCGTGGGATACCGGCACGGCGGTGCGCCTGCTGATTGGCCTGCTGGTCTTCGTGGGCCTGACGGCATGGCAGGTCAGGGTGATCGCCGGCTCGCGATACCCGGGCCTGCGGGCGGCCGAGGCGCTGGGTTTGATCATTCCCTTGTACCTGCGCGGCGGTGAACGGTGCCGCCATCGGCGTCGGCACGACGATGCTGATGCACTGCGACCTGATCGTCGCAGCCCGGTCCGCGCGGTTCATCATGCCGTTCACCAGCCTAGGTCTTGTGCCAGAAGCCGCGAGTTCGCTGCTCTTCCCACGCCTGCTCGGCGTGCAGCGCGCGAATGCCTTGCTGCTGCTCGGCGAACCGCTGGACGCCATGACTGCGCAGGACTGGGGGTTCGTGAACCGCGTGGTCGAGGACGACGAACTGATGCCGACCGCACGTGACATCGCGCAGCGCCTTGCCGGGCTGCCGCCGCAGGCAGTGCGCGAGACCAAGCGGCTGATCCGCCACGGCGAGCGCGATCTGGCGGGCCGGATCGAGCAGGAGCTGGCGCTATTCCGCGAACGGCTCGGTTCGCCGGAAGCCGCCGAGGCATTCCGCGCCTTCATGGAGAAGCGCAAGCCCGACTTCTCGCAGTTCGCGTAGGCCCCGAGCTTTCGGAATCCGTCTGCCGCGGGGTAAACCACGGCGATGGCCGCATCCTCCCGCACACCGAATGCCGCCGGCGCAACGCCCGCCATGGCGCAATGGTTCGCTGCCAAGGAGGCGCATCCGGATGCGCTCGTCTTCTTCCGGATGGGCGATTTCTACGAGCTCTTCTTCGATGACGCGGAAGCCGCCGCCGCAGCGCTGGACATCGCGCTCACCCAGCGCGGCGAATATGACGGCAAGCCGATACCGATGTGCGGCGTTCCGCAGCACGCGGCCGAGGCCTATCTCGCGCGCCTGATCCGCCGTGGCTTTCGCGTCGCCGTGACGGAACAGATGGAGGATCCCAAGTCGCGCACCAGCAAGGCGCCAATCAAGCGGCAGGTCGTGCGTCTGGTCACGCCGGGGACGATTACCGAGGAAGCACTCCTGGAAGCGGGCCGCGCCAATCTACTGCTGGGGCTGGCGCAGGGGCGGGACGAACTGGGCGCGGCGTGGCTCGATGTATCCACGGGTCTGTTCGAGACGGCAGCACTGCATTCGCGTGATCTGCCCAGCCTGCTCGGGCGGCTGGAACCTGCGGAAATACTGGCACCGGCGGGGTTCACGTTGGGGGACTGGGACGCAAAACGTGCCCCGGACATAGCCCCATCGCCGCCCCTGGTTGCCCGGCGCCGGCTGGCCGAAACGTTCGGCGTCGCCAGTCTGGACGCTTTCGGCAGCTTCACCGATGCCGAGGCTATCGCCGCGCTGATGGCGGTCGATTACGTGCGGGCAACACAGGCGGGCACGTTACCGCGCCTGGCACGGCCGTCACCGCAAGGCAGCGCCGGGCTGCTGGCGATGGATGCGGCGACCCGCGCCAGTTTGGAGATCCATCGCGCACGTGACGGCGGCGCGATGCATTCGCTGCTCAATACCGTGCAGCGGACCCTGACGCCGGCCGGAGCACGGATGCTGGCAGGATGGTTGTCCGCCCCCCTGACTGATCCGGCCGCGGTCGCCGCGCGCCAGGATGCCTGGGGCTGGCTGCTGGCCGAAGACCATGCCGCGGAAGGGCTGCGCGCGGCGTTGCGTACTGCCCCGGATATCGCGCGCGCAGTGGGGCGGCTATCGGTGGGGCGGGGTGGCCCGAGGGACTTGGCCGCGATCCGTGATGGTCTCCACGCCGCTGATGCAGCGTGGCAAGCCGTGACCGAGGTTCAAGCAAATCCTCCCCCTCCCCTTGCGGGAGGGGGTTGGGGGGAGGGGGCCGTGCAGCTCTCTCCGACACCCCCTCCCCCTAACCCCCTCCCGCAAGGGGAGGGGGGACATACGTCTCTCCCCTCACTCCTGTGCTCCGCCATCGCGGCCCTTCGCGTCGAACCATCCCTGGAACAGACCCTCTCCGCCGCCGTGGCCGACCCGGCACCCCACCGCCTGGACGACGGCAACGCCATCCAGCCCGGTTTCGACCCAGAACTCGACGCGGAACGCGCCCTCCGCGACGACAGCCGCCGCGTACTCGCGTCACTGCAACTCGACTACGCACAGCGCTATGGCGTCGCCAGCCTGAAGATCAAGCACCATGCGCAACTCGGCTACGTCATCGAAGCCCCGGCCGCAGCCGTCGAGAAGCTCCGCGACATCCCGGAGCTGACCCTCCGCCAAGGCATGGCCAACGGCGCCCGCTTCACCACGCCCGAGCTATCCGACCTCGATCGCCGCATCTCGGAAGCCGGCGAGCGCGCCGCCGCTCGAGAACGCACGGTCTTCTCCCAGCTTGTGCAGAGCGTATTGGCACATGCCGACACGCTGGCGGCCTGCGCCGATGCGCTCGCGCTGCTCGACACCATTCAATCCGCGGCGAAACTCGCCGAACCCGGCACATGGTGCCGCCCATTCGTCACCGACGACGACGCGTTCCACGTGAAAGCCGGCCGCCACCCAGTGGTCGAAGCCGCGCTCGCCGGCCATGCGCAGTTCGTCCCGAACGACGCCGACCTGTCGCCGGACCAGCGCGTCCTGTTGCTCACCGGCCCCAACATGGCCGGCAAATCGACCTTCCTGCGGCAGAACGCATTGATCGTGGTGCTCGCCCAGGCCGGCCTCCCCGTGCCCGCCGAAAGCGCCACAATCGGCGCCGTCGATCGGCTGTTCTCCCGTGTCGGCGCGACAGACGATCTGGCGCGTGGGCGCTCGACGTTTATGGTCGAAATGACCGAGACCGCGGCGATCCTGCACCAGGCCGGCCCGCGCTCGCTGGTCGTGGTGGACGAGATCGGCCGCGGCACCGCCACGCTCGACGGCCTGGCGATCGCCTGGGCCGTGCTGGAAGCGCTCCATTCCGCGATCCGCTGCCGCACCATTTTTGCCACACACTTCCACGAACTTGCGGAACTGGTCGATCGGTTGCCGCGGCTGAAGCCGCACACCATGCGGGTGAAGGAATGGAGAGGCACCGTCGTGTTCCTGCACGAAGTGGCCGCCGGAGCTGCCGGCCGGTCCTGGGGCGTGCATGTCGCGGAACTCGCCGGCGTGCCCGCTCCGGTGGTCCGGCGGGCCGCATCCCTGCTGGCAATGCTGGAAAAGCACGGCGGCGCTGGCGGTGCCCCACTTGCCGCATTGCCGCTATTCGCAGCCACGCCTACCGCTCCGCCCGAGGATACGCCATCTGCCGCACCCGACCCTCTCGCCGAAGCTGTTGCGGCCTTGGAACCAGATCGAATGACCCCGCGGGACGCCCTGGACGCCTTATATCGCCTGAAAGCAATGCTGGCAGTTTCCGACGCGGCAGCAAACTAGTACGCTTGCCCGGATGCTAAGCCCCGTCGCCCATTCGAAACCGCCCGAAGCGTCAGTTTCCGCACTGACTGCCGCGCTTGCCGCGTTGACCGAGGATGGCGCGCCCGTCTCGCGCGATGCGGCGCTCGGCGCATTCCGCCGGCATCTCGCCCGCATCCAGCAGCACGTGCAGTACGCGTTCGAGCAGGATCAGATCACCGGCCTGCAAGCCGCGCGACTGCTCGGCAAGCTGATCGATGGCCTGATCACCGCGCTCTATGAGCACGCCACGTCAGACACCGGGCTGGGTGAGCCGGAACATCTGTCGGTGGCCGCCACCGGCGGTTATGGCCGTGGCGTATTGGCACCATTCAGTGACATCGATCTGCTGTTCCTGACCGCACACGAGCCGTCGCGCCAGACGCTCCAGGTCGTCGAGTACATGCTCTACTTCCTGTGGGACCTCGGCGTGAAAGTCGGTCACGCCACGCGCTCGATCGATGACTGCCTCGTCGAAGGCGCCAAGGACACCACGATCCGCACGGCTCTGTTGGATGCGCGCCATATCACTGGCGATGCGAAACTCTTCAGCGATTTCCACACGAAATTCCGTGCCGCGTGCAAGGAAGCTGGCGTCGCCGACTACATCGCTGCCAAGCAGGCGGAACGCGACGTGCGGCATCGCCGGTATGGCGACAGCCCCTTCGTGGTTGAGCCCAACGTGAAAGAAGGCCGCGGTGGTTTGCGCGATCTTCAGACACTCTATTGGATTGCGCGCTACGTCTACGACACCCAGACGATGGGTGAACTCGCCGATGTCGGCGATGTACTGACACCCGCCGAGGCAAAGCATGGCCGCCGCGCCTGGGAATTTTTGTGGACGGTTCGGTTCCACCTGCATTACGTCGCCGGCCGCGCCGAGGAGCGGCTTACGTTCGATCTCCAGCCTGTGGTCGGCGCGCGGATGGGCTACACGCGCCACGGTCGCCAGGATGGCGTCGAGCGCTTCATGCGCCACTACTTCCTGACCGCGCGCGAGATCGCTCGACTGACGCGTATCCTCGAGCCAGCCATCCTGCGCGAAGCACTTGGGCCGCCAGCCATCGCCGCGGAGACCGATCAGCCACTGCTGAAATGCGGTTTCCTGCTGGCCGAGGGAAAGCTGCTGCCTCTGCCAGGACGCGACTTCGACAAGGAGCCGCTGCAGATGCTGCGCATGCTCCAGGTGGCCCGTGACCGCAGCCTGGAACTGCATCCGCTGGCGATCCGCTCGCTGATCCAGAACGAGCGCCGGGCCGTGGAACTACGTGGCGATCCAAAGGCAGCGACGCTGTTCATGGATCTGATGTGCGGCAAGGAGCCGGACGGTCATCGTGCCAGTCTCCATCCCGACGGCGCTCGCTGGCTATCGATCCTGAACGAGGCCGGCTTCCTAGGACGCTTCATTCCCGATTGGGCGCGTATCGTCGGGCAGATGCAGTTCGACACTTATCATGTGTTCACCGTCGATGAGCACACGATCGAGGCGATCCGCATCCTAAACACGCTGGAGCGCGGCGAACTGGCGGAAATCGCTCCGGTCGCGAGCGGCCTGGTCGATCATGTGCAATCCCGGCGTGCACTTTATCTGGCGATGCTGCTGCACGACATCGCCAAGGGCCGCGGTGGCGATCACTCGGAGATCGGCGCCGAGATCGCGCTGAAAGTCGGTCCAGAACTCGGGTTGACGGCGGAAGAGACCGAGACCGTGTCGTGGCTCGTGCTGCACCACCTGCTGCTGTCTGGCGTGGCGTTCAAGCGCGATATCGATGATCCAAAGACCATCCTGGACGTAGCGGACACCGTGCAGTCGCCGGAGCGTCTGCGGCTGCTGCTGATCCTGACGGTCGCCGACATGCGCGCCGTATCGCCAAAAGTATGGAACGGCTGGAAGGCGACGCTTCTGCGGGAGCTGTATGCGCGCGTGGCGGAAGTTCTGGCTGGCGGTTTGTCCACTACCGAGCGCGACGTGCGCGTCGATCGCGCGCGGCAGGCTGCGGCCGCTCTGCTGTCCGACTGGTCGAAGCAGGACATCGAACGCTTCACCGAACTCGGCTATCCAGGCTACTGGCTGTCGTTCGATCCTGAAACGCACGCGCGGCATGCGCGCCTCGTGCGCGATGCGGAAGCGCGGCAGGCACCGCTGACTGTAGATACACAGCCGCTGCCGGCGCGGGCAGTCACCGAGGTGACGGTCTATTGCGCCGATCACGCAGGCTTGTTCAGCAAGATCTCGGGTGCTTTGGCGGTTGCGGGCGGGTCGATCGTGGATGCACGCATCCATACAATGACCAATGGCATGGCGCTGGACACATTCTGGATCCAGGACGCCGCTGGTGGCGCATTCGACGCTCCGCATCGGCTGGCGCGACTCGCCGTGCTGATCGAGCAGGCATTGTCTGGCCGCATCAGGCTCGGCGCGGAAATCCGCAAGATGTCGAAGGTGCTGCTGGGACGGCGGCTTCGCTCGATCCACGTGCCGCCACGCGTGGTGATCGATAATCACGCCTCCAACACCTACACCGTGCTTGAGGTGAACGGGCGCGATCGGCCTGGCCTGCTGCACGATGTAACCGCGGCGATCAGCGAACAGGGAATGCAGATCGCCTCCGCCCATGTCACGACCTATGGCGTGCGTGCCGTGGACGTGTTCTACGTGAAGGACGTGTTCGGCCTGAAGGTCGAAAACGAACGAAAGCTCGCGACGTTGCGCGAGGCCTTGCTGAAGGCGCTCGAGAACCCCGAAGAGGTGGCGCCGGTGCAGGCGTTGCCTACGCGCAAGCGGCGGCGGGCCGCCGTGGGGGTGTAGCGAAATTACCACGTGGCGCTGAAATACTTTCGCTGTTCGCGAATCCTAACCCTGACAGCAGCAACAATGGCTGTGGTTGCCCGCAGTCTACAGGCAGGTTAACGTGTCGTCACAGCCGACCAACCTATGGAGGAGTTATTATGCGCCTATCAACAAGAATGGCGTTTGCGGCGTTTCTGCTCGGCTCAACTTTTGCCATGACTTCGGTCGCCGCTCATGCGGCCTCGCCTGGCTGCCCTTCGGCCACGCAGAAAACCGAAGCCGAAGGCGGCGCCGGTGGCGGCACCCAGCAGCAGTACGCCCAGAAAACCGAAGCCGAAGGCGGCGCCGGTGGCGGCACCCAGCAGCAGTACGCCCAGAAGACTGAAGCCGAAGGCGGCGCCGGCGGCGGCACTCAGCAGCAGTACGCCCAGAAGACCGAAGCCGAAGGCGGCGCCGGTGGTGGCACACAGCAGGCAATGGCTCAGCCCTGCAAGTAGTCGCGTAAATACACAGCGTAGGACGGCCGGCGGTTTCAATGCCGCCGGCCGTTGTGTTATTCGGACGCCCTGATACCCGGAATCATTGAACGACGATACGTCGAAGACTGTCATGGCGTCAGGGTGACTCACGCTCTTCCGATCGCGGGTATAGCTGGTAGCGCCGATAGAGATCGATACCCAGCGGACGTTGTTCTTGCTCTGAACGAGCACGGCGAGATACGGCCGGTGCTGCTCGTGCGCATTCATGACCGCTTGCATCACCTGCTCTGGGGTCGTGACAGGCTCCCCCTGAATCGACGTGATCACATCCCCGGGAACGATGCCCATGTCGCGCGCCTCACAATCGGCTTCAACACTTGAAATGAGCACACCACTCAGCTTCGGATCGAGACCGTATTGCTTGCGCGCTGCATCGGTGATCAGCGCAAGTTTGACCCCCGGATCGGGTGCTTTCTGCGCCATCATCGATGCCATATGTGCGCTCATCATGCCACCACCCGGCATGAGGTTTGGCCACTCCTCGATCGTCGCGGTCGCCGATTGTTCCTTCCCATCACGCCAGATCTTCAACGTCACCTTCGATCCAACCGGCCGCGCGACGATGTCGCGCATGAAGGCACGCGAGTCGGCCGCCTGCACATCGTCGATCGCCTCCAGCACATCGCCTGGTCGCAGTGACGCATGGCTCGCGGGGCCACCCGAATCCAGCGCCGAGATGATGGACCCTTTGTGCCAGGCTTCACCCAGCGCCGCTGCCAGCTCCGGCGTCATGTCCTGAAGGGTGACACCCAGCCAACCTGGCTTGGGATGGGTGGGGTCCAGCAGCCGATCAACGACGAACTTTGCCGTATTGGATGGGATGGCAAAGCCAAGGCCGATGAAGCCGCCGTTCTGATCGGGATTGTAGAGGGCGGTGTCGATGCCCACGACCGCGCCGTCTTGGTCGATCATCGGGCCGCCCGAATTGCCGTGGTTGATCGCCGCATCGGTCTGAATGTAGCTGTCAAACGGCGTGTCCTGAAGATCGCGGTTCAGCCCGCTGATGATGCCCGCGGATACCGACAGACCGATCGCGAGCGCATTGCCCATCGTCAGCACGGAGTCGCCAACTTTCAACGAGTCGCTGTTGCCCCACTTCAAGGTCGGCAGCTTATGCCCCGCATCGATCTGCAGAACCGCGACATCCAGCATCGCGGCGACCCCCAGCACCTTTGCCGGGTATTGATTGCCGTCGCTCAGGATCACCTTCGTATTGATCGCACCATCAACCACGTGCTTGTTGGTGACGATGATGCCGCTCGGATCAATGATGAAGCCTGAGCCATAGACTTTCACGCGGCGCGATGAACCCCCGGGCGTCGAAGCCTCGCGAACCTTCCACAGCGATATGTTGACCACGGCAGGCGTTGCCTGCTGCGCGATCTGGGCATCACCGCTTTCCATTGATCGTGCCCACGCGGGCACGACCGGAGCGCTCGCCGTGGCGAGCACAATCGCTGCGTAGATCAGCAGGTGACGCATGTGGCCTTCCCCATATTCGTTGTCGTGATCCGCAATGCAGGCAGAATAGTCTTAGCGACCTTGCCAATCCAGCAGGGCTGCCAGCTCTGCCTCGTGCTCATATTCAGGCATCAGCTTGCGCAATAGCGGATCGCGCTCGGTCGCGGGGTGGAAATAGATCTCGCTGTCGCCCTCCGGCAGTTCAGCCATCAGGCGTGCCAGCCGATCCTTTGTCATATGGCCGCTCCAGGCGATACCAAAGCAATGGTCGGTGGTGGTCATCCCGGCAGCGTGCACCTGACGCCGCAGCAGACGTGACCATTGGTATAGCGCGTAGCCACCGAGGCGGGTGTGGGTGCCACAGCGGGCGAGAACCGCGGGCGGTTCGGCCGGAACGCGCACGCGGGCGAGGCCGAACTCGCGCCCGATCTCCATCATCAACCGACCGACCGTCGGATGCAGATGCATGTGCTTGTGCGCGTCCGCGTGGGCGAGGGTCAGCCCTGTCGCAGCGAATGCAGCAAACTGCGCGCGTATTTCGGCAGCGAGCTGGCGGCGAATGTGCGGGCGGGCAAAGTACTTGAGCCCGAGGCGAAGCTGGTCGGAAGGAAACTGCCCATCGGCATCCACCAGCTCCGGAATTTCCGACGGCGGCAGGATGGCAGGGCCCTCGATCACCACGAGGTGCAGGCCAACCTTGAGGGTCGGCAGGTCGCGCGCGCGTTTGATGGCGTCGCTTACCGCGGGGGCGGCAACCATCAGGCTCGCGGCATCAAGTTTCCCGGCACGGTGGGCGCGCTCGACGGCTGCGTTGACAGATGGGGTGAGGCCGAAGTCGTCGGCAGTGAAGGTGATGTGGGCCACGCGCTTCAAAACATGGAACCGGGGAGTCTCGTCAGGTTCTCGCCGCTGTTAGCGCTGAGCCTGGCTCTCGGCAATCTTGGCCTTCACCGCGGTTATGATTGTGTCCACCATGTCAACGGTGTTGTTCGTCGGCACCGGGTAAAGTGTGAATTTGGTTTCCGCCTGTTCGGCCCGCATGCGCTGATCCGATGTCAAACTACCGCTGATCTGCTTGATCATCGCATCAATTGCCTCGCGTTGCGAAGCCTGTGATTCCTGCCATTCGTTTATCATGAGCTTCTGGGCAAGCAGCGCAATCGTCAGTGCGGCTTCCGGGTCGGCAGTAACGCCTGGACCACCATGCGCTAACAACTGGGCAAGCTGACTGGCTGCGTCGGCGTCTCCCCACCTTATGCACTCGGTTAAAATGGCTTCGCCGGCAGCGGGAAGTTGCGGTGCATGATCGCCATTGAGGAGCTGAGCCGCCATCACGCGGCCGTATTTGCGCAACATTGTCCGCGCATACGTTCTTGCGAGCGGGACCCAAACGGGCAGATCGGAATAATCCGCTGCAGAAAAAATGGTATTGGCGAGCGCCTGGGGATACCCGGTTATTATTGCCTGCTTGTACGCTTGTACCGCTGCCAACTTGTCGTTGCCTGCCTGTTTGGAGGAAGCGTCTGCGTCAGAGTCAGCCTTGACGCTGAGGGCCCGGCCAAGCTGGAATTCAATCCTTGGTTTTGATTTCGCCCCGGCCTCGAGTGCGTTACGACACGCCTGCAAAGCAGCGTCCACCTTGGTGACGATCAGCACGCCGGTCGATGGTGCGCGCTCGGGGTCCCAGGGGCTGGCCGCCAGTTCGTCACACGCGCGCTCGGATTCCGTCGATGGTTCACCGCCTTCCTGGATCAGCGCGCCTCCGAGAAGCATGATCGCAGTCGCATACGTGTCGGCGGCCCACGCGCTTTCGGCACCACCGGTGTCAAGCGCCTCTCCAAACCGGGACAATTGCGTGCCCACCGCCTGGATCAATTCCGCCGATTCGAAGCCATTCGAGAGCAAGCGGTTCGCTGCTTCGGCACTGGCAACCTGAATCACCGCAAAGTCTCGCCGGCGTAGGACATATAGGTCTTTTCCGACCATCTGCTTTTCGGCTGCCGAGAGTTCGCTTAGCGCAGGTTGGATGGTTTCTCTGGCGCCTGCCGGCGTCGAAAAGTCATATGGCAGCCAGTCGTAAGCGTAGGAGATCTGGCTCCAAACCGGTAGGTCATCTTGGATGACTTTATCCGACAATCGATCGGCCAGCCAGAGGCGTATCTTGATCGCGTCATCATAAATCTCGATTGCCTCGTCTCGCCTTTTCGCCTTCTCGAGAAAGTTGCCGGGGACCTGGAACCCGAATCCCATCCCTGAAAAACTGGCGGCAGGATCCGGTAGATGTTCGATGGCCGCAAGCCGTCCGGTCAGGACACGCTCCGCCGAACGGTAGGTTTCGATTGTCGTATTGAAGTTGGGATCGGTCTGATCAAGGGCGTTTTCCAGCGCCACGTACCGCCGCGCCGTCAAGTCGACAGCGTCGGCCTGCGCACCACTCGACCACAGCTTGTCGGCCAATGCTGTCACGTTGGTGTCGAGTGGGTGGTCTCGCGCCGCCTTGACCGCCGTTTCGATTACCTCCGCAGACGCCGCGGAAGAAAGCGCACACGCGGCGACCAGACGGTAGGCCTCGTCACCTAACCGACTGGCGTCCCGCGTCTCCTCATAACTGAGGTTAGAGTTGTCCCGGTATTTCTGATTCGCGCGCCAACGCGCGATGACCGTATTGTCGCAAGGGTCTTTTGCCAAAACAATCAGCCGTCGCAAAACTGCGTCGAGCGTGTGGTAGGCAATCTTGTCGGTCGGCGTCCGATAGAACGCCTGCTCCAGTTCTGGACGCTGGGCTGACAGATCCGTTCGCGCCTCCGCATCTTCCATGACGCCCGGTAGCAAATCTGCCGCGAGACGGAGGCCCTTTCTGGTGGGGTCCAATCCATGAGGCATGCCCAGACCAGCTTCCATTGCATCGGTGGCGCTCTCAGCCAGATATTCGACCGATTTAGGCGATCGAATATCGAGATCGCGTGGCATTGGCGCTGTCCATGGCAGCGCCACGGATACCGCCGAGCCCCCACTGGTGGGTTGGCCCGTGGCGTGCGGCGCGTTCAGCGCCAGGATCGTTTGATCGGGTCCGAGAACTCTCGCCACGCTGCCAGCCCGCTCAAGTGCGTAGCCTCTCAGTTGGCTGCCGCGTGGCGCCTTTTCAGCGGCTTGCGTATATGCAGCCAGCAAGCCGCCTAGGCGGCCCGGTTGCGCATCAAGGTCCCCGAGCATCCCAAGCGCGAACAGGCTCAGGGCGTCGCCTCGCGCGGCCGCCTGCGCGAGTTGGTCCCGTTCCGGCAGCAGTTGCAGCCGCGCCGTATCGGGAGCGTGCATCATCCAGGACACATAGTCATCGGCGCGATTGCTGTCCTCACGCCACGCGGCTTCACGGAGCCGGCCAATGAGAGCAGCCTCGGTCCCGTCGTCATGTTGCTCTAACCAGTCGGCCAAACCAATCAGCGATTCAGGGTCGCCGAGACAGGCTGCGATCACCATGGTCGGTGTCGGCAGGTTCAGGTCACGCAAATCGCCCTGCAAGGCAAATTGCGGGGCCAACCCGCGCCATCCGGCACTATCAAGCGGATTGGCTTTCAATCTGCGCATACACGACCGATTATCGGTGTCCGGCGTTGCTGGGTTGGCCTCGCAAGGTAGGACGTTCGCGAGCGGATCAGCCGGCCGCGGTCGCGGATAGTCCGGCCGCGCGAAGTCAGCAATTTCGCTCAAGCTCATGTCACGCAATGCGGACGCGCGGGTGTAGGTTTCCAAATCGTTTGGGCTGACCGTGACGAACCCGGTGGGATCTATCGTAGTTACCTGATTACGCGTGAGGATCACACCTTTCGGCTGCTGATCGTCGGATTTCAGTGCACCGAGCATCGCTCCCGTGGGCAGCGTACCGTAGCCGTAGAACGATGCGTCCTGGGTCTGCCACAACGCGACCGCATTGCCATCATTCAACCGGGTGGCCAACAGCTTGCCATCGGCGGAGAGCCCGGCCTCGCTCACCCCCGGTAGCCGAAACCGTAGCTTGCGGGGGTCTGGCGTCGAGAAGTCGAATATATCGATGCTGCCGTCTTCAGAAATAACCACCGCAATGGGCCTGCTCAGTGCGGTCACGAGAGTGGACTGGATAGGTTCGGATTCTATCTCGAGCGTGTTGTGCAGTCGCCCGTCGCCAACATCCCAGCGTCGGAGACGATTGTCCTCCGCAAGGGTAAGGATGCCGGCGTTGCCAGGTAGCACAGTGGCGTCCTGGACTGTCTGATCTCCGTGCGCCAGTGCCAGCACGGCCTTTCGCGCTGTACCATCCCAAACGAGGGCGAATTTATCATACGCTGACACAACGAGTGGCTCATCCGCCGCGGCTATCATCCGTTCGCTGGAGCCGTGATTGCACGGTAACGGCGACGAGCAGGTCAGTCGGGCAAGTGATGGATTATCGGCGTCTAACGAAGCTGCGAACAGCCTGCCGTCGCCCAGCTCAACCACAAGCAACTTGTTGTTGTTGCCGATTGAGAGAGCGTTGACGTTGTCCGGAGCTTCGAGTGTTCGTTCAACGCCCACTCCATTCATGGCCCGCACAGTGACAATGTGCTGGTTCTTGGCATCCACGGATGCAACAAGGCTACCATCCGGCGACAGCGTAATGTTGCCAGGCGTTTGGGCCAGGGTCATCGACTGTGGCGTCGAAGGGACACGCTGGAACATCAGACGGGTCTGGTCCCCCGTGACCACGCCCATCGGGTTCCCCGCCAGCAATGATCCGAACCCGCGCATACGAATGGTGCCAATCGCCTCGAAGGCTGGAACATCGTCTGTTGTGGTGTCAGTCGGCTTGATCGCTGTGGGCTCAGGCGTGGCCGTGGTGCGAGAGGATTGCAGCCTCACCGCGCGGATCGCGCCGTTCGTGCCAATCAGGAATTGACCCGTCTGAGCCCCGGTGGTGACCCACGTCGCACCTTGCACTTCAGATGGGCTCAACCAGTATTCATCATTAGCGATTTTCAACGGGGCAAAGTGCGGATGGGGGCTGATCCGGCCCGAGAAGAACGAGGCCCCCGATGGATTGTCGAAGTCGCCGCCGGCCGAGAAAATCGCGATCTGGCTGTTCCAATCGACTGCAATCGACACGGCACTTGTCCGGCTATCCCAGTCGTGGATCTCGGATTGATCGGGGCACGCATCCCGTCCGCGCCAGACAGTCACGACCCCATTGCCGTCGATCGCAACCACCTGCCCGTCGGGCCCTGCGGCAATCGCAGCCTCTCCCTGCACTGAGTCCGATGGCCCTGGGGAAGCGAGACGAATCGTGGCAACCTCGATCTGCGGCAGTTGACTGGTGGTACACAGCGAGTGGAGTGGTGCTGGCGGTGTGTCGTTCAGGGCCCAGCGTAGCGGTAGCTTCTGGTCCGACCGACCGAAAAGCAGCTCATCGCCTTTGATGCCGAATGCTATCGATTTGATCGAACCGCCCCCTGTGGTGGGCGCCGATGCCTTCCTTGCACCAGTCTCGGCGAACCACACGGCGACTTCGCCGCCGCTCGTCCCTGCGGCAATCAATTCACCATCTGGACTGATCGCCACCGCCGTTACGTCCTGTCGCAGACCACGCAGCACACGCAGCGGCGCGCCCGTTGTGGCCTCCCACAGTTTAACGTCGTGCTTGGCCGCTACCGCGACGAAGCGCCCCTTTGGATCGACTGCTCCGCGACCATGCGTACTGGCGCTCGCGGCAAGCGCGACGCTGTTGCCTTGCGCGATCGCAATGGCCCCTGGCACTGGAGCAAGCACGCCACTGGCTGGCCGATGCACACCATCGATCGCGTCAAGCACAACCAGTCGCGCCAGCTCCAGCTTGCCTTCACCAAGCAATTTCAGCGCGGAATGGGCGGCGAACCAGAACCGCGATGAGACAAGCGTATCCTGGTAGTCCTTGTCGGCTGCCAGCAAAGCGTCTGATTGCTGCTTGGTAGCGGTGCGTTGCTGTTCAGCGAGGAGGTTCTCCCTCCTCTGTTCTTGCCTGATGTAGCCGCCGACGCTGATCGCCGCGAAAAAGACGACCACGGACAGGCCAAGCGCGAACCTCCGTCGCACCTGGGCGACGCGGCTGCGTCTTAAATACGTCATGGCCAGTTCGAAGGCATCGCCATAGCGATGTGCCCAGGCAGCGGTAGGCTTCTCCTGGCGCTGCCAGGCCAGGGCGTTGGCGAGCTCGATCGGACCCAGCAGACCCTGGCGCTTCTCCTGCCACGCCTTCGCCGATTTCTCGAGGCCCGTGTAAATCTGCGACGATGTCGCCTCCGCGGCGGTCCAGCCACGCATTGCGCGCCATTGGCGAATCAGGCTTTCGTGGCTGATATCGATAACGGTGTCCCGCGCCAATTCTTGCGGGCGCGCCGGCATCAGCAGGTTCACACCAGGCGCACGAAACGCCTCGACGATCGGCACCAACGCGGTCCATTCGACCCCAGCCGCGGCCGCAACCTCTCCGAGTTGCACCGGGCGCCTGACGTCGCGGCCGCCACTGCCCTCGCCTTGCGCCAAGGCACGAAACAGTCGTTCAGCCAGTGCCTGTTGCCCTGGCGCGTTCAGCGACCGCAGGACGGCATCGGCGTGTCCGGATAGTGCACCCGGACGATCGTCGATGCCATTGATGCCGCCGAGATCGAGATACGCCTTCAGCGTCAGTACGACTTCGTCGTCGGTATCGGCCGAGTGCCCACCCGCTGCCGACCACAAACGCATCATCGCATGCTGCATAAGGGGAAGCTGGTCGGGATTGGTTCCCATGTCGTTCAGCAGCCGCGCCACCAGCGCTGGTTCGACCCGGCCGCCATACACAGCGGCCGGCCCCTCGATCGCCTGGCGCAACTGGTCGCGATTCAACCGAGGCGTCAGGAACTGACTGCGGCTGATCGCCTCCGCGAGGCCAGGGAATTCCGCGCATTCGCCCAGGAAGTCAGACCGCATGGTAAGCACAACGTAGATCCGCCCCTCGGCGGACGCCGCGCTCGCCAGCAGCAGGCGCACGAAGCCATCCATCTCGTCACGAATGGCCGCGTCGGTGATACCCTCCCGGCCGAACCGGAACAACTCCTCGAACTGATCGACCAGCAGCAGCAGATTGGTATCCGGTGGTACGGACAACTCGCGAAACCATTCCACCAGACTGAGCGGCCCACGCGAAAGCGCCGCTTGCAGAAGGTCGTTGTCGTGCGGTTCCCGTGGCCGGCCTGTCGCGTCAAGCAGTGCCGCCGCCAGCGCGTGCCTCGGCTGCAATCCCGGGCGGAAGTCAGCAACGATCCACCGGGCGCCGGCCTGCGCCAGGACGCCGCGCGACAACGCATCACGCAAGCCGGTTCGCACCAGCGACGACTTGCCGGAGCCTGACGTGCCAGTGACCGCGAGGAAACGGCTGCGGCCCAGCAGATCGACCATTTCGGCGACCTGCACTTCGCGGCCGAAGAAGATATCGGTTTCCTCGGGCCGGAACGATCGCAGGCCGGGGTAAGGCTGATCTTCCTCCAGACTGTCCAGCGGATCGGGCTGTTCCAGCATGCTATTGAAGTGAGCGCGGCAGGCTTTCGACCGCCTCGTCCATGCTGACCATCGTCCAGCCACGGAGGCGAACGCCAAGCCGGGGCTTCGGCTCGGGCGGCGCGTAAACCACCCAGCTCAAACGCGGGGGCGCACTGCGCTGCGGCGAGTACTTCCGGACCTGCATCATCTGTCGCCCGACCCAATCGGGGTCGGCCGCGCCGTAGAACACCACAATGGCGTCGCAGCCCACCGTCTTCTCGATCAGCTCAGTCTCATTTTGCTGGGCCACTCCGCCGGGGCGGGGCGCCCAGACCTCCGAATTCAACCGCGTCACCGAGCGCGTCCTGTAATACCTGGGCTTGCGGAAGATCGACTGGGTTGGCGTTGATCAACAGGAGCGGCGCCGCTGGAGGTGGCGGCGGCGGTGTCAGCAGGCGGCTCAGCTCATTGATCACCGCCTGCTTGAAGTCTTCGATCGGCACCGCCTGCACCGAGCGGTACTCAAGCAGCGCGCGCCAGACCGGTGACGCCACTCGTTCCAACAGCACGTCTGGGCTGCGCCAATGGATCATTGGCAGGCCGTTCCGGCGCGCCTCTTCGAACTGCAGGGCAGTCCGTCCGTCATCGGGAATCTCGCCGAGCAACTGGACGAAGAGGGCCGCCTGAGCGAGATCCGCGGAAAGCGCGTCGCGGAACGTGCCGAAGGTCGGCGGATACACGCCCTGCGGCAGGATGGGTATGCCGGCCTGTTGGAGGAAGCGACGGACGTCGTCGCGACGAGGCTGCATGTCCTCGGGTACTTCGGCCAGCGGTACTGGGTGGTTCTGTAATCCAGGCAGCGCGATCAGGCCACCAGGCTTGGCCGTCGGCGGAGGCACCAAAGTTACGTGCCCAGAATGTAGCTTTTCAACATGCCGCTCAGGCAATGCACTCGCGATATCCTCGGCGATATCGTCAATCAAGCGCCAGTATTCGCGGTCGTCCGGCCCAACATCCGGCACCGCGTAAGTGCGCGGACGCTTGTTCGCATCGTTGATCCAGAACTGATATCCACGAGGGCCCTGGACCGACTGTGGCACCCCCTGGTCCTGCCGTAGCGGTGCGCGGGAGATCGGGAAGATGCGGCCAGCCAGATCGCCGGCATGGCGCTCGGTGAATGCCTTCAGCTCATTCTGGCACCAGTCGGATGCCACGTAGCCGGGTGACAAGACGGCCAAGAACAGCTTCGACCGCCCAACCTCGGCGGGAATGTGACTGCGGACCTCGTGGTTGCCATGCAGATCGGTGTTGTCGAACCAGATCCGGCAGGCTTCGGGACGCCCTAGTTTCTGCGACAGATGCTGGTCGAGGCGCTGCTTCAGCGCCGAGACCCAGCCAATACCATCCTTGACCAGCGGCACGTTGTCCACGTGCGCATAGCTGATAAACAGGTCGTATTCAGCTACTGCCTCACCCGACATCTGTAGGCCAGACTGATTGTTCGCGACGCCGTTGCAGTATTGCACCAGCACGCCCAGGAAGGCAACAAAAAGCCTAGCGCGATTTGGGGCTGACTAATACCACTGCTCGCTGACTACGACCCATTCGCCTTCACCGTCATGGCCGGCCTGGAGCCGGCCACCAGTCTCAGCGGCACAATGGCGCGGATGTATACCGATGGCCGGGTCAAGCCCGGCCATGACGACAGAACAACAGATGAGTCAGGGTCAGCGAGCATTGGGCTCAGTGTCATTGAGCACGGTCATCCCGACTTTGCCCCAGCGTGCCGAAGGCAGCTACGCCGCCCGGTGCCGCTCACGCAGGAATTGGAAGAACTCGACACCCTCGCGCAGCCGGCGCTTCAACATCTGTGGGCTACGCACCATCTCGCCCACGATCGACGCGATCTTCGGCGCCCGGAAATAGAACCGCTTATAGAAGGTCTCCACGTTGTCGAAGATCTCGGTGTGTGACAGATGTTCATACGACAATGGCGCGATCTGGATGCCGTGATCGTCCACCAGTTCGGCATGTGTCTCGTCCAGCCAGCCGTTCTCCACCGCCTGCCGATGTAGATACGTTCCCGGATACGGCGCCGCCAATGACACCTGGATGGTATGCGGATTGATCTCGGTGGCGAACCGTATCGTCTCCTCGATCGTCTCCTGTGTCTCCCCCGGCAACCCGAGGATGAACGTGCCGTGGATCTTGACCCCCACGTCATGGCAGTCGCGCGTGAACTTTTTGGCGACCTCGATGCGCATGCCCTTCTTGATGTTGTGCAGGATCTGCTGGTTGCCGCTCTCGTATCCCACCAGCAGCAGCCGCAGCCCGTTGTCCTTCAACACCTTCAAGGTCTCGCGCGGCACATTGGCCTTGGCGTTGCACGACCAGGTCACGCCGAGCTTGCCCAGCTCGCGCGCAATCGCCTCGGCACGCGGCAGGTTGTCGGTGAACGTGTCGTCGTCGAAGAAGAATTCGCGCACCTGCGGGAAGTAGCGCTTGGCCAGTGCGATCTCCTCCGCGACATGTTCCGGCGAGCGCACCCGGTACCGGTGCCCACCCACAGTCTGCGGCCAAAGGCAGAACGTGCAGCGCGATTTGCACCCCCGGCCGGTGTAGAGCGACACGTAGGGATGCAGCAGATAGCCGATGAAATAATCCTCGATGCGCAGATCGCGCTTGTAGACCTCGGTCACGAACGGCAACTGGTCCATGTCCTCCAGGATCGCGCGGTCCTGGTTGTGCACGATCCCGCCGGCGCCATCGCGATACGAAATGCCGTCCACCGCCGCCCAGTCGCGCCCCTCGGCGATCTCCTTGATCGTGAAATCGAACTCATTGCGCGCGACGAAGTCGATCGGCGCGCCCTCCCGCAGGCTTTCGTCCGGCTGCACCGCCACCTTGGCCCCAACGAAACCGATACGCAGCGCCGGGTTTGCGTCCTTCAGCGCCGCCGCGACCTTCACGTCCGAGGCGAAGGATGGCGTGGACGTGTGAATGACGCACAGCTCGTAGTCACGCGCCTGTGCGGTCACCGCGTCGAGGCCGATCCCCGCGGGCGGCGCGTCGATCAGCTTGCTGTCCGGCACCAGCGCCGCCGGCTGTGCCAGCCAGGTCGGATACCAGAAGCTGCGGATCTCCCGCCGTGCCTGGTAGCGGGAGCCAGCGCCCCCATCGAACCCGTCGAAGGAGGGCGGGTGCAGGAACAGCGTCTTCATCATCGCGGGTCGAACCCCTCAGCTTGTAACGTGTAGCCACGCCAATCGACGCGGCGGCCAGCGTAGCTCGCCGCCATCACCGCCACCGACATAAGCTCGCGCACCGGCAGAAGCCAGAGCGGGGAGCGATTGGCAAGGCCCAGGGCTTTGTCGATTCCGCGCACGGCGAGCGCCCGCAGGCCCCAAGCCAGGGCAAACCAGCCCAACGACCACGGCGCCCCGCCTGCCAGCACCACCGTCAGGACGGCCCAGGCCAGCGGATACTGCAGCACCGAGGCGGCGAACGGCACTGGTGCGAGCGCCCGGATGGTGCGCGTCCAACGCAGCTCGTGCCGCCAGAGCGCAGAAAATGTCGCCTCCGACACCGTTGTGGCCGGGATTGTGTCGGCCAGCGCCACCTTGAGCCCGAGCCGCTGGACCAGCCGGCCAAGCACGTTGTCATCAGCCAGATGATTGGCCACGGCGGAAAAGCCGCCAATTCGTTGCAGCGTATCGCGTCGCAACATCATGGTGGCACCCAGGCAGTCCTGCCGTCCCATCGCACGCGCCAACAAAGCGCCGGGGAGAAAGTACTGGTTGATCTGCATGACGCCGAGCTGGCCACAGTACCAACCAGTCCCTCCCGATTGGGGCGGTGCCAGCCCGGTATATATCGTCGTCACCAACCCGGCTTCGGCCGGTTCAAGCGCAGTGGCCAGCCGGCGCAACCAATCGGAGGCAACTTGCATATCTGAGTCGGAGATCACCAGCACGTCGTGTCTCGCGGCCGGTAGCATGTTGATAAGGTTGCCGACCTTTCGGTTGGAGCCATGCGGCGTCGGATCCACCACGACAGCGATATCGCAGTCGGGAAATCGTGCCTGGACGCGTCGCACGGCTGGCAAGGCGGCATCGGCGGAATCCTGCACGCCGAATACCACCTGCCACGCTGGGTAATCCTGAGCGCAAACGCTCGCCAGCGCTTCCTCCAGCAATGGTTCGGCGCCATGCAGCGGCTTGAGCACAGTGACCGGCGGCAATCGCGTCTGACGGGGAGGGCGTGAGCCGAGGGTGAACTGCCGTACCGCGACGGCACCTGCTGCCGACTGGGCCAATGCGATGCCGGATAACAAAATCGCGAGCCAAGCACCGGTCATGGCGACTTCATTGAATCCGCGGTTCGAACGCGAGCAGGGACAAACCGCGTCGACGGAATGCTGGGCCGTCGTGTTGCGCAATAAACTGCGTTCGAAAGGCCCAACGATGTCGTTGCATCGGCTTGCGTTGACTGCCGCCGTCGCGGCAGCATCGCTTATGGCGCGTCCTGCCCAGGCGGTGCCAATCACCTACACGGCAGAGACTGTCGGCTCGGGCATTCTGGATGGCCACGCGTTCACCGACGCCGATGTCGCGGTGATCGCCAAGGGAGATACCGTCAATGTCACCCATACCGCCGCTTTCTATACCAACCTCGCGGTAACAGGCACGGCGGTGATTTCGACCTGACCGAGGGAGGCCCTGCCGCCTTCTCTTCGTACGTTCCCGAGCCTACATCGCTGCTATTGCTCGCCACGGGCTTTGCGGGTCTCGCGACCGGCCGGCCCTTCGTTCGGGGAGCACGCCGATGAGCGCCCATTGGCTGCCGGCACTCGGTGCTGCCGTGGCGTTGGCCGGCGTGATGCCGGCCAGGGCGGATGTCGTTGTCTTCAACAAGCCTGGATCAGTCGGTTGTCAGCAAGGCTGCTGGAACAGCACACTTGATCCGACCAACCAAGGTTACCAGACGTTCGCTCCATTCACTCTGGGCAACACAGCGACCGTCAATTCCGTCCAGTGGCAGGGGCCTGAACTTCACGTTTCTGGCTACGCCAGAGCCCACTGGGCTGGCTCGCCTTGGGTCAGGACTTGCGGCGTTAGGGATGATCCGCTGGCGACGCAAAGCGCCCGCGGCCCAGCCGGCAACGTCTATTGGTTCCTGCTTCGTGAACTTCGTGCAGCCTTCCTGCTTCTTCGTGATAAGAATCAACTTTGCGACGGTCACTGACGATCGTGTGTTATCCGGTCAGCCTGCTCCACGCAACGTCAGTTCAGTGCGCAGGCACGCACTGAAGTGCCCTTCCGCGACCTCCCGTAACGCCGGCTCCTCCGCCGCGCAGGCAGGTTGTGCATAGCGGCACCGCGTCCGGAAACGGCAGCCTGACGGTGGGTTCACCGGGCTTGGCGGATCGCCGATCAATATGATCCGTTGCCGGCCGCGTCCCGGTTCCGGTGTGGGCGCCGCCGACAGCAGCGCCTCGGTGTAGGGATGCCGTGGCGTACCGAACAGCGCACGCGTCGGCGCCAGTTCGACCAGCTTGCCGAGATACATCACGGCGATCCGGTCGGAGATATGCCCCACCACCGCCAGGTCATGCGCGATGAACAGGATCGACAGGCCAAGCTCCGCGCGCAGCTCCAACAGCAGGTTCACCACCTGCGCCTGTATTGACACGTCCAATGCTGACACCGGCTCATCGGCAACCAGGAAGCTCGGATGCAGAATCAGCGCACGCGCGATACCGACGCGCTGCCGCTGTCCGCCGGAAAACTCGTGCGGAAACCGCTCCGCATATGCTGGCAGCAATCCCACGCGCCGCAGCATCGCCGCCACCATGTCGCGCCGCTCGCGTGCACCAAGCTCCGGGCGATGGATCAGCAGCGGTGTCGCCACGATGCGCCCGATCGTCATCCGAGGGTTCAACGATCCGAACGGATCCTGGAACACAAGCTGCATGTCCCGCCGGATCGGCTGCAACGCTCGCCGCGACATATGCGTGATATCGCGATCCTTGAACCGTATAGCGCCGCCGCTCGGCTCGAGCAGCCGTAGAACCGTGCGCCCGAGCGTCGTCTTGCCCGAGCCAGATTCGCCCACCAGTCCCAGCACCTCGCCCGCGGTCACCGAGAATGAAACGTTATCCACTGCCTTGACAGTCTCACGCGCAGCCAATGGAGAACGTCGCGGCAAAGGGAACTGCTTGCTGAGCGATTCGACCGCGAGGATTGTTTCGCCCGTCATGCCGGGACCAATTCCCGCCAGCGGACGCACCGAACCAAATGCTCTGCATCGGCCGCATCCAATGCAGGCACATTCGCACTCGCACAGCCCAGCGACAGCATGCTCGCAGCGCGGCGCGAAGCTGCAACCGTCCGGCAAGTGCGCGGGATCAGGAACGTTGCCGGGAATGGCCGTAACGGCTTCTCGTGCACGCGGCTCAGCCGAGGCACCGAACGCAGCAGCCCCAACGTGTATGGCATCAGTGGGCGCTCGAACAACGGCCGCAGCGGCGCCTGCTCCACCACGCGCCCCGCATACATCACCACGACCTTGTCGGCGATCTCCGCCACCACTCCGAGATTGTGCGTGATGAACATCAGCGCCATGCCGGTCCGGGCCTGCAGTTCGCGCAGCAGCTCCAGGATCTGCGCCTGCACGGTGACATCGAGCGCCGTGGTCGGTTCGTCGGCGATCAATATCGCCGGCTCGCAGGCCAGTGCGATGGCGATCATCGCTCGCTGGCGCATGCCGCCAGAAAGCTGGTGCGGGTAGCTCACAAGCCGCCGCCGTGCCTCGGGAATGCCGACCAAATCCAGCAGCCGTTCGGCCTCACGCCATGCCGCCGAGCGAGCCATGTTCCGATGATATCGCATCGGTTCGGCGATCTGCTCGCCCAGCGTCAGCACCGGGTTCAGCGAGGTCGCCGGCTCCTGGAAGATCATCGCGATACGGCTGCCGCGAATTTCGCGCATCTCCGGCTCCGGCAAGCGCAGCAGATCGCGTTCCGCGCCATCCCCTTCGCGCAGCACGACGCGTCCCCTCACCTGGCCTGTGGTGAGGCGCATGATCGCCAGGCTGGTGACGCTCTTGCCCGATCCCGACTCACCCACCAGAGCCAGCGTCTCGCCGCGATCCAGTGTGAAGGACACGTCATTCACCGCAGGTACCATTCCCGCATCGGTGCGGAATTGCACCGACAGATCGGCGACCTCCAGCACCGCGCTCATCGCACGTCCAGCCGCGGATCGAGCGCGTCGCGCAGCCCGTCGCCCAGGAAGTTGAAGCCGGTGACCGCCAGCGTGATCGCAGCACCCGGGATGATCGCCAGCCAAGGTGCCGATACCAGATATTCCTGTGCATTGTTCAGCATGTTGCCCCAGCTTGGTATCGGCGGCTGGATGCCGTAGCCGAGGAAGCTGATGTATGATTCCAACAGGATCGCCCGCGCCACGTTCAGTGTGGCGGCGACAATCACCGCGGCGATCGCATTCGGGATCAGCTCGCGGAACATGATCATCCGATCGGACGCGCCCAGCGCCACCGCCGCCACGGCAAAGTCGCGGTCGCGCAGCGCGCGGATCTGCGCCTCGACCAGCCGTGCGACTTCCATCCACGCAGTCGCCGCGATGATCACAGTGATCGACAGCAGCGTCGGTTCGACGAACGCTGCCAGTGCCAGCAGCAGGAAGATCGACGGAAAGCACAGCACCGCATCGACCAGCCGCATCAGCACGGCACCCACGATGCCGCCATAGAAGCCGGCCACCACGCCGATGATAGTGCCGAACGCAATGCTGAGCACCATCGCCGCAAATCCGACAGTCAGCGAAATGCGTCCCGCCATCTCCAGCCGCGCCAGCATGTCGCGGCCAAGCTGGTCGGTGCCAAGCAAATGCGGACCGATGAACGGCGGCTGGAACCGGTGCAGGATGTCGATGTGCAGATCGTCGTACGGATTGATGTAAGGCCCGAGCACCGCTGCAAGGACCAGGAACAGGATCGTGCACGAGCCCACAAGTGCCAGCCGGTGCCGCGCAAAGCGCCGCGCTCCGCGTCCACCTCGGCGCCGGATACGGCAGATTTCAGTCGAGGCGGATGCGAGGGTCATACACAGCGTACAGCATGTCGGCCGCAAGGTTGCCGAGCAGCACCAGCAAGGCCGTGAACATCAGCAGGCCCATCACCACCGGATAGTCGCGATAGCCGATGGAATCGAGGAACAGCCGCCCCATGCCGGGCCAGGTGAAGATCGTCTCGGTCACCAGCGCGCCACCAAGCAGGGTGGGAAGCTGCAAGCCGGCGAGCGTGATCATCGGCAGCAGCGCATTGCGCAGTGCGTGGCGGATGATCACCACACGCCGCGGCAATCCCTTCGCAATCGCGGTGCGGACAAAGTCCTGACTGGTCACCTCCAGCATCGAGGAGCGCATATAGCGGCTCCAGATCGCCACCGTGACCAGCGCCAGCACCAACGCGGGCCCGATCAGATGGTGCAGGTAGTCGAGGAACGACCCGTCGCCGATGGTGTACATGCCACCCGCCGGCAGCCACGCGAGCTTCACGGAAAATACGTAGATCACGACCAGTCCGAACCAGAATGTCGGCATCGACAGCGCCACCATCGCGCCGACCGTCGCCAGATAGTCGAACACCGAATAGCGCCGCAGCGCCCCCAGCACGCCGACCCAGGTGCCAACCAGCACGGCGATCAGCGTGGAGCTGATCATCAGCTCCAGCGTCGCCGGCACGTGTGAGCCGATCACCGCCAGCACCGGCTGGTTGTCGCGATACGACAGGCCCCAATCGCCGATCAGCAGCCGCCGGAACCATTCCCAGTACTGCATCGGCAACGGCCGATCGAGACCCATCTGATGCGCGATGCGCGCCAGATCCGCCTGAGACATGCCGGGCGTCAGCGTGAACTGCGCCAGTGGCCCGCCCGGCGCCAGATGAATCAGCACAAAGCCGATCATCGAAACCAGCAGCAGCAGAACAAGGCTCTGCCCCAACCGTCGGATCAGATACAGGCTCACGTTAGCCGCGCCTCAATTTCCCTCTCCGCCCCTGGGGGCGGAGAGTTAGGGCGAGGTGGGGGATTTGGCCGCCCAAGTCGCCCAATACCACTGGGCAATGTTCCAGCAATTCGACTGGCACGTAGACGCTGGCGTCATAGCCGATCAGCCCCGCCTTCGTCCCCTCGATGCGCGCGTACTGGAAGATCGGCAGCGTCGGCAGATCATTGCGAATGATCGCTTCCAGTTCGTGGTAAATCGGCACGCGCTTCGCTCTGTTCGAGCGTCGTGGCACCTTCCGCCAGCAGCGCGTCCACCTTGGGATTGTCGTACTGCATGGTGTTTTGCCCGGCGCCGCCCTTCGCCAGCGATCGCCTTGCTGCTGTAGTAGATCGTGACATCCGGGTCGGGGCCGGTCATCTGGTTCTGCCCGACCATCACCGACTCATACTTCGACATGTTGAAGTAGTCGCCCCAGATCACCGCCGCGGGCATGTTCTTGATCTGCATGTCCGCGCCGATCTCCTTCCACGTCTGCTGCAGCAGTTCCTGTGCCTGCTCGCGCACATGATTGCCGGCGGTGGTGGAATTGGTGAACGCCAGCCGCACGCCATTCTTCTCACGAATGCCGCCAGCGCCCGGCTTCCATCCCGCCGCATCCAGGATCTGCTTCGCCTTCGCCGGATCATATACCTGCTTCGGCAGATCGGGATTGTATGCCCAGGACTGGCTCGGCAGGAACGTCTCGGTCGGATGCGGCAGCCCGTAATAGATCGCGTCGATGATCGACTTCTTGTCCATGGCGCAATACAGCGCCTCGCGCACCGCGTGGTCGCCGAGCGCCGGATGCGCCAGGTTCATGGTGATGCTCTCGCAGGTGCCCGCCGGCCCCGCCGTCACCTTGCGCCCCGGGATCTTGATCGCCTCGTTGTAGTGATCGGCGGTGATGCCCTGGATGCCCGTGTAATCGACCGCACCCGGTCTGGAACTGCGTGAACAGCGCGGTCAGGTCGGGCATGTAGCGAAACACCACGCGTTCCAGATACGGCCCGGGCCGAAGAAATGCTCGTTGGCGACCAGCGTGATGTGATCGCCCGGCATCCGCTCGCTCCAGCTTGAACGGACCGGTGCCGACAGGCGCGTTGTTGAACGGCGCGGTGTTCGGATCGTCCGCCTTGCCCAGGATGTGCTGCGGCACGATGAACGTCCACGACAGGATCGACACATAGGGCGCGTAGCTCTTCTTCATGCGCCAGGTGATCTCGGTCGGGCTGATCACCTTGATGTCGGTCGACCAGCTCGTGCCCGTTGCGGCTATAGGCCCGGAAATGCGGATTGTTGATCAGCTCGAGCGTGAACTTCACATCCTCCGCGCTGAATGGACTCGCCATCATGCCACATCACACCCGGGCGCAGCTTGATGCGCCACTCAAGCCCGTCCTCCGAGATGCCGCCATTGCCGATCGTCGGCACTTCGGCGGCGAGCTGCGGGTTGAAATTGCCCTTGGCATCGACGTTCCACAGCGGGCTGAATACGTTCCAATGCACGCCCTGATCCACCTCGATATGCGGCATCAGTGGATTGAACACCGTCGGCTCCTGCGACAGGCCGACGATGACCTGGCCGGTGGGTTTCGCGGGCGGCTTCGACTGTGCCATCGCATGCCGCGGCCACGCGGCCCACGCGGCACCAGCAATCCCAAGACCCAATGCGCCGCGGCGAGACAGCAAACCCGGATTGCCGGGAGTCCAAATTCCCTTGCCCATGCCAGCCCCCTGTTTTCTTCTCAGGCGGAGCCTAGAACGTCCGCCCACGCTGGCAAAGTCCGAAGGTTCCTATTGCGACAACCTCAGCGTTGATAACTGCTCGCCGATCTGCGTGAAGGCGGCCTCCAGAGCGGCGTCGGTCGGGCTTAGGAAGTAGTCGCTGGGAGACGAGGCGCAATTCTGGAACAGCGTCTGCGTCGCGCTGTCGCTGTTGTTGAACAGAATCGTATAGATCGTGATACCGTTCGCCTTGATGGTCGTGCACATCTGCGACATCCACGTATTGAGCGTGGTCGTGATGTTGGCCGGCGAGACACCGCGTGTGTTCGTCAGCAGCCGGCCATAGGCGGTGAAGTCGGCATCGCCATTCGCTGTCCACTGCGGTACGCCGGTCGGTGGCGTTGTGGACCACGGACAACCCGAGGTGGGCGGAGTCTGACCTGGAACGCCACAATTCCAGTCATACCACTCATTATTCCCATCGGTCATCAACACGATGACTTTCTTCATATAGGGCGTGTTGTAAGCCAGCGGCAGCGTCGGACTGCCCCATAATCCCTGCCAGTTCGGACTGATCGTGAACCAGCCGCCTTGCAGGCCCAGATTGATGAAGGTGCCCCCGCGGTAAACCGGAACCATCTTATTGATCACTGCTGCCACGGCGGTCTTGCTGGCGGTTTCGGGCAGGACCGCCAACGACGGGCAATCCAGGTTCGGGCCAACCGAATTGTTGCTCGAGTCCGGTTCGTTGCCTGTCTTCGTCCAGCTCGCAGGCTGCCAGTCATTGTCACCCGGATACCAGTAAGTGTGTGACTGTTTGTTCTTGCCGGTTCCTGTCGTGTATACGATTCCAGCGGGTGAAGGATACATATCGTAAGTCGATGAATACAGAAATGGCTCGAAATAGTGTCCGGAGCTCGGTGGCGTATCGTTGAAGTCGTCGCCAACCTGGGCGCCGGTCGCCGAGGTGCGCGCCATGACGCACCCCATCCACGTGGACGGCGAAAAGGCAGCCGTGTTGAGACTTCCTGATACCAGCCAACCGGTATGGCTGCTGCCCATATTGACCGCCGCAGCGAACGGCACAACCGAGACCCACAGGTTCGGCTGTGTATCGCTGCTGCCATAAAGAATAGTCAGCAGCGAGTTCGACGCACTGATCAGCGATGTGATCGACGACCCGGCCATCGATCCGGTGTTGTCCAGCACCAGTGCCAGCTCCAACCCATAAGCCGCGCTTTGCGCGGTCGCCGACCCACTGACCGTCACCGCCCCGATGTTGAGCACACCCAGAATGGCCGGCGTGATCGTCGCAGTGCCGGTCAATTGCACGCTGCCGGAAGGGCCGGTCGGCGCCGGATTGTGTACAACCGGAGTGGTTGCCGACGCGCCAAGATAACCGGCCATGCTGGCGCCGGATGCCCGGCCAAAATTCGCCCAGAACAGATTGATGCCGTCCGCGCTGGTGCCACCCGTCGCCAGATCGCGTGCCACAACAAGCACCGCAGAATCCAACGACGTTTGCAGACGTGATCGCACCAGCCAGATCCGCGACAGATCAACCGCCAGACCCACCATCGCAATCAGCGGAATTGCCAATAGCCCGGCCATTATCGTCACCGAACCGTGCCTGCCAAAGCGAAATCTCATCATGGCCGATTTCCAGCGATGACCGTCGTCAACGTACCCAGCCGCGGCTGATACAGCGCATACGACGGAATGGAGCTGATAGACGAAGGCTGCATCATGTTCAGGCTGAACACCCATGGCGAGGCGTTGGTAAACACCTCAACCGCGATCAGCACGCCGCCTGATGGCAGCACATAACTGTAAGGCAGCTTGGGCACGCTGCCCGCTGCGCCAAACTGGCTGTTGAACGTCGCCGAAGGGCTACGCTGCTGCCAGGCGATCGTCTGTTTGCCGCCGCTGTTTACAATGCCGGAGATGATCGTCGTCCCCAGCAATCCCGTGACCGGTGTTGTCCCAGCAATCGTCTGTGCGTCGTTGAACAGCGCGGTGAAGTCGCTCTGATACAGATTGCCGTACTGCGTCACCACCACCGCCAGCTCGTTTGCCGTCTCGTCAACGCGCATCGCCGTTCGCAGGAATATCGTGAGATCAGCACCGGCCAGCATCAGCAGCATGATGAGTGGTGCGACAAGCGCGAATTCGACGGTCGCCAGTCCGCGCCGCCATTTGTCAGCTTTCCGGGAACGGCTCATTTTGCACAACCAACTGGATCGAATGCACGACGTGTTGCGATCCTGTGATCGCAGCAGCGATTGGCGTCAGATAAGGCTGCGTGTAGGTGAAGGTGTACAATACGACCTGACTCGCATTGCCGGGTCCCGCCGTTCCACCTCCCGAGGCGATGGCGGCAAAACTTGCATAACTTGTATCGATGATCTGCAACCTGCTCGCCTGCAGCATATTGCCGGAATTCAGGATGACCAGATCCACAATCGACGTGTTCCTGTCTGCTGGCGCGGGCGAGATGCCCAATGCCACCGTCGCGCCGGTTGTGCCGAACCGGGCCGCTGCCCTGGCGCCCGCGCCCAACGCCGCATCGATCGCCATCTGCCAGCCAGCATCTACCGCAAGCATCAACATCGTCATGAACACCAATCCGATGATGGCGAACTCAACCGTCGTGGCTCCGGCGCGGCGGCGCGTGGTCATTTGGCGGGGACCTTCAGTGCGACATAACCCGCCAGCGCGGTAGAAACCTTGTCTTGCGGCATATCGCCAGACAGCACATTCCTTGCCCCGGCTTCATCGCCCGCCAACGCCATCGCCACAGCAAGGTTGTCGCGGATACGACTGTCGGCCGCGGGATCGATTGCCAGAGGCCGCAAGATCGCCAACGCACGGTCAGTGGCTCCCGCCAGCGCCAACGACAGACCAAGATTGACGCTCGCCGCCACCATCGTCGGCTGCTGGGTCAGCGCCGCATGGTACGCGGCCTGCGCTTCATCGTGGCGCTCCTGCAAATCCAGCGCGATCCCAAGGTTATTCAACGCGGCGGCATTTTTCGGGTCCGCTTCAGTCGCCTTGCGCAATGCAGCTTCCGCCTGGTGCACATCGCCCATCGCCAGCGCAACACGTCCAAGGCCGCGCAGTCCATCCGCCGAATGCGGATCGATCGCGACCACGCGCCGATAGCATTCCTGTGCCGCGTCAGGCTGGCCCATGGCGAGCAGTGCATCACCTTGCCGCAGCAAAGCCCCGACATTCTGCGGATCGGTTCGCAGGATATCGCGCGTCACGCTGAGAGCGGTCTGCGGCAAGCCACTCGCCATGGCGGCGTCGGCGACGCGCAGGTCGGTCTTGTCGGCCAGCAGCTTGCTCGGCGAGGGATTGCTGCAAGCTGTCATCAGCGCCAACGCCGTAGCGGCAATCAACCATTTCATGGTTGCGCTCCTCATTGATGCAACGCCTGAATCACATGGACAATGGCGGGACCGCCAACGATCATGAACACACAGGGAAGAATGAATACGATCATCGGAACGGTGAGCAGCGCTGGCAGGCGGCCGGCGCGTGCCTCGAACCGCGTCAGCGACTCCTGCCGCATTTCGCCCGAGAGCGTGCGCAACGCCTGGCTCAGCGGGGTGCCGTACTGCAATGTTTGCACCAGCGTCACCGCCAGCCGTCGCAGCGACGGCAACATGGTGCGTCTGACCATGTTCATCAGTGCAACACGCCTGTCCGCATTCACGCGCATCTCGCGCGCAACGTTCAACAGTTCCTCGGCAACGTCCGCATGCGCGTGAGCGATTTCCTGCCCAACGCGGTCGATCGCGGGCTCCAGCCCGAGCCCGGCTTCCGTGCAGATCACCAGCATGTCCAGCGCATCCGGCAGACCGCGCTCCACCGCAGCAAGATGGCGCCGATGCAGCAGTTGCATCACGTAGTCCGGTAGCAGCAGGCCAACCAGGCCAGCACCGGCAATGGCCAACAGGCGCAGCGATATCAACCATCCGGCGCGCTCCGTTATCAGCCACGCCAGAAGCGGTATCCCAACCAACGACAGCAATTTCGCACCGATGAACGGCGCCATCATGTTGCGTCCACGGAAGCCAGCCGCATTCAGCCGCAGCTCCAGGTCCTCCAGCACGTTGCTCGACAGCAGTCCGCCACGGGTGATCGCGTCCCCCACATGCGCGACCATCCAAAGCAGCCGCGATTGCGACGTAGCGGCCGGCGCCACGACTGATTCGATCCCGACAGTCCGCTGCACCGCGTGGATCCGTGCGGCCAGAACCGCGTCACGCCGAAGCTGCCGATTGAGGACGATGCCAGCCATGATGAATATCGCAGCCGTCATGCCAAGCAGGATCATTGCCTCCCGCCTCATGACAGGCTCCGCGACACAATGGTCCGCATCGTGATGACGCCGGTACACAGCGATCCGATGGCCAGCGTGAAGATCCGTCGGCCCTGCGGATCAACAAACAATGTGCTGATGTAATCGGGATTGATGACCGATAGCGCCAGGCCCGTGCACACCGGCAGCGCCGCCAGAATCATGATGCTGGTACGCGCCTCCGAGGCGAGCGCCCGCGCATGTTCCCGCAGGTTGACGCGCCTGCGGATTACTTCCGCGAGGCGTTCCAGCGTATCGCTGACCGTGCCTCCGGTCTCGCTTTGCAACGCAAGCGCGGTGGCGAAGAAACCATACTCGGGCAATTGGTTCCGCGCGGCCAAAGCGTGCAGCGCCTGCTCGAGTGTTACCCCCATCGTGAGTTGATCGACCACCTGCGCAAACTCGCGCCCAGTCGGATCGGGAGAATCGGCCGCGATGTTGCGCATGCCTTCCGTTACCGGGATCCCCACGCGAACCGCGCGCACCAGCATGGCCAGCGCGTCGGGGAACTGCTCAAACAGCTTTCGCAGACGGCGCTTTTCGCACCAGCTATAGAACTGGCGGACAGCCAGAAGCCAGACGATCGGCAGTGCCAGAAACGCCGACCCTCCCAGCAGCGTCTCAGCCAGCGCGACCAGCAAACGAGCGAACGTCAGCGCCAGGGGAAGCACGAGCCACCACGCCAATGGATAGTAGGCCCGGTGCGTGGGATCGAACGCCACCAGCCATGACAGCCACTCCAGCAATATGCGCCCGCTGTTCGTTGCCGCTGGCGTGTTGCTCTTCTCGCGTGCCTCAGGTGTCGTGGCACGCGCGTAAGGCGTCGCATGCTGCGCAATCCGGTCGTCCAGCTTGCGCCGATGCTGGTCAGCTCGCATCAACGGTATCGCCGCGACACCCACCGCTATCAGCAGCAGCGACGCACCACCGAGTTGCAGGCTGGCGGTGCTGGTCATTTGCAAGCCTCGTCCATCATCGCGGACCAGGCGCGATCAACGCCCGCATAGATCAACCGTTCATGAAAGCTCGGTCGTGCGCGCGTGCAGCGATACCGGCCGACGATCTTGCCGCTCAGGCTTTCGCCTTCCACTTCGAAGTGGAAAATGTCGTTGAGCGTTGCCACATCGCCTTCCATCCCGCAGACATCGGTAATCTGCACCACGCGGCGCACGCCATCGCGTTGACGCTCGATCTGCACGATCAGGTCCACCGCGCCGACAATCTGCGTCAGGATCGAACGGGCCGGCAGACCCATGTTGCCCATCTGCACCATGTTCTCGATACGTGTCAGCGCGTCGCGCGCGGTGTTGGCATGGATCGTGGACATGCTGCCGTCGTGGCCGGTGTTCATAGCTTGCAGCATGTCGAATGCTTCGGGGCCACGAACCTCACCGACGATGATGCGATCGGGCCGCATGCGCAGGGCGTTGCGTAGCAGGTCGCGCTGCGTCACTTCGCCGCGGCCCTCAAGGCTGGCGACGCGAGTCTCCAGCCGCACCACGTGTGGTTGCTGCAATTGCAGCTCTGCCGCGTCCTCGATCGTCACGATGCGCTCGCCAACGTCGATCAGTCGCGACAGAGCATTCAACATCGTCGTTTTGCCAGAGCCGGTGCCGCCGGAAATGATGACGTTAAGCCGCGCGCGCGAGGCCATTTCCAGCAAGTGTGCGGAATGTGTGCTGAGCGAGCCAAATTCCACCAGCCTGGCGAAGTCGATACGATTGCGGGAGAACTTGCGGATCGAGATATAAGGCCCATCCAGAGCCAGCGGCGGGAACACGATGTTGACGCGCGAGCCGTCCTTCAGCCGCGCATCCACCATTGGCGTGCTTTCGTCGATGCGCCGTCCGACGCGAACCGCAATTCGCTGGCACACATGCGCCACGTGTCCGGCATCGCGGAAGCGAACACCAGAGAGCGTCAGCTTGCCACGCCGTTCAACGAACACCTTCTCCGGACCGTTCACCATGATGTCGGTGATCGTGTCATCCTCGAGCAGCGGTTCGAGCGGACCCAGACCGAGCATGTCGTTGACCAATTCGCGTGCCAGCGCACGTTGCTCACGGCCGTTGAGCTGGATGCGCCGTTGCGTGGCAATCTCAGCGAGAGTGCGCTCGACTTCCTGCGTCAATTCCTCGGGTGTCAGCTTCGCCAGTGCCGTCGGGTCCATTTCGGCCAGACAAAGCGCACGAAGCTCGACGATTGCGGCGCCAGGTGGCAGCCGTGGCGCGACCGGTGCTTCGACTTCTTTCGTCGCGGCAGGCTGATCTGGCGACGGGCGGCGGCCGAACCAGACCGACGGCTCCTCGATCATGCCCGGCTGCACCGCACTCATGCGCCAAGCGGCCATAGGTGCCTCCAGCCGTGCTTCGCCGCGCGCGGCGATTCAGGCGAGCTCTCAATTGGAAATGACGATGTCGCCTGGCCGGCCAATGCCACGATGCCTTTGTAGAAGCGGCCGTTCAGCGCAGCCGGTTCGCCCAGGTTGGCGGCGTCTTCCACGAATTGCGGCAGGTCCGGGATCGCAACATCGATTTTCATCTTCAGCGCGTCCTCGGTCTGCTGACGCGTCAGCATGCCCGGCCGCCCAACGCGATTGAGGATGAGCAGCCCGCGATGCACCTGCAAAGGTCCGTTCGGCAGCGCCAGAAGCCGCAACGCATCTCGCACGCCTGCCAGCGTCGGCTCCAACACCAGAATGCGCTGATGCCCGAGCATCAGCAGATCGCGATGCAGCGCCTGTCCACTGAACGGTCCGTCTATGACAACGAAGTTGTAGCGGCGGCGCAGGGTTTCGATCAGCCGGTTAGCTGCCCCGGGTTCATAATTGATCTGATCTGTCAGGTTCTCTTCGCCGGACAGCACATGCAGCCGCTCGGTGACCGGCTGCGCCGACCGCTCAATGAACAGCTCGTCGATCCGCTGTGGCGTCTCCAGCGCGGTTCGCAGTCCTGCCCCGGATTTGGTGTTCAGTAGCAAGGCGCACGTTCCGCGATACAGATCCGCGTCCACCAGGACGGTATGTCGATTGGCTCGCTTGCCCAGGTGCCAGGCCAGGTTGGCCGCGATCGTACTCGCGCCGACACCGCCGCGTGCGCCCGTGATCGTTACCACACGGCCGCCCTGCAACGTTTCCGGCCGGCGCGATCGGTTCAGGATGACGGGGCCAAAATGACGGGCGATCATGTCGCGCGTAATCGGCTTGAACAGGTACTCCTTGACACCAAGAATCCGCGTCGCGTGTCGATAGAAATTCACGTCGTTGTATTCACCGATCAGCAGCACGTGGACGTCGGGTTCGACGACATCGGACAGTGATTCCAATGCCGTCAACGGCCGCGGTTCACCGGAGACGTCCACCACCAGTACCCGCGGCGTCGATGTATTCTGCAACAGCTCGATCGCGCCGCGGACATTCGTGCGGTGGAACTCGATGCCCCGAGGCGCCGCGTCACTCAGGCCGTCGCGCAGAACGCTTTCGGTCTCGGCGTCGGTGACGAACGCGATGATATCCTTGCGATCGGGGCGGGCGGGCGCCTGCTCCGGCGGGATATCCGCGAGCGGCACATTGGCTGACATTACTGACTGCCTTGCTGCGTTCCAGTCGAGACCGGGACTACCTTCGCGACTGCGCTGTCCGGCAGCGGCCGAACCTTGTCATTCCGGGCACGGTCGAGCGCCGCGGCAGCCTGTTGGCCATCGCCATGACTCGGCACGCCGCGCACAAGGTCGGAAGGCGACATCACCATCGCGCGCAGATTTGCTTCGTTGGAGCCATTCGGACGCCACACCCCGTCCCGCAGATACGGATCCGTGGCATCGCATCCTGCCAAAAACACCAGCACCAGGATCCAAATCCATTGCCGTCTCAGCATGCGAACGTCTCCATCATTCCACGATGAATCCGGCATTGCCGGGTATGTGCGGCACAGGCTGATTGGCCGCTTCAGAACCGCCGGGCTGTCGCGCGCTCTGCCGCAACAGCAGGATGCGCTCCAGATCCGATGGCGGCCGATAGCCGTCCGTCGGCAATTGCAGCATCCCTGGATTGGCAACCGGCCGCACCACATAGGGCGTCACCACAATCACAAGTTCCGTCTCGTTGCGTTGGAACTTGTCCGAACGGAACAGCGCGCCGAGTATCGGCACATCGCCCACTCCAGGCACGCCGTTGCCGGCAACGCTCGAGTAATCCTGCAAGAGACCGGCAATGGCGAAAGTCTCGCCACTGCCAAGCTGCACCGTGGTCTCTGCACGACGCACGATCAGCGAGGGTACCACGATGACCTGGTTGCCCGCGGTGAGCTGGACGCTGTTCTGGTTGGAAAGTTCGCTGACCTCGGGCCGCACCTTCAGCGTGATCAGTCCGTCCGATGAGACGGTTGGCTCGAACGCCAAACTGACGCCGAACTGCTTGAACTCTATCGTCACTTCGTTGTTCTGCTGGGCGACGGGGATAGGGAACTCGCCGCCAACCAGGAAGCTGGCTGTCTCGCCACTGAGCGCAGTGAGATTTGGCTGTGCCAGAATGTGAACCAGCTCGTCCTGCGAGAGTGCGTCAATCAACCCGTTGAAGTTGGCACCCAGGTTCAGCGGGTTGCCTGCGTTGGTGACTGGCGTGACCGTATTGCTGTTGGCGTTCAACGAGAGCGCGGGAAACACAGCGAACTTGCCGATCGTGCCGATGTTGCCGAGCGCCTCCCAGTTCACGCCCAACTGACGGATCAGATTGCGACTCATCTCCGCGATGCGCACGCGCAGATTCACCTGCACCGAGCCAACCACCGAGAGCCGATTGTCCACCGTTTGCCCTGCCGGTGCATATCCGCGCACGATCTGCACCACGCGATCCGCATCCGCCGCGGACTTCACGGTTCCGGTGACAGTGAGCCCATTCTGGAGCGTTTGGACGTGCACCGAAGTGCCAGGCAGCACACGTGCGACTGCGGCTTCCGCCTCACCGGCTCCGTAGTTCGAAGGCCGGACCACGACATCGTATTGCGCGATCGGTTTTCCTCTGGCGTCGAGTGCGGCGATCGTCGTACGCCCCGGTGCGACACCGAAGATGAACAGGCTGGTCGCGCTTGCCGGCCGCACCTCGGCAATCTTCGGCTCAGCCGCGAATACACTGGCCGCACCTGTGCCAAGTTGAATTACGCGACCGCTGCCGGCATCCACCGAGATCGTGTCCTGCCCAGCCATCTGCACGACGTTTGCCGGTGCTGCGGCTACACCAGGAGTTTGCGGCGCCGGCGCGCCAAAAGCGACCTGCTGGATGCAGACAACAAGCACCGACGTGATGATGAGGTTTTTCATCAGAACTTGATCTCTTTGCTGTCGGAGGGACCTTCGAAAAGGCGAATCGTCGCGCCGTCGTTGCTTGGGCCGCCCCGCAGCGCCGAGGACACGTCACCGCCCCAAGTGATCGGATTGCCGGGTTGCAGCGGGACAGGACCCGTGCCGCTATTCGCCTGCGCGACCGGAACGACGGTGAGCACCAAATGTCCAAGCCGTGCCGCGACCACGACGCGTTCCGCATCGTTCGGCGTGACCTCCAACGTGACGGTCCGCGCCGCTTGCGATTCTGGGCTTTCCGATGTGGCGCCTTGAATCAGTTGCCGATCAATGGCGAGAACACGAACGTCGTGCAGCACCGTCTCACCGGATATCCGGCGCGACGGCGGCACATCAGCGCCCTCCTGCGACTGTGTCAGGATCAGATCGATCCGATCGCCTGGCCAGACCAGACCCGAAAGACCCGAAACTGCATCCACTCCGACAGTGACTGCGCGCATGCCGGCGCCAAGCACGGCAGCCAGAAAGCCGCGATCACCGGGGTTCAGCGCATCGGCAGCAAATATCACTTCGCCTTTGGTCAGGTTCCGCCGGATCATCGCCCCAAGCAGGTCCCGCCGAGCTTCTTCCGAATCAACGCGGGCACCGTTCGGAACATCCCCCGGTGCTCGTGGTTCCGTCGTAAGGTCGTCTGGCTTCAGTAATGTTCCAGCACGCAACGGCCGTGCCGCGATTAATAACGCAACCTTGCTGTTCGGTGCCTGCGTAGTTGCGGCCGGCACAGCAGGATTCAGATTGATCCACGCTACCGCGCCAAAACCGACCAAACCCAGTGCCATCAGCACAAATAAAGCCGCGCGCGCCAGCATCGCTCGTTACCTGCCAATCCATGCAGCGCGCAGCTTCGCCAACATCCGATTTAATAATTCCATGTCATCACCGGGCGTTTTGCGAGGAGAGGTCGAGGTCACGTCATGCCGCGGCCAGGCGTTTGTCTGATTGCAAGCGAGACGTGCAGGTCTGCACGAGCTGCCATTCCAGCACCTGCACGCCCTTGTGCGATCGCTCGCGCGAGACACTTGCCGAACACATGCCGATTTTTCCGACGCGCCAAATCAGCATCACAGCGCGTCGGCAACATTGGTGAACGTCGACTTCAGGTTGGTTCCAACCGTGGTGACCGTGCTGATGATCGCAACGGCGATCAGAGTGGAAATCAGGCCATATTCCATCGCCGTAACACCGCGTTTGTCGAAGCGCAGTGCCCACCAGATCCGAAAATAATCGAGCATTGTTAGATGTCCTCTGCCATGAAAACCGAGGCTCCTAGCCAGAGCACGCTCGGCTTCGGGTTTTGTTCTACTCTTGTGCGGTTAATAAAACCTTGAGCAGGAACAAAGTTGAGGTGAATTCCCTTTTTAATTGTGCGGAATTGCGAATAGACATGCAGTTGTATTGCTATTCGACTGCCATAGTCATCTTGCCTCGCAACCCCAGTGCATCGATGAAATCCGCTCGTCGACTACGGTTTGTTCATGTTATGGCGCTATCAAGACAAGGCACATCGTCCCCAGGAGCATCATGCGGGGCACTGAAACTGCCACCGGGATCATCCGCAAATTATTCGGGCAGCACCGGCCTCGTGGCGCCGCCGTGCCATTCGAGGCGCCAGCGCTCCGTATGGCTCGCGTATGCGATGACGAACGCGATGGTCTGATCGCGATCCTTCGCGATTTCGCCAACAACGGCAGCACCTACATCGTGCCCTGGACCAGTCTGCCGCTCATGGCGCCCATGACTGACCATGACGTCGCCTTGCACATGGCTGTCGGCGAGACGAAGGCAACAACTCCCGCCCAGGTTCGCGCCGTGGTCAGCGATCTGGCACGTTCCGGCGTGCTTGGCCCCCAGGCAGCAGCACGTGAAATCGAGCGCTCTAACGTAGCCCGATCAGCTCTCTATGATGTGGAGCTCGTGCTGATCTTGCATTTGTTGAATAGCTGCGGTGCCGATCTGACAGCAGTGGCGGCGAACCCTGTTCACTGGCGTGACGCCGACGCCAAAAGCGCTGTCGCAGCCGCCGCCCACACGGTTGGCGTCAAGCGCCAGGACATCTACCGGCGCATTGCGCAACTCGCCAAACTGTTGACGCCGGTCGGCCTCATCACGTCGGAAGGGATCATCCAATCCGGCTGGCTGCGCGCGCTGCACAACGAAATCGAAGGTTTCGCCCCAAGCGTCGCCCACAATAAACAATCGGATTCGCCAGACGCGAGTTCCCACCTCGCAGCTATTGCCGAAGCGGCCGACAGGACCGCGCGCCTCTCAGGCCTTGTGCTGAACATGCTGGATTACGCGGTGCTCGACATCACCGGCACGATCAGACGCTGGGACGACGAATTCCCAGTGCTCAGTCAGGCGATCGATCGGCTGTCACTGATATTGGACGAATGGCCCCCGCTGATGAAATCCGTGCATGACGCCATGCGGACATCTCCCGACGAACGTGTGCATCAGCTTCGCGCGCTGCGTTCCATTCTGCCGCGTGTTCCGGAGCCTGATACTCAAGAGCCGTCAGGTAACGCCACGGCCTCAGAAGTGCTTGGTGCGCGCCTCGGAGCAATCTGGTCGATGCTGCGAGCCGCGCGCTCGGCTGGGTAGTTCAGCGCCTATCCCGGCAACCGTTCGATATCGGCGCCGCACGCCGCCAGCTTCTGTTCAACCGCCTCGAAGCCGCGATCGAGGTGATAGACGCGATTTACCACCGTCTCCCCCCGCGCCGCCAGCCCCGCCAGCACCAGCGAGACTGACGCGCGCAAATCGGTCGCCATGACAGGCGCGCCCGACAGCGCCGGCACGCCGCGCACGATCGCTGAGGTGCCGTGCACATTGATCCGAGCCCCCATCCGGTTCAGCTCAGGCACATGCATGAACCGGTTCTCGAAGATCGTCTCAGTGACCATGGCGGCGCCCTCCGCCACCGCCATTAGCGCCATGAACTGCGCCTGCATGTCGGTCGGGAAGCCAGGATAGGGTTCGGTCATCACATCGGCACCATGCAGTCCGTTCAAGCGCCGTACATGCAGTCCACACGGTTGCTCGATGATCTCCACCCCGGCCTCACGCAGCGTACGCACCGTGGCGCCCAGATGTTCCAACTGGGCATTCGCCAGCATCACCTCGCCGCCGGTGATGGCTGCGGCGCAGGCATAGGTGCCGGTCTCTATCCTATCGGGAATAACAGCGTGTTCCGCGCCATGCAGCCGCTCGACGCCGTCGATCGTCAGGCGATCACTATCGAACCCCTCAATGCGCGCCCCCATCGCATTCAGGCAGCGCGCGAGATCGCCGATCTCCGGTTCGCGTGCCGCGTTTACCAGCACCGTGCGCCCTTCCGCCAATGCCGCCGCCATCAGCAGATTCTCGGTCGCGCCGACCGAGACGAACGGAAAGATGATTGTCGCGCCACGCAGCCGGCCATTCACGCGGGCATTGATATAGCCGCCTTCCAGCAGGACCTTCGCGCCCAGTTGCTCCAGCCCTTTCAGGTGCAGGTCGATCGGCCGCGCGCCAATCGAGCATCCGCCAGGCAACGACACGCGTGCCTCGCCCGCGCGAGCCAGCAGCGGCCCCAGCACCAGGAACGAGGCGCGCATCTTGCGCACGATGTCATACGGCGCCTCGGTATTGGTGATCGTGCCGCCAAGTGACAGCGTGCGCCCGTCGTTGCCGATCGCGTCCACCGCGATGCCGTGCTGTTTCAGCAGCAGGCTCAGCGTGGTGACGTCCTCCAGCCGCGGCACGTTGCTCAGTACCAGCCGCTCGTCGGTCAGCAAAGCGGCCGCCATCAACGGCAGTGTGGCGTTCTTCGCGCCGCCGATAACGATCTCGCCGGAGAGCGGCCGGCCGCCACGAATACGAATTCGGTCCATTCAGTTCGTCCTATGGAAAGGCGAAGGGTCCACACGGAGAACACGAAGGACCACGGATATCCACGGAGGGTTCAAATGAAGCGCTCCTCGCGAAGCGCATTCTAATCACTCCGTGTTGCTCCGTGGTCCTCAGTGGTCTCCGTGTGGACCCTTCTCTCATAACTTCGGCAATGCCACACCACGCTGCCGCATATACTTCCCGGCCTTGTCGGCATAGCTCGTCTCGCAAGGTTCATTCCCTTGCAGGAACAGGAACTGACAGATCCCCTCGTGCGCGTGGATCTTGGCCGGCAACGGCGTGGTATTCGAGATTTCGATCGTCACCTGCCCCTCCCACTCCGGCTCCAGCGGCGTGACGTTCACGATAATCCCGCAGCGAGCATAAGTGGACTTCCCAAGGCAGATCACCAGCACATCACGCGGAATCCGAAAATACTCAATAGTATGACCCAGCGCGAAACTGTTCGGCGGGATGATGCAGGTATCGGTCGTGCGATCGACAAAGCTGGACGGCGCGAAATCCTTCGGATCGATGACCGCCGAATTGACGTTGGTGAACAGCTTGAACTCGTTGGCGATGCGCGCGTCGTAGCCATAGGAGGACAGCCCGTAGCTGATCACCCCCTCGCGCTTCTGCGCCTCGACGAACGGCTCGATCATCCCGTGTTCCTGCGCCATGCGGCGAATCCAGCGGTCGGACATCACGGGCATTCAGGGGACTCCAGGCGGGAGGTAGTCGGTCAGGGTGATTCCAGGCGAGTCCAGCATTATCGGACCATCGCGGACGATTTGGGTAAGGATAATGCCATTCTCGCCGCGTGCGTGATCTACAATGGCCCCGTTCTCCACCCGGACGATCAGGTAGTGCTTGAGCGACGGCAGTCGGAAATAGTCGATCAACTTTGGACCCGCGTCCCGGGAGCTTGTTGAGGGCGATTGCACCTCGACAATGATGACGGGATCGCTAAGCTTGATTGCAGCGGGGGTCAGTGGTGCGCCGAAGCGGACAAGCGCATCAGGCTCGTAGACAGTATGATCGTCTACTTCCACCGCCATGCCATCGGGATATGCTTGGCAGGGGAGGTTGCCAGTCTCGATCGCCTCGGTCATCCGTCGCCAGATGTGCGCCTTGGTCAGGGCGTGCGCCGACCGCTCCGGCGCCATCGCGACCACTTCGCCATCGATCAGTTCGTAGTGCTCAATCTCCGGCTGTTCCATCGCCCAGGCGATGAACTCATCGGAGGTCATGCGCTTCTGCGCCAGTTCAGACACAGCTTACTCCTGCTTGGGCTTTTCCCGCGCCCGAGCCTGATCCTTGCGCTTGCGCAGGTTGGCTCGCAAGGCCTCGGCCTCCCGCTCGCGGCGCGCCGAGACCTTGGTTGGCTTGGGCACACTTTTGGCCGGATCGCGGGTCTCCACGGGATCAGCGCGGCGATTCATTTGCAGGCTTTAGCATCGGCTGGGCCAAGCGGCCACAGCAAGAACGCTGCGGATATCAATCGTCGAGCGTAATGCTATTGCGCCAGAACCAAGTAGCCGAAACTTTCGAAAATCGCCCGTGCGCCAGCCGAACGCAGGAACGCCAGCACGCGCCCCGCATCGGGGTTCGTGCTGCGCGCGACCCGAGCCACCGGATAGACGATCGGAGGATGGCTGTCCGCCGGAAACGTGCCGACCACGCGGACACCCCGATCCAACTTCGCGTCGGTGTCGAACACGATCCCGAGCGCCGCCTCTCCCCGCGAGACATAGGCCAGCGCCGCCAGCACATCGTTGGCGTTGGCGAGCTTGTCCTTCACGCTGTCTCACACGCCCAGCGTCCGCAGCGCCGCGCGTCCATACCGTCCGGCCGGCATCATCATCGGATCGCACATCGCGAGCCGGCCATCACCCAGCATCCCTGCCAGCGGAAACCCCGCCGCGATCGTCACCGGCTCGGCGTGGTCCGCCGGCGCCACCAGCACCAGCGTGCTCGACAGCAGGTCCGCGCGGCTGGCCGGATCGACAAGCTTGCGGGCGATCGCATCGTTCATCCAATCCGCATCAGCCGAGAAAAAGATATCGGCCGGTGCTCCGCCATCCAGTTGCTTCACCAGCGCCGGGCTCGGCCCATAAACCAACGTCACCGCAACATGCAGCTCCGCGCGCGCAGCCTGCATCACGGTATCGAGCGCGTTCTTCAACGTGGCCGCCGCGAACACCATCACAGGTTCATCGGCACGCGACAAACCGCGCGTGACGATCAGCGATACAGCGCCCATGATCGCCGTGCGCCGCAAGAGAGACGGGATTGTCATGCAAGAGCCTTCCAACGCAACCTCGCCCCGCCTGGATCGCGCGGCAATCCCCGCTATAGTGCCACAGGAATAGCGCATTCAACCGGAGGGATCGTTGCCATGCAACACACCAAACTCGGCCGCACCGGACTGCACGTGTCGCGGCTCTGCCTCGGCACCATGACCTTCGGCGGCCAGTGCGACGAGGCGCGCAGCCACGCGATCCTCGACGCCGCGGCCGAGGGCGGCATCGACTTCATCGACACCGCCGACGTCTACCCGCTGGGCGGCGGCCCCGCCACCGCCGGCCGCACCGAAGAGATCGTCGGCGCATGGCTGAAAGGCAGGCGCCATCAGTTCATCGTCGCCACCAAGTGCGTCGGCCAGATTGGCACCAAGCCCTGGGACCAGGGCATGTCGCGCAAGCACATCCTCGACGCGATCGAAGCGTCGCTACGCCGACTCGGCACCGACTATGTCGATCTCTACCAGCTCCATCGCTACGACGCCGACACTCCGATCGACGAGGCGCTGGAGGCGCTCGATACGGTCGTCCGTCAGGCAAGGCGCGTTATGTCGGCGTCTCCAACTGGCCAGCCCACCGCGTCGCCCGCGCGCTGGGCCGCGGCGAAGTGAAGAACCTCGCCCGCATCGACTGCAGTGCAGCCACGCTACAACCTGCTGTTCCGCGCGTTCGAGCGCGACCTGCTGCCGCTCTGCCACGAAGAAGGCATCGCCGTGATCCCCTACAACCCGCTCGCCGGCGGCCTGCTCACCGGCAAGCACGACATGGCCGCGCCGCAGGACGGCACGCGCTTCACCCTCGGCAATGGCGGCGCCACGCTACCAGGCGCGCTACTGGCACGAGCAGGAATTCGACACCATCGAATCACTGCGCGCCATCGCCGGCGAAGCAGGCATGAGCCTGGCCACCCTGGCGGTCGCCTGGGTGCTCTCCAACCCCGCCATCACCGCGCCCATCGTCGGCGCCAGCCGCCCCGAGCAGCTCGCCGACAGTTTCGCCGCAGCGAAGCTCAACGGCTTGCCGTCCGATCTGAAGGCGAAGCTTGACGACCTGACCCATGGCTGGCGGGCAGTCGACGCGGACCGCTAGGCATTTTTTCGAGAGGAGCTGCGTATATGCAATTCGGTATTCATAACCCATCCTGGATGTTCGGCCCCGACCCCGCTGAGATCTTCGAGTCCGTTAAAGCCAAAGCCCAATGGGCAGAAAATCACGGCTTCACCTGGTTCTCCGTCATGGACCACCTGATCCAGATCGCCAATGTCGGTGCACCTGCCGAGCCATTCATGGAAGGCTGGACCACGCTCTCCGCGCTCGCCGCGGTGACCAGCAAGATCCGCCTCGCCACCCTCGCCACATCCGTCGCCTATCGCAATCCCGCGCTGCTCGCGAAGATCGCCGCCGGGGTGCAACTGATCAGCCGAGGCCGACTCACCTTCGGCTTCGGAGCGGGCTGGCACGAACCGGAATACCGCCAGTACGGCTACGAATTCCCGCCTAAGCCCGCGACGCGCATCCGTCAGATGGAGGAAGCCGTCCGCCTGATCCTCGCCCTCTGGACGCAGGAGCGCACGACGTTCCACGGCCGCTACTTCCATACCGAGGACACCATCCTGGAACCGAAGCCGACGCCACGCCCGCCCATCATGATCGCCGGTGGCGGTGAACAACTAACCCTGCGCGCCGTCGCGCGTCATGCCGACGCCTGCAACGTCGGCGGCAGCCCCGACGCGGTGAAGCACAAATACGCCGTCCTGCGTGATCATTGTGAACGCGAGCAGCGTGACTACACCACGATCCAACGCACCAACATCATGAGCTTCCTTCTCGCGCGCGACGACGCGTCTCTGGCCGACAAGCGCGAACGCCTGGCTCTTCCCACGAACTACTACGGCTTCGCCGGCACAGTATCTCAGGTCACCGATCTGATCGGCCATTACCAGGATGCCGGCGTTCAGCTTCTGATCAGCAGCGCTTTCAAGAACGACGCCGAAACCCACGCCCTTCTCTCCGCCGACGTGATGCCTCACTTCGCGTAAACAACAACAACAACAACCAACAACGCACGTCATGGCCGGCCGCAGTGCCGGCCACCCGTAGCGGCACGCACTGTGGTCACCGCTGCGCGCAGTACCTGTTTCTCGGCACCGGCAGCCCCAAATTCCCCCGCAACGTCCTCGCCTCATACTCCTCGCGGAACATTCCCCGCCGCCGCAGCTCCGGCATCACCAGCTCGACAAAATCATCCAGCGCAACTGGCAGCACCGGTGGACAGATATTGAACCCATCCGCCGCGCCTTCGCTGACCCAGTGCTCCATCTCGTCCACCAGATCCGCCGCGGTTCCCACCGCCACGCGCAACCCAAATCCCGCGGCCACGACCGTGTAAAGCTGCCGGATCGTCAGACCATCCCGCCGCGCCAGCCGCAGCAGGTTGTTCGCCAAACTGCGTAGCTCCGGACTATTCGGCTCCGGCACGGGACCATCGACCGGATATCCCGACAGATCGCCCATCTGCCCATACAGATACGACAGCCCCAACACCGGATCGACCAGCTCATTCAGCATCTCGAACTTGTCGCGCGCTTCCTGCCGCGTGCGGCCAACGAACGGCGTCACGCCCGGCATGATCAGCAGCTCCTCCGGCGTCCGCCCATGCGCCGCCAACCGCCCCTTCAGCTCCGCATAGTACGCCTTCGCCGCCGCCAGATCCTGATGCGCGCTGTAAACCACATCGGCGCTCGCCGCCGCGATCGCCAGCCCCTGCTCCGACGCCCCCGCCTGCACCAGCAGTGGCCGCCCCTGCGGCGTGCGCGCCACGCTGAGCGGTCCACGAACCCGAAAATGCTTCCCCTCATGCGCCAGCACATGCAGCTTGCTGGGATCAAAGAAGATGCCGCTCGCCTTGTCGTGCAGGAATGCATCGTCCTCCCAGGAATCCCACAGCCCCTTCACCACCTCGACGAACTCAGCCGCGCGCTCATACCGCTCGTCATACCCAAGATGCGCGTCGCGGTTGAAGTTGCGCGCCTCCGCGTCGGACCACGACGTAACGACGTTCCACCCCGCGCGCCCACCGCTGATCTGGTCCAGCGAGGCATACTTCCGCGCCACGTGGAACGGTTCGTTGTAGGTGGTCGAAGCCGTCGCCACCAACCCGATATGCTGCGTCACTGCCGCCAGCGCCGACAGCAGCGTCAACGGCTCCAGTTCCGCATTCTGCGCAGACCGGCACAGCGATCCCGCCGGTTCATCCCGCGCCCGGATGCCGATCCCGTCGGCCAGAAACAGCATGTCGAACTTCGCCGCCTCGGCCACCTGAGCCACGCGGCGGAAATGTGCGAACTTGGACGCCGCGCCCGGATCGGCCTCCGGATGCCGCCAGGCCGCCGCGTGGTAGCCCACATAGCGCATCGACAAGCCGAGTTTGATCCGCCGCACCATGCTCAACACTTTCGTGGCAGGGTCATCGCACCGCAACCCCATTGGACGCCGCAACGCATTTCGCCGCACTCTTATCGCGAGAACGAATCCAAAAGTGGGGGAGAGGTGCCCGAACCAGGGGACCGGTCATTCGTGCAGGCGATCCTGTTCGGACCATTTCGATTGTTGCCGTCGCAACGGCTTCTATTGGAGGGCGACAGGACCGTCCGCCTCGGCGGCCGCGCGATGGTGCTCCTGATTATCCTCATCGAGCAGCCCGGCCGCTTCATCAACCGAGAAGAATTGATCGCCCGCGTCTGGCCGGACACGACGGTAGACGAAGCCGCCTTGCGTGTGCACATCGCCGCGCTGCGCAAGACCCTCGGCGATGGCCGTGACGGTATGCGTTTCATTACCAACGTACCCAACCGAGGCTACAGCTTCGTCGCCCCGGTCACCGCCGAGCAGGACCAACCGCCCGCGGATCGCCCCATCGCAACGGACACCCTGCGCGGCAACGACTTCGCTGCATCACTCACCCGCGTCATCGGCCGCGAGGCCGTCATCGCGACCCTCGCTGAACAGCTCGTCCGCCGCCGGCTGCTGACGATCATCGGCCCAGGCGGTATCGGCAAAACCACGGTGGCCGCGGCGGTCGCGGAGCAGGTGCGTGGCGCCTTCCCCGATGGTGTGTGGTTTGTCGAGCTCACGTCTATACAGAACCCCGATCAGGTCCTCACGACGATCGGCGCCATCCTCAGCGTGTCCCTGTCAGAGACCAACCCCCTTGCCAACCTCATCACATGGCTGCGCGATCGCCAGGCTCTGCTTGTTGTCGACAACTGCGAGCACGTCATCGGCGCGGTCGCCGGTCTGACCGAGGCCGTCATGCAATCGGCCTCGCGCGTTTGCATCCTCGCGACAAGCCGCGAGCCAATGCGCGTCGGAGGCGAAGTGCGCCATCGCCTCGCCTCGTTGGCCTGCCCGCCGGCCGACGCCATCGCGCGCGATGCACTGAACTATCCGGGTGTCCAGTTGTTCGTCGAGCGGGCGGCTGCCACCACAGGCTACACGATCGATGACGATGATCTGCCGCACGTCGCGGAAATATGCCGCCGGCTCGACGGCGTCCCTCTCGCGCTGGAACTGGCAGCGGCGAATGTGGGCACCTTTGCAGTACGCGAACTCGCCGCACGGCTCGACGACCGTCTCGCTCTGCTAAGCCGGGGACGGCGTACGGCCCCACCGCGGCATCGCACCTTGCACGCGACACTTGACTGGAGCCACGACCTGTTGCCCGAGCTGGAGCAGATCGTTCTCCGCCGGCTCGCCGTGTTCCAGGGCGACTGCACCATGCAGTCGGTCGTCGATGTTGTCGCCAACGGGAACCTCCCTCCCGACCAGGTCATCGGCGGCGTCGCTAGTCTGGTGGACAAGTCGCTGCTGGCCGTGGACATCACCCACGACGCCGCGCGCTATCACCTGCTGGAAACAACCCATGCCTATGCGCTGGACAAGCTTCGGCGCAGCGGCGAGCACGACCATATCCGAGGCCGCCACGCCCGCTATTTCCATCAGCTCATCGCGGATGCCGAATCCGCCGCCGTAGACGAATTGCCGCTCGACCACACCTACCTCGTCGCCAATTTCCGTTCCGCGCTCGATTGGGCTTTTTCGCCATCCGGCGATGCAGCGCTCGGCATCCGGCTTGCCGTCGCGCTGTCGCCGTTCTGGGTGCGCCTGTCAGCGATGTCCGAAAGCCGGCGTTACGTCGAACAGGCCCTGGCCGCCCTCTGGTCGCAGCCGGATCCGGATCCGCGCACCGAAATGATCCTCAGCGCGGCCCTGGGATCCGCGCTGACCTACGTGACCGGCCCCGTGCCGGAGACCGCCGCGGCCTGGACCAGAGCACTGCACCTGGCGGAGTCCCTCGGCGACGCAGACTACCAATTGCGCGCCTTGCGCGGCCTGTGGGCGCATCGCATGAACGCCGGCGAATATCGTGCCGCCCTTGCCCTCGCGAATGAGTTCTGCGCGCTCGCCCAGCGCCAGTCGGATCCTGCGACGTCGCGCGCGGGCGATCGCATGGCCGCGTTGATCCTGCACTACCTCGGTGAACAGCAGGAGGCACGCGCGCGCATCGAGTGGAGCGCCGCCGATGATCCCATGGCCGCGCCGCCATCGCCCTCGGCGCGGTTCATGCTGGATCAGCCGGTGGCCGCGCAGGCGCTGCTCGCGCGTATCCTTTGGATGCAGGGCTTCCCCGATCGAGCGGCGCAGATGGCGGAGCGTGCGCTGCACCGCTCCCAGTCAGCCGGACATGCGATTTCCCAATGTCATGCGCTTGCCCAGGCGGCGTCTCCCGTCGCGCTATGGTGCGGCGATCTGGCCGCCGCTGATCGTTTCATTCGGGGACTGATAGACTTGGCGACGCGCAGTGCGCTGGAAGGCTGGGTCGCCCGCGGCAGGTGCTTTTTGGGCGTGCTGTTGGTCCGTCGCGGCGAGATGGCCGAGGGCGTCGCGGTCCTGCGCTCCGGGCTTCAGGAATTGCGTGCAGGCGGTTCCACGGCGGAGTACCCGGCGTTCCGCGCGGTATTGGCGCACGGGCTGGCGCTGTCGGGGCGAACGCACGAAGCATTGACGATGATCGACGAGGCCATCAACCGGTCCGAGGCAACCGAGGAATTCTGGTGCACGGCGGATCTTCTGCGCGTGAAGGCCGAAATCCTGCGGTTGGCCAACCCCGATGACGCGACCGTGGAGGCCATGTTCCACCGCTCCCTCGAAATCGCTGGTCAGCAAGGCGCGTTATCGTATGAATTGCGCACCGCTCTCGATCTTGCGCGCTTCTGGCGGGACCGCGGGCGCGGCGCGGAGGTCCGTACGTTGTTGGCCTCGATCCTGGGGCGCTTCACCGAAGGCCTTGCCACGGCGGATCTTCAGACGGGGCACCAGTTGCTGGATGAACTGGCGCTCTGACCACTGTCCGATGCAGTGAGTCGACGCGATGCCCCCCCTCTTTCGTCCTCTCTCTCTCTTTCTTTCTCGTCATGGCCGGGCGTGTCCCGGCCACCCGTACCGCCTACTCCTGCGCCACCGCTCCGGCTTGCGCGACCGCGCCCAAAAGGCTAGGAAACCCGCCCCTCTCCATCCGGCGCTGCTGTAGCTCAGTGGTAGAGCACCCCCTTGGTAAGGGGGAGGTCGAGAGTTCAATCCCCTCCAGCAGCACCATTTTTTCAATAGGTTAGCAAGCAGTCCAATATTCGGTGGAGATGGTAGCAACCACATAGCAACCGGCGGCACGATGAAACCCTTGCGCCTTCCGATGTTGAGCGGCCTAGGGAGGTGCGCGCCAGCGATAGGACAATCGTTCGGCCTATTCTCCGAAGGCGAAGATCAGGCGTTCGAGTCGCCTCAGGTCCGGCAGCGATCTCAATGACTCATATGTCGGATATTGCGTCCGGTTCAGCAGGCTAATGCTCCGTTCGTTGAACTGCTCCGCGCAGTCCAGACAACGGAACCGGCGAGATCGTAGCCATTATATCTGGGGACCAGCAATCGCCTGGCCTGATCGCTGACAGAACCGTATTTTACCACTACTCGCTGACCGCGACCCATTCGCTCTAGCCGTCATGGCCGGGCCTGACCCGGCCAACAGCGTACGTTGGCACCGATGTGCCGCTGAGATCGATGGCCGGGTCAGGGCCGGCCATGACGGCAGGGCGACAGATGAGTCAGGGTCAGTGAGCTTTGGTATTAATGCCCGAAGAGCGCTGCGCGGAAGCCATTTCAGTATCGATATCACTATAAAGTGAGTTGCCGCGCGCGTAGGACTAGGGCCTGTCATCAATTGAGCCGATGTCGTTCGGTGTGCGCCATCGGCGCATAGTGTTGGCCCTGTGAGTCCTGATTGCCACACTCAGCCTTCAATCGGCGCCGCGCGATGCGTAGCCGATTCCGGCGCGGCGGTTTCTTCAATTCATAGGCGGTCAGCTTGTGGAGAGCTGACCAATGCGGCGGTTCGGACTGCGCGACGACCAGTGGGAGCGGATCAAGGACCTGCTGCCCGGGCGCGAAGGCTCGGTCGGAGTGACCGCGGCAGACAATCGTTTGTTCGTGGATGCCGTGCTCTATCGGTACCGTACCGGGATGCCGTGGCGCGATCTGCCGGAGTGGTTCGGCGACGGGACAAAGGTCCACCTTCGGTTCAGCCGCTGGGCCAAAAGCGGTGTCTGGGAGCGGGTATTTCAACATCTCGCCGCAGACGCCGACAACGAATATGCGATGATCGACAGCACCATCGTGCGCGCTCATCAGCACAGCGCCGGCGCCCAAAAAAAGCCGGTGACGACCAGGCCATCGGGCGCTCGCGCGGCGGACTGAGCACCAAGATCCACGCCCTGGTCGACGCGCTGGGCAACCCGATCGGCCTCTTCCTGACCGGTGGCCAGGCACACGACTTGGTCGGGGCCGATCACCTGCTGCCCACGATGGCAGCCGATACGCTGATCGCCGACAAGGCGTTCGACGCCGACGAACGGGTCCTCGATCCACTGGCCGCTGCCGGCAAGACCGCAGTGATCCCGCCGCGAACCAACCGGTCCTTGCCGCGCGACTATGACCGAGAGCTTTATGTGGCGCGCCATCTGGTCGAGAACTTCTTCGCCAAGATCAAGCAGTTTCGCGCGATCGCCACCCGCTACGAGAAGACCGCGCGGAACTTCCTGGCTGCCGTCCAGCTCGTCGCCAGCATCGTTTGGCTCAATTGATGACAGGCCCTAGGGCTGTCATTCGTGATAAACAACAATTCTACCCAAAGCTAAAGCCGAAACCCAATACAGCATCACGATGACGAATATGGATGGCCGCAGGTAGCTTGCGGCCGCGTTAGCGCCTCTGTCTGTAAATGAGACGGCGGGTGGCTTTCGTCGTTTGTTGACGGTCCAATGTCAAATCCAGGGGAGGACAAGAGAAATGAGGCATCTTCACGCGGTTGCGCTGGCAAGCGGCATTGCCCTCGCAGCGACGGCCGGCTCAGCCGGTGCCGCTCCGATGGTGGCCTTGGACACTTATATTCCGGTCCCCGCAGACACAGCGAATATGCAGCCGGGCGGGGCGTTTTCTGCGTTCGATATCAGCTACGCCGACCCGGTGACCGGAGATGTCTTTATTGCCGACCGGTCCAACGCCGCAGTCGATATCTTCTCGGGGTCCAGCCTGACATTTCTCGGCCGGGCGACCGGGTTTACCGGGCAGCAGGCGACAACGTCGGTTTCCGGCCCGGATGGCGTTTTGACGGTCACCTCAGGAGGGGTCACAACCCTTTACGCCGGTAACGGCGACAGCACGCTCAGGGTCTACAACGCGACAAATCCGGCGTCGCCGTCCTTTGTGAGTGCGATCTCGACCAGCGGCGCGTTCCGGGTCGACGAAATGGCCTACTCGCCCTTAACGCACCAGATCCTCGCCGCCAACAATGCCGATACACCGGCGTACGGAAATCTCTTCACCACGACGAACGGACACCCGCCGGTCGCTCTCGGCATCAGCCCCATTATTGTCCCCGCATCCCAGGGCGGGATCGCCGCCGGCGGCATGGAGCAGTCGGCGTGGGATCCGCACACCGGAACGTTCTTCGTCTCCATTCCGCAGTTGAGTACGGGAGGAGCCACTGACCCTGGTGGGGTCGCCGAAGTCAGCACCACCGGCAAGGTTCTGCGAACGATCAGTTTCGCAACCCTGGGCATCACATCGTGCTCGCCCGCCGGACTCGCCGTTGGTGGCGGCGGCAATCTGATGGTTGGCTGCGGTACCGTGGGGGCAGCTGCGATCCTGCTCAACCCCGCGGGCGCCGGCTCGATCGTCAAGACGTTTGCCGGGCTCGGCGGCACAGATGAGTTGTGGTACAATCCGGCGACGCATGCGTTCTACGTGACCGGTAATGATGGCACCAATACCACTCGGTTTTTCGACATCGTCACCGACAACGGCGCGGCAAGCACCATTTCGCAGACCGTCGACCTGCCGGCTACCACGAGTGCTCATTCGATCACGGTAGATCCGTTCAACGACGATGTTTTCGTGGCACTTGCCGGCACCACCACACTGGACCCCTGCCCAACCACGTTCGCGAATCCGGGCTGCATCGCGGTATTCGCGCCGGTGGCCGGCGTCCCCGAGCCAGGGAGCCTGCCGGTTCTTGCAGTTGGCTTGGTAGGGTTGATCGGCTTCGCGGCGCGGCGCCAGCGCCAATAATCGGCCTAATGGCTATGCCGGGCCCGCTCGGGCCCGGCTCCCGCTCCTCCAGGCGCTATAGCTGCTGAGAGGTGGCACAGACCATGAATGCGCCCAGCGCGTTCTGGGTTAGGCGAGCTGATTGAGCAGACCCCGAGTGCAAAATCGTCGGCCATATGCCAATCGCCTTACTTGTTCATTTGATATGTTGTTGCGAAAGCAATGATATTGTTGAGCGGATGCTACATGTGTCACATCGATCCCCGCGCATAGCCGTCGCCGCGCATTCCCTTTCCGTGCAATCCGTGCACCAATCCGCGTAATCCGTGTTATTCTTCCTTCCCCAACGCAGCCCCCGCACGAGCATTGCCATCACCCGCACCGCCGTTCCGTCTCGGCCTCATTAGCGCAGGCCGCATGGGTCGCACGCATCTGCGGGCGTTATCCACCAGCGAGACCGTCCGCATCGTCGCCATCGCCGAATCATCTGAAGCAGCCCGCACCTCCCTGCAAAGCGTCACGCTCTATGCAGACGTGGCCGAGATGCTCGATGCAGGCGGCCTCGACGGCGTGCTGATCGCAGCACCGAGCACGCAGCACCTCGCCTTGGTCGCTCACGTCGCGCAAGCCAATCTGCCGATCCTGTGCGAGAAGCCATGCGGCGTCACCGCCGATCAAGCGCGCAAGGCCGCCGCCGCCGCCCACAATGTGAAACTCCAGGTCGCCTACTGGCGCCGCTTCGTCCCCGCATTGCAGCGCCTCCGTCAGCGCATCGCCGACGGTGCATTTGGCGATCTCTATTGCGTCAACTGTTACCAGTGGGACGGAGAACCGCCATCCGCGCAATTCCAGTCCAGCAGCGGCGGCATTTTCGTCGACATGGGTGTGCACGAGTTCGACCAGATCCGTTGGCTTACGGGCCAGGAGATTGTGCAGCTCAACGCCAGCATCGGCGCCGGCGAACAGAGCGCCCAAGCCTTGGCGACTTTATCAAACGGCGGTTCCGCCGTGATCTCCCTCGGCCGCCGCTATCCGCTCGGCGACATCTGCCGCGTCGAGGTCTTCGGTTCGCGCGACGCCGAGGATTGCCGCTTCCTTTGGCCACCAGACGGTGACGCGGTCTTCCTGGACGCATTGCGCCGCCAGGCCGAAGCGTTCGCATCCTGGGCGCGTGGTGGCCCACCGGCCGGCGCAACAGCAGACGACGCAGTTGCCGCGCTCGCAGCGGCAGAACAGCTCTCATGAGGCGAACATGGCAGTGCAAATCGGCATCAATCCGATCACCTGGACCAACGACGACATGCCGGAGCTCGGCGGCGACATTCCGCTGGAGACCTGTCTCGCCGAAACGCGCGAAGCCGGTTACGCCGGCACCGAGCTCGGCGGCAAATTTCCCCGCAACTCCGCCGAGCTAGCCCCGATCCTCGCGCGCCATCATCTGCAACCGGTATCTGGCTGGTTCGACGGCCGCATCAGGGACCGCAGCGTCGCCGAAGAGTTCGCCGCCATCGAGCCGCATCTAACCCTGCTGCGAGATCTCGGCTGCAAGGTTGTCGTCTACGCCGACACATCAGGCCGCGAAGGCTTCCCGCCGATCTCGCAGCGCCCGAAACTGGCCGACGACGACTGGCCTGCCTACGGCCGTAAGGTAACGGCTCTCGCGGAGCGCATGGCCGCGTTCGGTGTAGGCATGGCGTTTCATCACCACATGGGCACCGTCGTCGAATCCGATGCCGACATCGATCGGCTGATGGCGTCCACTGGCGAAGCAGCCGGCCTATTGTTCGACTCCGGCCATTGCCTGTTTGCCGGAGGCGACCCCGAGGCGCTGTTGGCGCGCCACATCAAACGCGTGGTCCACGTGCACTGCAAGGATCTACGCCGCGACGTGCTGGATCAGGCGTTGTCGCAGGACATGACCTTCCTGCAAGCAGTTCTGGCTGGCGTCTTCACCGTCCCCGGCGACGGCTGCATCGCGTTCCCACCGCTGCTGCGCCGGCTGAGCGACACCGGGTATTCCAGTTGGCTTGTCGTAGAAGCCGAACAGGATCCGCGCAAAGCGCACCCACTGACCTATGCGCGCCTCGGCTATCGCAACATAAGCGCAATGGCACAAGAGGCGGGATTCGCAGTCAGCAAGTAATACGCAAAAGCCCGCTGCCGCCTATCGTCATGGCCGGGCCCGACCCTGCAGCGCTAACACGTGAGCCGTCCAAACCACCGTCATGGCCGGGCGTGGGCCACCCGTAGCGGCACGAACGTCCGATCGCGGGCACATCAGGCTGGAGCCTATGCGCGGTTGCCGTATATGTGGACAACGTGCCGCTACCGGTAGCCGGGACACGCCCGGCCATGACGCCCTTATCTTAGCGCCTATGGGACCCGAACCGGCCATCAGTGTGTATTGGCATCTGTATGCCGTTCAGGCCGGTGGCCGGTTCGATCCCCGGGACAAGCCCGACGACATGGACCGGCCATGACAGCCAGGCGGGCAGCAGACTCCCTACCGCGCCGTTATCGCCTGCCCACCGCGCAGTGTCTCGCCGATCCCCATCGCTCCCAGCGCCGTCGCGACAATGTCCTTCGCGCTCAGCTTCGCTTCGGCCAACTGCTTCGCCTGTGAATCGTGGTCGATGAACACATCCGGCAACACCATCGGCCGTACCTTCAGGCCGTTGTCCAGCAGACCCTTCCACGCCAGGTGGTGCAGCACGGCGGAACCAAACCCACCGATGCTTCCCTCCTCGATCGTGATCAGCACCTCGTGGTGCCGCGCCAATTGCTCCACCAACGCCGTATCCAATGGCTTGGCAAATCGCGCATCAACGACGGTCGCCGGCAAGCCACGCGCCGCCAGTTCATCCGCAGCTTTCAGCGCGTCGGCCAATCGAGGCCCCAGCGACAGGATGGCAATATTCTTGCCCTCCCGCATCACGCGCCCCTTGCCCAGCGGCAGCACCTCACCGCGCTCGGGCATTGCCACGCCGATGCCATCGCCACGCGGATAGCGCAACGCGCTCGGCCGATCGCCAATCGACACCGCGGTCGCGACCGCATGGACCAGTTCCGCCTCATCCGATGGCGCCATCAGTACAAACCCCGGCAAGCACCCGAGATACGCCAGATCGAACGACCCTGAATGCGTAGCCCCGTCCGCGCCGACCGGTCCCGCGCGATCCAGCGCGAACCGCACCGGCAGCGACTGGATCGCCACGTCGTGCACCACCTGGTCGTACGCGCGTTGCAGGAACGTCGAGTAGATCGCGCAGAAGGGCTTCATGCCCTCCGTCGCCAGACCAGCGGCAAACGTCACCGCGTGCTGCTCGGCAATGCCAACGTCGAAGCACCGGTCCGGGAAACGCTTGCCGAACCGATCGATGCCGGTGCCCGACGGCATCGCCGCCGTGATCCCGACAATGGTCGGATCCCGCTCCGCCTCGGCAATCAGCGCATCTGCGAATACTTTCGTATAGCCAGGTGGCCCCGGCGGCGCCTTCGCCTGCTCGCCGGTGATCACATTGAACTTCGAAACGCTGTGCAGCTTGTCAGCCGAGGCCTCCGCCAGCGCGTACCCCTTGCCCTTCTGCGTGATGGCATGCACCAGGATCGGCCCCGCCTCCTCCGCCTCGCGCACATTACGCAACACCGGCAACAGATGGTCCAGGTTATGCCCGTCGATCGGCCCGACGTAATAGAACCCCAACTCCTCGAACAACGTGCCGCCGGTCAGCATGCCCCGCGCGTACTCTTCCGCGCGCCGTGCCGTCCGCTCGATCCCTCTCGGGAACCGCTTCGCCATCCGCACCGCGAGATCGCGCAGCGACAGGAAGCTCCGCGACGACATCAGCCGCGACAGATAGGCACTCATCGCCCCCACCGGAGGCGCGATCGACATGTCGTTGTCGTTCAGGATAACGATCAGCCGTGTGTGCCGTGCACCGGCGTTGTTCATCGCCTCATAAGCCATGCCGGCGCTCATCGCCCCGTCGCCGATCACTGCGATGATGTTGCGCTCCTCGCCCTTCAGGTCGCGCGCCACGGCCATGCCAAGCCCGGCGGAAATCGAGGTGGAAGAATGCGCCGCGCCGAACGGATCGTATTCGCTCTCCGCCCGCCGGGTGAACCCTGACAGCCCACCCCCCTGACGCAAGGTACGAATTCGATCACGCCGCCCCGTCAGGATCTTGTGCGGGTACGCCTGATGACCCACGTCCCACAGCAGCCGATCATGCGGCGTGTCGAACACCGCATGGATCGCCACCGTCAGTTCCACAACGCCCAGCGAAGCGCCCAGATGCCCGCCGGTGACCGATACAGCGTCGATCGTCTCCTTCCGCAGGTCATCCGCCAATTGCCGCAACTGCTCCGGTGAGAAGTTGCGCAAGTCGGCCGGGAACCGGACACGATCGAGCAGAGGCGTTGTCACAGGACTCATAGGACCTCTCGCACCTGAATTCAGTTTCGCCGTGTCACCGCAAACGAGGCCATCGCCCGCAGCAACTCGGCACGCTCGCCAAATCCGTCAAGGTGACCAGCAGCCTGCCGGGCCAGCAGTTCCGCCTGTGCCCGCGCCCGCTCCGCGCCAAGGATCGCAACCAGCGTGGCTTTGCCGGCGGCCGCGTCTTTCCCAGCCGTCTTACCGGTTTCCTCCGTGCTGCCTTCCGCGTCCAGTAAGTCATCCGCGATTTGGAACGCGGCACCCAGATCGCGGCCATAAGCCGCCAGCAAGTGGCGCTGCGGCAACGCCGCCCGTCCCAGCATCGCTCCCGCCTCGGCGCTGAACTGGATCAGCCGCCCGGTCTTCAGAGCCTGCAACCGTGTCACGGCCGGCCCGTCCAGCGTCCGGCCCTCGGCGAGCATGTCGATCATCTGCCCGCCCGCCATGCCCCGGGCACCAACCGCCGCGCCCAGCCCGGCCACAAGTTCGCATCGCGCCTCCGGGTCCGAATGCGTATCCGGTTCCGCCAGCACCTCGAACGCACGCGTCTGTAGCGCATCGCCCGCCAAAATCGCGGTCGCCTCGTCGAACGCTTTATGCGTCGATGGCTTGCCCCGCCGCAGGTCGTCGTTATCCATCGCCGGCAGATCGTCGTGCACCAGCGAATAGGCGTGCAGCATCTCGACGGAAGCCGCCACACGCGCCGCACAGGTCTGAGACACGGCAAACAACGCCGAACTCTCCATCACCAGGAACGCCCGAAGCCGTTTTCCACCACCCAAGGTCGCGTAACGCATGGCCTCAGCCAGTCGCGCCTCTGCCCCTTCGGGCGCCGGCAAAAGCGCCTCCAGGGCAGCCTCCACGACACTTGCGACTTGCGCCATAGCGGCACCCAGGTCAGCGCCAAGCGAATTCATCTCGATGGCCTTCCGATGCCACTCCCAAGCAAACCAGTCTGTCACAATCCGACCAAATGGGAATGCTCGCGCCCCTGTCGTTGCTCGATTCCATTACTGCCTTACCGCAACCACAGGTAATACGCCACCCGGCCAGGCAGCCCCCGGCACCGGCAGGTCGCGGCTCCGCGCCATGCCTGCCAGGGGGGCGTTGCCCCCCTGGACCCCCCACCAAAGGCGCAGCCTTTGGAATCCAGTCTGTCCGTCGTAGGGAGGGGGCGTACCCAGACCTTGCCAGGTTTCAGTTGGCCCCCTCCCACCGACAGACAAAGCGGGTTCTAAGGGCTCCGCCCTTAGCGCGGGTTCCAAGGGGCAGAGCCCCTTGGTGGGCCCGGGGCAAAGCCCCGATCTTCTGGCCACCGGTGATTGTCGGGCCGGGTGGGGCATGCCATATGCCGGGCAACTGGGGAGCAGCCCATGATCCGCGTCGTTCTGGCCCAGCCCCGCGGTTTCTGCGCCGGCGTCGAGCGGGCGATCGAAATCGTCGAGCGGGCGCTGAAGAAGTACGGCCCGCCCATCTATGTCCGTCACGAAATTGTGCACAACCGGCACGTCGTAGAGGACCTGCGCACCCGTGGCGCCGTCTTCGTCGACGAACTGGACGAGATCCCGCCAGGCGCGATGACCATCTTCTCCGCCCACGGCGTCGCCAAGCGGGTCGAGCAGTTGGCCGCCGAGCGGGAGCTACCGGTGATCGACGCGACCTGCCCGCTGGTAGCCAAAGTCCACAACGAGGGCCGTCGCTATGCCGCCCAAGGCCGGGAGATTGTCCTGGTCGGCCATGCCGGCCATGCCGAGGTCGAGGGCACGATCGGCCAGGTGCCCGCCAAGGTGCATCTGGTGCAGACCGTGGCGGACGTGGCGGCGTTGCAGGTCGCCGATCCGGATAAGCTCGCCTACATCACCCAGACCACGCTCTCGGTCGACGACACCCGCGGGATCATCGCGGCGCTAAAGGCGCGGTTTCCTACCATCGTCGGACCGGACGTCCGCGATATCTGCTATGCGACGCAGAACCGCCAGCAGGCGGTGCGCGACCTCGCTGGCGAAGTGGACATGATTCTGGTGGTGGGCTCGCGGAACAGCTCGAACTCCAACCGGCTGCGTGAGATCGGCGAGGAGCTCGGCAAGCCCTCATACCTGATCGATGACGCAGACGCGCTACTACCCGAGTGGCTGCAAGGCGTGACTTCTGTCGGCGTCACTGCCGGCGCTTCTGCGCCGGAGATGCTGGTGCAAGGCGTGCTCGACGGCTTGCGCCGGTTCGCTGAGATCGAAGTATCTACCCTTGCTGGCGTGGCGGAGGACGTGCGCTTCCGCTTCCCCAAGGAACTGGCCGAAGCATAAAGGATCGACCCGAATGGCCGTGCCGTTGAACCAGGCGCTCCGCGTCGGTGCTTATGTCGTCAAGCAGCATCTGCTGGGGCGCAAGCGCTACCCGTTGGTGCTGATGCTCGAGCCGTTATTCCGCTGCAACCTCGCCTGCGCGGGCTGCGGCAAGATCGACTACCCAGCCGAGATCCTTAACCAGCGCCTTTCCGTCGCCGAGTGCATGGAGGCGATCGACGAATGTGGCGCCCCGGTCGTGGTGATCGCCGGCGGTGAGCCGCTGCTGCATCGCGAGATCGACCAGATCGTGCAGGGCGCCATCGCGCGGAAGAAGTTCGTCATCGTCTGCACCAACGCGCTCCTGCTGGAAAAAAAGATGGACCTGTTCCAGCCGAGCAAGTGGTTCACCTGGTCGGTGCATCTGGATGGCTCGCGCGAGGAGCATGACATCTCGGTCTGCCAGGAAGGCGTCTACGACCGCGCGGTCGCGGCGATCAAAGAGACGAAAGCGCGTGGCTTCCGCACAGTGATCAACTGCACGCTGTTCGACAATGCGAAGCCCGAGCGGGTCGCCTCATTCTTCGATGACGTAATGGCGATGGGCATCGACGGAATTTCGCTGTCGCCTGGCTACGCGTATGAACGTGCGCCCGACCAGCAGCACTTCCTGAACCGCCGCAAGACGAAGGAGCTGTTCCGCAGCATCTTCGCGCGCCAGGGCAAGCGAAAGTGGATGTTCAATCAGTCGTCGATGTTCCTCGACTTCCTGGCGGGCAATCAGACGTTCCATTGCACGCCGTGGGGCAATCCGACGCGGACCTACTTCGGGTGGCAAAGGCCCTGCTATCTGCTCGGTGAAGGCTATGCGAAGACCTTCAAGGAACTGATGGAAGAGACCGACTGGGATCGCTACGGCACCGGCAACTACGAGAAGTGTGCCGATTGCATGGTGCATTCCGGCTACGAGGCAACCGCAGTCAGCGAGACCATCCGCCGCCCGTGGAAAGCGGCGGCGCAGGCAGTGCGCGGCATCCGCACCGAAGGGCCAATGGCACCAGAGATCGCGCTCGATCGGCAGCGTCCGGCGGAGTACGTGTTCAGCCGCCATGTCGAGCAAGCCATGGCCCGGATCAAAGCCGACGCCGCGGACTAGCTTCGGCTATCGCCCCCCTGTCATGTCACACCCGCCTTCTTCGTCCGGCGTGATTTGATGCGCGCGGTGGGTGTCTCCTGCCGATCGCCCTGATCAGTCAGCCGATCCGGAAATTCTCCCAGGTTCTCCTGGATCTCGGCCTCGTCCACGGTCGCCCCTGGTAGCGACTCGGGATGCGTCATCGGGTTAGGAAGTTCCCCCGCCGTCGGATGTTCCTCCATCCCGACAAGCTCCCTGGCGCGTTCCCAGAATTCAATGTCGCGTCCCTCGGGACATCCAGCTTCTTCCCAAAGCTCGTAGGCACGTTTGCGGATACGCGCCAAACGCTCGGGCGTGTCCTCCAACGGATTATCAGACAATCAGCCACTCCTTCATTCGTCGAAACTTCAGTCGCGAGTACGCTCGCGCATAGCGTCGCTCGATAACGCGTCAGGCGACCGGTGGTGGCATGCCAGGCGGGCCTGGCGGACTGATCGGTGGAATGTCAGGGCCAATCGGTGGTTGTGGTGTCGGTGGCCGCTCCGGTCCCGGCATCGGCGGCACTTCCGGTCGCTGCGCGCGCAAATTGATACTCATCGAACACTCCTTATCTTCGCGAGCATGAACGTCGCGACCAAGCAAGCCGAAGAACATGTCGCGCGTTAGTGTTCACGCGAGATCCCTTGCTCGCCATCAGTGCCTGCTCCCGCGTCGCCAGTTCCCAATGACATGCTCGCTCGCCCCGGGCACAATCGCGGCGAGCAGGGGAGGGGAGCCATGTCCACACGCGAACAACTGCGCCAGCAAGGGGAAACGACGCGTGCAAATCTGTTTGGATCCTCAGCCGCCGAGGAACCGAAAGGTTTCGGCACGCTGCTGACCGAGGCCGTCCATGGCGCGGCCTGGAACCGTCCTGGCCTGGCAAAGCCGGAGCGCATGCTGTGCACGCTGGCGGCACTCGCCGTGTGGCCGCGCTTGCGACAGCTTCGCCGCCACATCGCTGCCGCGCTCGATCTCGGCCTCACGCCGGAAGCGATCCGGGAAGTATTGCTGCAGGCCGGGCTTTACGCCGGCTTCTCCGCGGCTGAGGAAACGCTAACGCTGATGGCCGAGGTATTGGCGGAACGTGACGTGCTTTTTCCGCCCGATCCGCCAACGGATGCATCGCTCGAAGAGCTTGCCAGTCGCGGCCGATCAATGATGCAGCAGGTGCATGGCGAACGCAGCAAACAAGGCTATGCCGCGCCAGATAATCCGGTGACCTACGCGCTCTACGAAACCGCCATCCAGTACGGCTATGGCGAAATCTGGTTCCGTCCCGGTTTGGAGCCGCGGCAGCGCGCCTTTGTCGCGGTGGCAGCATTCACCGCACTGCGCCTTCCGGAGCAGGCACGTCGCTTCGGCCAGGCCGCGCTGAATCTGGGTGCATCCCACACCGAGGTGATCGAGGCCGTTGTGCAGACCGCGCCGTACAGCGGCTTCCCACCAGCGCTGAATGTGTTGAGTGCGCTATCGGACGTATTGCATTGAATTAATCCAGGGGAGGCTTCACGTGGCACAGATCGTCGGCGGCTGCCTTTGTGGCAAGGTTCGTTACAGCGCGAGTGGTGATCCCGTCTTCGTCGGCGTCTGCCACTGCCGCGATTGCCAGAAATTCACCGGAAGTGCCTTCGCGGTGGTGATCGGCGTGCGGAAGCCAGCCTTCTCACTACAAGGCAAAGTGACGACGTACAGCAAGACTGGCGATACCGGAAAGTCGATCGAGCGCCAGTTCTGTCCGGAATGTGGCTCCTCGATCGCTGATGAAGCGGATGCGCTGCCAGGTATCGTGATGATCAGCACCGGCACCCTGGACGATCCAAGTTGGGTGAAGCCCGCGATGCAGATCTACTGCGACAGCGCGCAGCCCTGGGTGCAGTTAGGCGGAGACATGAGGGCATTCCCCAAAATGCCAGCCTAGTTCCAATCAGAGTACACCTCCCCCCTTGCGGGGGAGGTCGGCGCGAAGCGCCGGGAGAGGGGGGGCCCTACAAACGATTTTTCACAAACCCCCCATTCAGCATAATGGCCGGAATATTGCGTCCCTCCCCAAGCAGCACCGCGATATCGCGATATGGATCGCCATCTACCACCAGCAGATCGGCGAACGCGCCGGCGACCAGTTCGCCGATCTTCCCGCTCTGCCTGACGATCTCCGCATTAACCAGCGTTGCCGAGCGAATGATCTCCGGAGCGCTCATCACCTCGCGCCGGATGACAAACTCGTTGCAATGATCATTCTGCAACTGCCCCAGCAGATCGGAACCAAACCCGATCTTCACCCCCGCAGTCCGTGCAATCTCCAACGACCGCAGCCCCGCATCCAGCACCAGTTCGTTCTTCGCCAGGCTATAGCTCGATAGCCCATAATCAGGCCCCCTCCGCTTCAGCGCATCGTAAGCAACCAGCGTCGGCACCAGATACGCGTCGCGCTCCGCCATAAGCTGCGCCGTCGGTGTATCGATCAGGTTGCCATGCTCGATCGTGCGAACCCCGGCCCGCACCGCCCGCTCGATCGCCTTCGCCGAATAAGCGTGCGCACAGACATAGCTGCCCCAGCGCGTCGCCTCATCCACGGCCGCCTCGATTTCATCGACACGGTATTGCAGACTCTCCAGCGGATCAGCCTGAGACGCGACCCCGCCCGACACCATGATCTTGATCTGGTCCGCACCCTTCCGCAGCTCATCGCGCGTCGCTTTGATCACCTCGGGCACCCCATCCGCAACGCGCGCTGTCCACGACAGGCCGGAGCAGCACGCACAGAATTCGCGATCCTGCGTACGTAGCCGGTGATCCGCATGGCCGCCGGTCTGGCTCAGCGGCTGGCCCGCGATGAACAAGCGCGGCCCTTCGAACAGTCCCTGCTCCACTGCGGCCTTGATACCGTAATCCGCCCCGCCCGTGTCCCGCAGCGTGGTGAACCCGCGATGCAGCATGGCGCGCATCGCGACAGACCCTTTGGCGGCGAGCAGCGTCAGCGGTACGTCCGCCAGCAGGCGCAAATTGACCTCGGTCAACACAATATGGATATGCGCGTCGATCAGTCCCGGCATGAGTGTGCGTCCGCGCAGATCGATCGCAGTGGCCGAAGCGCTGGTGATTGGCCGATCCGACACTTCCTTCACCAGTCCGTCTTCCACCAGGACGGAAATGCCGTCCTGCAATTCGTTGTTGTGTGGATCGAGGAAGCGTCCGCCATGGAAGAGGAAGCTGGTCATGTCCTACTTGTCTCCTGCTGATCATCGGCGCCGCCAGTGCCACCGCCTCTGCAAAAGGCGCCGCAAATCACGCGCAACGTCAAGCACTGGAACCGCGTTGAAATGGCTCGGCTGGTGCCGTCTTCCGGCGTGGCCGCGCCTCCGCTGGTGGGGACGATTCCGCATCGAAGCCAATCGCGGCGAGTTGCACCGTTTTTGGCAACAGATGCGTCCCAGCTTCGTAATAGCGCCACATACGAGCACTAACACCAAGTGCTCTGGCCGCTTCCGATTGCGTCATGTGCCGTTCAGAACGCCAGGTGCGCAGCCAGGCGCTGCCCTGATCGAGCGCGAGGCGCCACAACGTTTCGGACGAAATCTCCATCTCGTCGCACCAGTGGGCACACCAACCCCACTCTCCGACCCTGACCGACTTGAACAGCGCATCGTTGCCGCGCAGCGGTGCGAAGATCGCGTAAGTGGCGAGATGCCGAGCGACGTCCACGATGCTCTCCGCGCCGCCCTTCCATGTCACGACAAGCGAGCGGTGGCGTTCAGGCCGAATTGCCCGAATATTGGGTGCATCCATTGGTCATCCTCGGCGATTGAGACGAATCTATTCGCTGCGCAGCAGATCGATATTGTCACGTGCCCAAGCCATGACTTCTGGCGCCTTGCGGACGTCGCCGGCTCTCACCCTGAGCGTTTCAATCTCCACCAGCACCCGAAATCCTCTGCCCTCAATATGAAAATGCGGCGGCATATGGTCGTCGGCGTAAATCGCCACCTTACAGTTGCGGAAGCGGCGGATCGTGGGCAATGCAGCACCACCCGTCCAGACAAATAGGCAACCATTGCCTCTGCCTCAAGCGGCTAGGGGCCGCAAAACGATGGCGACGAGCCATTTACGAAAGCTTAACCTGCCGTCGTGTCCCTGCTCGAAATCCACTCCCTCACCCGCAGCTACTACGGCGTGCATGCACTGCGCGGCGTCGATCTGTCGGTGGAAGCCGGCCGCATCACCGGCCTGATTGGTCCGAACGGCGCCGGCAAGACGACGCTATTCAATTGCATCTCGGGATTTGTTCCGCCCGACTCCGGCAGCGTGCGTTTCGATGGCCGCGAGATCACCGGCTGGCGCCCCGATCGCATCACAGGCGTCGGACTCGTGCGCACGTTTCAGATCGCGCGAGGCTTCCCTCGCATGTCGGTCATGGAGAACCTGCTGCTCTACGGCCCGAGCCAACCAGGCGAGCGTGTGACCAATGCTGTGGTGGACCCGCCCACCGCACGCCTTCGCGAAGCCGAGCTCCGCGAGCGCGCGCAAACGATCGCGCAGCGCCTCAATCTGACCCGCCTGCTCGGCCAGCCCGCCGCGGAATTATCAGGCGGCCAGAAGAAGCTGCTGGAGATCGGCCGCGCACTGATGGCCGAGCCGCGCCTGTTGTTGCTCGATGAACCCGTGGCCGGCGTGAACCCAACCCTGGCCCGGGAAATTGGCGAGCACCTGCGCGGGCTCATCGCCGATGGCATCTCAGGTACCTACTGATCGAACACCACATGGACACGATTGCCGCGTTGTGTGATCCGGTCATTGTCATGGCGGAAGGTCGTCGTCTACGGCAAGGCTCCTTCACCGAACTGGTCTCCGATCCAGTGGTGCAAGAGGCGTATATGGGCCGGCGGCATGGCTGAGCCGTCGCTGCTCGTTGCCCACAACATCATTGCTGGCTATGGCCGCGACGATCAGGTCCTGAAGGGCGCAGATCTTACAGTCGCCGACAAGGAAATCGTCGCCATCATCGGTCCGAATGGCGCCGGCAAATCCACGCTGCTGAAGACCATCGCTGGTCTCCTGCATCCCACGCACGGGACAATCACCCTCCGAGGCGAACCGATCCATACCCTGCCGCCGCGCGAGATCAGCCGCCGCGGCGTCGCCTTCGTGCCGCAGGAACACAACATCTTCGCCACCCTCTCGGTGCGGGAGAATCTGGAAATGGGTGGCTGGCTCGATCCCGCCGCAACGCGCCGTCGCATAGATGACGTATTCGCCCGCTTCCCCATGCTGGCGGAACATCGCGCCCGCGCGGCTCGCACGCTCTCAGGCGGACAACGTCAGGTGCTGGCAATGGCGATGGCGCTGATGGTGCAGCCCGCCGTGTTGCTGCTCGACGAACCATCCGCCGGCCTATCCCCGATCGCCGCCGAGAAGCTGTTCGCAACCATCCAGTCCATCAACCGCGATGGTATCGCAATCGCGATGGTGGAGCAGAATGCCACCCAGGCGCTGGAGATCGCTCATCGCGCCACGATCCTTGTCGACGGCCGCAACAACCGCGATGGTGCCGCCGCCGCGCTCGCCGCCGATCCCGAGGTTCGCCGTATCTTCCTGGGCGCCGCACCCACCGAGCAACCGTGACTGGAGACCCCGCATGATCCGCATCACCCGACGAGGGCTTTTCCAAACCACCGTCGCCCTCGCGCTACCGGCGATCGGTCATGCGGATGATGCGACGCTACAGCTCGGCGTGCTCACGCCATTGACCGGCGCCGGCAGCTTCGACGGACCGCGCATGCTGAAGGCAATGCAGGCGGTCGCGAACGACATCAACCAGGCCGGCGGCGTGCTGGGTCGCAAGATCACGCTGGTGGTCGAGGACGACGAAACCAATCCCGAACCAGCAGTGCGCGCGGCGCACAAGCTGATCGACGTGGACAAGGTGCCGGTGATCATGGGCACCTGGGCCTCCGCGGTCACCACCGCAGTCGCGCCCGTCTGCTGGGAAAGCAAGACCTTCCTCACCACGGTCTCAGGCGCCAACTCCATCACGCATCTGCCGCACCAGGGCTACTTGATCCGCACCCAGCCGAACAATGAGTTGCAGGCGACAAGCCATGCCAAATTCATCATCCGGCACGGCGCCAAGCGTGTGTTCATCCTGGCCATCCAGGCGCCATTCGCCGAACCCACACGCAAGTTCCTGACCGAGACACTGACCCCCAAGGGCGTCGAGGTCACCGGCTCCCTGGTCTATGACAAGGACAAAACCAGTTATCGCTCGGAAGTCGATCAGGCGCTGCGTACCAAGCCAGACCTGCTGTACCTCAACGGCTATGCACCTGATGTCGCGGTTGTGCTGCGCGACCTATACCGCGCAGGATATGACGGCGAACGCTTCACCCAGTCCTATGCACTGACCGAGAAGAGCCTGGGCGAACTGCCCAAGGAAGTGACGCAAGGCGTGATCACCGTCCAGCCATCGGCCGACGTGAACTCGCCAGCCTATGCAGCGGCCGTGAAACGCCTGGGCATCGCAGCGCCAGATTCTTATGAGGCACAAGCAACCGACTGGATCAGCATCGTCGCCCTGACCATCGCCAAGGCAGGCGAGGCCACCGGCACCGCCATCCGCGACAACGTGCGCAAGATCACCAACAGCAACGGCATGGTCGTCTATACAGCGGTAGATGGACTTGCTGCACTGAAGCAGGGCAAGGACATCAAGTATTCCGGTGCCAGCGGCCCCTGCACCTTCACCGACATCGGCGACATCTCCGACTGCAAGTTCCGCTTCAATCGCGTGGACAACGGCGCCTTCAAGCTACTGGAGGTGGCATGACGCGCGAGTGCTGACCGACGTAGCGCAGCTCGTCCTCAACGGCATCATGGCGGGTGCGATCCTGACCGCACCCGCCATCGGGCTGACCGCCATCTACGCCGTCCTGCGCTTTCCCAACTTCGCCGTAGCTTCCCACGCGACGATCGGCGCGTTCGCCGGTTATTGCGCCAATGTCTGGCTCGGCCTGCCGCTTATCCCATCCGCCGCCGTAGCCTTCATCATCGCTGGCCTGGTCGGCGTCGCCAGCGACACGTTGGTGCTGAAGCCGCTGCGCCCCGCAGGCCTGATCACCACCACGATCGCCTCTGTGGCGCTGACGATCGCCCTGGAAAACCTGGTGCGCCTCGGCTTCGGCAATTCCCTCCGCGACTACGACCTGCCGATCGTGCGCGACTGGCGCTTCGCCGGCCTGCGCGTCGGCCCCCAACAGCTCGAGGACCTGGCGATCTCCGCTGCCGTCGTCGCCGCGCTGTTCGCCTTCCTGGCCTTCACGCGCCTCGGCAAAGCCATGCGCGCAGTTGCAGACAATCCCACCCTCGCCTCCATCAAAGGCATCGACGCCGACAGCATCGCGCGCATCGTCAACTTCATCGCCATGGGCCTCGCCGGCCTCGGTGGTATGCTCCTAGGGCTGGATACCTCGATCGATCCGCTCACCGGATTCCGCGCCATCCTGGCAATCTTCGCCGCCGCGGTTGTCGGCGGCCTCGGCAGCATCCCGGGTGCAGTGATCGGCGCCCTGACAATCGGCGTCGCCGAGGAACTATCGCAACTCGTGCTCCCCCCCGATTACCGCACTGTGGTCGGTTTCACCGCCATCTTGTTGGTGCTCAGCTTCCGCCCGCGCGGCATTCTGGGCGCGCGAGCCTATTGAGGTGAACCCATGGCCACCGCCAACGAACTGAAATCGATCATCAAGGTCTGCATGTTCGACCAGTACGGCACGGTCGTGGACATGCAGACGGGCTTGGTTGAAGCCACAACTCCCTTCCTCCGCGCGAAAGGCTGGCAAGGCAATCCCAACTCCTTCGTCACCTGGTGGCGCCGCACGCATTTCGAGAACTCCATGATCGATGCCCTCCTGCACCAGCAGCACACGCCCTATCGCGAGATCGGCGAACGTGCCGTCGCCTTCGTAATGGATCGCGCCAACATCCCCCACACGATGGACGACGTCCGCGCGCTGGTGGACAACATCACGCGCCTGCGTCCCTTCCCCGAGGTTCCCGCCGCGCTAGATCGCCTCCGCACGCGCTACCGATTGATCGTGCTATCAAACGGCGATCCGGACATGCTGGAAAAAGCCAAGCCGCACCACGGCATCGCCTTCGAGCAGACCGTCTCCGTCGCCGCCGCCAACTCCTTCAAGCCGCACATCGCGACCTACACCAAGGCCGCCGAGATCGCCGGCGTCCGCATGGACCAGGTGTTGTTCATCGCCAACCACGCCTTCGACTGCATCGGTGCCAAGTCAGCCGGCATGCACACCGCATTCATCGACCGCCGTCAGCGCCCATTCGGCGCCACGCCACACCAGCCGGATCTTCTGGTGCCCAGCATGACGGCACTCGCCGACGCGATCGCCTGATGCTCGATAGCCTCGCCCCCGCCCCCGCCCCCCTCGTCATGGCCGGGCGTGTCCCGGCCACCAGTTGCGGCACGCTCCGGCGACCGGCTGCACTTGGAACCATCCCCTGATGCTCGCCTACCTCACCGCCATGGCGATCAGCGCCGGCATCTATGCGCTGATGGCGCTGGGAGTGAACCTGACCTGGGGCATGGCGGGCATGGTCAATCTCGGCCTCGCCGGTTTCTTCGCCGTAGGTGCCTATGCAACGGCCCTCCTGACCAAGGCAGGCTTCCCCATTCCCCTCGGCATTGCCGCAGCAGCACTAGCCTCCGCACTCACCGGAGCCGCCGTCGCGCTGGTAACCGCAAGGCTGCGTGCCGACTACCTGGCGATCGTCACCCTGGGCTTTTCAGAGTCAGTGCGCATCGCCGCCTCCAACGAGATCTGGTTGACCAACGGCTCCGACGGCATCGCCGGCATCCCCGGCCCCTGGCGAGGCACGCTGACGCCGCAGCAATTCAATCTGCTGTTCCTCGGCATCGTCGTGGCATTCCTGACCGCCACCTTCGTCCTCCTGCAACGCATCGGCCATTCGCCGTTCGGTCGCGTGCTGCGAGCCATCCGCGACGACGAAGATGTGGCAGCCGTCGCCGGCAAGCACGTGCTGGCATTCAAGGTGAAGGCGTTCGCGCTTGGCGCCGCGGTGCTGGGCGTGGCGGGCGCGCTCTACGCGCACGAAACCTCATACGTCGCGCCCGATATCTTCGCGCCGCTGCTGACGCTGAACATCATCCTCGCCTTGGTCGCCGGAGGCGTCGGCAACAATGCCGGTGCCGTACTCGGAGCGGTCCTCATCGTCGCATTGCTGGAAGGCACGCGTTTCGCCGCGCCATTGCTGCCGTTCCTCGCACCGGCTCAGATCGCGGCAGTGCGCGAACTATTGGTCAGCGTGCTGCTGCTCATCGTCATGCGCGTCATGCCAGGCGGGATCATCCGCGAGCGCGTGGTCACGTAGCTACTTAAATTCCTCTCCGCCCCTGGGGGCGGAGAGGGTAGGGTGAGGTGGGGGCCGCACGCTCCATCACCTCGTTCCACGCATCGGGTTCACGATCTGAAGCCCGGCAAAATCCTTCTCGTTACCCGTAACGACAATGCACTCGTGCGCCAGGGCGACGGCGGCGATGATCATGTCAAGCGCGCTTCGTGGCCGACCGGCCGCCTTGGATTCCGCCATCAAGCGCGCCCACACGAGTGCCGCCCTCTCGTCGAAAGCCAGAATTCGGCCGGCAAATAACGCCTGTGGGCCCTCCAAGCCGGAGAACCACGCATCGAGGACCCGCGCGTCTCTTCCCATGCGGCTTTTGCAGAATGCCGCGCCGGATTTCAGCGAGGGTCAGTGAAGCAATGAACAAATCCTCATCCTGCTGAGCGGCCATCCAACCGAGGAGCGACTCCGACGGCTGTGGTTTGATAACGTCGCTGATGATGTTGGTATCAAGCAGATACCGCGTCACAAATCGACCTCACGGCCCGCTTCACGAGGGCGCGTCAGATCAAGCTCGGCGCCAACGAGCGGCGACCGACGCAACGCGGCGACGATACCACCCGGCTTGCGGGCTTCGCCCGAGACAACCTGTTCCACCGTCCGCCGGATCCGCCCAGCGTCCGGCCCCTCCTCGACCAGCTTTCGCGCAAGCGCTCGGATGAGGTCACGGTCTGCTTCGAAAGCCTGGAGTTCGAACCGAACGATCCCCCGCCCCGTTAGCCGCGACCGATAGTGCCTGATCGCCCTTGTCTGGGCTCGACTGGCCACGTCCGTCTCCATCTCTCTCTGGATATATATCCAGATATCGAGTCCAGCGCAAGTCAGCGACTCATCCAGTCAGCGACTCATCCGCGTTGGATTGGCAGCCCCTTATGGGACGCACTCGCATGTCCTCCTTCGTGCGAGTACGTTACGTGACGATCTAAAGTTCGTAGGATGGGTTGTGCGCAGCGAATCCCATCAGGTTTCGAGTTCACGTCGAAAATGCGCTAGCTGCCGATCCCGCTGGCGCTCGTGCCCATGTACGCGAAAAGAAAGTAATCGGACAAAGAGTTCCATCGAGTGCACACCGAGTTTCACCGAGATGCAATTCGGCGCTTCGCGCGCATGATCGCGACGTTGTACGAGACTCGGGTGCATAACGCCCTATCGGAATATTCTCGGTGAAACTCCGTCTGCATTCGGAAAAACTTGTGTGTCCGACTTGCTTGCTTTTCCTGCCCAACTTGTCGCCCAAACAGATGCGCAGCAACTGGAAATCCAAAGTGGACGGCGCCCTGGCGGCGGTGGCGAAAGTGAATGACTTAATTTTGGTGACCCGAAACCTGACAGACATGCACGGGCACATTGCGCCGATGTTGCGTTCCCTATCGCGGACTTTTTCGGTTGGATGCCTCCCCGACCCAAGATCATCCCGCCCGCCGAGCAATATAAAGCGCCGTCGTCATGTTGCGGACCACGCGCCCACCAAACTCTTCGCGCGCGATACGCCCGAGTTCGGCCAGCACGGCCTCCCGATCAGGACGAACGTTGATGTTCGAGTAAGTGCCATACAGCGCCACCGTCTGTTCCGCATTCAGCACCAGAGACCGAGTCCGTGTCCAACTCTCAGCCGCCTCGAACGCGCCCGTGCCCCTCAAGGCCGCCAACCGAGCTTCGTCATCCAAACCAAAGGGCACGCCTCGTTCGCCCACCGAAGTGCTGGAGGGCCCGCCCAGCAACTCGTGAGTAGCCAAATGGAAAGGGTCAGGTTGGCTATCGTCACCGAAGACATTCCAGAACGCCGCCCACCATCCGCCGGGCCGAAGCAGCCGAGCGATTTTCCGCAGTGCCGCCTCTTCTTCGAGCCAATGGAAAGAAGTAGCGCCGACCCCAAGATCAAACGCGCCCTCTTCCAGGTCCGCATCCTCAAACGCGGAGATCATCACCTTCAAACCCGGATCCGCATTGTTCCCTCGCAGAAACTCAGCAAGGCGACCGTCCGGCTCCACCGCGATCAAGGGATCAGCACCGTGATCGAGCAGCCGGCGGGTGGCCGTCCCCGTCGCCGGGCCAATCTCGAACGTCGCCGTACCGCGCCCAAGACCGCATCGCGAGCACAGCGTCTGGTACACCCAGTCTGGATAGCCAAGCCGAGAGCTGTGGTAGCCGCCCGGATCAAGTCCGAACACTCCACGACCAGTTTGTTTGGCGATCGGGGTCACAGACATGCCTGACACCACATTCAATGAAGTTGTACCACTACTCGCTGACCGCGACCCATTCGCTCGAACTAACCGTCATGGCCGGCCCCCGAGCCGGCCATCAGCCTCCAACGGCACAATCGTGCCAATGGAAACAGACGGCAGGGCCAAGCCCCGCCGCGATCTCGGCATCCGTCCCAGCCACCCGTTATGGCGTGAATTGGCGGTCTTCCCGACAACTCATCTGTTGCGAACCATCCGGATCGTCAGTTAGCGTGTAATAACGCTGGCAGAGTGTCCAGGAACCACGAAAATGCCGATCGCTACATTCCTGAACTAAAACCACACCGGGGAAACACCTGTCATGACATGCAGTTCGGCTCACAACACGCACTGTCTCTGTCAGGTCAATTACCCCTACCGGCGAATAGCATCTTCTTCCAACGTCCAAGCGTCAAAACCACTCAACTGCACGCGCGGCGGAACAGGCTCCGCGGAAAACCAGACCCTCGGCTTCGAGGCCAACATGGATCTGGTCAGTTTGGACGAATTCATAAGTCTCGCACCGGTAAACGCGAAATTTGGCACGTACCTCAGCGGGGAGAGAACCGGCCATTTTTGTGTTGATAAAGGTCGCAGGACAGTTGACGGTCGGCGTCTCGCCTGGCTGTGGATATTTCATAACGGCATAGCGGGTCCGTCCAACAGGAAGCTGTCCGACCCGCCCGGCTTGCTTTGGACAAAGCAAGATATAATCAACGCCTATGGTCAGGCAAACGACGTAACCCTGCCACTGTTTACACGCCACGTTGAAATTTACCCCGAGCTTGCGATCACGTTTTGCCTTCCCTACCCATGAACATTGCTATTGGGCTCGGTATATTCTGGTCTTAAATCCGCAGTTTTCTCCAGCGTGTAGCCCTTCCCTGTCATGCACGTCCGGATCGCGGCACGAACCGCCGGAGGCCCCGTGAACGGGGAAATAATCCAAACCCAAAGGGTAGCTGCGTTCTTCAGCCGAACGCTTTCCGTCGAGGTCGTCCGGCACTTCTCCAGGTCAGCTTTGTATTTGTCCGAAGTGTGATCCCCCGCAACAGGCGGATCATAGGGGGCGCCGCATGCACTCAGCCCGAGCAGCAGCGTAGCTACGATCAAGCAGCGAGAGAGCGCCTGCATGCACTGATGCTTCTTTGCGTCATTTGCGTTATTTGCGGTTCCAATTTCCTTCACACCGGATGCTTCGCCGTCTGATTGAACAGAATGCGCCGCTCTTCCTCACTGGGAGGTGCCTTCCGCCGCCATTCCTTCCCCAGATCAATCCCCCGCTGCACCGCCGGCCGCTGTTTGATCGTCTCGCGCCACCGCGCCACGTTCGGGAACTCCTCCAACCCCTGACCCAGCGGCTTCGAAATCAGCACCCAGGGAAACGACGCCATATCCGCAATCGAATACACATCCAGTATATACTTCCGCCCGTCCAGCCGCCGCTCCAACACCCCCAGACATCGATTATACTCATTCGCATAGCGCTGCAGCGAATACGCATGTTCCCCCTGCGCATAATTCACAAAGTGGCTCAACTGCCCCGCCATCGGCCCCAGATTGCCGACCTGCCAGAACAGCCACTCCATCGTCTCCTTCCTGCCCTTCCGATCAGTAGGCATGAACGTGCCGCTCTTCTCCGCCAGGTGCAGCAGGATCGCCCCGGACTCGAACACCGACACGTCATCATCAACAATCGCCGGCATGCGGTTATTTGGACTGATCGCCAAAAACTCCGGCTTGAACTGATCGCCCTTGCTGATGTTCACTGGCACCACGCGGTATGGCAGCCCGCACTCCTCCAGCATGATCGAGATCTTCCACCCATTCGGTGTAGGCCAGAAGTAGAAGTCGATCATGCTTTGATCTCCTCGACATAGCCGATCTCGGCCATGATCTCCTCGGTATGCTCGCCCAACCCCGGTCCGCCGCGCCGCATCACCGTTGGCGTCCCAGAAAACCGCGCCCCCGCACGAGCCTGCCGCAGCCGCCCCGCCTGCGGATGCTCGGTCTCCACCACAACCCCGTTCGCCACCACCTGAGGATGCTGGATCATCCTGCCGCGCGTCAGCACAGGCGCGCAGGGCACAGCTTCAGCGGTCAGCCGCTCCAGCCATTCGGCCGCCGGACGCGTCAGCAGCACCTCCTGCGTCATCGCCAGCCGCTCGTTGATATGTTTGTGCCGCAACGCCGGCGAGGCGAACCGCGGATCCTCCAGCCATTCCGGCTTCTCCAGCGCGCGCGTCAACGCCTCCCATTCGCGGTCGGTCTGTACCGCCGCACTGATGTAGTCGTCCTTTGTCGCGTAGATCAGATCGATAAAGCTCGCCGCCTCCGCCTGCGGCAGTTCGTCGCCGACAAAAGTCTGGCTGCCCATATCGGACCCCCACAGGAATGCGATGATCGCGTCCAGCATCGACAGCCGCACATGCTGGCCCTTGCCGGTCCGCTCGCGAGCCAGCAGTGCCGCAGTGATCGCCTGAGCCGCGACAACGCCGGTCAGTTTGTCCGGCACGATCGTCCGCACCAGCCGAGGCCGCGCGTCATCCGACCCGCCCTGGATGCTGGCCAGCCCCGACAACGCCTGGATCAGCGGATCGTACACCGGCTTCTGCGCGAACGGCCCCGTCTCGCCAAACCCGCTGATCGAGACGTAGATCATGTCCGGCGACAGCGCCCGCACCGCGGCCTCGCCGAAGCCCATCCGCTCGATCACCCCGGAGCGAAAATTCTGCACGAACACATCGGCCGTGGTGATCAGCTTCCGCAGCACCGCCGCGCCCTCGTCCGTCTTCAGGTCGAGCAAGATCGAGCGCTTGCTGCGGTTGTTGTTGAGGAACGACGCCGAGAACCCGCCCCGCCGGTTAGCCGCCGCGCGCGTATGGTCGCCTTGCGGGCTTTCCACCTTGATCACATCGGCGCCCTGGTCCCCGAGCAGCATCGTCGCCGATGGCCCGGAAACCATGGATGTGAGGTCAATCACGCGATACCCGTGCAACGGTCCAGGCATGTCTGTCACTTCTGTTCTGGGACGAGGGTTCAGATCGGGCATTGCACACGGCCGGTCAAGCTCACGAAAACGTGATGCTGCACTTGCGAACGAAGTGGCAATATCTCTGCCGTAACGCTCCAAGGGGCAGAACCCGTCCCCACGACGAAAAGAGGTTCAGCCGTGATGATTTCAACTCGCCGGGCCCCCATGAGCTCGGTCCTGGCCCAGTTGGGCCGTGTGTTCGCCAGCGGATCGAGCGACCGCCCGATCGACCACGATCCCGTTTTCCTTCCAGATTTCCCCATGCTGACACCCGATCTCGCTGTCGAAATGGGTTATCGGAAAGGGCGTGACCAATGAGAATCCGCGGCAATCGCCGCGCCAGTGGCGGCGAAATCCTCCGGACTATCGTGCTTGGCTGTCTGATCGCCGCGATCCTGGCGAGTTCCGTGGCTGTCGTCTCCGCGGCGCGCACGTTGGATTTGGCGCCGGGCGTCGGCGACATCCTGGTGTTCAAGCAGGGCGCACGGATGCCAAGCGACTGGGATTTTACCGCAACCAACACCGATGCGGTGGCGTGCACCCTGAAGCCCGAGGTCATGACAAGCCGTGGCGGCAGCCTGGTGGTGGAGCAGCGCCTCGATGACATTAGCTCCTATCGCGTGCACTGGGCCGGCGGCCCGACAAGCGACGGCGTCACCAACTGCGGCTCCAGCGCCGACCTGGTGATCGGGCGCGCCGAACTTCAGTTGCTGGCCAATGCCGTCGGCGGTCCCGGCGTCGAGCACCACGCCTTCAGCTACTTCTGAACCCGTCATGGTTGGCGAAGCATGCCCCAGCGGAGGCGGGGGCCGACTACCGACGCCTTTGCCACCGGCCACTCATGTCTTGCTGATATTCCAGAACGCCAGCACGTTCGACTTCAGCACGCCTGATACATTGCTCCGCCACAGGAACGGCTGCACGAACTGACCCAGCGGCAAGTACGGCAGCATCTCCCACAGCCGGCGATGCATGTCCTGCAACAACGCCATTCGCTTCGCCGGATCAGGCTCGCGGATGTACTGGAGCCGCATGTTCTCCTCCATCGGATCGCACGGCCAGCCATAAAAATTCTTGCCGTCACACGTAGTGATGGTCGAGGGGCTGGTCAGCGGGCTCGCAAGTTGTGCGCCGTTCGCACTGGTGTGAAACAGGTTCCAGCCGCCTTCTGACGGCTTGTCCTTCCTCTGGCGCCGCGTCGCCACGCTCCCCCAATCGGAAAGCTGCAGATCCACCTTGAAGCCGATCTTCTGCAGCAGATCGACGGTCACCATGCTGAGCCGCTGATACGCCGGAATGTCGCTGCCGCCGATCAACACAACTGGCGTACCGTCGTAGCCCAACTCTTTCACCAACTGCCGCGCCAGTTCCAAATTCGGCTTGCGGTATGCGTCAGAGCCAACTTCGGTGCCGTCCGCACTGCCACACACCCAGAACGCGTAGCATTCATGCCAGAGCTTAAGATCGCCATACGCCGCGGACATGTAATCCGATTGGCTCATCGCGTGCGCCACGGCCTGGCGCGCCTTCAGATTGTTGAATGGCGGCCAGAGCCAATTGAACCGCAGAACCGCATACAACTCGAGCGGCCACACCTCGCCCACGACGATGTTGCGATCGCCCGCGACCGTCGGCAGCAGATCGAGTGGTGGCGCATCCAGCATATCCACCTCACCTGATCGCAGCGCGCTGAAGGCAACCGAGGTATCGGGAATGATCACCCATTCCACGCGGTCCACCTTCACTACCTTGCCGCCGGCAAATCCGCTCGCCGGTTCCGATCGCGGCACATAGCCGCTGAACTTCTCGTACACGATCCGCGCGCCAGGCCTGTATTCCGCGTCGACAAACCGGAACGGCCCGGACCCGATCCGCGCCTGCACCGGCTTGAACGGATCGGTCATCGCGTCCTTCTCGCGCATGATCGCGCCCACCACCCCGTTGCTGCCGCCCAGCAGGAACTCGGTAAAGGCAAACGGCTGCTTCAGCAGAATTGAGAAGCTACGGTCGTCCGTCTGCTGATATTGTCCGATAAGGCCCGCGAGGATCTGGTTCTGGCTGTCGCGCACGAACATCCGCTTCAGCGATGCGATCACGTCGCGCGTGGTGACGTTGCTGCCGTCGTGGAATTTCAGTCCGTTGCGAAGAGTGAACGTATAAAATAGCCGGTCGTCCGACATCCTCCACGTGTCTACCATCTGCGGCTGCACGTTCATCTTCTCGTCCCAGCCGAAGAGCTGGTCGTACACCATCGCCCCGTGCATCGAGACGTTGTTCACCTGCGCGAACACCGGATCGAAGGATTGTGGTTCTGCCTGCGGCACCACGCGTAGCACCTTGCTGCCGGACTGCGCGATGGCCGGGAACGCCACCGTGGCAAGTGCCGCTCCAGCGGCGAATCTGCGTCTGCTCAGCACCAACTTCCCCGCGCCCAGTCGCACCGACAGTACAACGGCACGATCGGTCGCGGAAGAACTGATTAGGACCCGGTTCGTATGTCATTGCGAGGAGCGAAAGTGTGCTGGATGCTACGCCTTATGCAACTACTCGCTGACGGCGACCGATTCACTCTAACCGTCATGGCCCGCCGCAGAGTCGGCCATCAGTCTCAGCAGCACAATGGTGCCGATGTATACCGACGGCCGCGTCAAGCCCCATGGGCGCTAACATTGGGGCGACGGCGTCAAAATCATCGTCATGGCCGGGCGTGTCCCGGCCACCCGTAACGGCACAAGCGTTCGATCGCGGGCGTATCAAGCTGAAGCCCTATAGGCAGTTAGCCGCACCTACCACCAACTTGCCGCGACGGGTGGCCGGGACAAGCTGGGCCATGACGGTGGTTTGGACGGCTCACGAATGCATTCCGACGTTATGCTAGCACCGATGGGGTCAAGCCCGCCCACGACGACAAAGCGACAGTCAGGGTCAGGGAGTTTTGGCGTTGTCCAACCAGAAGATGTCCTCCCGCACCACGTCGTAAACGCCAAAATAGTCGTACGGGTTGTAGCCCTTCACGTAGTTCCACCACACATCGTTGATCTGTTCCCAGCATACCGGCAGCAGCGGCGGGTCCTGTTCCATGATCTCCTCGGCCTGGTGGATCAGCACCTTGCGCTTTGCGACATCGAACTCCACGTCGATCTGATCGACCAGGGCATTGAACTTGTCATTGTTCCAGAACGAATAGTCCTGCGGGCCGGTCGGCCGGTACCACGCATTGAAGTAATCCGAGGGATCGAGCAGCGTCGAGACCACCGCGCCGATGGCCAGGTCGAAATGCCCGTTGGTGGCATCGTCAAACCATACCGATTCCACCACAGTGCGCAGGTTGCATTCCACCTTCAGGTTCTGCTGCAGCATTGCCTGGATGGCCTGCGCCCACAACTTGAACGAGGCGATATCGCGCACCATGAAGTCGAGCCCTTTGATGCCGTCGCTGTAACCGGCAGCAGCCATCAGCGCCGTGGCTTCCTTGACCGCCTCGGTCGGATCTTCCTGATACCCGACGCGCTTGAACAACTGCTCGGTCGGTGTCGCAAACTCCGAGAATGGATACAGGAATCCCCCCACGCGCATCGGCGCCACATCCTTCGTCACATCGACCAGGACGTGCCGGTCCAGCGCAAGATGGAAGGCACGACGCACCCGCGGATCATCGAACGGCTTCTTCTTGTCGTTCATGTAAGTGGCCTGGATCACGCTCTGGTTGAACGCCGTCGTGGACATCCCCGGCGTGGCCTTTGCCTTGCGCGCCGTAACCGGATCGACGATTCGCGCATAGTCAACGCGATTGGACAGGATCGCCGCGCCGAGCTCGGGCGAGAACGGAACCAGGTTGTAGAACTCGATGCCGTCCAGATAGGGCAGACCCTTGTTCCAGTAGTCCTTGTTCTTCTCCATGACCCAGACTTCGTTCTCCACCCGTCGCACGGATCTGAACGGACCGGTACCAGGGATATTCGCCACCTTGCGCAGGTTGTAGTTGTTGTCCTCAAGAGTCTTCTTGCGCACGATGCCGTTCCAGCCGCTGGCAATCGCTGCCATGATGAAACTGGCCGGCCGCGGCGAGGACAACTTGAACTGAACGGTATAGTTGTCCGGCGTGACGATCTCGCTCACTGACTTGAACAGGATGCTGCGCGGAATACTGACCCCCGCGGGCGGCTTCGCGATGCGATCGAACGTCGCCTTCACGTCGGCGGAGGTCAGCTCCGCGCCGTCGGAGAACATCACGCCCTTGCGCAGATAGAACGTGTAAGTCGTGCCGTCCTTGGAAATCTCCCAGCTATGCGCAAGGTCGGGAATGATCGTCTTGCCGCTGTCACGCGGATCGTGACGGATCAGATTGTCGTACATGCAGCCTTGCGCGCCCAGGCTGCCGACGGTGCCGGACTGGTGGAAATCGAAATGCGGCAAGCGGTTGAGGATGCCCATGCGCAGCACGCCGCCGTGCTTCGGATTGGGCTCTTGTGCGGCAAGCTGAAACTGCGAGCCGTCGAATTGCATCGGGATGTCCGCGGCGTCGCCCTGCAAAGGATACAGGCCATAGGCGGCAGCCACCGCGGCCCCACTGCCTTGCAGAAAACCGCGACGCGTCCACCGCCGGCTGCCGAACTGCGTATAGTTCATTGTATAGTTGCTCCCGGTTTTGTATTATGTCTTGTCCATCCAGAACGTGTCCTGTCGGCATACGTCGTAGGCGCCGAAATAATCGTCCGGCCGCAGCCCTTTCACATAGTCGTACCAGATATCGTCGATCTTCTCCCACGCCACCGGCAGCAGCGGCGGATCCTGCTCGAAGATCGCCTCCGTCTCACGGATCAACATCTGCCGCTTGGCAGGATCCACCTCGCGGTCGATCTGGCCAATCAGTTCATCGACCTTCGCGTTGCTGTAGGCCGAGTAGTTCTGTGGTCCGCCGCTGTGGTACCACGCGTTGAAGTAATCCGACGGATCCAGCAGTGTCGAAACCACCGCGCCGATCGCCAGGTCGAAATGGCCGTTGGCAATATCGTCAAACCATACCGATTCCACGACATAGCGAAGATTGCAGGTAATGTTCAACGTCTGCTGCAGCATCGCCTGGATCGCCTGTGACCAGACATGATAGCTGGCAAGGTCGCGGATCAGATAATCCAACCCCTGAAATCCGTTCGGATAGCCAGCCGCCGCCATCAGCGACTTCGCTTCCTTCTCCGCCGCTGTTGGATCCTCCTGATAGCCAAGGCGCTTGACCAGTTCCGCTTTCGGTGTCGCGAGATCCGAGAACGGATACATGAAGCCGCCAATCTGCATCGGTGCGACGTCCTTGATCGCCTCAATCAATGTTTGCCGATCAAGTGCCAGATGCATCGCGCGCCGCACGCGCGGATCCGCCATCGGTCCCTTCTTCGTATTGGTATAGGTCGCGTGGATCACGCTCTGGTTGAACGAGGAAACCCGCATGCCTTTCGTCGCCTGCGCCTTCTTGAAGGTGACGGGATCAGTCACCCTGCCGTAATCGACGCGCCCCGACAGAATGCCGGAGCCGAGTTCGGGCGAGAACGGCACAAGGTTGTAGAACTCGATGCCGTCGAGATACGGCAGGCCCTTGTTCCAGTAGTCCTTGTTCTTCTCGACGACCCAGATCTCGTTCTCCACCCGCCGCACCGTCTTGAACGGACCAGTGCCAGGATACGGCCAGCCCTTGCGCAGGTTGTAGTTGTTGTCCTCCAGCGTCTTCTTGCGCACGATGACGTTCCAGCCACTGGCGATCGCGGCCATGATGAATGGCGGTGGCCGCGGCTCCGACAGCTTGAACTGGATCGTGTATTTGTCCGGCGCGCCGACCTCGCTGACCGCCCGGAACAGAATGCTGCGTGGAATGCTGATTCCCGGTGGCGGCTTTACGATCCGATCGAACGTCGCTTTCACATCCTCCGATGTCAGTTCCGCGCCGTCGTGGAATGGGATGCCCTTGCGCAGAAAGAACGTGTAGGTCATCCGGTCCTTCGAGATCTCCCAGCCATAAGCAAGATCAGGGATGACCGCCTTGCCGCCGTCGCGTGGATCGCGGCGGATCAGGTTGTCGAACATGCAGCCCATCGAGCCAAGATTGTTGTACGTCCCCGACTGGTGCAGATCAAAATGCGGCACACGATTGGTGATGCCCATCCGCAGCACACCACCATATTTTGGATTTGGATCGGGCGCGGCGAGCTTGAAGTTCGTCCCATCATACTGATCGGGGATGTCAGCGAGTACTGGAGTGGGATACAGCCCATAAGCCGCACTTATGGCAGCCGCACCTGTTCCAAGGAATCCACGACGTGTCAGCCGCGCATGCGCGGCTTGCCTGCGATCCATGATGTTTCCCTCCCTTTAGTCTTTGCAGTGCCGGTGTTGGCGTGCTCTGATGGCAACCTGAACCGGTCCGTTTTGACAAAGATAACAGCCGGACATTTGGGAGTCACGTCTTGAGTGAAGTGCAGTCGCCGGCATACGTCGTGTCTGACGCATCGCCAAGTCGTCCGCTATTGGAGATTGATAATCTCCACACGCAATTCGTGACGCCTGCCGGAGTTGTACGCGCGGTGGACGGTGTTTCCTATTCTCTGCGCAGCGGCGAAACGCTCGGCGTGGTCGGCGAGTTCAGGCTGTGGCAAGAGCGTGACCGCTCTTTCCATCCTGCGCCTTGTGTCAACTCCGCCTGGCCGCATCGTTGAAGGCACCATTCGCTTCGATGGCACCGATCTGTTGTCGCTCTCCGAGAACCAGATGGAGGACATTCGGGGCAACCGCATCTCGATGATCTTTCAGGAGCCGATGACCTCACTCAATCCGTTGCTGACGATTGGCCGGCAGATCAGTGAAGCGATCGCGCTGCACCAGAAGCTGCCGCGGCGCGCAGCGATGGATCGTGCGATCGATATGCTGCGCCGCGTGCATATCCCGGAGCCAGAGCACCGCGCTCTCGCCTATCCCCATCAGCTTTCCGGCGGCATGCGTCAGCGGGTGATGATCGCGATGGCGCTGTCGTGCAATCCCGACGTACTGATTGCCGACGAACCGACCACCGCGCTCGACGTCACCATCCAGGCGCAAATCCTCGATCTGATGCGCGAACTGCGAGACACGCTAGGAACCGCGATCATCCTGATCACGCACGACATGGGTGTCGTTGCAGAGAATGCCGACAGGGTCGTGGTGATGTATGCGGGGCGCAAGGTAGAGGAAGCGAACGTCGACGATCTGTTCGAGCGTCCGGCGCACCCGTATACACGCGGACTGCTCGGTTCGATCCCCAGCCTCGATCTCGCGGCGCGCGCTGTGCCTGGCCGCTCGCGGCTGAACGAGATCAAAGGCATGGTGCCGTCGCTGTTCAATCTGCCGAAGGGTTGCAGCTTCGCGCCGCGCTGTGCGCTCGCCACCGATCAGTGCCGCGCCGTTGCTCCGATATTGGAAAAGCATCGGCCAGGCCATTTGGTTGCCTGCTGGCATGCTGGAGCCGCGCCATGACTGCCGCGCCGCTTCTCGAGGTCACCAACCTCAAGAAGCATTTCCCCGTCTACAAGGGTGTGTTTTCGCGTATATCCGGTCATGTCTACGCCGTGGACGGCGTGTCATTCCACATCGACCGTGGCGAAACATTGGGCTTGGTGGGCGAAAGCGGCTGCGGCAAGTCCACGGTCGGCCGCACGCTGCTGAAACTCCTGGAGCCGACCGAGGGGCGTATCAAGGTTCGCGGCGAGGACATCACCGATTTCGATCAGGCGCAGATGTTCCCCTACCGGGAGCAGATGCAAATGATCTACCAGGACCCTTATGCATCGTTGAACCCGCGGATGACGGCTGGAGATATCGTCGAAGAACCGCTGATCATCCACCAGTCCGGCGCGCGCGCCGAGCGCGAGGAACGTGTTGCCAGCTTGTTCGAACGTGTCGGCCTGCGGCCCGAGCACATGAAGTCATTCCCGCATATGTTTTCCGGCGGCCAGCGGCAGCGCATCGGCATCGCGCGTGCTCTGGCGCTCGGTCCTGAACTGATCGTCGGCGACGAACCAGTGTCCGCCCTGGATGTCTCGATCCAGGCGCAGATCATCAACTTGCTGATGGATCTACAGGACGAGTTCAAGCTGTCGTTCCTGTTTGTCGCGCACGACCTCGCGGTGGTGGAGCACATCAGCCACCGCGTTGCCGTGATGTACCTGGGAAGGATTGTGGAGACCACCGACAAGGTCAGTCTGTTCGAGATGCCGCTGCATCCGTACACCGAAGCACTGCTGTCGGCTGTGCCGATACCGAAGGCAAGCGCGCGTCGCCGAAAGCGCGTCATCCTTGCCGGCGATGTACCAAGCCCGATCAATCCGCCATCAGGCTGCCATTTCCATGCACGCTGCCCCTACGCGATGGCGCGCTGTCATCACGATGTGCCGGCCTTGCAAGAGGTGGTGACAGGCCACTGGACCGCATGCCATTTGCACGACGCAGGCGTGCGGTTTCCGCTTTCAAGGCCGAACTAATATAAGCTCCCTCCCGCCGTCATTGCGAGGAGCGCAGCGACGAAGCAATCCAGCGCGGGATTGCTTCGTCGGCTGCGCCTCCTCGCAATGACAATGAATGTCTACACCGCCCCGCGCAGCCGCGGATCCAGTGCGTCCCGTATCCCATCACCCAGCAGGTTGAACGCCAGCACCGTCAGCGTGATCGCGGCACCGGGAAACAGCACAAGCCACCACGGTGGCACCAGCCCCGCGTTCAACGAATCAGCCAGCATGTTCCCCCAGGTCGGGGTCGGCGGTGGAATGCCGACACCAAGGAACCCCAGTGCCGCCTCGATGATGATCGCCACACCGAGATGCGTCGTTGCCAGAATCAGATACGGCGCCACGCACTGCGGCAGGATATGCCGTGCCATCATGCGCAGATGCGATGCGCCCAGACCCCGTGCGGCCTCCACATACGACAGTTCCTTCAGCGACAGCACGACCGCGCGGATCACACGCCCCCCAAATGGTATTCGCGTGATGGCGATGGCAACAATCACCGTGCCCATGCCCGCGCCAAGCGCCATCGCGATCGCCATCGCCAGTATCAGGTCCGGGAATGACTGCAGGAACTCGATGATGCGCTGACTGATAATGTCGAAGCGCCCACCGAAATAGCCCGATGCCAGTCCCCACAACGCGCCCAGCGTCGTCCCCAGCAGCACCGCCCCCGCGGCAACCGTGAGTGACGCGCGGCTGCCGTAGATCACCCGGCTCAGCGTGTCGCGTCCGATCTGATCCGTGCCAAAGTAGTTCAACATCGACGGCGGCTTCGCCATGTGGCGGAAGTCCGCGCGTGTCGGATCTTTCGGCGCCCATACTGGGGCCGCGACCGCCATCACAATGATCGCCGCGGCGATGCAGCCCCAAAATGCCGACATCGGCGACCGCCGCGCGAATGTCCGCAGCCCTCGCAATGATCGGCGCAGCCATGACGGCTGCAACACGCGCACAGATTGCACAGGCAGGGTTGCATCAGGTTGGGTGATACTCATCGATAGCGAATCCTTGGATCAAGCCACGCGGACGCAAGATCGACACCAATGTTCAACAGCACGAACACAACCGAATACAGGAACACCAGATTCTGCATCACGAAAATGTCGCGTTCGCTCACCGCGGTGTACATCGCGTAGCCGAGCCCAGGCGTGCCGAACGCGCGCTCCACCGGAATCGATCCCGCCAGCACAAAGCCAAGCAGGATACCCGACAACGTCACCACGGGCAGCAATGCGTTGGGCAGCGCATGCAGCGCGATCACAACCCGACTGTTGAGCCCCTTCGCGCGTGCCGTACGCACATAGTCCTCGCGCACCACCTCAAGCAGGCTCGATCGCGCCATCCGCGCGATATAAGCCGCCTGACCCAGCCCCAACACCAGCGCAGGGCCCGCGACAATCTGCAGGTTGGACCATGGATCGGTGAAGAACGGCACATTGGCCAGCGGTGCGCGATAGCCGAACCCGAACAGCAGCCCCAGCACGATCAACATAGCCAGCCAGAAACCTGGGACCGCAAGGAACAGAATGCTCAGGAACCGCGAGATGTTGTCGCCAAAACTGTTCGGCCGCAGCGCGCTGATGATGGCAACGGGAATGCCAACGACCCACGACAGCACGACCGAAATCCCGGCAATCTCCGCAGTGAGGGGCCCGCGCCGCATGATCATGTCGGCAACGCTCTCCGAGCGGAAGAACGAATGCCCCATGCTCCCAGAAAGGATGTCGCGCACCCAGCGCAGATACTGCACGATCAGTGGATCGCTCAGCCCGAGCTCCGACATGTAGCTGGCGCGTGCCTCTGGCGACAGCTTGGTGAAGCCTTCCGGTCCGAATATCGCAACCAGCGGATCGCCCGGCAAAACGCGCAGCACAAAAAACACGACGATGGATACGCCGAGCACCGTGATCGCACCGAACCCGAGACGACGCACGATATAGCTGTACATGATTGGCCGAACCGCTTTCTTGTGGCGGCACTTTTGACGTTTGCCTCAACACCAACCTGTGGCCCGGCAGGCGCCAAAGTCAAGCGAAGAAGCGGTTCTCCGGCCGCGGCAGGCCAAGATTTCGCGCGCAGCGTTTTTCCCTCGTATTCGCGCCGGAAGATGCCGCGCCGTTGCAGCTCCGGCACCACGCGCCCGACAAAATCATCCAGCCCCGCCGGCAGGAATGGGAACATGATGTTGAACCCGTCGCAGGCGTTCGTGGTCAGCCACTCCTCCATCTGATCGGCGATCATTGCCGGCGTCCCCAGCAGACCCGGCCCCGAGTATCCACCCATCCGCTGCGCCAATTGCCGCACCGTCAGGTTGTCGCGCTTCGCCAGGTTGATCGCCCGCTCGCGTCCGCTCTTGCTCGCGTTGGTCTCCGGTATCTCCGGCAGCGGCGCATCCGAATCGAACTTCGACGCGTCAGTGCCCAGCGCGATCGACAGCGATGCGATGGCACTGTCGTAGTGCACCAGGCTATCGAGCTTTGCCCGCTTCTCCTGTGCCTCCTCCAGCGAATCGCCGATGACGACGAACGCGCCAGGCAGGATCTTCAGATGGTCCGGGTTGCGGCCAATCTTCGCCATCCGCCCCTTGATATCAGCATACAGTGCACGCCCACTGTCGATGTCACCCGCGCCAGCAAACACGGCTTCTGCGGTTTCCGCCGCAAGCTGTCGCCCGGCATCGGATGCGCCCGCCTGCACGATCACCGGCCAACCCTGAATCGGCCGCGCGATGTGCAGCGGCCCGCGCACCGAATAGAACTCGCCCTTATGGTCAAGCACGTGCATGCGCGAGGGATCGAAGAACTCGCCCGTCTCGACGTTGCGGATGAACGCGTCCTCCGCCCAACTGTCCCACAGCCCCGTCACCACATCGTAGAATTCGCGCGCGCGGCGGTACCGCTCGTCGTGGTCCAGCGCTTCCTCAAGACCGAAGTTCAGTGCCGCATCCGGATTGGATGTGGTGACGATATTCCACGCCGCGCGACCGCCGCTGATATGATCCAGCGAGGCGAACCGCCGCGCCACATGGAACGGCGCATCGAACGTGGTGGACCCCGTGGCGATCAGCCCGATGTGTTCCGTCACCATCGCCAGCGCCGACAGCAGGGTGAACGGCTCGAACGACGTGACGGTGTGGCTGCGCATCAGCGCGTTCATCGGCATATTCAGCACGGCCAGGTGGTCGGCCATGAAGAACGCATCGAACTTGCCGCGCTCCAGCGTCTGGATGAACCGCTTCAGGTGCGCGAGGTTGAAGTTAGCGTCCGGATACGCACCGGGATACCGCCAGGAGGCGGTGTGGATCGTGGTCGGCCGCATAAAGGCGCCGAGATGCAGTTGGCGTTTGGCGGTCATGTCACAGCTTCCTTTGCCCTTCAGATTGGGCGCCGACGCCAAGCATGGCAAAGGATCATTTGTCAGTCACCAGATGATCCAACGTCATGCGAACCAGGCGCTAACATAAGGGCGGCGGCGTCCAAACCACCACCACCACCGTCATGGCCGGGCGTGTCCCGGCCACCCGTAGCGCCACGAACGCCCGATCGTGGCCGCGGGCTTGGAGCCTACGCGGCTTGGCCCGCCATCCACGCCTTCCAGGCTTATTCCTCCGCCGCCAGCCGTGCCGCCTGATCCTCCGCGCTCAACGCGTCGATAAACTCGTCAAGTTCCCCCGCCATCACCCGATCGATCTTGTACAGCGTCAGGTTGATCCGATGATCCGACACCCGCCCCTGCGGAAAATTGTAAGTCCTGATCCGCTCCGACCGATCCCCCGTCCCAACCTGCGCCTTACGATCCGCCGCCCGCGTCGCATGTAGCGACGCACGCTGTTGCTCATAGAGCCTCGCCCGCAGGATCTTCATCGCCTTCGCGCGGTTCTTGTGCTGGCTCTTCTCCTCCTGCATCGTCACCACGATGCCGGTCGGAAGATGTGTGATGCGCACCGCACTTTCCGTCTTGTTGACGTGCTGCCCGCCCGCACCCGACGCACGATACACGTCGATGCGCAAATCTCCTTCATCGATCTGCACGTCCACCTCTTCCGCCTCCGGCAGTACCGCGACCGTGACAGTGGACGTGTGTATACGACCCTGACTCTCCGTTGTCGGCACGCGCTGCACGCGATGCACGCCCGACTCATACTTCAGCCGAGCGAACACGCCGCGCCCGATAATCTCCGCGATGCCTTCCTTCAGCCCACCCAGTTCCGTGTCGTTGTATTCCAGAATATCCCAGTGCCAGCCTCGCATTTCCGCATAGCGCTGGTACATCCCGAACAGATCCGACGCGAACAGCGCGGCCTCGTCACCTCCGGCGGCCGGACGGATTTCCAGGATCGCAGCCCGCTCATCAGCCGCATCCTTTGGCAGCAGAGCGATGCGGATTTCGTGCTCCAATACCGGAATGCGCTGCTTCAGTTCGCGCAATTCGGCTTCCGCCAGCTCGCGCATTTCCGGATCGGCCAACAGTGTCTCGACATCCTCCTGTGAGCGTTCCGCCGCGCGCAGATCGCCGATGCGCGCAACGACCGGTTCGATCTCGGCCAGTTCGCGCGACGCCTTCACGTACGCATCGCCCGTCAGCCCCTGCGACAACATATCGCGCAGCTCCTCGGCACGCGCCGCAATACGGTCGAGCTTCAGCGCGAGGTTCATCGCAGCCGAGCAGGGATGTCCGCCAGCGCCACTGCCTCCTGTTCGCCGGTCCGCAAGTCCTTCACCTGCGCAACGCCGCGCGCGATGTCGTCCTCGCCAATGATCACCGCGGCGCGCGCGCCAATCCGATTGGCGCGTTCCATGCGCCGACGCAGATTGCCGCGATAGGCCATCTCGGTCCGGATGCCGGCCTGGCGCAGTGCCTGGACAATCTCCAACGCAGCCGCTTCGGTGTCGCCGATCGGCACCACCGCGACGCCTGCCGGCGCGGGCGGCGGATCATCCAGCAGCAGCGCCAACCGATCGACGCCGAGCGCCCACCCCACCGCCGGCACCTGCGGCCCTCCCATCTCGGCCACCAGCCCGTCGTATCGACCACCACCACCAACAGCGTCCTGCGCACCTAGTTTGGTAGTGATGAACTCGAACGCCGTGTGGCCGTAGTAATCCAGCCCGCGCACGATCCGCGGGTTCTCCCGGAACGGCACGCCGAACTGCGTCAGGTACCGCTTCACGCTCTCGTGGAAACTGGCAGCGGCCTCGGTCAAGTACGGCGCGATCGTCGGTGCGTCGGCCACCAGCTTGCGGTCGCCAGGATCCTTGCTGTCCAGGATCCGCATCGGGTTGCGATCCAGCCGTGCCAGGCTGTCCTGCGACAACGCGCCCTGATGCTCAGTGAAATACGCCACCAGTGCATCGCGATAGGCCTGCCGGCTCTCCTTGTCCCCCAGCGTATTCAGCTCCAGCAAAACGTGCTGTGAGATGCCCAGCGCCTCGATGATCTCCCACCCGCAGGTGATCACCTCGGCGTCCGCAAGCGGCTCGGCGGAACCGAGCACCTCGATATCAATCTGGTGGAACTGCCGGTAGCGGCCTTTCTGCGGCCGGTCGTAGCGGAACATCGGCCCGGCCAGGAACACCTTCTGAGGCAGCGACTGCGTCAGGCCGTTACTGACCAGCGCGCGACACACTCCAGCGGTGAATTCCGGCCGCAGCGTAATGGTATCCCCGCCGCGGTCCTGAAACGTGTACATTTCTTTCATCACCACATCGGACGTCTCTCCGAGCGTACGGGCAAAGACGCGCGTGTCCTCGAATATCGGCGTCGACCATTCGTCGAAGCCGTAGATGCCGGCGATGCGGCGGGCCGTGTCGATCACAAACTGATGGCGGCGTTCGTCCTCACCGATCAGATCATGGGTGCCGCGGGCGGGTTGCAGTTCGGTTGGCATGGGCTTCCAGCTAAAAGATGTGCGTTACCTGGCTATCTCGGAAGGCCAGCTAATGCCCCGCCTTGGCCCTCAGCCAGTTGCGGAGCGAGAAGATGATGGATCGATCTTCCGCGCGATTAGCCACCCGGAGCTGCTCGAAGCGTGTGGCCATAATGTCGACCAGGTTCTCTCCTGGCTGCCGCGCCTGCAGGATGCAGGGCAAAGAGAACGGATCGTACAGCGACACTTCGTATTCGTCCCGGGTCAATCCAAGGTATTCGTGCAGCGGCGGGTATGTTTCGAGCTCTTTGTAGCTGTTGTGCCACTGATCGACATAATCGTCGATCGCGTCAGCCGGAATCTCTCCCCGACCATAGAGATCGAAGAAAGCCGGCGACTCCAACTCTGTCCGCACATCAGACATCAATCCATCTCCCTGGCACGGGCTCCTTGATCCGCCTGCCCGTGACCGCATCCCTTGCTCCCACGTGCCTCTCGTGACTTGAGAAGACCTCGATCTCGCCATGGAAGCTGTCCCAGGTCATCAAATACCGGCCATCCGGACTGCGCCAGCGCCTCTCGCCGTGGGTGTAGCCGAGATAGCTACAAGTGTCCAAGTAACCAGGCCTCGGGATTGGCTTGCGCCCCACACCAGCCTCGCCATCCAAGAGGCTGCACGTCCTCTCATGATCGCCTTGGATGCGTTAACGCGCGGCCAACAGCCCGCAGTTCGGTTGACATAGGGCCGGGATGTGGGGGCAGGCTATCCGGCCCCCCGCGTGCATCAGGCAAAGCCCGTTGCGTGAAACACCTGCCCGTCACCGAATGGGTCAAAGTCTTCGTCCAGCTCTCCCAGGTCGGGAGCGTTGTTCTTGGCACGCAGCTTTTTGGTGAGATTGACCTTTGATTTCGAGGCCGGCCGCGAGTTCGGCGTCCTGTTCAATCGCCCCTCGCTTCTTTCCGGTCCTCGACAGCACCATATAGTCCATGTAGCCGAACACCTCGATCCATGGCCACCGATCCAATGCGATGCTGGCAAACTGCTCGACGAAGCTGCCGGTGCCTCGTGCTCCGATGCATGCCCATACCTTGATCTGTGAAATGGACGTGCCGATGTCCTCCTTGAACGTCAGGACGTCAGCAAGCTGCTCTGGCGTCAGAGCCAACCTACCATTGACATGCGAAAATCCGGGAGCGGGTCCCGGCGCTGCCTTATCGCCGCTAAGATAGCCAGCACTACGGTCGCAATGACCGATGATATATAAGCGCGTTCCTCGCGGCACCTTCGCAAGCTGGTCTTTTTGCGTCGGCTGATAGTACCGAAAACAATAGTGCTTTGGTTGTTTCGGCGTGATGTGCGTTCGCACATTCGTCAGGAATTCCTGCACGTCGTTCTTGAAGCTGCCATCCGGAAATGGAGAGTACCAGACAACGTTCATGACCGCCCCCTTCGAAGTCTTCGCGCCGGTTTGTCTCCCTTACCATCTGTCGGCGAGGAAACCCAAGCAACAAATTCGTAGAGCGAAATCGCGCGCACCGTACTCATGTCATTGCGAGCGGAGCGAAGCAATCTCGACGGGATTGCTTCGCTCCGCTCGCAATGACACTGACCCTTCCTCAAGCAGCCCGAAACCGCAGGGGGCTCGTAGATACCGCGGGCGGCCATCCCGCCCGCGGCACGCATCCTGCTTTTAGACTGTCTGCAATATCGCCTCGCGCTTCATTTCCGGCGTCATTTCCTCCCGCCAATCCGCGCTCCGCGGCAGCACCGCCTCATGCGCACGCAGCGGATAGTAGCTGTTGCCCGTGCCATCCGGCGAACCGCCCGCCTCGACAGTCTTCACCGCCTGACGCAGCAGCTTGCGGGCCTGGATGATCGCCTTGTCCGCCGGCCCCAGATGCTCCTTCGAGCGATCGACGATCGGCCCCATGCTTTCCTGGATCGCGCGGTCCTGCACGTTGATCCCGTCTATACCGGTGTAGCTCTCGGACTTCTGCACGAGCCGATCAATCATGTAGTTGTTCTCGCGGTTCGCCTTCGACCGGAATGTCTGCGGGTCGACATGCATCGGCCCATTGCCGAGCCCCCGCTCCAGCCGATCCTCCTCGTGCAGCGGCCCATTCGGGCAATAGCCCCAATTGTACACCGCCGTCGTAGTGTCATCGATCGGCACCCAGATATGCCCCGCATCGAGCGGCAATCCACTCTCCGCCTTCGACGGCCAATCTGGTGGAAAGGCAGCACGAACTGATACGTGCGTATATGCATCTCGTCATCGCCCAGCGGCCGTATCCCCGCGTACTGGTAACCATAGTCGGTGATATCCACCACCAGGTTCGGTGCCTTGCCGCGCACGAACGGATTGGAGGGCTTGAACCCACCCCGCTTCGACGTCTCGCTCAGCAGCCGGTGCATGATCGGCGCATGCGACGTATCGATGCCGCCTTCCAGCCCCTGCAGCCAGTTGCACTCCTGGATCACCTTGGTGACGTGCCGGTTCGCTTCCGGCGCCTGCGTCCAGGAAAACTTCGGCAGCGGCGGCATGTGTTCCACCGGCCCGAGATACGCCCAGATGATGCCGCCGAGCTCGCAGGTCGGATACGCGGTCAGCCGCACCTTGTGCTTGAAGTCGTTCTCCGGCGGCTCATTCATCATATCCACGCACGCGCCGGAAATGTCGAACTTCCATCCATGATACACGCAGCGCAGCCCGCATTCCTCATTACGTCCGAAATACAGCGATGCGCGCCGATGCGGACAGAGTTCGTCGATCAGCCCGACCTTCCCCTCAGTATCGCGGAATGCCACCAGGTCCTCGCCGAGCAGCCGCACCCGGATCGGTGGGCAATCCGGCTCCGCGATTTCGCGCGACAGCGCCGCTGGAATCCAATAGCGGCGTATCGTGTTGCCCATCGGTGTGCCTTGGCCGACACGGGTTATGAGTTCATTTTCTTCACGTGAGAGCATCGACGCACTCCTTCCTGAACAATGGGAAGCGTAGCGCGCATGCCTTTGGCCGGCAATCTCGCGTGGAGATGCCGCGGTAAAGCCGCCATGTTCAACCTTTCTTGCGCGAATATGTCAATATTGTGATAGCTAAATCGGCCTGTTTTGACGCCCGCGGCTGGATTTTCAGGCGCAACAAGCGTAGCTACTTGGCTCGATGCTGCAGCAGTTCGACCTGTTTCTATTCCATGCCGTCAACAGTTGGTGTGGTAACTGGCTGCTCGATCGCATGGCCAAATTCGAGGAATGGGATCAACTGACTAAAGGCGTGGCAATACTGACCATCTACTGGTGGTTCTGGTTTGCCGGTCCCGAAAAGCGACGCGAGACTAATCGACGCCAGATCGTCGGAGCATTGCTTGGGGTTTTGATTGCGCTGATCCTGGCACGTGCACTTGCCGATGTTCTGCCGGAGCGCGTCCGGCCAATGTATGACCCGAACGTCGGGTACCTGCCGCCTTCGCTCTCCATCGACATGAACCTTGAGAATTGGAGTTCGTTCCCGAGCGACACTGCCGCTTTCTTTTTGGGTCTGGCTTTCGGGATTTTGCAACTATCGCGTCCGCTCGGCCGGTTCTTGCTGATTTACACGTCCCTATGGATCTGCCTGCCGCGCGTGTATTTGGGGATACATTATCCATCCGACATTCTGGCCGGAGCGGCTATCGGCATAATCTGCGTATCGGTGTGTACCACACTGATCATGCGACGGCCGAGGGTCTCGCGGACAATAATGACGCCCATCGAGCGTTGCGAACAGCGGCGCCCTGAGCTGTTCTATGCCGCGGCGTTCATCCTGTCGTTCGAGATGGCCACGGTCTTTCTTGATGTCCGGACGCTCGAACGCGGCTCGGTCAAGCTGTTGCGGCTTGCGGGCCTGTTCTCGGGAAGAGCGGAGTCGGCACTCTTTCTTGCGCTGGGGATACTGCTGACGCTGGCCCTTATCCTTTGGTTTGGCCGCAAACTTGTCCGGAATAAACAGGCATAGGCGGGACGGACTCGATCTGCTTACCGTGTTGCCCTGACGCTGTCCCACCACGGGCAGACGCCACTAAGGCGCTGGTAGTTGCCCTCCAGCACTTGCACGGGCGCACGCCTCACTTCAGTGGGGGCAGGCGGCGGCGCACCCAGGGCATCGAACAGCCCGTGATGTCCCCAGAAGCTGGAGACGCTCGTCATCTCCTGCGGCTGCCATGTCGCGTCGTCCACCTCGACACCGCCCCAGCCGGTACTCGACCAGGAAGTCCGACGGCGTATGCACATAGAACGACGTGACGAGATCATTCGGATGGCGCCCGAGCGTGGCGACGATCTTCTCCTTGTCGCCCAGCGCGAGGTCGTAGCCCTGACCGACATCGTCGAACGAGTAGAGCTCCATCATCAGGTGATGCATGCCGTTGAACGGTGCCTCGAACAGCGCAAGGCTGTGGTGCCGCGGATTGACATGCATGAAGTAGCCGGTGAGCGGCCCACGGATGAAGTCGCTGACGCGGAAGCCGAGTATGTCGCGATAGAACGCCAACGCCGTATCCACGTTTGTCACCATCAGCACCGCATGGCCCATGCCGAGTGGTCCGGTACGAAAACCGGAGATCGATCGCCCGGGCCGGAAAGGCTCATCGGCGACCTGGGCACCGTGGAACCCCTCCAGCCGGTTCCCGAACGGATCGGCGAACGAGATCAGCGCGCTCACAAAACGCTGATCCGCGAGCGACTGAGGTTCGCGCGTCACCACAACGCCAGCCGCTTCCAGCCGCGCCGCAAGGGCATCGAGCGCGACGGCGTCCGTCATCTCCCAGCCGATATAGCGCTGGCCCTGCGGCAGCGCGCGATCGACCACCAGCCGCTGCTTACGATCATCCATCCGAAAGGCCCGCACGCCGGCACCGCGATCCACCGGCTGCATGCCGAGCATGTTGGTCGCGAAATCGCTCCAGTCGTCGAGCTTGTCGGTACCGACGCCGAGATAGCCCAGTGCCTGGATTGTCATCTCTTTGGCTCCCCCTGTTGGGGTCAGCGTATCACGCCACGACGCGGGCTGCATCCTGTCCGCTGATCCAGGCGCCTGCCAAGGTCCCCGCCATCCCAACGTGGCACGCCTCGCCCGCGAACAGCAGGTGCCCGTCGGCGAGAGGCCGCGCCAGGGCGGTGCGAGCGTCGGCGTCACCCGGTCGCACGAAGGAATAGGCGCCACGTATATACGGATCTGCTTCCCAATGGGTCACCAGGTGAGTGCCGCCCGCGAAAAGCCGATCCACGCGCGAGCCGAACAGGGAGCGTAACTGGTCCAACGCGAACTCCACGGCCGCGGTGTCACCGGCGCGTGCCAGGTCCGAGGCGACGGGCCCGCCGATCCATCCCTGGATGTAGTCACGCTTGTATGGCCAGCACTGAAAGGCCATGGTCGGTTCGCCACTGCGCTTCACTTGCCGATCAAGCGAGCAGTGCAGTGGCAGGTCAAGCCGATCGGGTCCGGTGGCGCGAAGCGCGACCTTCATAGCCAACCCCATCGGCAACGCCTGGATGGACGCCTGCGTGGCCGCCGGCAGTGGCGGATCGAACGCAATCGCCCCGGCGCCAAGCACGCCCGTTGATACGGTGACGATCGCCGAACGAGCGGTGATCGTGCCGCGTGCGGTGTCCACCGCCACGCCATCGCCACCCCATCGGATGCGCGTCACCGGCGTGGACAAGCGGATATTCAACCCCACCCCCAGCCGCCGCGCGACGAACGCGCCGATGCCGCCGTCGGGCACCCGGTTGCCGCCCGACAACACATTGTTCAGCCAATCGCGAGCGCTGAACTCGTCGGCGGACGCGACGCAGATGATCGGTCCCTCCCACGTCTCCACTGTCAGCGCCCAGGGATCGTCCGGCATCGACCGCGCCACCTCGGCCAGCGGCATGTCGTCTCGCTCGCGCAGAAGCGCGGCCGCGCGGTCCTCGTAGCGCTGCCAGGCGCCGGAAAAATCCGCCAGCTCCTCCGGCGTTGCCTCGCGGGTGCCGATGAAGGTGCGTTCCACCCGCAGTTCATCCGACCGCAGCAGCGTCTCCCCCGCCGCAAGCGCAATCGGCACCAGCGGATTGGTTTCCGCGTTGTGCAGCCAGACCGCGCCCATATCGAACCACGCGCCGCCAAGTTCCGCCGGCTCCGTCGTCCAGGCCCGCCCGCCAATGCGGCCGGACGCCTCCAGCACCACAGCCGAGTGCCCCGCCGCACGCAGCGCCGTAGCGGCGCCAAGCCCGGCCAGGCCAGCGCCAATCACCAGAACATCGACATCGGGCATGCCGCGAACCTATCGTGGCCCGTCCAAGGAGGCCAGCCATGCCCGACAGCATCCCCGCAGGCAGCGACACTCTGGTCATCGACATGGTGCGCCGCTTCGCCACCGAACGCCTGGCGCCCGGCGCGGCCGCCCGTGAAAAGGCAGGCTGCATCGAACCGGAGATCGTCCGCGAACTTGGCGAACTGGGCGTGTTCGGCGCCACCACGCCGGCGCAGTGGGACGGCTCGGAGATCGACCCGGTGACCTACGCGCTGCTGCTGGAGGAGATCGCGGCCGGCGACGGCTCCGTCTCCACCATGGTGAGCGTTCACAATTCACCCACCTGCATCATCTTCGACCTGTACGGCACCGATGCGCAGAAGGACCGCTGGCTGCGCGCCCTGGCGACCGGCCAGGCGGTGGGATCCTTCGCGCTGACCGAACCGCAGGCCGGCTCCGATGCGTCCAACCTGAAGACGCGGGCGGTGAAGAAGGGCGACCGCTACGTCATCAACGGCGCGAAGCAGTTCATCAGCTCGGCCAGTGTGCCGGGCAGCACGGTTCTGTTCGCGGTCACCGATCCGAGCGCGGGGCGGAAGGGGATTTCCTGCTTCGTCGTGGACAAGGCGACGCCCGGCTACGTGGTGGTGCGCAAAGAGGAAAAGCTCGGCCAGAAGGCGAGCGAGACCTGTGCGCTGGCGTTCCAGGACATGGAGGTGCCCGAGGATCAGCGCATCGGCACGGAAGGCGAGGGGTATCGGATCGCGTTGTCCACGCTCGAGAGCGGCCGGATCGGCATCGCCGCGCAGAGCATCGGGATGGCGCGCGCGGCGCTGGACTACGCGATCGGGTACGCGAAGGAGCGCCAGGCGTTCGGCGGACGGATCATGGATTTGCAGGCGGTCGGGTTCCGGCTGGCCGATGCCAAGACGAAGTTGGAGGCGGCACGGCAACTGACGCTGCACGCCGCGCGCCTGAAGGCGGAAGGGCAGCCGGCGCTGGAGGCTGCGTGCATGGCGAAGCTGTTCGCCAGCGAGGTGGCCGAGGCCGTGTGCACGGCAGCGATCCAGACGCTGGGTGGGTACGGATATCTGGCGGACTATCCGGTGGAGCGGATCTATCGCGATGTGCGCGTATGCCAGATCTACGAGGGTACGTCGGATGTGCAGAAGCTGATATTGCAGCGGATGCTCTGAATATCTCAACAAAGCACGGTGAGCGGCATTCAACTTCATTCAAAAGCTTATCCAGATGCAGGCCAAACAAAGATCTTCAGCTACAAGTCGGCACGATTGAAAATGGCGTATGGTGTCATCATTGTTAGTATATTCGTGTTTTCTTATCTACCGTTCTACGTCGGCAACGGGGACATCGGCTCTCTCAGCCTGCTGCCTTTGTACGGCTGGGGCCTTCTGCTGCTCATGCCAGTTGCGTTCCTGGTTGGCTTGCTAGCTTACTACCTACGCTATCGCCCGATTGGAGTTGATAACGATGGCGTTTCAACGTTCATCCTACGTCGTAGGTGGAAGTTCATCACGTGGCACGAGGTGACGCAGATCGAAAAGTTCCGAGTCTACGACAGCTTCTACTATAGGTACCAGAGTGTCTTTCTCATATCGGCGCGCAATAGCCGAGTTCCGATTCGACGACTGGATCGAAAATCCACAAGAGCTTGTAGACATGGTGAACGAGAAAATTGCAGAATACAAAATACCTACATTCTTTGTGGATCGTGGTCGCGACACGTTAGCGAAAATTACAGATCTGTCGGCATCTCAGGAACAGAAAAAGCTTCTTCGAGATGGCGTCCGTCGCCAGGTACTTCAACTCTAAATCCAACACATCAGTTGGCCCCAGGCGTGTTGATACTTTATACACCATTGCCCATCATGTTTGCGACCAACGGAGTCCGAAGCGCATGCCACACGTCAGGATCGAACAGGTGGGAAAAGGTCAGCATCCAAGCGAGGTCGCAGTCGCGGTCCCCACCGCGGATGGCGGCACCGAGAAACTCATCGTCGACCGACGCTGCATCCGCGATGACATGCTCGACCTCGGCTATCCCGTGGGCGAGGACAACAACCGATGGCTCATAGAGCTACCTCGTGAATCGCTCCGCGGCATCTGGAGGGTGTGGACCGCGCGCAATGCTCTGATCGAGAGTACGGTTGCGTGATCCTGACTGATTGCGAAATCAAAATGGCCCTGCATCAATCCTCGTCCACGTGAAAATTCCTTCGCCTCCACCAGTGTCGATCCGACGCTGGGCCATACGTTCAGCGAATTCATCCAACCTCAGACAGGACTGGCCATATCCGTCGATCCCGCATTGGATTGTTTCGACCACATACCAGATCGTTATGGCAGACCATGGAATTCAACGCAAAGTGCGCGAAGAAACACGAAGATTGCCAAGATTTTCTCTGGGCTTTTGGCCCATGGCGCGCAGCGCCCAAAAACTTCCTTCGCGATCTTCGCGCTCCTTCGCGGTCTCTGCGTTGAATTATTGCCGCCCGCACCACTCCGTCACACGAAGGCACCGCTGACAAGTGGGCGAATGATTCGATAGCGTCGGAGAACTAGGTCGCAGGAGCGGAACCCCATCAGCGATGTCTACGATGAAGACTCCGTCCTTTGGACCAAGCAGCAAGCGACGCTGCTGCGCCGCCGCGCGGCGAATGCGCGGGAACGGATGGGCGATACTCTGGCGCGTTTACGCGAATGGGTGGAGCGCGACCGGCGTGCGCGGAGCCTGATGCGGTTCAGGCTGTCGGGCCGCAGCCATCACACGCAGTAGATGATTTTCTCCGCCTGCGATGAGGCGGACGTGTTCTGCAGAAACGAGACGAAGCGTGGGCCGATCGCCGACTGGCAGATAGAGGTGTTCACGCCAGGACGGAGCGAACACCTCCCCACGGCTGTCATAGAGGTGATGGAGGAACCCGGGATGTGACCCGGACACGCCGGTTGAGCGTCGGCCCGGTGACGCGAGCCAAGCTACTAGAGGCCGGCCACCCCAGCCCCGCGCACAACGTATCTGGCGTGAAGCGTCACCTCGGTCCGTTGTGCTGGACAGCACAGTTTCCGTGTACCGGCGGACACTGCCGCCATCACCTGAAACAGACATCATCGCCGTGTCAGGAACCCTGTGCGGTTCGCACGAAGCGAAGGAGGATTGCATGTCAATGGATATAAACAAGACGCTGTTTCTGGTATTGGGGCAACCGGAGATATATAAAATAAAATTCAGATGTGCCGGTTCCCATATTCTTGTAGAACCATTAGGCTTTACCGAGGTGATGTATGCAGTATTTTTTGGCAACACCATAAAAATTGTGATAGACCCCAAAATACTTGATAAGGAAAACGCAGACGCGGAATATAATAGTGGAGACAAAACATTTTATTTTAGGGAATACAATTACGGGATGTGGCCAGAGGAAAGAGCCGGTATTATACACGAGTGCGTGCATGCAATGCAACATATCCGCAAGCACCAACATACTTATTTCCAAGAGGAAGCGGCGGCATACATTGCAGAGAATTGTAATTGCTCACCTGGGTGATAGCCTGACATGTCGATGCGTCGTGGGTGCTTCTGCGGCTGTGCGATGAAGGTTGACGCGGTCACGGGCGGTTCGATTCAAGCTCTGTGTGACGCAAGGCATCGACCTTAGCACGCTGAGCCACGCGGAGAAGGATGCACTCATCCTGTCGCTGTTCGCTCGGTTGGAAGCAGCGCTGGCGCGCATCGATGAACTTGAGAAGCGGCTGGCCAGATTTGAACGTCCCACCAAGACGCCGGACAACTCCTCGCTGCCGCCATCGAAGGGGCAGAAGCCCGATCGTCCGATGGGCGACAAGCCGCCGCGCAAGAGCCGCCCCGGGTTCGGGCGGACGCTGCACCCGAACCCGGATCGTGTGTTCGAGGCCAGGCTGACCACCTGTCCGAGGTGCCAGGCGGCATTCCCGGAGGCCTGCCAAACCCCGCAGCAGGTCTACGAACGCATTGAACTACCGCCGATCAGGCCGGACGTGACGCAGGTGCGCCTGTTCGGCGGTCGCTGCGCCTGTTGTGGTGAGCGCGTGGTCGCGACTGCCCCAGCCGGGCTGGAACCCGGTTCGCCATTCGGTCAGTCGATCGCTGCCTTGGTGGTCTACTTGCACTACGCGCACGCGATCGGCATGGAACGGTTGGCCACGCTGATGGACGAGATCTTTTCGCTCACCCTCAGCGAGGGGGCGATCAGCAACATGCTGGCCCGCGCGCGCGAACCACTGCTGGTGGCAGCGGCAACCATCCGCGCCACGGTGCTCGCCAGTCCGGTGGTGTGTTCTGATGAGACTTCCGCGCGGGTGAGCGGCAAGAACTGGTGGGAATGGGTGTTCATCGGCAGCCTGGCCGTGCTGCACGTGATCCGTCCCAGCCGTGGCAAGGCCGTGGTTCAGGCCCTGTTCGGCGAGATCAGGCCGATGGTCTGGGTGTCCGACATGCTTGGCAGCCAACGCGGCCACGCTGCCGAATGGCAGGTGTGTCTGGCGCATCTGCTGCGCGATGCAACCTACGCCATCGAATGTGGCGACACCGCCTTCAGTGCCGCGTTCAAGCGACTGCTGCTGCGCGCGATCGCCATCGGGCGACGCCGCGACGAACTGAAGGACAGCACGCTGAGGCACTATCTTGCCGACCTGGATCGCCGGCTCAACCGCATCATGGCAGCTGTTCCGATCGGCGAGCCAGGACGCAAGCTGCGCAAGCGCATCGCCGCCAACAGGGCGCACCTGTTCGTCTTCATCACCAATCGAGATGTGCCGTATACCAACAACATCTCCGAGCGGCATCTTCGTCCCAGTGTGATCTTCCGCAAGGTGACCAACGGCTTCCGCTGCGAGTGGGGTGCCGAAACCTATGCCGCCTTCCGATCCCTCGTCAGCACCGCAAAGGCCAACAGCGCTTCAGTGCTTGATGTGCTGCGCTTCGTGCTGACCACAAAAATCCCCGAGACGCTATCCGCCAGACCGGGGTGAGCAATTACCATCTGCGAGGCAGACGCTCGACGACGCCCTGCCGGACGAGTAAATCCGTCACGGCGGCCCAAGCCCCCGCCTCTCACGCCGTAACCTTCGCCTCTTTCCGCAACGCCCGCTTCACCGCCTCCGGTTCCCGCTCGATCACCGTCAGATACGCCAGCATCGCGCTGTCCGGCTGCGTCCGCCCCTGCTCCAGATCCCGCAGCCGGCCGACATTGATCCGATACAGCTCGGCAAACTGGCGCTGGCTCAGTCCAGTGTGCGCCCGCACCGCCTGAATGCGCCGAGCCGTCCGCACCCGCGCCAGTTCCTCATCCGTCAGGGGCGGATTGTCAGGATCGGAATCTGCTGCCGCCGTGATCTCCTCATCCGTCATCGCCTCCAACCGCGCCCACTCTTCCTTGCTCACCGTTGGCGGGTTCTTAGGATCATAAGTAAATCGGGCCATATGCTCTTCTCTCATTCGTATTGGAGCGACGAGCGGAAATGATCCGGATCACTCCCTGTCGCCGCGTATAGACGACTGTAAACAACTGCCCATTGATCACGCCGATGACCTTGCGACGGGTCTCGGCATCTGCTGACCGAGAGGCATCGACGTCAACCTTCGTCACATCGAAGAACGTCCGTATCGCCAGCTCGAACCGCACACCATGCTTGGCAAGGTTGCTCGCTGCCTTGGCGTCATCCCACTCGAAGTCTCCATCGCAACCCATACGGAATTCCCGTATCTATGTCAACCAGGATCAGGCCCCTGCTGACTGCTTCCTTTGAAGGCAGGGATTGATCTATTTTCCGCTAACGTCTGTCCTCCACCACCCTCTCAAATAACGCTTGACAGTTATAATAACTAACGGCATACTGCCAACCCGTGGACACCAGCACCCCGCCCCAACCCTCCATCACCATCCAGCTCTCGCGCGATTTCTATTACCTCATCATCAACGCGCTCCGCGGCGCGGTTCTCCCGCCATCCTCCCAGTCCCCCGACGACATCGCCCGCCGCGACAACGCCCTCATCGCCGCCGTCGCCTCCCTGCGTCCCGCCAACCCGGACCAGGTCCTCCTCGCCGTCCAATATGTCGTCGCCAGCCTCCGCTCCCTCGACTGCATCGAGGAGGCGCACGGCTATCCCGCCGACGTCACCCACCAGAAAAACTGTACCGCCCAATCAGCCCTCATGATGCGCCAGGCGCGAGGCGCCCGAGCCATGCTCCGCCAACTCCAGCATCATGATGCCGAGCGAACCGCCCAAAACCCCACCGCCGTCGAGTCCGACGCTCAGGTCGAGCAGGCCACAGTCGCCCTGATGGCCGAAGCCCTCGCCATCGCCCACACGTCCGCGCCATCACGCCCCGCCGCCCCAGCTCCAGCGCCCGTCCCGACAAAGCCCCCCTTCGACCTCCCCGGCGCCGAGCAATACGCCCTGGCCAACCCCAGCAAGGCCACGCTCATCCGCAATCTCGGCCGCCTGCCGAAGAAATTCGACGACCCACCTCCAGCGCCCGGCGTCATGAACGCCATCATCCACGGCGCCAGTCCCATCCTCCAGAGGCTCTACAAGAAGCCCGTGCACCGCCTGATCGCCGCCTAAAGCCAGGCCGGTGCCGCGGGCACCGTCTTTCGACACAGAGTTCCACCGAGTGCACACAGATTTTCACTGAGAAGATTTTGATTGGCGCGACGCGCCGAAGTCTCGCACGAGCATCGCAACCCGCGCGCAAAGCGCCAATTTGCTTCTCAGTGAAAATCTGTGCGCACTCAGTGGAACTCTGTGTCGAAAGAAACCCGCCGCACCACCGGCCCCACCTTGTCTCATCCACAGCGAAACGAGAACTCCCCCGGAGACTCCCAGTCTCAACCTCCCGCATCCAACCCGCCGCTCGGGATCGACCACTTCCCCCGCACCGACGTAAGCGGCTGTTCCACCCAATCCCAGAACCGCCACCCCGGCGCGAACGTATCGACAGTTGCCGCCGCGCCCGCCGCCCAGGCATGCCAGAACTCATCGGGATCCAACGCCCCCCGCGCATCCCGCGCCACATCGTTGATCGCGATATTCAGATGCCAGCTCATGATGACCGGCAGCACATGTCCCCCCATCGGATGGCTGCGATGCATCGACGCGGTAAAAGTCGAGACCAGAATCTCCCCGCGCGGCGAAGTATCATAGCCAGTCGCCACGTGCAGCGAATCATGCGGCACGCAGAACCGCTCGTTCAGTGCGGTCGGCTCACCAGGGAATGCGTAGTTGTTATGCCGGAAGTGCGCCCAGAACGCATGACCAAACGTCGTCGGAGCAAGCCGCTCCAATGTCTCGAACCGCTGTGCCAGCGCCGGATCACTCTTCCCTGGCGCGCCATAAGGCAGCAGCCAGGCATTCACATCGCCATCCATCCACGGTGCGTTGGTGATGCTCTCCATATTGCACCGTGTCATGTGCGCAAGAGCCGCCTTCAGCCGATCATGCGCAGCGTCGGAGATCCGCTCCAGATAGTGCCCATGCACGCCAAGCGCATCCGCATAGGACAGCACCTTGGCGATCTTCTGCTTATCCAGCACGCCGTCGATGAACGCCATGACGGTCATGAACTTGATGCTGTCCTCGACGAACGGCGTCCCCCGCAGGATCGTCGCAAGTTCCGCAGGCGTTGGCGTGGCCGGCTCGTCTACGGCAACCGGTGTTTCGCGACCCAGCATGTAGTGGTTGGCGCTTTGCAGCGCCGTCCTGTCGGCGTCGGTCAGCGGTCCGCCGGTTTCCGCGACAGCGCGCATGCCGCCAAGGATTGCATCGGCCTGAGCGGTCGTCGTGCCAGGCAATAGCGGATGGACCGGAGCCGTGTTCACCCGGAAACAATCCCTCGTTTCCACACGGCTGCCAAGGCGTGGTTCCCAACCCCCCCAACCAATGATCTACTGCCTACCAATCGCAGGGAGTCACCGCCCATGAAATTCATGTGGTTCCATCTGATGCCGTACACCGAGCTACCGGAGGACTTCCGCGACAAGCACCCATCCGTCTGGGTCGATATCCACTCCTCGCTATTCGATCCGCGCCGCGCGCATCACATGTACAACGACTTCATGGATGAACTCGAATTCGCCGCGCAATGCGGCTTCGATGCGATCTGCGTCAACGAGCATCACTCCAACGGCTACGGCCTGATGCCTTCGCCCAACCTGATCGCATCCTCGCTCGCCCGCCGCACCACCGACACGGCGATCTGCGTCATGGGCAACTCGCTCGCGCTGTACAACCCGCCCACCCGCGTCGCCGAAGAATTCGCGATGATCGACTGCATCTCCGGCGGCCGCCTGATCGCCGGCTTCCCGGTCGGCACGCCGATGGACACCTGCTACGCCTATGGCCAGAACCCGTCGCAGCTTCGCGAGCGTTACCACGAAGCCCACGACCTCATCATGCGCGCCTGGACCGAGGCCGATACCTTCGCCTTCAACGGCCGCTTCAATCAGCAGCGCTACGTCAACATCTGGCCGCGCCCGATCCAACGCCCGCATCCGCCAATCTGGATCCCCGGCGGCGGCTCGATCGAGACCTGGCAGTGGTGTGCCGAACGCGACTACGTCTACTCGTATCTGTCCTATTACGGCCACAAGGTCGGCCAGGCGACGATGGACGGCTTCTGGACGGAAATGTCGCGGCTCGGCAAGGACCGCAATCCGTATCGTGCCGGCTTCGCCCAGACCGTCGCGGTCGCCGAAACGCGCGAACAGGCAATGGACCTCTACACGGAAGCCGCGGAATACTTCTTCGGCCGCTGCCTGCACATCGATCAGCGCTTCGTTGCCCCCCCTGGCTATACAACTGAAGCCACAACCCGCGTAGGCCTGCAAAGCCAGGTCGCCAAGGCCGCCGCCTATTCCGACAAGTTCAAGCTGCTGCCCACGAAGATGCCGGACCTGGTGCAGAACGGCTACATCGTGCTCGGCTCTCCCGACGACGTGATCCAGCAGATCGAGGAACTCGCCAACAACCTCAACGTTGGCAACCTGATGCTGCTGCTCCAATTCGGCAACATGGGCAAGGACCTGACCAAGTACAACACGAAGCTGTTCGCCGAACGCGTGATGCCGAAGCTACGGAACAAATTCGCCGAGTGGGACCACCGCTGGTGGCCGCACCCAATGGACACCGCGCAACGTGCCGAACTCTCCGCCTACGAGCCGCGCCAGGCCGCCGAATAACGTGGCGGGCCCTCGCCCCATCGTCATGGCCGGCCCTGAGCCGGCCATCTACCCCATCACCCGATGAGCGCGCTGACGACCCGTTGCTGCATCGTCGGTGGCGGCCCTGCGGGCATGATGCTCGGCTACCTGCTCGCTCGCTCCGGCATCGATGCCATCGTGCTGGAAAAGCACGCCGACTTCCTGCGCGATTTCCGTGGCGACACGGTGCACCCCTCCACGATGCAGGTGCTGCACGAGCTTGGCCTGCTCGATGCCTTCCTCGCCCGCCCGCACAGCGAGGTCCGCAAGATCGCCGTGCAGATCGGCAACGAACTGGTCCAGGTCGCCGACTTCACCCATCTGCCAACGCGCGCGAAGTTCATCGCATTCATGCCGCAATGGGACTTCCTCGACTTCCTCGCCGAGCAGGCACAGCGCTTCCCCACCTTCAGCCTACTGCGCAGCACCGAGGCGCAAGGCCTGATCCGCGAAGGCGACCGCATGGTCGGCGTCACCGCGCAAGGCCCCGACGGTCCCCTGAACATCCGCGCCGAGCTGATCGTCGCCTGCGACGGCCGCCATTCCACCTTACGCGACGCAGCCGGCTTCGGCGTGGTCGAGCTCGGTGCGCCGATGGACGTGCTGTGGCTGCGACTGTCCAAGCACGATACTGATCCAGGCCAGACGCTAGGCCGCATCGATGCCGGCCGCTTCTTCATCATGCTGGACCGCAACGATTACTGGCAGTGCGCCTTCGTCATTCCGAAGGGCGGCATCGACCAGGTGCATGCACGCGGCCTCGACGCATTCCAAGCCGAGATCGTGCATCTCGCGCCGTTCCTGCACGACAGGGTGCAGGAACTCGCGTCCTGGGATGACGTGAAGCTGCTGACCGTAGCGGTCAACCGGCTCAACACCTGGTTTCGACCAGGCCTGCTCTGCATCGGCGATGCGGCGCATGCCATGTCGCCGGTGGGTGGCGTCGGCATCAACCTGGCACTCCAGGACGCGGTCGCGACGGCAAACATCCTGGTCCCTCGCATGACGCGCGGCGCGGCGACGATGGACGACCTGCGCGCGGTACAGCGGCGGCGCGAATGGCCAACGAAGATGACCCAGCGCATGCAGGTCGTAATCCAGAACCGCGTGATCAGCAGCGTGCTGCGGGGCACCGATACACCGAAGCCGCCTGCGCTGTTACGCCTGGTCGGGCGTTTTCCCCTCCTACAGCGGATACCCGCGCGCGTGATCGGCATGGGCTTCCGGCCAGAGCATATCCGGCACTGACAACCGTCTTGGAACGGCAATACTATTAGACCGGTGGCGTATTGACGCCGGCAATTCACATGCTTATACCAAAGCTCACGGACAATAACTCGTCGCTCTGGCGTCAGGGCCGGGCTTGCCCCCATAGGCGCTAACATGACATCGAATGCATTCGTGAGCCGGCCAAACCATCGTCATGGCCGGGCGTGTCGCGGCCACCCGTAGCGGCACGAACGTCCGATCGCGGGCACATCAACCTCGGGCCTATGCGCGGTGCCATACATGCAGGCAACTTGCCGTTACGGGTGGCCGGGACACGCCCGGCCATGACGGTTGAAGCGAATGGGTCACCGTTAGTGAGTAGTGGTATTACAGCCCCGCAAGCGGGAACCCAGGGGCGCACACCGATTGCCGCTTGCCAATCACGCACGAATCAATTGATCGGCGCCAGTGCACCCACCCGAACGAGCCCGCGCGCAAGCAGTAGCCGCGCCGACGGCGACAGTGCATCGTGCAGTTCGCCCGCGGCGATCGGCTCCTCCCGGCCCAGGATTGCACGCAGTGCCGGTGCGATGCTGCTTGGGCCCTGAAACACGTCGCCGCCACCCAGGGTGAGAACCGCTTTGTCATCGCTGACGCTCACGTGCCAGGCGTTACCATGGCGCGTGACCAGCCGCGTTCTCTCCGTGATGGCGTCGTCATCCAGCGCATGAACGATATGGCCCGCACCCGGGGCCTCAAATCCGCGCAGGAACTCTGCCGCCGCCGCGTCAATCAGGACCGAGGGATCGAGCCTCGCGGCCTCGGCGGCGATCAGGGCAGCGCGCGTGGCGACACCTTCGGCGAGACGCGTCGCCGCATCAGGTTGCAGAATTACACCGGCCGGAAGTGGTTCGAGGAACTCAGGCCGATCGCCGAGACGCTCGACAAGCTGGTGCAGCAGCGTTTTCCACATGATCGGCTCGATGACGATAGGGATCGAGAACGACAGCGCATCCTCGCACACAACTTCGTGGACGCAGCCGCGCGGGTGATAGAGCAAGTCGCCGGGCTCCAGCACAAAGTCGTGCTCGGGCGCGCCGAGCGCTTCTGGTGAATAGTTCGCCCTCCCTTCGGCGCTGATCGTATGAAACAAGCGCCAGCACTTTCGTCCGGCCACCTGCAACGTAAAGACGTCAGTCTCGTCATGGTGTGCACCAAGCAGTTCCGTGCTTGGCGGCGTGACGAAGCAAGAGATCGAAACGCCAGGGTGCTGAAGCGCGAGCAGCATGTCTCGATACAGCAGGCGCAGTGGCGCCTGAGCCGGCAGGAAGCGCTCCATTTTCCTGAACTGGAGCGACGCGCCCTGCCGCATCCGTGCGTAGATGTCGCCAACCGAGGACGGCGCGAGCGATACGCTGTCGTCCTTTGCACGCAGGCTCACCATCCGTTCCTCGAACACGCGCGGAATCGCGAGCAGTTCTTCGACTTGCGTCAATGAAATCAGCGAAGAGAAAAAGTCGTTCCCGCCACCGCGCACAAGCAATGAATGTCGCCCCCAATAGTCGCGGCAAAACGTTTCGACGGATATCGGGCTGAGCAGGCGACGGAACGTCCAGCGAGGATCCGTGAACGGTCCCGGATTTTGGGCGGTCGACCGCAAAGACTGGAGCAGTGGAGGCTGGCGCCTCACCAGACCTTTCCAATACCGCGACGGGATCAGCCATGATGTATTCCCTGTGCTTCACTCGAACGTCTGTCAGGCTTGCGCCACATAATACCAATGCTCACTGACCCTGACTCACCTGTCGCCCTGCCATGACGGCTAGAGCGAATGGGTCGCGGTCAGCGAGTAGTGGTATAAGCTATCGGCGAGACCGCCAGCCGCTTCCGAAACCTGGCGACACGCAGACTAGACATGATCGAGGATTTCGTCGCTGTGCCGTGGAGCACATGGATTGACTCTCAGCAATCACTTCCTGCTTCAGCAATCTCCTCCAATTCCTCGCGTTTCAGGATCACAATCTTCGCTGGATCGACCGCAACGATACCTTGTTGTCGCAGTGCGGCCAGTTGCCGGCTCGTGTTTTCGCGCGACAACCCCATATAGCCGCCCAGATCGCGGTGACTCACCTTCAATTGGATGACGATGCCCTCCTTGGTCTGGCGACCGAGCTGATCCGCGAGCCGCAACAGTCCGCGAGCTGTTCGCCCCGGCATCTCGTTCAAGCCGTCCTCGATCATTGATGAAGCATTGCGCAGCTTGCCGCACAGCATTTGGATAACCTCGAGCATCGTGTCGGGGTTGGCCAGCAGCGCCGGTGTTATGTCGCGGCGCTGCAGCGAAAAAGCCTCTGTGGCTTCCAGGGCGATGACCGATGCCGCGCGGTCATGACCGTCGAGGATGGTGATTTCGCCGACCACATCAGCCGGACCGAGGAAGTTGAGGACGGCCTCGTGTCCATCTGCCGTCGTATTGAAGACCTTTACGGTGCCCGACAGGATCAACATCATGCTCGCGCCTTCATCACCGCGGCGAAAGATCGTCTCGCCCTTCCGGAAGTGGACGATGTGCCCCTTGCGATGGACCTGGTCGAACGCTTCATCCGGCAGGCAGCCAAGAAACGTATTGCTGCGCAAAAGCTTTCTTATGTCGTCCTGCGTCATGTTGGGTGCTCTCTTGAAGCCTGGGAGGTTCGGCGCCGGCCAACAGATGGCATCCTAGCGTCAGAAGTGGCGAATCTGGCAACACCCGTTGGAATGCCGAAGCAGAAAGTGCCCGTCGGGCGACAGCAAGGTGGCGTGGCGTGCCGATGCAAAAAGGCCGCCTCGATGAGGCGGCCTTCCGGTCAATTACAGCGACTGCGTGGGGAAGAGCGTTCAGCGCCCGCCGGGATTCTGACGCATGGCGCCTCGGCCTTTGGTTTTTCGAGAGCACTTTCAGGCAAACCGGAATAGTACCCGGAATCATTGAAGGACGATACGTCAAAGACTGTCATTGCGAGAAGCGGAGCGACGAAGCAATCTCGGACGAATTGGGCGATCTCGCCGGGATTGCTTCGTCGCTTCGCTCCTCGCAATGACATGGCCTCAGGGTGACTCACGCTCTTCCGATCGCGGGTACTAGTCCTGCTGTCAGGCGTAGCTTATTTGCAGGGCGCCATATTCGAACGTCACTTCCTCCTTCGGGGATTCGTCGCTGGACGTCGTCCAGCGTCCCGATTTCGTGTCACCACCGGAAACCTTATCGAGATCGGCGAGGGAAAGTTCGACTGCGCCGCGAGCCTGACCAATGTGCCGCTTCTTCATGTCGTTCTCTTGGCCTGGTGTTGCCTGTCAACTAGTTGGTTGAAGATGTGTCGGTCGACTTCGTGACCACGATCTCGCGCAGCCCTCGGGTCGACGAAGTCTTGCTCGTCGGGGTCGTGTCCGTGCCGCCGACGATCATTTCCAATTCCGTCGATCCGATCGTCCGCGGGCAGGGCCCGTATGCTGCGTGGGTTTTCATGATTGCTCTCCTGGGTCAACTGTTCAGCGGGTGATCGAGAACGGGTTGAACGTGACCTTGCCGGCGCCTGACCCGCTGGACTGGCTGCCGATGTTGAGAACCTGCTCGATGTCGAATGACGCTGTGGTGCCGCCACCCGCTACGATATCAAGCTCCTTGCCCGACAGTTCACGTGTCACGATCGTCGTGGCCGGTTGATGCGCTTTGCTCATGGAACTCTCCTGTTGCCGCTCCGGGTCTGTCCGACTATGGCGACGGTCCCATCCGTCCCTGCCATGACCCGATCAAAGCAGCTTCCGCTGGCCAGCGCTGTGCTGCGCGGCACAGGCGTTCACATGCCCAGCAATTTCTGCAGGTTCGGCACGACAAGCTCGATCGGCCGATGCGTGCTCGCGGTCACCTCGATGGTCGCGAGGCCACCACTGGACAGAGACACGGTCTCGCCCCGCTGCGTTGTCCACGCGTAGCCGTCGGGCGAGTTGGGCCGCTTCGTCAGCGCGACGCGTGCGACATAGGGCGCGCCGTCACGGCTCAGGGTCGTCGCCATCGTGTCATTCTTCAGCAGGGATCGTAAGCCGGTGGCGCTGACGGGGAAGCCTGAAATGTCGAGCACCGTACCAAGCAACTCGCCATGTTCCTCACGCCGCGTCCCGGACGGCGATATCCGCACTGCCATGCCCGGCCGAACATCGCGCGCCGATTGCGGCGGGATGAACGCCAGCAATTCAAGCCCCGGCTGGCCAGTCTCAATCGAGACGATCGCCTGGCCCGCGTTCACCACAGCGCCCAGGTCGGCTTTGACCTCGATGACCTGGCCCGGCACCGGTGCAAGCACGCGGGATGACAAGGACAGCTCGACTTTCAACTCCGCTTCCGACCGCTCCGCGGCCGCGAGATCATCTTCCGCCTGCGCCTGCCGGTCCGCATCGGCACGAGCGCTGTCCGCCAGCTTCGCCTTCAGATCGGCGAGCGCGGTCAAGGTGTTCGCTTCATCCAGTTTCGCGGCGTTCATGGCGTCGCGCGCCTCGTTTACCCTTTGCAACGTCGTCAAACCCCGGTGAAACAGGTCGTCCTGGATGTTGAACTGAGTGGTCGTCGTACTGATCTGTTCGTGCGCCACCGCGAGCTTGGACTGCAGAGCCTCACGCTGGAGGTCCGCCGCCGCGGTTCTCTGCTGGTTCAGCCGCTCGATTGTGTCGTTGACCCGCTGTAGGCTTTGACGGCGAGCGTCGACAAGAGCGTGTGCGCCTATCAGCCGTTGCTCGCGGTCGGGCGCGATGACAGTCGCGATCAGCGTGCCTGCTTCGACCTTGGAGCCCGCATGCACCGCCAGTGCCGCGATCTGTCCTGGTCCGGTCGATTGAGCATCGACCACCTGCCCACCCTGCGCGATGAGGATGCCATTGCCCGATACGGTGCGGGTCACAGTGCCAAGCAGGCTCCAGGCCACCATCGCAACGGCGATCACCGCCAACATCACCAGCGCGATCCAATCGATCCGCCGTGGCAACAACGGCAGGATGTCGAGCGCTTCGGGATCGCCCGCATGTGCCAGTGCCTGTTGCCGGAACAGCGAATCCTTGTCGCTCACGCCGCACCGCCCGACGTGTGCGCCAGCAACAGCAGGAACTTTTCGCCGGCCCGTGCCAAACCATCGAGCATCATCTCGTCTAATGTGAAAGCTTCCGGATCGTCGCCGGCAGCTTCCCGCAGCCGGTTGGCGAGCAGGATGGCAAGCCCCCGCCAGAAGCGTGATGCAAAGCCGGCGTTGCTCTGCAGTTCACGCCGAAGCACATCGCCACGCACGACCAGGGCCCGCACCGGTCCCAGTGCAGTGACATCGGTGCTGGCGGGTCTTGTGTCGACCAGTGACACCTCCCCTAGACACTCGCCCGCGCGTCGGATGGATGCGTTGGCAGTCTCGACCTGAGCTTCCCCCTGCAACAAGATCAGCAGTGCGTCGAGAGTTTCGCCGTGCCGGATCAGCTTCTCGCCGGGTGCGAAATTGCGCACTGTACCAACGCTGGAAAGCCACGCGATATCGCCCTCGGTCAGAGCGGCGAAAAGGAAAAGGGAGGTCCGCATCACGGCTCGCCCAGATGCTGGCGGCTCGCAAGCGCGGCGAACGCACCGCCCTCACTCAATAGATCCGCCGGGGAACCAGAATTCGATGACGCGACCGGCATCCAGCACGTAGACGCGATCGACGCTCATCACCGTGCTCAAACGGTGCGCCACGACGATGCGTGTGACCGGCAAATCTCCCAGGCCATCGTGCACGATCGCCTGCGACCGATTGTCCAGCGCGCTGGTCGCCTCATCAAAAATCAGGAAGCGCGGACGGGTGAGCAATGCACGCGCGATCATCAGCCGCTGGCGCTGACCGCCGGACAGGTTCTGGCCGGCCTCCCCCACTAGCGTGTGCATGCCCATCGGCATTGCCTCGATGTCCTCGGCGATCCCTGCCAGGCGAGCAGCGGTCCAAGCCTCTGGCGTGCCCGAGTTACGGCCGTCGAGGATGTTGTCCAGGATACTGCCCGGCGACATGCGCGAAGTCCTGACTGACATAGCCGATCTGCCGGCGCACGCTTGCTGGCTCCAGCCGACGTGCATCCATTCCGTCGAAATAGACGGCCCCGGACGATGGTTGCTCCAGGCCCAGGATCAGCTTCAGCAGCGTCGACTTGCCGGAACCCGAGGCTCCGACGATGCCGACGTACTGGCGGGCATCGATGACGATATCGACGCCACGCAGGCTGTCGGTCGCCGCGCCCTCGTACCGATGTGTTACCTGACTGATCTCCAGGCGACCATCCAACGGGGGCGCTGCCACACGCCGCGCATCGATCGTTGTTTCCGGGAGGGCGCGCGCCAGCGGTGCAAGCATCGCGCCCGCGGCTGACAATCTGGGCCACAGGGCAAAGATCGCGGCGGCGGAGCTGGCAGCGCCGATCGTCTGGCCGAGGGCCGCCTGAAACGCCAGGAAGGCTCCCAACGTGATGCTGCCTATTGCGGGCGGACCGGCACCCGCCTGCTGGCTTGCGACCAGCGAATAGCCGAAGACGAAGACGACAGCGGTGCACAGTCCGGTCACGCCCGTGGTAGCGACTGCAATCGCACTTTCGATTCGTTCGGCGCGCCGCACCGCCAGTCGCCGCTGGCTCGCAAGCCGAGCCCATCGGGCCAGCAGGAACGGCTCGCTGGCAGTGGCCTTGACCTTGACGATGGCAGCGATCGCCTGGCTTAGCAGGGCTAACTCACGGCTGGTGATCCGCTCCGTTTCCGTGCGGGCATGGACCGCCTCGCGCAACAGCAGGCTCCAGATCAACGCGAGGAGCATGACGGCGGTCACACCGATCCAGGCCAGCGTTCCACCATAGACGAACATCATGACCACGCCGGTCAGCATCATGCTGGCGTCGACAATGATGCGCATTGGCTGGCCGACGACGGCCTGACGGACACGACCTGCCGCGCCAATCCGGTTTTGCAGATCGCCAGCGCTATATCGGCTCAGCGCCCCGGGTGCGGCGCGCACCAGTGCGAGCCAGATCCCTTCCTCCAGCCAATTCAGGAACCGCATCGTAAGGCGGCTGGCACGCGCAACCCGCGCGCTGTCGAATGCGATCGTGGCGAGCGCCGCGATGCCAAGCCCCACGACGACCAGCCAGTGGCCCAACCAATCCGCATGCGGCCAGATCGATGAGAACAACAGGTTGGTCGCCACAGGGACAGACACACCCACGGCGACGCCGGCAAAGCCCAACAGCAGAGCACTTACGGTGTCCGGCAGCGAAAGTCTGACCAGTGCGGTCATCAAACGGCGCGGAGAAGTCAAGAGCTGCCAGCAAGGCTGCATCGAGCGGTTGAGTTAGCGCGACCGCACCCACGGCAGCGGAACCGTTCACGCGTGCTCCATCTGCATCGAACAGGGCGTAGCGTCCTGCGCTCGCCCGCGCCACACCGAGAGGGACCGTTTGTTCCGACAGCGCAACGACAACGGGCGCGCCTTCCTCGCGCGTCAGACGTGGTGGCAACTTCACATCACGGAAGCCAAGACCGGCGACGCCGGCTTCTTCGCGGACCGAAGCCAGCATGTCTTCGTCGTCCGGGGTCCCGGCTTCGGGCCGGACCTCGGGGACCGAGACGCCGTCATTGCGTCCTGTTTCGCCGACCATGGTGGCGAGAGCCGCATAACTCGCAAATCGGGCGTCGCCACGTTCCTGCTCCCGCTCCTGCCGCTGACGCGGCAGTACAAGGCCCGGCACGGCGAGAGTCAGGACCCTTTGGGCGATGGGCCGACCAGGCTCGCCGGCATACAGGTCCCGGATACCCGCAATGGCATCACGGGTCGCACGCGACACCGTCTGGGCAGCCTCGCCGTCCGACGCCATGGCGCTGACCCGTGCGGTCTCACGGGAGGTCAGCAAATGGCCCAACCGGAGAGAGGTGACAGCAGCCCACTGGGACAAGGCGGTGGGCAGTGCGTCCGATGGTATGGCCGCCATCACCTCGATCTCAGCAGGGCCATCCCAGCGCACTGGCGCGCCGTCGCTCAGTGGCCACCATCCCTGGTCCAGGCGGATCCACACGACGCACTCGCGCGGCGCCGCGACGATGTCATCGTGCTTCAGTCGTAACCGACCCGGAAACAATGCCTTGGGAGCCGCGAACGGGATCCAGGCGCCGACCGTGTCCACCGTGCGCAACCAGGCAGGCCAGCCCGTCAATGCCTCGGCTGCGATAGCGTCGATCAGCGGGGTGATGGATACGTTTGCATGCACGTCGGCCACCAGTTCCACGCGTACGGGATCGCCGAGAGCAATTGCCAGCCCACCCGCCGGTACTGCTGTGAGGAACATGCCGGCGTCGCGTACCGCACCGTTCTGGTACGCCACCGCGCGCGCATCCACTGCGCCTGCTTCGACGTGAGCCACACTGCCAGGGGGAATGCACAAGCGCATACCCGGTTCGAGGACCGGTGGAGTTGCTCATTCGCCGCTCGCAAGCGCGCGGTAGTGGCCATGCAGCGCGAGCAGCGCCGGGTGACGACCGCGCTCGACCACCTCACCGTCGTGAAGCACGAGGATCTCATCGGCGTCCCGGATCGTGGAGAGCCGATGTGCGATGACCATGGACGTGGTGCCGCGCCGACGCAGGTTGGCCTCGATTTCCGCTTCGACCAGCGGGTCGAGCGCGGCAGTCGCTTCGTCCAGCACCAGCACAAGGGGCGCGCCTGCCAAAGCCCTGGCAATTTCCAGCCGCTGTCGCTGACCACCGGAGAAGTTGCCGCCGAACTCCGTGACGGGAGTGTCCAGGCCACCGGGGCGCGCCTCGATCTCGGCCAGCATCGCTACGTCACGCAGTGCGTTGGTCGCCCGTACGTCGGTCAGCTCGGGGCGAAACAGGGCAAGGTTCTCGCGCACCGTGCCTTCGAACAGCACGATCGACTGATCGACGTAACCGATCAGCGCGGCTCGCTCGACCGCTGAGAGCGACGCCACCGGGACACCATCGATCGTGACTTCTCCGGACCAAGGCACGTAGAGGCCGGCAGCAAGCTTCGCCAGCGACGACTTGCCGCTGCCCGAACGACCTGCGAGAGCGACGCGGCGGCCCGGCTCGACGGTGAACGACACATTCCGGACAATCGGCGGTTCGGTACGCGCATAGCCGAAGGTGACGTTGCGGAATTCCAGCCGTCCCACTGGGCGCGCGGACGAGGGCTGACGTGGCAGGGTATTCGTTCCGTAGCGGAAAACGTCATCGACGCGGGCGACATCCGCCCTGATGTCGGGCGCGGCCAGAAAGGCGGTGGTCAGTGCGCCGAGCGGATTGACCAAAGCGCCAGCCAGCATTTGCAGCGCGACGATCTGACCAATACTGATGACACCATCCATCGCGCGCCATCCGGCGATCGCGATCACCACGACGCTCAACAAGCCGATCGCGACGCGTGGAGCGGTCTGCAACCGTAGTTGCGCTCCAAGCATCGCCGTGCGCTGCGACGCCGCGCGCGCGTGATGACCGGACCAGCGCGCAAAGGCGTCGGTGGATCGACCTGCGGCGCGCGCTGATTTCCAGCAGATGTACGCCCTCCAGGGTCGCCGACGCCAACATGCTTTCGGCTCTACGCGCAAAGGCTCCTCGGGCAATGATCATCCGACCGGCGGACCAGGCCGAGGCGAAGGCAATCGAGGCGAGCATGAATATCGTCAGCCCGGTCACTGGATCGACGATCATAGCGGCCAGCAAGAGCATGCTCGCGGTGATTGCGCCCGAGATGCCATCTGCCAGCGGTCCGGTCAGTGTGTTCGCGAAGCGCGTGAAAGCACCCAGGCGGTCAATCAGTTCGCCGGTGTGCCGCTGCGAAAAGAACGACAACGGCAGTGACAGCAAATGGGCCAGGAAGCGCGCCTCGCCGGATGTAATGGTCCAGAACTCAACAGCGACCAATAACTTCCGCCGAAAAGCGATGCTCAGCATTTGAAACGCCGCTGTGGCCACAGTGATGGTCACCAGTGCATTCAGCCAACGCCATTGCGTCCGCAGCAATACGTCATCAACGAAAATGCGCGACAAAGTCGGCATGAGCACCAGGCAGAGGCCGGCCAGCACGGCGAAGGCGGTCAGCAGGCGAAAAGCGTGTCCGGTTCCTGCCAGGCGCTCGCGCAGCATAGTCCACAGGCTGCGGCGCGAACCGGTGGTGACAAACTGCCTGTCCGGAGCGAAGCTCAGACAGACGCCGGTGAAAGCCTTGTCGAGTTCCTCGCGTTCCACTGTTCGACGGCCCAGGGCGGGATCCAGCAGGCGAGCACGCCGCTGACGATCGAACCGCTCGAGAACCACGAAATGGTTGAAATTCCAGAACAATATGCAAGGCAGCGGAAGTTCGGGCAGAGCCTCGGGCTCGCAACGCAATCCGCGGCCGGACAGTCCGTAGGTCGTCGCGGCGGCGATGATGGAGCTCGCGCGGGACCCATTGCGCGATACGCCGCAGCGCGTCCGCAGCTCATCGAGCGGCGCGTATGTGCCGTGGAAGCCCAGGATCATGGCGAGGCAGGCGGCGCCACATTCGGCGGCGTCGTGCTGCAACACCAGTGGCACTTTCGACATGCGGCTCCCAGCGGATGATGAGTTTGGTTGCTGTTTGGAATTATCGTGCGTAAAGTTGTCGCGCCATGCAACATACGTCACGTCGACGCGCAGTATTGACGGGGCTGGCGTCCACCCTTGCGATGCCAGTCATTCGAGCCAGTGCAGCGCCACAGCGCGCGGGCGAGGTCGAAACGACGCACGGCGATTGTTTCGCCCGATCGGGCGCGGCGCAGCGCAGTTTGGCGCCAGACGCCGACGTGTTCGTGGGCGATGCAGTCGGCACCGGCACCGCATCATCGCTCGCGTTGTTGCTGGCCAAAGTAACGACTGTTTACCTCGGCCCGGAAGCACAATTGCGCATCGACCGTTTCCTCATGAACGCTGGCGGCGTGCTGACCTTGGTCAAAGGGGCGATCCTGTACGATCACGACACGAAGGACGGCCCGGACAACATGGCGGTCCGCTCGCCATTTGGACTGATTGCCGTGCGGGGCACACGGTTCTTCGCCGGTCCGAGCAATGGTGTGTTCGGTGTCTTCGTGGAGCGTGGCGAGGTGTTTGTCGTCGGCGTTTCGACCGGTGTGACCGTGACGGCCGGGATGGGTACGAATATAGCGACACCTGGCGCCGAACCGACGCTACCCGTGGTGTGGGGTAAGCCACGCATCACGGCAGCGATGGGGCAGTTTGGGGTGGGCGTTCGATGAAGGGCAGGCTGTAGCGAGTTGCCCGCCTTCTGGCATCCGGACCCGCCCAAACATCGGAAGGGTTCCCGCGGCCCAGCGCACCGCCTGTGTCACATGCGGAAGCAGGTACCGAACGTACACTGCGGGTGTTCCGCCGGCCTTGCGCACTCCTCCTACGATTATCTCTAGTTGCCCCTCATACTATTACTCGCTGACCGCGACGCATTCGCTCTGACCGTCATGGCCGGTTCAAGCCCGGCCATGACGACAGACCGGCAGATGAGTCAGGGTCAGTGAGCTTTGGTATTCCTTAGGGTCTTGCGCCCCGCACGATCGGTTTGCTTGATCGCGCTGCGGCCGTAGACCTGCTCTCAGGCCTATGCAGTGCTGCACAGCACACGGCGCGGTGTGGGGCACCGGTCGGGAACCCTGGCGCCACTGCCGTGCCACCATTCGATCGTCCAGGCGGATCACACAATTCACCGCAGAGACCGCGAAGGAAGGCGAAGTTCGCCAAGGAGATTTCCTTTCACGCCTTTCGGGCCACGGCGCGCAGCGCCCAAAAGACCCTTCGCGATCTTCGCGCCCCTTCGCGCGCTCTGTGTTGAATTCTTTCCGCGCGCACAGTCCTACCGTGTGCGCCGCACAATCATCGACCGGCCCTGCTCTGGACATGACGGTCAAAGCGAATGGGTCACGGCCAGTAAGTAGTGGTAGAGCAGTATCGGGCTGACTGACTTTGCTCTAATCGTGATGCGTTACCCGATAGTCGCAGGAGCAACGTCACGGCGACGGTGCCGGCAGGACGGCGAGCGTATAGACGGTGACCTCGCGGCTTTGCCCGCGCGGGACCAACGTGCCAATCGGCCGCAGCGTCGCCGGATCAAGTTGGTCCGCGGTACCTGGGCCGATGCAGATGCTCGATCCGAACTCCTTGTTGGCAGCCTCGAGCCGCGCCGCAGCGTTCATGGCATTACCGTGCGCGGTGTAGTCGAGCTTGCGTCCGCCTCCCACGTCACCGACGATCGCTGGACCAGTTTCGATACCAACGCGGGTCCGACCTAGTTGGAGTTGCTGGCCAAGCGGCGAGGCGCGCATCGTCTCCGACACTTGCAACAGCGCAAGGGCGCTCTCCACCGCGCGACGTGGGTGATCCGGCAAGGAGAAGGGCGCGTTGAAGATCGCATGAATCGCGTCGCCGACGATCTTGTCGATCATGCCACCATGATCGGTGATGACGCGTGTCGTCGCCTCGAAATACGCGTCGAGCAGGGCAACCAGATTAGTCGGCCCGGCGCGTTCGGTCATACTGGTGAAACCCTCGATGTCCGTGAATAGTGCGGTGATTTCCCGCATTTCGCCGCGTAACCGGATCGCGCCGGGGTCGGCGGCTATGCGGCGAACCACGTCTGGTGCGAGATGCTGCTCGAAGCTCAGCCGCAACATGCGGGCGCGCCATTCATCACGGGCAAAACGGCATAGCATGGCCACGATAAAGCCAATCAGAGCGACAGCCGGTGGGCCGAGAGGATCGAGCAGCAGGTGAAAGGCGCTGATGGTCGTAAGGACTGCTCCGCTCCAGGCGACGCACAACAGAAGCGTCAAACCAGTTGCCAGCGAGGGGACAAGCCAGAAGCCCAGCACGAGCGCCAGCGAACCGAGCGCAAGCGTAGCGGCCAGCTCGGTCTTCATAGCCCAGTAGGGCCGGAAGGCAGTGGCACCTTGCAGGATGGCAGCGATCGCCTCTGCCTGCAGCCAGACGGAAGGGGTTGTCAGTGACGCGGCCAACTCTCGCAATCCGCCAAGTTCCGGTGCGCTTCCGCCGATCAGGACGATCTTGCCACGAAGCGAATCGTGCGAGGTTGATCCGTTCAGAAGCTGCACGGCTGGGACGGTATGGTCGGACCAGTCCCGAGGCGGCCCTGGGAGGCGCAGTTGCGCGTCGCCGCCGAGCGGGTACGGAATGATCTGCAAATTGCAGTATGCGGTTGGGTTGGATCAGCAATGTCGCACCTTCGTCAGCGATCAGCACTGATTCAACCGCAAGGCCTGGACGCACGACGCCATCGGCCGCCACGAGCAGAGGCACGCGACGGATCGGTCCGTCTGTATCCGCCGCCATGGCAAGCGCGCCAAAGCCAGCGGCGGCGTCCGCGAGTGGTGCTGCGGGCACGCCGATGCCTGGCGCTCGCCATAGTCCGGGCAGGAATACCGGCTGCCGCGACAGGACGGGTGTGATCGGCAGACTGTCGCCCAGTTTTCTGGTTTCCAGCACGAATCCAGGTACTGATGGAGCGGCGGCCAATGCGTCGGCCAATTGCTTGTCGCCGTCAGGAGCCCAGCGATCCCGGCCACCAAGAAACAGATCGAGGGCAATGACTGATGGACGGCCGGATGCGGCGGCCTCCACGAGATGGGCGAGTTGCGCACGAGGCCACGGCCATGCGCCGACAGCCGATAATGTGCTGCGATCGATATCAACGATCACGATGTCCGCTGGGGCGGGGCCACTATGGAGCAAGCTGGGGAGGATGCGGTCGAACAGCCGTTCCCGCGGCATATTGCGGAACGAGTCCGGCGCAAGCACCCAGGCGGTCAATGCAATGAGGAAGGCCAGGGCGCCTGCGAAGGTCGGCCACGGAATGCGCCGATAGCCGTGCACCCATCGAGTGCGAAGCAATTCAGCCAGCCGCAACATGCCAACGACGCTTCGGCCAACTTTGCGGGCCGAACCGGCAGCGGCCAGCATGAACTCTGAATCGATTCATCCAGTTGGGCGTTCCGGTCGCGGCGGGGCTCGCGGCGCAGGGATCGTTTCAAGCAATTCGTATTCATGGAAGCTGAACGGACGCGGCGCGACGGTCAACCTGCACCGAGTTCCAAGTCGATGAGGCCAGCCGACGTCCTGCCCGGCCAGACCAGCGCCATTCGGCATTTCTGATGCGCTGGTTGGGCCGAGGCCAGGTCGATCGACCTCATCGCGAGCCGATATTCATGACCTGCTCAATGTCGAATGAAAAGTCGTCGATCTCGAACACTTTCCCCTGCTTTGTCTGAGGCGCCTGTGCGATGGCGCCACCGATGACTTGGCTCAGCTCGTCGATGGATAGCTCGTGGAGCGTGTGCATTGTCTCATTCTCCTTGCTCGCGGGCCGGATGGTTCCGGTGCACCAGGACGTTGCCCTGCGCCATGCAGATTGGCTGTGTTGCGGAACACAGGTGTCCTGTGCCCCAGGGCAGCGCGGCGCAAATAGTCGGGCGTCATGTTGTGCGCGTCCCACGGGACCGGCCGAGGGCCCGTCCGAGTGGGATGCAAACAGCCAAGGAGGCAATGCCATGTCCCGCAAGAAGACCAGGATCAGCGCCACGCGCGAACTGTCGAACGACGAGCTTACCAATGTTGCCGGCGGTCAGGAGATCTACACTCGGGAATTCGCCGGTGGTCCGCCGAGCTTCTATCCGAAGGGTGGAACCGGCACGCTTGGGTCCAACGAGGTCAATGAGAACAGCACGTTCGACGAGCTGCCGGATTAAGGACGCGATTGCTGTTTCGAACGGTGAGTGCAAATCGGGACTGGGCCTTGGCCTGGTCCCGGTTTGTCCTGACTTATCTGTCGCCCTGTTGTCATGGCCGGGCTGGGCCGGCTGGGCTCGGCCATCAGCTTACATCGGCACCGTTGTGCCGCTGAGACTGATAGCCGGCTCGGGGGCCAGCCATGACGGATAGAGCGGATGGGTCGCGGTCAGCGAGTAGTGGTATAATGTATCGCTCCGGTGTCGCGCATGCGGCAGGCGCAGCTTCGGGGTGATCTGCCAGACGGCGCATACCGGCCCGGCATGGGGGCCGCTGGGGGCGAGGCGCTGATGGCGTATGCTGCGCCGGCCCCGGCTACCGCGTCGAGGAAGCGGAATGCAGCCGCTGCGAGCTGACGGCGCTCACGATCCGTATGCTGTGGACAGGGATGTGAGACGCCGCCGCAACAGGCCGATGCCGGCAAGGCCGAAGCCGAGGATCGCGAAGGTCGAGGGCTCGGGAACGGCAGCGACCACGCTGACATCACCAATCACCGGGCCGTACGGCGTGCCCACGTCGTCACTGCTGAAGGATATCAGCGTACTGGCTCCGCTGGCGGTAAAGGTAAAGGCCTCCGCCTGATACTCCATATCGTCATGGCTATTGCTGCCGATCTTGTAGACGAACGCGTCCGAGGTGCTGCCAGCCGAGACGTCAAGCGTCTTGGCGGGGGGCGGTCCATCCGGATTGCCGGAGAGGAAGAAGCTGACCTGATATTTTTGGCCGGCGATGGTTGAGATTGACTGGCTTATACCGCCGGGATCGTTGCCATCCAGGTCGACACTGCCTGCACCGGGCGTCGGAGCCGCCCAGTAGCCACCAATAAGATCGACACTATTTCCGGTGACCGTCCATGGCCCCACACTGGATCCGCCAGAATAGGTGACGAAGAGGCCGCCACCACTTGGGGTGTTGAAATCACCGTCCGCGATGAGATTGGGCCCTGCGTGCGCCACGAAGGGTATGACGAGAGCCAGGACGAGCGTCGGATAGAATTTCACCATGGTCGGGAACCTTCCGCAATCCGTCTGCAATCCATGTGTAAGCAAGACGCAAGAAATGGGCCAAATCGTTAAAATGATGTGAATCAAAGGTTTACATGCCCGACGCACGGTCTGAATCTGGAAGTTGTAAAGTTTTCCGACAATCAGCCCCCGACTGGCCGGCCTTAAACCTGGAAGATTGAGCCGTGCGCCATCCGGCCCGGCCGATCATTCGAACTCTGCCGTGATCAACGTCTTGCTGCGCCGGATGCGGTGAGCGCGGGGCTGTAACGGGCGTTTCGCGGCGGCGCAGCAGAGTTGTGCGCACCCGCAGAATATTGTGATATTGGCGTCATGAGATATGTCCTGACCGTCGAAGTCCGCGGGTATCTGGTGGAGGCGGTCAGCCAAGGTGGCGCACGGGTTCCTGTCGGGCAGGCCGCTAACAAAACGGCTGCCCTACAGCTGCTCGCCGACCTGCGAAGAAAGGAGCGGCTGGCAAAGTCCAGGTCGCCAAAGGGAACGTCAGCACCGAAGATAACCCGGCCGGCAAAGCACCCAACCGCCTAGGTGCGCCGGGTGCCGCTGCCGAGGGGATAGCGGCGCAGCACCGGCAAGTCATCGCTTTGGCCCATCTTCGACACTTGGTCGCTGGGGAATTGATGCAAGTATTTGATTTCATTGGGTGCCGTGGGTATATCTGCCAAACATGTAGTGCCACGTCTGTGTAATGTTTGTTGTTGACGACGCAGTATTATGCGTCAATCTGTGCGCACCCTATCGAGTCGCACATGTACTTCCGCCGCAAACAGTCGCAGGGGCGCATCTACCTGCAGATCGTGGAGAGCCACCGTACCGGCGATCAGGTTCGCCAGCGGGTGATCGCGACACTGGGTCGACTGGATGAGCTCGAAGCCAGCGGACAGCTCGATCGATTGCTTCGCTCCGGTGCGCGCTTCGTCCAGCAGGCGATGGTGTTGGATGCCGCGCGGACCAGCGATGCCCCAGAGATTGCTGTGCGGCGCATCGGCCCCGCTCTGCTGTTCGAGCGACTGTGGCAGGAGACCGGCTGCCAGAGCGTCATCACCGCCTTGGCACGCGGCCGCGGCCATCGCTTCGCGCTGGAGCGCGCGGTGTTCCTTACCGTGCTGCACCGGCTGATGCGTGGTGGCTCGGATCTGGCCGCCGATCGCTGGCGCGAGGACTATCGCATCACCGGCACCGACGATCTCGATCTGCACCACCTCTATCGCGCGATGGCCTGGCTGGGCGAGGAACTGCGCAGCGATCAACAGGAGGGCGCAACACCCTTCTCACCTCGCTGCACCAAGGACCTGATCGAGGAGCAGCTGTTCGCGCATCGGCGCGATCTGTTCAGCCGGCTCGACCTGGTGTTCATGGACACCACCAGCCTCTACTTCGAGGGCCTGGGCGGCCAGTCGATCGGACAGCATGGTTACAGCAAGGACCATCGGCCCGATCTGCGGCAGATGATCCTCGCCGTGCTGATCGATGGCGATGGACGCCCGGTGTGCTCGGAGATGTGGCCGGGCAACACCGCCGATGTGACCTCCCTGGTGCCGGTGATCGATCGGTTGCGCCAACGCTTCGCCATTGGCCGCGTCTGCATTGTCGCCGACCGCGGCATGATCAGTGCCGAGACCATCGCCACACTGGAAGCGCGTGGTCTGCTCTACATCCTCGGCGTGCGCGAACGCACCGACAAGCTGGTACGCGAGGTCGTGCTCAGCGATGCCGCGCCGTTCGTGCCGCTGGTGATCGAGAAGCGCGGCAGAGACACCGAGTACGGTGCCAAGGCGGTCACGCTGGGCGGCGCGCGCTATATCGTCTGCATCAACCACCAGGAGGCGGCGAAGGATGCCGCCGAGCGTGCCGCTATCCTGGCCGCACTGGAGCGCCAACTGCGCCGCGGCGACAAGGCGCTGGTCGGCAATACCGGCTATCGCCGCTTCCTCAAGACCGCCGGCAAGGATCACTTCACCATCGATCGCATCAAGGCCACGGAGGACGCGCGGTTCGATGGCATCTTCGTGCTGCGCACCAACACCGATCTCAGCCCGCTGGCTGCCATGCTGCGCTACAAGCAGCTCTGGACCGTCGAGCAGACCTTCCGCACCGCCAAGCATCTGCTCGCCACACGGCCGATCTTCCACAAGCTCGACGAGACCATTCGCGGCCACGTGTTCTGCAGCTTCCTCGCCCTCGTGCTCAAGGCCGAACTGGACGCCCGCATCGCAGCCCTTGGACACACCGGATCGTGGCCGGCCATCGTCGCCGATCTCGATGCGCTGACCGAGACCGAGGTCGAACAGGACGGCAAGCACTTCCTGTTGCGCGCCGCTCCCAGACACGCTGCCGGCCTCGCGTTGCGCGCCGCCGGCGTCGCACTGCCGCCAACCGTGCAGGCTGTCACCGCGGGCTAATTACGACCGCCAAACATGTAGTGCCAAGCCCTCACGGCGGCGCAAATTGCCGAGCGTATTCAATCGATTGGCCGACCACACTGTCGAAGATGGGTTTGGCTTGCTCGAACGCTTGCCGGGCGCGTAATGGTGCACCTCGGCAATGGAGGCCAGCCGTGCACGACAAGGCACGCTCCAGCTTGATCTGCTTCATGCTGGGAGTGGCGTTTTCGGTAGGCGCGCCACGATCCGGTTTGGCCGATGCGATCTGGTACTATTGCGAGCAGTCGCACGCGTACTACCCTTTCGTGTCAACGTGCGCTGTCCCGTGGCGTCAGATCGACGCGAATTCAGGCGCTTATCATCCACCCTATGCACGCGGACAGGTCGCGCCTCCGTCAGCTACGCCGTCACCGCTGGATGTATCAACCCCACAATCATCGTCGGCCTATGAGGCCGGACAGGCTGATAGGCAATCGTGGGAAGCATGGTTCGCTGCTCAGACAGGGGATACACGGGCGGGCGCATACTATTGGTCGGGACAACGAAGCCTCCCAAAGCCTGGTTCCTGCAATGAGTCACCACCGTCAACTGGTCCAGGGTGGACGCACGGCTGCTACGCTGCACAACAGAGACTTGCAGCGTCAGATGCCAGACGAAAGACCGAACCCGACTATCGGCTCGGTTGGAACAAGCCCGGCCCGATTCCACCGCCGGAGCAAAGCGCGCTTACGGTCCCAACTGCTTCGCCTCCAAGCGACACGCCAGCGGGCGACGACACCACTGCCGCCACGCCCGCGTTCACCAACAACGCTGCGGCGGCCGCCGACCTGCCATTGGCGCAAGTCCAAACCTCCGCAGTGGTATCCCCGCGCGTGGCACCGAATGAAAGGATCAGTAGAACGTCCGAGTCGTTGTCGGATGGAGAGGTGTTGGTCCTGGCAATCGTCGCGGGCGCATTGGCTCTTTATTTCATGCCAGCATTGATCGGAATCAAAAGGGGCATTTCCAGCTGCGGCGCCCTGCTGTTCGTCAATCTCTTATTCGGCTGGACATTGATCGGATGGCTCTTGTGCTTCATCTGGGCAGCGACGGGAGCGACCAAGGCCCAGGACGAATTTTACCGGCGAGAAGCGTTGCGTAGGCGGTGAGATGAAGGGCCGACCAGGCGAACCGAAGCGACCCAGGGCATGCCGACGCACCGCCTGATTACAGTGAACTAATTCGACGGCGCAGGCTTGCGGCTGATCGGCGGTATGCTGCCCGCCGGCATCGGCGGAAGGCTTGGCGGCTTTGCTGGCGGCGGCTCCCCGCGAGCAAGGAAGCAGCGCGTGGCCCGCGCCAGTGACCTGTGCATGCGTATGTTCTCCCCGGTTGGTCCAGTAGTCCCCGGTGACGGGAGGTAGACTTAAAGGGCTTCAATTCGGTTTCATTTGCGCCGGCGGTGTGTTCACGGCACCGAGAGCGCGTTCGCCAGAGGCTCTCTGGTGGAGGGGGTTTCCGCTGAACAAGTAGGTAAATCAATATCTTACTGTCACTATTATAGTTATCCCACAAATCAACCCAAGCTTTGCCGCGCCATGCTGGCGCACAGTGGCGCACAAATTGATTGACTGACTCGCCGGGCGTTCTCGTTGTCGCCTCTAGCCAGAGCGTTGCTGGGCTAAACTCCTTCCGCGATAAACAAGGCATCCAGTGCGGCTTGGGCGATCGGTGGAGGATTAATAGTGGAGGCTTGCGCCTGAACGGCGGCTCGGATGTTTGTATTGGACCAGCCCACCGCCTTGAGACGCCGAATAGTTCCGCGCAAGATCAAGTCTTGCCATGGCTGCATATGACGCCCCCTCCCGGCAAGTGGCGATCAGCTGCCGCCCAATTGCTGCTTCTGAGCGGCGTCCCAAGCAGCCAAAGCTTCTTGGCCCCCAACCGCCTTAATAATCGGAAGCGCCTGCTTCCTGCCTTCGGCTAGGCCCGCGTCGATTTGGGCAGCCGCATCCTCCAAGGAAGTCGGCGCCTTTTCGGCCATCCTCCGGATTATCTCGCCCCGTACGGCGACTTCATAAGCCTGGAGCGCCTCACCCAAGGTCATGCGTCTTCTCCTGTCAGGTAAGTATAGCTTTCCATAGGAAGCCGATGATGGCCACCCATGGGGCATAGTTGATCACGACCGCCACGAGTGCGGAGCCCGAATACTCTCGATTTGATATCCAACCGGGCCGAGGCACTGGGGACCAATTGCCTGAGAGGGTCTGTAGCCAAAATATCAGCCTTGTTTGATCGTCGTGCCCCGCTGTGAAATTGGCGAGCATAATCCACGCCCCCCATAGCCCCGCGAGGGCCAAAATGGCTATTCCCCCCGTACTCCTCCTGAGCATTCATGCTCATCCCGCAAGCTGGCCTTATCTCTCCTAACAATACCGTGATCGCACAAATTACAAAATAGAAATCTGAACCAGGGCAGGCGGCACTTTTTGGGCCGGGTGCCATTGCTGTGGTCGAAGCTCCGATGGGCGTATGCTGCTTGCATGACCACCCAGGAGAAAGTCGCCGCGTTCCTGATGCAGCACGGACATCGGCCGTTCTGTGCTGGGTGTCTGGCAAAGGCGGTAAGGGCGCGCAGCGTTGCCACCGTGGAGCGCGCCATGAAGGCTCTGGCGAGCGGCCCCGGCTACCGCGTCGAGGAAGCGGATTGCAGCCGTTGCCAGCGGACGGCGATCACGATCCGCTTGCTGTGGACAGGTATTTGAGCTGAAGGGGCCTTTGCTTCAGGATTGGACGGCGCTGCGGCCCCGGAGGCAATGACCGGGAACCCTCCAGCCGACCAGGAACGGGCTGGCGAGCGCACCTCGCCGCCGCAGTCGAGCAAACGTATAGACCTTTGATCGTTTGGCATTAATCAGTCGTTTCTACATATCATTTATGCAGACGGCGGAAAGATGGCCGGCCGCACAGGCGACACGGCTTCGGGCATGCTCACGGAGCCGGCCGCGCCGGGTGCCACCGCTGCGGCTAGAGGCCAGGGGTTACGGGACAACAGTGCCGTTGCGTCGGAGCAGGGGCGGAGGCTTGCGGTCACAGTGTTGTAACCAATACCACAATATAGGGGTGCGGCTATTCACGAGGCACCGTTATGGCCGACACTTTAACTGCCAATAATATCACGTCGCTCAGTGCAACGCTCAAGGATCGCCGCAGACTGGGGCGAGCGGATTACCAAGACCCGCATTTGATTGCTCTGCTGCGTGGCCAACCGGTCACCGATACGATACCCGCAGGCGCCGAAGCAGCACAGACGCTTCCTCTGGGCGATATGCGAGTTGACGAAGATTGTCTAGACGTCAGCCGCGGCATTTTGAACGCAGCGGTGATCGGCGTCGCGATGTGGGCAGCGATCATTTTTTCTCTCTGTCATTTTCTGTAACGAGGCAACTGCAACGGCATCATGATCAGCACTCAGGCACCGGCACATGGCGCCATGTGAAGCCGCGCGGCAGAACCGGCAATCGCTCGCCATGCTCCGCCTCAATCGTGCGCCCCGTGTGGGTGCCAAACACGTTTAGTTCGTCATACCGCCCTGTGAGTTGTGCCGGCTCGCCCGGAAGGTGCTCACTGGTTTCCATCGAGCGCGGCTAACAGCAGCACGTCCTGAGTGCATTGATTTGGATCAATGAACCAGGTCACGACAGCCCCTCGCGCAGCCCCTTAACAATCTCTGCCAGCATCTCGATTATGCGTTCATCCGGGATGCCATGCTCGCGTGCTTCGGTGATAGCAGCCAGGATTGCCGCTGCGAGTTCGGTATCGATCGGGTTATCGGTCATCGGATCGGGCTGGCTGGCTTCCTGTCGCCAGTCGATGATGCACAATGCCCCAGCAAACAAAAGGGCCGCCCGAAGGCGCATCGAAATTCCTACCTATCGGCCGCAGCGAAACAGCGCCATCGTAACGCATGATCGAATACAAGATCGTCCTCGACGGGCTGAAGGGATACGGGGTTGAGGTCATCTCTCCAGGCCGCTACCTCTCGGTCCGAGGCTTCGTTTCTGAGACGCACGCGGCGACGTGGATCGCCGAGCAACGCGCCAAGGAACCAGTTCCAGAGCCTCAAAATTAGGGCCGCCCGAAGGCGGCCCGAGTTTGCTTCAACGGGAAGTCGAATGATCCAGTTGTAGCTCGGCTCGGGCAGCGTGTCATCCCTCGGGCATGCGCAGGCGTGGCGTGTCGAGCGGATCGCGTGGCGGTTCTACCGATTCTTCGAAATCGATCACCTTGATAGCCGCGGCGAGGACTTCGCTTGCCGCCTCTGCGTGACCTTCGTCGTCGGGGAACCACGTCCGGCCGACAGCCCGGAGCGCCAAATCCACCGACGCTCCTGCATTCAGCGCTTCGGCAAACCTGATGATCGCCGAGCGGTCCTTCGGTTGCAGTTGCCGCAGCAGCCGCAACGCATGAGTCATCGCTTCATTGTCGGTCAATCCAAGCAGGCTCATTGGTGTCTCTCCCGTTGTGCACCGGTTGTGGCAGAAAGGGCCGCCCCAGCGAACCGGAGCGGCCCTCGGCGCGTTCGGCGTGTCACATCGCCACCTTGCTACGCAAGCCGACTAACAATCGCCACGGCGTGGGCGGCGTTTGCTGCACCGAGCCTAGCGGTCGCCAACGCGACGTGCCGGCGGGTCAGTTCGGAAAGCGCCTGAAATTCTTCGTAACTTTAGGCTGGGGTCAGCCCTGCCATACTCCCCCTGTGGGATCTGACAAACCTCCCGCTCCTGAGCGCGCCGATCCTGTCGCAGCGACCCTTCTGCGCATCATGGAGGCACGTAGGGGCAGGCAGCCATATGAAAAGCAGCAAGGTGATCCATCCAACTTGGGTTGACCGTCTGGCCCAAGCAATCAGACGCGCATTGGGGCGCCACTGATCGCTACCAAGCGCGGTCGTCAAAGCCCTCCTACTGCGGGCCAAGGTGGATAATCCAAATCTCCCAGGCCAGCGCTCCGAGAGCCCAGATAGACAGCACGATCGCGATCATGATGACGACCAGGATGGCAAGTCGTGTCATTGCGCCATTGTGTCAGGTTTTTCCTGACACGTCGCGATCAAAGGCCATTAAGGCGAATCCCGACAGCACCGCCCCAGAAAATGCGATACGCTAGATTTCGCACTGAGTTCGTTCTTCCTTGCACTGAGGGCGCGGATCACGGGAGCCCGCGCCCTATTTTTGTGCTCCGGCCCCTGCGCACCACTCCCATCCGTCGCATGATGAAACGCTGCTGTGACCTGGCTGCGGCTATGCAGGATCAGCTCGACGGCTCGCACCCCTCCGCCGTCGGGTCAAGCCCGGCCGGTTGTCGGACACCCAGCCGGCCGGGCCGTCCAGAAGGCACTACAGGCCCTTCAGCTTTCCGCGTCCGTTTGCTCGCTCGAAGCCCGCGGCGCCGTGGCGGCTTACGAGGCTGGCGGCATCATGGCAATTCGTGGGACTCCCGCCTCTCGCTACGCTACCCTGCGGTTGCCACACCAGAGGGGAGCGAGACCAATGTCCGATGCCCATGCACCCGGTAAACCAATCTACTATGTCATGAAGCGCCCTGAGCATCGCGCGACAATATCAGTGATTGACCGCTCCCAGACCCCCGTGATGCTTTCTTTAGTAGCGCGAGATCATCAAGCGTTAGGACTCGCCCTGCAAGAGCATCAACAGGGAGCCAATCTGGCCATATGCATGGACTGGGCAGCGGCAGTGGAGATTTTCTGCGCGATACGACAGTTAGCTCAGACCATGGATTGGCCGCTGCCCAAAGAAGACGAAGCCCCAACTTAGCGGCGCGCCCTCTTGCTGTTCTGTTCACCGTTGGCATCTAGCTCACCGTCATGTTCTCGATCGTGACGTTCCCAGCCGGAACCGCCGGAGCTTCCTTCAACTGCGCGGCCGCCTGAAACGTCGTGTTCCACGAATCAGCCGATGGTTGACGAAAGTTCCCATAATGCTGGGCGCCCTGCACGACGAAGCGGCCAGTGAAGGTGGTTCGATCCTGTAAACGAAGCTGTGAACTCGATGTCTGTTGGATGATCGTTGGCGGTAGCTGTATGACGCTTTGCAAGTCGATGTCGGCTCGCATGACGTGTCTGGAAGACGATGTTGGCCTGGTCTTGCCATGTCGGTTGCCCGATCAGATCCCACGGCTGTATCTGGATCGTGCCGGACTGCGCCTGCGTGCCATCCCAGACCTGGATCGTGTTCCCCTTCGTCGATATCTGCACACCCTGATAGGCGCCGCCAATGATCGCTTGCGAGCGCTGGTTGATCCATTGCGCGAATTGCTGAAGGTTCGTGTAGTAGCCTGTTTCCGTGTAGCCGAGCACAAGGTTTGGCGAGATGTTGATGGAGGGCGTCAGCGTCGGAACCGCCACCTGAAGCGTCGCCCGAATGGCTGCGGCGAGCGATTGTCCTTTGGTCCATGTGAACGGAACGTTGAGCGGCGTATCACTCGCGCCAACCGGCGGCAGGATCAGGAACACAATCGACTGTTCGGTGCCGATCCAGTTGCCGTACGCTTGATATACCGAGCCGCTCACGAGAAGGCCGGATTGACTTGGCGTCGCCAGCGGCAGGCCCGCAGACATGCCGCCATAGATTTTGATGTTCAGGCCGTTGTAGTCGGATTGTCGTTGGATATCGGCGAGGCTAACGCCCCACACCTTGACGTACAGTTCCAGCCCCCGCTTGGTGCATCGGGTAAACCGGGATGTTCAACTCGACCTGAAGCGCGCCTGGATTGAACGTTCCATCCGGCGCGAGGCTGGTCAGCGGTTGCCCGTTGAGGGATTTGAGAAAGACCGGATTGCCGCTGGCGGTCGTGAGGTCCACGCGATAGTAGCGCACCCGCTTACCCTGCTCCGTAGCGCAGGATGCGAAGCTCGGCATCGATCCGGTCGCACAACCTGGCATCCGCGGCCAGCATACTGGCAAGAACGCAAACCAGCTCGAAACCGCGTGCGCGTTCTTCCTGCGTCAACGCAGGGCCGTAGCTCAACACCCGCTGCAAGGCGGCGACGGTCGAGGCTGGCGTTTCAATATCTTCCGTCATGCACCGGCATTCACCAGTCTGACGCGGCCGGCGCACCATCCGCAGCGGCGTCTGTGCAGGATGAACTGCACTGTTTGGCCAGGCACCAGGGCCTCGATGCCACCACGAAGTTCGGTCGCGTGCACGAACACCGAGGGTGTGGTGGCGCTAGTGGGTTCGATGATTCCAAACCCGCGCCAGGCATCGAACATTCGGACAGTGCCAGTTTCACGCTGGCCTGCAATGGTGGCGCTCATCGGCGCGCCGCTTCAACAAAGCGAAGATGCCCAGCGCGCGGCCTACCGTCGCGGCTTTGCTCGCGGACAAACTCAATACGATCGCCAATTTGGACATCATCGATGGCAGCTAGGTCGAGCGCAACACCAGAAAAAAATAGATCGTCGCCATCATCGCAAACGATGAAACCGAAATTCTTTTCGGGGCTGAAGAATTTGATTTTACCTTGCTCAGCCACAGCGTCAGTCCTTGATGATAGAGATGCGCTCGCCATGCCGCAGGCGAACGGTCTGCGGTTTGCCGCTTTTCGCTTCATCGAGCAGCTCCCGATTTAGGCTGCCCACGATTGGACCTGTCTGGAAGGCTCTCATCCAAACAGACGAGTCCCCTGTCCAGGTCGTCATCGTGCGCCCGGAGTCATCGTTCATGACAGTTTTGTGGGCGAATAATTTGCCAGAGCGGGAAAGCTCGTCGGTCTGCACAGCGCCACGGCGACCAATCGCGGCGCGGATCGCGTCAGCGCCGGCCCGGTCGTTTCGTGCCTCGCGCTTGTCGCGTAGCTTCTCCAGTTGGTCGAGGCTGAAGCAATCCAAAACGTCATCGCTCATCTTGCTTTTCCCGCCACGTTGCGGTTGATCGTCCCGAGTGCGCCGGGCATGGTGAAGTGATCCCAGACACCAGCCATGTAATCGCGACCGACCCAACGGCTGGTTAGGCGGCCGGCAGCGTCGCGCTCGCGAATGACGCGCATTTGACCGGGCGGAACGGATGACGGGTCTTCTGCTGCTGCTGCGGCATCGGCGTAGATCTGCTCTTCGACGATGCCGAGTGCGTCGCCAAGCGTGGAATAGGTCTTGCCCTTGAACTTCGGCGATCTGTCTTGCACTGCGGCAAGCACCCTGCGCCGGTATTCACGGGAAGATTCCTGCGCCAGCGGCTGGGAAGCCCGGTCGCCCCATAAGCCCAGCACGCTATCAGCGCGCGCCCGTGCGGCATCGATGGCGGCAACTTCTTCGCCGGAAAAGCGCTCGTCATACTGGCGAAGTCGGTCGTGCATGCCGTCGATCGCAGCGCGGGTGCACCAGTCGCGCATCAGCCATCCACCGGCAAGTCGCGGCGATACTCGGCCGAGCGTTGCAGCGCATCACACTTCGCCTGTTGCTCGGCGCCGCGCGCGCGGGCCTGTGCCTCGGCGGTCGGTGCTGTGTGCTTGTGCCAGCTTGCGGTCGTTGCCTTCGCCTGCTCGGCGTGAGCCTGCACGTATTCGTTGCTGTTCACTCGGTAGTCCCTTTCAACGATTCGGTTGTTTCCTGAATGACACGCTCGCGGTGTTCCGCAGCAACGGCGGCGCGTTCGGCCGCTATCCTTTGCGAGCGGAGCAACGTGCCGATATGAAGGGCCGCTGCCGGGAAAGGGGTGCCGCCCGGCACAGATGGAGCACCAGACCGGGCGGCTTCCACGGCGTTGGGGCGGAATCCAGCGCCGTGAAACTCGGCTGCATCGCAGTAGGATTTCAATGCCTGCGCCACGACAAAGCTGCGGCTGCGCTCATCAGCTTCAGCAAGGCGATCCACGCGCGCCAGCAGATCAGGTGGCAGCGTGACACAGGTCGGAACCTTCGCGATTGAAGAACTCATGCTGGTAATATGGCTTATAAGAGCCTGCTATTCAATGATAAAATCATGTCTGCGCTGCGAACAACAACGCACAACTACGCTTAACAATGCACAACTATGGACATTACTCCGATGACGCTGTCGCCTCGGTGGGGTCGCGCCAGTCGATCGAATTGGTGTTGGATTTTCCAAGGTTGCACGGTTCGCAGGCCACCTGGACATTGGTTGGATCGAGCCTGCGCGACCAATCAATGCTGATTGGGATAACGTGGTCGACGTGCCAAGGGCCTTCCGTTGTGCCGCAAACTTCGCACGTCAGCCTGCCGTACTTCTCTCGGTTCGCGCGTAGCTCGGCGTAGCGCACCCTGCGCCACGCTTGCGAACTATCGAAAATCCTTCTTTGCCGCACGAGATGGCCGCCGGGCCGCGCGATCGGCATCCCGAGCCTCATGCTCCGCCGCAATTAACTGTTCGAGCAGAGACTGTGGCGCGGTAACGTCAATCGGCGGCGACATCAGTGCGCGCCAGCCGTTCGCCCAACGCCGCGCGTTCGATTTCGCCCCAGCGGACCAAGTTTCCACCGGCCCAATGGGCCAGGTCGAATGCTGTGTAGCCGCTCGCCTGCGCTGCCATGTCCAGCAACGCGCCCATGCCCGCGAGCAGTTGATGAAGCACGATTTGGTTTGCTTGGACGCTGCGGCGCGGTTCGACGGCGGCGCCTTGGGGGATGCCGGGATTGGTCGGTGGTCGGGTCAGCATGTCGTGTTCCTTCACGCAAAGATCGAAGCGTCGTCCAGCGCAATCGCCACCGCGGCGAGGAGCGCGGCGCGCAATGAGTGATCTGTCAGCGATTTGCCGGGCCGGATGTTGAGGGCGCCCTGTAGCGGGGATGACAGACCACGTGCATAGGCCGGCTCGGCCAGCCTGATCCGACCAGCCGCAGAATGCGCGCCGGCAGATACCGCGAGCCGATACGGATCACCGAAGTAATCCGCCGGCAGTGGCAGCGCGAACAATCCATGCGCCGTCGCGTGCTGGACAAGCACCGGGTCGGTGTAGAGCGCGAAGGACGCCATCATGGGGCGGCATGTCGTCAGTAGCTCGTTCGCACGATCGGCGACGTTCTCGAACAGATCCGCGCTCATCGGTGCCGAGATGAAATCCAGGATCAGCAGCGGGAAATCATGGCACGTCGCGGTAAAGACGACAGCACACTGGCCGCGCAGATCGGCGCACAAGATCGCCGACATGATCTGGCATGATCCCGGCACCGGCAGCGCCGTGCCATCTGCCAGGAGATCGTCGGGCCGCACCAGTGCCGGGCCAGTGGTGGTGGCGACACTGACGACGGCGCCGGCAGCGGTATTGGCCCAATCGTCGTGATCGCCGGACATGTGGTCGATGCGCCCGCTGCCCTTGACGACAAGGGTAAGCAGTTGCTCTTGCAACTTCGATATGTCGAGCAGTTCAACAAGCCCGGCATTCAGTTTTGGCTCGAATGTCTCGTATAGCTGTGACCGACTCAGTTGCGACACGTCGTAATAGATGCCTTCCGCCTGGAAATCCGCCCGGAAGGTCTCGCCAGCGAATGCGTCGCCAGTGACACGGTGCAAGCCGTACTCGCGAAGGATGCCAGCGAACTTCGTCACGGCGGCACGCGGATTAAAAGGCGGGGCACCGTTCTGCGAGGCAAGCAGATCGAGGATGATCCGATCGTCTTCGCCATGGGCTATGCCCAGCACGGCATCCGCTGCCGATCCGCCCGACATGTCCACGAAGGCATAATATTGGCACCCGGCGTTCGGCTGTAGTTGCTTCCGGCCCGTGACAATCGCATCCATCACCACATCCGCATTGAACGCCGCACCATCGGGCGCACCAGGCAGGTTCAGGTGTAGGCGACGGTACTTGTGCGTCGGCAGGCGGCGCTTCTGGTCGGTGAGGTATTTATCGTTGCCCCACGCGGCCATCGAGGGGTTGGCGCGCACCTCTGGTGCCACGTCGTCACCCGCAAGTGTGGCATCCGTGGTATAATCGGCGGCATGCCACGTGAAATACATCCGGGGGTCGTCGCCAGCCTTGCCGATGCGCAGTAGGTCGTGCAGCGGGATGCCCGGCGCATGACGGATGCCGGCGTAAGACGTGATCCATGTCAGCACGTCCAGCCGCGTCGGGTCCGGCGACAGCGCCTCGAATACGTCGTAATTTCGGTAACCGTGGATCTCATCGAGACCGAGGAACAGAAACGTCTTCCCGTGCAGACCCAGCACATCACGCGCCGGTAGGATTTTCATGCTGCCCATGTCATCGCGTCGGGCAATCTCTTTCGCATACACCGTCACTTCGCTGTCGAGATCGGGATTGCAGGTAATCAGCTTCTTCGCGAGTGACAGATCGTCGCCGGCCTGCTCCTCATCATTCGCAATTATGAAGCAGTCGTTGCCCGCTGCGCTGGGCCATGCGAGGAAACGATACAGCGCGGCCAGGGTCAGATCGGCCGTCTTGAAGTTCTTCTTTGCTCTGCCGCACAGCACGCGGTTGTAAAGCGGCCAGCCGTCCGGGGCGAAGGTGAACAACGCTTCGGCAAAGATGGTTCTGCGGTATGGCTCGATCGTGTCCATCAGCGGACGGCCGTCCAGCCATCGCAAGCCACTGAAGAACTCGAATGGATGCGGTGCAGCCGTCACGGAGGGCATTCACAAGAGAAGTGGTGCGGGCAGTTCCGTCGATTGGACAGTTCCCGCTCGATGTCCAAGTCCTCCTCGCTACCAATGGCAAGGAACGCCTCACGAGCTGCGGCGTGCTCCTCTTCCACTTCCCACATTGCCACCGACAACTTGTCCCAGAACCATGCGGCCGATGACGGGTGCATCTGGTCCATCCAAGGCGCCATCCGGTCCCGAAACTCCCGCCAGAAACGAACAGCCTGAAATGCCGCCCGCTCTCGGCAAAGAGCCTTCCCGTAGGCAATCTGCCGATGCATCTCATCGTTGCAACGCGCGATGTCAGAGAGGTCGGCGGCCGGCCGCTTGGGATAGACGAGATCGGTGAGTGCCATCGCTTTAGGAATCCTTTTCGTCGGAAGGGCGCGCCTCTGCTGTCGCGGCACGAGCGGACTGCTGGACAGGGCCAGGGGGTCCTTGGATGACAGGGGCAGCATCCGGTGCCGCAGCGGCGCGCAGCCTGTCCAGCAGGCTACGGCGAGGCGCTGCGGCGGCTTGTAGGCCAAGCTGGGAAATCATCCGCGCGGCAGAGTTCGCCCACGCCAGATATTGCTTGCCGGTGTGCTCAGACATCTCGCCTTGCTGAAGGATGCGCTGGTCCATCGCGGCCAGATGGACCTGTAGCCAAGCGATGCGGCCGATCAGCATTTCTTGTGCGTGGCTCGGGGTGCCCACGTGCTGGCGCAACTGCCGGACGACGCGACGATACATTTCGGCCTCGCGGCTTCGACTCTTGCCAGCCCATCAAAGTGGCAACCGTGCCGCATCTGTTCGGCGCGGCTTATGCGTTGATGACGTGGAGGCGGCGAGTTGGTTCATAGCACTCATGAATGTGCTCACTCGGCGTAATCAGGCAAGTGTTTTGTGGGATGAGTTGCGGGAGACGTGCGCGAGTGTGCGGGTTCGTGCGGTAATACAAGCGTATCTGCGCCTTGTTAGGCGGAGGCTGCCTCCACCACGCTGCCAGCTTGGTCACGTCAACCGCAGGAAGCATCGCCACGCGGTCGAGTGATGGATGCGTTGGCTCGTTGGTTCCCGTGGTCAGCCGGGCGGTTCGTTCCGACCTGATCACCCCGTGGGCATTGCCCGGCGCCATGGATTGGCTTCGCCGTGGTAAGAACCTTCTATAAAGGGAGTGCTGTTTAGCACTACTGCTTATGAGTGCTGTTTGACACTCACAAGGGGCTTTGTGAGTGCTGTTTAGCACTACCCTATGAGTGCTGTTTAGCACTACTTGATACAACCAACGGATGCGCAACGGTATAGCCATCATTCGGACTCCGGGAACAGCCAGTTCCAGAATGCTTCACGGTCGGCGGGAGCGGCGGCATCCCAGGTCCGACGCACGCGTTCGGTGTCTTTGGCGATGCGTACCGCCAGCAACGGGCGATCCGGTCGGTCCAGTGCGCCGGCTCCAATACCGATCCCACCGTTGCGCATGATCGCGATGCTGAATTCAGCGTCTTTCATCAGTTTCTCCCTGGTAGTGCTGCCATCGGTTGCTTGGTTGGGCTTCTCCATTGATCGGAAGCCAAGTCAGAGCGTAGCGATTGGGGGCCCGGCCCGTGCCGTGGATCACGTCAATCAGACCAACGCGGTCAGCTTCGAAGATCGCCTTGGTGATGAAGTGGGCGCCGACGCCGAAACACAGCAATTGGCGACGCGGCGCCAGGAGAAACCCATTTTTCTGGCCCTTGTGACGCGCCCATTCGCGCACGAGGAAGAGAACTAGGCGGGTAGCGTGCGGATAATCGATGACGAGGGCGTTCCATGCCCGGCTCTCCATTACACTGAGAGGCAGCGGCAAGAACGGTCTCTCCGGTTGCCATGTGGTGCCGTTCTTCTTCATGAGGCGGCCTGCTCGTTCAGGACATCAAGCCAGTCCGTGTCAGGTGTGAGTGGGACCTGGACCTTGACGTCGATACCATCCCGACTGAGACGGCGCGCCAGCATGTAGGCTGCGGCCTGGCCAACGTGGTTGGCGTCGTTGTCCGCGAAGATATGCAGCCGACGGATACTGGGCGGCGGCTGGAAGGTCTCGATCCCGGTTGCGGATAGCGCAGCCCAGACGGGCAGGTTGAACATCTGGTGGGCCGCCAGCGCGGTCTCTACGCCCTCTGCAACCCCGAGCTCATCGTCTGGATCCTGAAGCCTGACGGCGGCGCCCTTGATCGTATCAACCGGTGGCAGCGCTTTCTTTCGCGGATCGACAGCGGCATCATAGATTCGCTGGGCACTTTGCAGGTTGCCATCCGGCCCGATGATCGGCGCCACGACTGCGGGATGGCGGCCTTGTAGCTTTCGATCCGCGTCGAAGTATTGGCATCGCGGATGACCTCGCAGGACAGCCGATCGGACGGACAGACCACGTCTGACGAGATACCGATCCACCACGGCATCCGACGTTGCTTCATCCAACAGTCGATTGATCGCGGCGAGTTGATCATCCGCGGATTTGCTTTCCACCTTCACCACGGCACGCGGGACGCGATCGCCAGCGCCGATGATCTTGTCCACCTCGCGGCATGCGGTGGCATGGTCCCAACCATGCATTTTGCGGAGCATGATAATCCCCGTTCCTGCTCCACACTGACCGCAGATGTACGTGCCCGCGCCTTCCTTGTCGTCGTATCGAAATCGGTCCTTGCCGCCGCAGATCGGGCACGGGCCATGCTTGTTCGCCAGGAATTGGTGAGCCACACCCAACGCCGGCAGGATGTCACGCCATCGGCCGCGCGCGCGTTCCACGGTGTTGCCGCTCATGACGCACCCCGCTGCGCCTGCATTGCCTTGGCGAAAGCAATCTGCCTGGATCGGACCCATGCGCGTGTCGCCGGATCAGGTGGTTCAGATTCAGGCAGCGCCCAAGGCTTGGACGCCGGGAAGGTGCCGAACCGCTCTTTGTATTTCATTGCAGCCCAACCGGGCTTGTAGTTCTTTTCTTTCGCGATCCAAAGGAGTTGGCGGTGGAACCGCACCCGTTCCTGCGCGGTCCATTCGTTTGGCCGAACGCTGCGATCACGTTGGACTTGGGCTAGTTCACCATCAGTTACCGCGAATGCCTCGGCCTTGCGCTGGGGACGCCATCCGCACGCGCCACAGGGCTTACCGCGCATCATGACGGCCGAGCACTCGGGGCAATTGGTCAGGGCTCCAGCCGTCTCTCCTGAGCCCCGCGCGGCATGTGCCTTGTTATCTGCCCGATGGTCTTCGCTGAGGGTCCAGTCGATGGGGTCTTCGGCGAACCCATGCATGAACGTCGCACTGGCGTGGTCCATGATCAGCGCATCGATCTTACCGGGTGCCGGTCGCAGCGCGCGCCCGATCGTCTGGCGATATAAACCAAGGTTCTTTGTCGGGCGCGCCAGCACCAGACACGAAACGGATGGCTGATCCCAACCTTCGGTCAGGACCATTGCATTGCAGACGACCTCGATCTGACCTTTGGACAATTGGTCCAGGATACGGTCGCGTTCATCTACCGGAGTGCCGCCGTCTATGTGTTCGGCCAAGACATCGGCACGGCGAAACTCGTCCCGGATGTGAAGCGAGTGCTGCACCCCAGTGGCGAATACTACGGTCCTGCGCCGTTCAGCGAGCCGAAGCCAGTGCTCTACGATGTCACCCACCAGCTTGTCAGTGTTCGCGCGCTCGGCAAGTTGGCTTTCGACATAGTCGCCACGCTCGACGCGGACGCCCTTCAAGTCAGGCTGTGATGGCGCGTACACCTTTGTCGGTACCAGGAAGCCGTCCTGGATCAGCTCGGCGACGGAGGGGCACTCGACGAGGGCCTCAAATGCAGTTCCGAGACCTCGTCCGTCACCACGGCAGGGCGTCGCTGTCAGGCCGAGCACAACAGCCCCCGGATAGGCTTCCAGGATGCGCATATACGAACGGGCCAGCACGTGATGAGCCTCGTCCACGATCACCAGATCGGCTTCTGGCATCGAGATCAGGTTGCTGCGCACCGCGCGCGCGTGAAGTGTGGCGATGCTGGCCACCTGCACCGGCTCGTGTAAACGGACGGGATAACCCGGCAGCAGGATCCCGTGATCGATCCCCAATTCATATAGCTTCCGCGAGGTCTGGAGGATCAGTTCGCGCCGATGCGCCAGGAACAGGACGCGCCCGGTCATCGATGCGTTGTCTCGGTCGGAGCCGGCCGCACAGCGGCCGCGATGATCGCCGCCGCGATGACTGTTTTTCCAGCGCCGGTAGGAGCGACGAGGAGAATTCGGCGGATACCCGCTGCAATTTTCTCATCGACGCGAGCGATTACCTCGCGCTGATAAGGTCGAAGATCAAATTGTGCCATTTCGATCCCATTGGGAGTTGCAGCGCTTGCAGGACCGCTTTCGAATCAGTAGAAAATCGTTGCCGCCGACTGACTACCAAACCGACAGCCCCCGCACGCGCCAGCGTCGGGGGTTTGTCTTAGGCGGCTACCTTCCGCTCACGCGGCGGCCGAATGCTCGGGGGCGGCAAAGATCGCAACCACGCCAACCCTGCTTCAACGTCGATCAACGTGCGCGTGCCGACCTTGATTGCCTTTAGGTTACCGCGGCCGAGTTCCTCATAGGTGGTCCGACGAGGCATTCCGCTGATGATGCGCCAGTCGGGTTCGATGGGTGCGAACTTGGGCGAGGGAATAGTCATGTTGCCTCCGCGTGCGGGTGAATGCGAGGCAACCCAATAGTCACATTTCCCCCGTTCCTCATTATCGGACGGCGGGACACGGCACCCGATTTGACGCCCGATTTGCCTAGCGGTCCCTTCCCCCCCGCCCGCGCTTCAGTTCGGCGGGCACACGCTTCATCGCGGCACGCATTTGCGGATCGGTGGCCCCGATCGCAGCGCGGCACGCAGGAAAGGCGTCAAGTTCTCGCTTCGGCGGGGACCGGCCGTCGCGTCGTGCAGCCTGATAGAGGTCCGTCATCCACTTATCCACGGCTTCCTGTGTCGGTTGATCTGCGTTGGTCCGCATTGAGAGCCAAGGCGGCTGGGGAACGTCTCGCCCCTTGAGCCAACGCGCACAGAGTTCTCGTGGCGCCCATAGGTCGCCTATTAGATTAGGCCATTCATTCCGGAAGTATGCGATTTGTCCAACCGACAACCGCAGCGGGAACTGCCCCTGATTGTAGACCGGAACGCCTTGTTGCATCCATGCAATGCTAGGCCAGTCGCCTCCGCCGAACTCGCCGAGAGAGATCGAATCAAACAGCGCCGTCTCTACTTCAAGACGTTTCTCGGGATTGCAGATCACCGACCGTTCTTCTCGGCTGCACCAGTCCGCGATTTTACCCAGACACACCAAATCAAATCGACGGCGTGTATATTCAAACCATTTCGCGCGGCGCCGTCGCGCCGTCAGTATGACAATATAATCGAGCGTCTTATCGGTGTCGGGTGTGATCCGCTCAACGCTGAGTTCGAATTTCATGGGGACACCGTCACCCTGCGGCCCGCAGCGCAGTCACGTTGTCAGCATCGTCATCCATCACCCGGCCGCAGAAGGTTGCCCAATCCGCCATGAGCCGGCGTCGCTTTTCCAGCAGGTCGCCGCGTTGGTATGCCGCCTCAGTCTTGGAATCGAGCGTGTGCGCCAGCGCAGCTTCTGCCAGTTCGCGCGGATAGCGGGTCGCTTCAGCGCACCAGTCGCGGAACGTGCTGCGGAAGCCATGCACGGTCAGATCGCCGTGCTCCATACGCCGCAGCAGCATGAGCATGGCGACGTTGGACAGCCCTTTGCTGGACGTAGCGCCCTTGCCGCCCGGAAACACGGGATCGGAGGGACTGTCGCCACGCCGCAGCTTGGCGGCTTCGTGCAGCACGTCGAGCGCAGGGCCGGATAGCGGCACGCGATGCCCTTTGCCCGCCTTCATACGATCACCGGGCACGGTCCAAAGGCCGCCCACGGTCTCCACGATGGGCTTGCCGTCATCATCGCGGCCGATCGTCACCCGCCGCGGCGTGGCAAGGTCCATCTCGCCCCATGTCGCGCCGATCACCTCATTGGTCCGAGCAGCGGTCAGGATGATGAATTGCAGCGCCAGCCGCGCGGTGCCGTCCTGCTTCTCCAGTTTGGCCATAAAGGCGCCCATCTCGCGCCAAGGCAGCGCGGCGTGGTGTTCCACCTTGGCCACCTTCGCACGTGACGGCAGCACGTTTTGCAAGTGCCCCTTCCACCGTGCCGGATTCGCGCCCGTGCGCCAGCCGTGCGTCGTCGCGAAATCAAGAATCACTTCGATCCGCCCCCGCACGCGGGCCGCAGTCTCGGCCTTCGTTGTCCAGATCGGTTCAAGGATGCGCGTGACGTGGCCTGTATCCACACTCCCGACCGATAGATCGCCGATCACCGGATAGACGTGCGCGTCCAAAGTCTGTTGCCATTGCCAAGCGTGCTTATCATTCCGCCAGCCGGGCCGGTGCGCCTTGATGTATCCCTCGGCTGCTTTCTTGAAGCTGATCGCCTTCGCCGCTTCCTCGGCCCTGCGCTGCTTTTCAGCCTCTCGTGTGGCCAGGGGGTCCATTCCGTCCAGCTTCAGCTTACGCGCTGCCTGTGCCCGCTCACGGGCCTCCGCCAGCCCGATCGTGTGCAGCGGGCCGAGACCCATTTCCCGCGCCCGGCCATTCAGCATGTAGCGGAATAGCCACGATTTTCCGCCTGTTGGCCCGACGTTGAGATACAGCCCCGCCCCGTCGCCGTACAGGCCGGGCTTTTTTGCGTTCCTCACCCCAGCCGGTGTCAGCTTGTCGATTTCCCGAGCCATGCCGATTACCCCGCAATCCATCCCATAAACTATTGTGGGGTATACGCGCACGGCTGCGCACGGTCAAGCACGGAATGAATCGGCCAAACTAGCGGAATTGCTGGGATTATTCGATTGGAAGCCGCAGATTTCCGCAGAGTTCTGGTGGAGGGGGTTGGATTTGAACCAACGTAGGCGTTAGCCAACGGATTTACAGTCCGTCCCCTTTAGCCACTCGGGCAATACGTAACCGGGCCAAAGAGACTATTCGAAA